>NZ_JBITGN010000008.1:0-198416 GCF_044457245.1 Nocardia sp. NPDC050630
AGTTCAACGAGCTGGTCGACCGCGTCACGGTTGCCATCAGCAGCCAGGTGCCGTAGTTCGTCCATATCGCCACGCTCACCAGCGAGTTCGACGAGCTCGTCAGCCGCGTCACTATCGCCGGCGGCGGCCCTGGCTCGCAGGTCGAACAGATCAGAATCGGTCATAAAAGCCACCCTATCGGTGGTTCGGATTGCTCTCCGGGGCTTCTACAACCCAACCATCGACTAGTCCGGACCACCTCCGGCGACCGCGCCAGGCCACGGGGACTGTAAGAACAACGGTGCCAATAACGAAGTTACACGACTAATATAACGAAGTTACAGGGCGGGTGGCAATAGCCATGCGCCGGTCTCGCGGCCCGGGTGGTGTGAAGTCAGGTGGAAATATGAGGAACGTGTCAGAAGATTCGACGATCGAAAGCGTGCCGGACCGACTCGTCAAGGCGACCATCGGTCTGCTGGCCGAGCAGGGCCCTTCGGCCATCAAAGCGCGGACTGTGGCGTCGGCGACCGGGCTCTCGACGATGGTGGTCTACAGCCACTTCGGCGGGATCCCCGAACTCGTTCGAGCCGTCGTCGATCAGGGATTCAAGGAACTGGACAGGGCGTTTTCCCGGATGCCGGTGACCGCGGATCCGATCGCGGATCTCTTCACGATGGCGCTGACCTGTCGGCGGGTCGCCAGGGAGAATCCACACCTCTATGACCTGATGTTCGGATTGTCCACGCGCGCGACGTACCGGCCGATGGGGGCTTCCGACATTCGGTTCAGCGGGCGATCGCCCGCCTTCCGAGATGCCTACCTGCACATGGTCGAAGCATGCCAGCGGCTCGTGGCCTCCGGCCGGATCGAGCAGCAGGATCCCGAGGTGGTCGCCGCGCAATTGTGGAGTTACGTGCACGGCTATATCACCCTCGAGCTGGCCGAGCACTTCGCCGACTTCAGCGACGCCGTTGCACAGGTGATGCTGCCGATGGGGGTCAACTTCTCGGTCGGACTCGGCGATGAGCGGGCTCGGGCCCAGTCCTCGCACGAGGCGGCCCTGCGCTGGTATGACTCGATCAATCCTCGGTGAGGATCATCGGCGTGGCCTCCATGGCGTAGTCGCGTAGCTGGTCGGCGATGGCGTCCGCCTTGTCTGTGGCCGGCGGCGTCGTATCGGGGTCGGCGATGGCACGCACCGTCACCGGCACGGTCAGGCCGAGTCGTGCACCTTCGGCGACCACCGCCGCTTCGAACGCGGCGATATAGCGCTGGTGGCGATGCAGTATTTGCGTGGTCGGATCGCTGGGCTCGTCGATTCCTGTGCGGCCGAGGACGTCCCAGAGGTTCAACTGCACGATGACCGGTGCCGTTCGACCCGGCGCCAGCCACTCGGGAGTCGCCGATTCGCCGCCTGCGAGGCCTTGGATCCAAGCCGCCTCCTTGCTGTTCGATCGCCCTGCGACGAGCCGGGCGACACTGCCGACGTTGGCAGCCACGGTTTCCAGCACACTGGCGAGGAATTCGCCGAAGTCGATCGGTTCGCCGCCGGGCTCGTACCGAACCGCCTCGGTCAGGATGTTGACGGCGGCGCCGTGCAGTTCGGCCCAGCGATCTCGGATCGGAGTCGCGGTTGCCGGGGCCAGTGGTGCGGAGTGGTTCGGGTCTGTCATTTCGGGTGTTGGTGCGTCAGGCCGCCGTGAGTACGGTCTTGCCGGGTCCGCGCTTGGTGGCGTGGGCGGAAGCAGCCTGATCGAGGGGAAAGGTCGCGGCGATGGCGGGAATGAGTTCGCCGGTGGCCGCGAATTTGGCCAGGGCGGTCATGCCGAGCCGGTCGGCCTCGACGAGCAGCCCGGCCACCCGGATGCCGCGCGCGGCCGCATCCTTTTCCAGCGGAGCGACCGAAGGCGGCAATGTCGAAACCAGGACCCCACCGGGTTCGAGAACGTCCAGGGCTCTGGCGGCATAGTCGCCGCCGATGACCTCCAGGACGACGTCGACTTCCTTGACGGCCTGGGTGAAGTCGGTTGTGGTGTAGTCGATCACCTCGTCGGCGCCCACCGCGGTGACGAAGTCGGCGTCCTGTGCCGAAGCCAATGCGATGACATGAGCGCCACGGGTTTTCGCGATCTGCACCGCGAGATGTCCGACACCTCCGGCTGCGCCGGTGATCAAGATGCGGCTGTCCTGATCGATGCGAGCCGTATCCACCAGGGCCTGCCAGGCGGTGAGCCCGGCCAGGGGGAGGGCCGCGGCCTGGATGTGTTCGAGGTGTTTGGGTTTCGCGACGAGTGTGCGGGCCGGGGCGAGGGCGTACTCGGCGTGGGCGCCGTGGCCGTGCGGGAAGGGCAGCATGCCGAACACTTCGTCGCCGACCTGATGCACGGTCACGCCCGGGCCGACAGCCGCCACGTGCCCCGAGATATCCCAACCGAGCACGAACGGCAGTGCGCTGACGAACAGACCGCTCTGCCGTGCCAACGCGTCGACCGGATTGAGCGCGGCAGCATGTACTCGGACGACGACCTCGCCGATGCCGGGCTCGGGAATCGGCAAGGTGACCAGCCTCAGCGTCTCGGGGCCGCCGAGTTCGTCCTGGCTGATGGCCCACATCGTGTCGGTCATGTCCGCCTCCTGATGGTCACGAGTGTTGTGCCGGACGGGTTTTGTCGGTACCCGGCGTGAGTTGGTCATGTCGCCCCAGTGCCGCGACCTCACGTTCCATGGTCGGAACCAGTTCGGCCGCCAAGCGCCTTGCCCAACGCCAGGTCAGCGGTGAGTTCATGGCGCCTTTCGCCCAATTGGCCACGCCGACCGCGCGCGGCACATAGACACGGGCACGTCGGCGCGCGAGTCCATCGACGATCGCGGTGGCTGCCTCGTCGACGCTCGTGGTGACATTGCCCGGATAGGGCAGCTTTTCACGTATTCCCTGGAAGGAGGGGATGTCGGCTTCCGCACCTCGGACGAGATCGGTGTCGATCCACGAGGGATGGACCACGCCGACCGTGATGCCGAGGTGCGCCACCTCTTGGCGGTAAGTCAGGGCGAGTATTTCGACTCCGGCTTTGCTCGCAGCGTAGGAGGCCATTCCTGCCAGGGGCATGAAGGATAGTGCGGACGCGATGACCAGCACGTGACCTCGGGTGCGCTCGAGATGCGGTGTCGCGTGCTTGAGGGTGCGGAAGACGCCGTTGAGGTTGATGTCCAGAACTCGATCGAACGACGCCTCGTCCATCTGCCGCACCGTCCCGTAGGCCGCTACCCCGGCATTGGCGACAAGGAAGTCGATGCCACCCATGATCTCCGCGCAGTCATCGATCGCCGACCGCAGTGCGGTGCCGTCGCGCACGTCGGCCTCCCGCCAGCATGCGGTGGGACCCAGGTCGGCAGCTAGTGCGCGCAATTTTTCGGGCTCGAGTCCGATCAAGGCCACGCGCGCGCCGCGGGCGGCGGCAAGACGTGCCACCTTCTCCCCGATGCCGCGTGCTGCCCCGGTAACTACCAGTCGTCGACCCGCCAAGCTTCGTTGCATCAGCCGAGGATAACTTCGTTATAGATGGAAGGCAATAGGACTCGGTGATTACCGCGGCATGGTTCGAAGCCGGGTGCCGCAGTCGTTCGGTGGCTGTCCGCCTATTTCGAGTCGGCGCTCAGCGAGCGCGACGCGGCGCTCTCGGAGGCTTTCGCCGACTCGGCGGTATCACCCAACCCGACCAGCAGGTTCACTGTCATTGGTTGCAGTATCCAGCGAACGGGGTCGGGGACGTGGGTGAAGGAACCGCCCAATTCCAGCGTGATGAATCCGTGCACACAACTCCACAGTTGGGTGGCGATCGCGTCGGGGTCCTCGTCGCTGCGAACGCGGCCGCTGCGCACGAGTCGAGCGCATGTCTCGACCAGATGTGCGTAGTCCGCCTGGAATTCCTTGGATCGCCTGATGGTGCCGGAGTTCGAGGTTTCCAGTGCTCGATAGCTTCCGCGTGTCGAGAGGCCGAACATCGCGTCGTAGAGGTGGGGATTGTCGTGGGCGAACCCGCGGTAGGCCAGCGCCATCGCGAACAGATCGGTGACCGGATCGTCGCTCGGTGGCACTGCGACGAGGGTTCGGCCGAGGTCTCGGAATCCTTGCTCGACGACGGCTCGGAGTAACTCGGGCACGCCACCGAGGTGGTAGTACACCGCCATCGTCGATACCTGCGCGGCCTCGGCGACCGACCGTGCCTTGATCTGCGACGGTCCCTTCTCGGCGAGCAGTCTCGTTGCCGCCTCGACCAGCCGTTGGACAATCTGATCGGGCGTCAATCGAGCGGCGGCTTCCTTGCTTGGTTTCGGCATCGGAGCCGCGCACCTCCCTGTTCGGACTGCCGTGGGTTTGTGAAACGAGGCTACCGGGCATCCGCCCAGTTCGACTCGGCGAAGGACGACGAAAAATGAGTCGGCGATCACGAGTCTTGCTCAATGTGACCTAGTGCACTATCGTCCCATAACGAAGTTCATAACGAAGTTCCAAACTTCGTTCTCGCACCCTGTCCTCGGTGCGGTTTCCCCACATCGGATAGGTAAGGAGGAGTCGGCGCCATGTCGCAGCCACGTCCCGGGGCGCAACGCATCCAGACCGAAAAACTCGACGGTGGAGTGATCGTCGCGCGTTTCGCCGGCAATGAGTTGGGCCTGTTCGGCCGCGAAGATGCTCCCGAACTGTTCGATCTCGTCGAGCGCGCCGACCGCGATTCCGAGGTTCGCGTGGTGGTGTTCACCGGGTCGCATCCGGGGCGGTTCATCAGCCATGCCGATCTGGCGTGGCTGCAGGAAGACGGTTCGGTCATACCGCCGGTGGGCCGCGGTATCACCAATGTGGTGGCGCGGATCGCCCATCAATTCGGCCGGAACAGGTTCACCAGATGGGTGGCGCGCAAGACGCCGTTGACCGGGGCGGTCCAGCTCGATCTCATGCACGAGACATTGCTGCGGATGAGCTCCAGTTCCACGATCTTCGTCGCGGCACTCAACGGGTCGGTGCTCGGTGTGGGCGCCGAGATCTCATGGGCGTGTGACCTGCGATTGATGGCCGAAGGCGACTATTTCATCGGACATCCGGAAGTTCTGCTGGGCTTTGCGCCCGGCGCCGGTGGCACCCAGCGCCTGCCTCGGCTCATCGGTTCACACCGGGCGCTGGTCGCGATCTTGGAGGGCAAGCCTTTCCCGGCCGAGGAAGCACTGGCGATCGGAGCGCTCGACGAGATCGTCCCCGCCGACCGGCTCATTTCCCGGGCCGTCGAACGGGGCACACATCTCGCGGCCCGGCCGACCGAGGCGATCGCCGCCATCAAGCGGGCGGTGAATGTCGGTGGATCGCTGTCGATGGCGCAGGGCCTACACCTCGAGCGCACCGAATTCCTGGCAGCGCTGCCGCAGCGGCAGGCACAGGAGATCATGCTGCGCTACCTGCGTGAGACCGCCGACAGCGGTGAGCTGCCGCTGTATCGGCCCGGCGGCTATGACGCGGCGCTACGGCACGGCAGTGCCGCGCTCGGTACCACATCCAGGAAGTGAAAGAAATGGCTCGCAAAGCACCTCACGCATTCGGCCGCCGCACCGTGGATTTTCCCTCCGGCGACTCCTTCTGCTCGGCTTGGTTGTACCTGCCCGATATCGCCGTCGATAAGCCAGTGCCCGTGGTTGTGATGGGGCACGGTTTGGGTGCCACTCGGGAGATGGGGCTGGCGCCCTACGCCGAGCGATTCGCCGCGGCTGGGCTGGCGGTGTTGGTGTTCACCTACCGCAATCTCGGGGACAGCGGCGGCGCACCACGCCAGGTGTTGTCGATGAGCAAGCAGCTCGCCGACTGGGATGCCGCGATCGAGTACGCGGTCAGCTTGCCGGAAGTCGATCACGCTCGGGTCGCGGTGTGGGGGAGTTCCCTCGGTGGCGGACATGCCATTTCGGTTGCCGCTCGGCATCCGGAACTTCGTGCCGCGGTCGCCCAGTGCCCATTCACCGACGGACTTGCTTCGGCGGCCGGTCTGGGTTTGGGCGAGACGCTGGCGCTGTTGCGCGTGGTGGCTCGCGACCTGCTGGCGGCGGCGCGGGATGAGGAGCCGATCTGCGTTCCGGTCGCCGCGGCACCGGGCGAGATGGCCCTGATGAACGCACCCGATGCGCTACCCGGGATGCACGCGCTGCTGCCTCCCGGCTTCCAGTGGATCAACCGTGCCGCGGCCCGCAGTGTGACGAGCATGATCCGGTATCGGCCGGGTCGATCGGCCAAGCGCATCGTCGCGCCGATCCTGATCTGTATCAGCGCGACCGATTCGGTCGCCCCGCCCAAACAGACCGAGCGCTACGCCCGCCAGGCACCGCGCGGCGATGTTCGGCTGTACGACGCAGGACATTTCGATTTCTACCTCGGAGAGGCATTCGAGCAGTTGGTGACCGATCAAACCGCGTTCTTGGTCCGCCACCTGCAACCCGCGCCGGTCATCGGGACGGTGCGGTAACCGATGTCGAACGCGGCCATGCGCCTGCTGCTGTGGTTTCTCGGGCAGTGCATCGCCCGGGGATCCCGGTTCATGCCGTCTGTGCGGTCGCAGATAACCCGCTCGCTGACCTTCGAGATGTCCGCTGGTGACGGGGTCGCCCGGCACTGGATCTTCGACACGCAATTGCGCAGGGCGACATCACATTCCGGCCATGCCGCCGCGGCGGACTGCGCGGTGCACATCGGCTCGAGTCGGCAAGCGCTGCGCATTCTCAGTTCCCCGAGGGCGGTCGACAAGCTGGTCGAAGCAAATCACCAGGGCACAGTCGAGATTCACGGCAGTGCATTCGTACTGCTGTGGTTCTTCGGCCTTACTCGGAAGTTCATCAAGATCGGGCGCTCGAGTGGACCCCGCCACCGGATCCCCGATGCCTACGTTGCCCACGACCCCGCTGCGAGCGGGGACGAGACCATCCTCATCGAGCCAGCGGTCGTGCGCCTCGATCCCGAGTGGAAGGCCGCCTGGAAAGCCAGGTCCACGTTGTGGATGGTCCGTGCCACCACCGACGAACCTATGCCGGAGCCATGAGATGACACAGCTGGCAGCAATGCCGATGACCACGACACCCGCAACCCATGCGACGACGACAACAACCGCTGCGGCGGGACTCAACGACCGATCGCTGGGCTGGCTGAGATTCATGTGGGAGAAGGCCACGACCGACGACGACTGGTCCGATCAGGGCGAGCCGCATCCGTGGTGGGATCGCTACAGCGAGCCGCCGATGTGCGCGTTCCCGCGCTTCGACCTTGCCGAGATGGGCTACGTGCTGCCCATGATGGTGGAAGCGACTCCGGCGTGGCGGGAAGGCTATACCCGCATCCTCGATGAACTGGCGCGCCGCTACGTCACCTTCTGGGGCGGTATCGATTGGAACACCCTTATCGGGCCCGACCCCAATGTCGACAAATATCCCCCTGAATGGTTGATGGTTGTACCCGAGCACCTGCGTGGCCGGTATGCCCTGCCCGGCTGGACCGGCAACGGCATCGAACCATGGGGACTGCAACCGGACCCGGTCGGCTGTGACGGGAACCTCTTCTACCGTGGCTGGCTCAATCTGCTGCTGGGCATGCGCCACTACGTCTCGGGACAGCCGACCCAAACCACTCCATTCGAGGTCTCCGGATACCAAAACCGCAAATTCACCTGGACACACCGGCGGATGGCAAAGTTCATTTCCGATCAGATGGCGGCGCGGCCTCAGGGACCGCACTGCGAGAACACCAAGATCTGGCCGTTCTGTGTGACCGCCGCCGGTCTCGGCCTCAAGATGTACGACTCACTGCTGCACACCTCGCTCAACGAACCGTTCCTGGATTGGATCGAATTCGCCAAGAAGCACTACATGGGACGGGACCGGCAAGGCCGCATCGATTGGGTGGCGTTCTTCTACGACCCGATCGAAAACGCGACGATGACCTTCCCCGGGCCGGTAAACGGCTACAGCGCGCTCACCCTTGTGCACTACATCTATCCGCAGGATCCCGAACTCGGGATCGAGCTGTATGAATCGGCGATGCGCCAGTTGGGCTGGAACAACCCCAAGGTGCCGGTCGTCCAGTTGGCCGATGACCCGCAGATGTTGTCCATCGGTCTGTGGATGGCCCGCGAAATCGGTGACACCACAACCTGGGAACGCTTGCGCGCGGTGTCCGAAAGTCAGTTCGAGCCAAGGTATTTCGGCGAAGACGACAGCCGCTTCGCGTTCTGGTGCGGGCTGGGCGAGCAATGGCCTCGCGGCCAGATCAACGCCACCATGATGATGATCGAATGCGCGGAACCCGGTGCCTGGTCCCGGGTTTTCAACTCCCCGAACACCACCATGTACGACGAGCCGACGGTCTCCGGCCTCGACTACCCGCTTATCGGTATCCGACGCACTCACAACGACATTCGGCGCCGAGTTCTCGAGATCGACACCTTCGCCGCGACCCCGTCGCGTCGGGGAGCGCCGACTTCGTTCACCGTCGACAACTTGCCGCACAAGGCGCCGGTCTCGCTCGAGGTCGACGACCGCCCCTGCGACACCTGGCGCCGTTCACAACCCGGTGCGGTGGCCATCGATCTCGACATCGATACCCACCGGGTTCGCCTCACCTACGCATGACAAACCCTTCTGAAAGGTCCTGATCATGAGCACCTACGCCGCATCGGCCCGCCGATTGTCCGAGCTTCTCGGCGTCACCGAAACACCTGTCGCGGTAAGTTTCGATGCGACCACGGATGTACCCGGTCCGGTCCCGGCCCAACCGGCCGGATGCTGTTTCTGGACACCGGCGCAGCAGCAGCGTCTCGATACTGTCGCCGCCGATCACGCACATTGCAGCGTCGGCAGCTACACCCATGGGCTGATCCCGCTCGAACAGGCCGCCGCTGGCGCGGACACCGCAGCCCTGGTGGGCAGCGGCTGGGTCGGCGAGGCCGACCTGATGGCCGCCGCGGCGTTGCAGTTCCGTCCGTCCTCGATCACCTATCAACCGCTGGCCGAGGCGGAGAACCCGGACGTGGTCCTGGTCAAACTGTCGCCAACGGCGTTGATGACCCTGCTCGGTGCCGTCCCCGATCTCACCTTGGCCCGCAAGCCGCAGTGTGTGATCGTCCCACTCGCCCAGGCCGGGCAGGTCGCGGTGAGCCCCGGCTGCGCGGTCAGCCGGACCCGAACCAACCTCCCCGAGGACGAGCTGACCTGCGCGCTTCCGGCGGGCGAGCTGGCATCGATCATCGAACGGCTGGAGGTCTCGACCGCCGCGGACCGTGCCGTCAGCGAGTTCGCGGCCGCCGATATGGCGAGCAACTTCAGCCCGGCGTGAGCGCCGGTCATCCCGGTCAGTGATTTTCGAATAATCGGAAGGTTCGACGATGGTGGACACCGGCAGCGAGATTTCCTCGCGCGGGCGATGGGACGCGATGCTGTCCGTGACGGCGGTCGCGCCGCGTGCGGTGGGGGAGTTCTTCGCAACGGTGTTGGATACCGCTCGGATGCTGCCGCGACGCCCGTTCCAATTTCGGGAGTTCGTGCACCAGGCCTGGTTCATCGCCAGTGTGTCGATCGTTCCGACCTTGCTGATCGCGATCCCGTTCTGCGTGATGGTGATCTTCCAGATCAACGTGCTGCTGAACGAGATCGGTGCCATTGATCTGTCCGGCGCGGGTGCCGGTATCGCGGTGATTCGCGAGATCGGTCCGGTGGCAACGGTTTTGGTGGTGGCGGGCGCCGGTGCGACGGCGATCTGCGCGGATCTCGGTGCCCGCACAATCCGCGAGGAGATCGATGCGATGCGGGTGCTTGGCATCGACCCGATTCAACGGCTGGTCGTGCCACGGATACTCGCCTCTACGACGGTCGCGCTATTTCTCAACGGCCTGGTCACGGCGGTGGGTTTGACCGGCGGCTACCTCTACGCGGTCTATCTGCAAGGCGCGACCCCGGGACAGTTCATCACTGCGATTCCGCTGCTCACCGGGGTACCGGATCTGCTGGTCAGTGAGCTCAAGGCCGGGATATTCGGGCTGTTGGCCGCGCTGGTGGCCTGCCATCTGGGTCTGCATGCCAAGGGTGGGCCGAAGGGAGTCGGTGACGCCGTCAATCAGACCGTCGTCTTCAGCTTCGTCTTGTTGTTCCTGGCCAACTCCCTCATAACCACGCTGTGGCTGCAATGAACGGATCGATATTGACCACCACCAGCAAAGAGCCGGGGGCCATCGAGCTGATTCGGCGAAAGTCATGGGGACGTCGGCTCACCACGACCGCGGCTCGCCCCGTCGACGCCGTCGGCGGCCTCGGCCACCAACTGTCGTTTCATCTGCACGGAATCGGCTGGATTCCGCGCACCCTGCGCCGCTACCGCGGTGAGGTGGTCCGCCTCATCGCCGAGGTGAGCCTCGGGACCGGCGCCCTGGCGGTCATCGGCGGAACCGTCGTCATCGTCGGATTCCTCACCGCCGCAGCTGGTTACGAGGTCGGCCAGCAAGGCAGCAACTCGCTGGGGCGGGTCGGTGTCGAGGCGATGTCGGGATTCATCTCCGCGTTCTTCAATACGCGGGAGGCCATTCCTGTGGTCGCCGGGGTCGCGTTGACCGCGACGGTCGGCGCCGGATTCACCGCGCAACTCGGTGCGATGCGGGTGAGCGAAGAGATCGACGCCTTGGAGGTTATGTCGATTCCCTCCGTCCCATATCTGGTGACGACCCGCATCCTGGCCGGGCTGATCGCGATCATGCCGCTGTACGGTATCGCGCTGTTCATGGGCTACGCCTCGACCCAGTTCGTGAGCATCGTCCTGTCCGGGCAGTCGCCGGGCACCTATGAGCACTACTTCAACGTCTTCCTCGTACCGAGCGACGTGCTGTGGTCACTGGTGAAAGTCATTGTGTTCTCGGTGATCATCATGTCGGTGCACTGCTACCACGGCTACCACGCCGCCGGTGGTCCCGCCGGTGTCGGGGTGGCGGTCGGCCGGGCGGTACGCACTTCGCTGATCGCGATCATGATCGTCGACCTGATCGTCGGCGTCGCGGCCTATGGCGGTGTCCACTCGACTGTGCGGGTGTCCGGATGAACGTCGAAGTCTCCCGCCGCCGTGCCGTGCTGTTCGGCATCAGCGCTCTGGTCGCGTTCGTCCTCGCCTGGACGGGCGCCATCGCTTCCTGCAGTGGCGAATTCGTCGCGAGCACCCGCGTCTACTTGGTCGCGGATCGGGCCGGGCTGCTGATGGGGCCCGGATCCGATGTCAAGGTGCACGGCGTGGTCATCGGACGGGTGAACGCCGTCGATTTCGACAACGACCGTGCGAGGCTGACCTTGGACCTGAATCCAGTTCAGGCGCACCGGATTCCGGACAACGTCGGTGCCCAGATAGCACCGACCACCCTGTTCGGACGCAAGTTCGTCACGCTGGTCTGGCCGGAGCAACCGTCGGCGACGACATTGACCGCCGGATCGGTGATCGACGACTCGAAGGCGCCCGTCGAGGTGAACGACGTATTCGAAGCGTTGCTGACCGTCCTGAAAACGATTGAACCGCAAAAGGTCAACGCGACTCTTACCGCCCTCGGGACCGCGCTGGGTGGGCACGGTACGCGATTCGGCGACCTGATGGTGTCCACGGATCGCTATCTCGGGCAGTTCAACGAGGCCATTCCGACATTGCGCCGCGACGTCCCGCTGCTCGCCGACAATCTCGACACCTTGGCAGCCGCGACACCGGATTTCATGACCACACTGCAGAACCTGTCGACCACCGGCAACACCATTGTCGAGAAGCAAGCGAGCCTGAGTGCTTTCCTGCTGTCGTTCACCGAATTCGGCAATACCGGTAAGGCATTCACGGATGCTTCGGCCACACCACTGATCGGCGCTGTCGAAGCATTGGAACCGAGCGTTCGGGTGCTCGCCGAGCAGTCGCCGTCGTTCCCGTGTCTGTTCTCGGCTCTCAACCAGGACCGCAAAATCCTCGAACGTGCGCTCGGCGGCGGACGGCCGGGCCTGAACATCCTGAGCACCCTGCTGATGGGCGACGCGCCCTACCGCTACGACAAGGATCTGCCCGTGAACGGTGCCGATAACGCACCCTCCTGCCATGGATACCCGTACACCCCGGACGGTCCCGCCCCCGGTCACACCGACTTCAACACCGGTACAACGGTTTACGGCCCGATTCGTGGTCCGGAGGATCTGCTGGGCAACCCGTTCGCGGCACTGATCTACGGACTGACCCGATGATCGCCCGTCACGCAGGCATCAAGTTGGTGGTCTTCCTAGTGATCACCTCGATCATTTCGGCCATGCTCGTCGTGCTCGTCGGCGAGTTGCGATTCGTGCCGACCCGCACCTACCGCGCGCTGTTCACCTCGGTCTCGGGGATGAAGTCCGGGAATGACGTGAAGATCGCCGGTGTCCCGGTGGGCAAGGTGAAGTCGGTGGACTTCGCACACGACCACCTCGTCGAGGTCGTTTTCACCGTCGACCGTGACATCGAGGTGCTGACCAGCTCCACCGCCGCGGTCCGATACAAGAATCTGGTCGGCGACCGGTATCTCGAGGTGGGCGTCAAACCCGACCACTCCGGGTTGCGCTCCGAAAACGATCCGATTCCGGTCACCCAGACCGCACCCGCACTCGATATCGACAGCTTGGTCAATGGATTCAAGCCGCTACTGCAGGGCCTGGATCCGGACCAGACGAACAAGCTGTCGGCATCGTTGATTGCCGTGCTCAACGGCCAGGAACAGAACATCGCCACCCTGGTGGAGCAGATCGGCGAGCTCGGCAACACGCTGGCCGATCGTGACCAGGTCATCGGTGAGACGATCGACAGCCTCGCCGCCGCCCTCGGCGTAATCCAGCAGCGCGGCACACGATTCGATCAGTTGGTGGTCGACCTGCAGCAGGTCGTCAGCGGTCTCGATGCGGACCGGACCACACTGACCACTGGTTTGGAGCGGATCGACGCGGGCACCGCGGAGGTCGCACAGCTCTTCCAGGACAATCGACCCGCCATCGGCGCCGACATCGCCGAGTTGCAGCGCTTGGCGCACAACCTCAACACCGATTCCGGCACCCTCTCGTTGCTGCTGGCGAAGCTGCCGACCACCTACAACCTGGCCGGGCGCGCCAGTAGTTACGGCAGTTTCGCCAACTTCTTCGTCTGCGGTCTCGCCATCCGGTATCCGGCGATCGGCGGCACCGGCTATCAGGACACACCGATGTTCACCGCGCCCGCCGAAAGGTGCAGGTGATTCCGCCATGAAATCGTTCTCCGAACGCGATCCCCTGCGCTTGGGGCTGGTGGGCATCGCCATCGTCGTCGCCCTGCTCGTTGGTGTGTTCAATTACGAGCGCATTCCCGAATGGCCGGGCCACAAGACCGTGGTGGCCGAATTCGCCGACGCCAGCGGACTGAACACCGGGGACGCCGTGCAGATTTCGGGCATCGAGGTGGGCAAGGTCGACAGCATCGCCCTCAGCGGCGATCACGTCGACATCGCTCTGCGGGTCGACACCCACGGACAGCACCTCGGCATGCACACCACCGCGGCGATCAAGGTCGAAACGGCTCTCGGGCGTCGCTATGTCGAGCTGCGGCCTGACGGTGACGGCGCCATCGGGGGCCGAATTCCTTTGGACCACACCAGCTCCGGCTTCGACATAACCGAATCGCTGAACCAACTGACGACCCGGTTGGCCGGCACCGACAAAAAGCAACTGACCGACGCGGTCGACAGCGTGTCGAAAGTGCTGACTTCGCTACCGGAGAATCTGCGCCCTTCGCTCGACGGTGTGTCGCGACTGTCGGAGACCATCGCCTCCCGCGACGGAGCCGTACGGGATCTGCTCGATCGCACCCAATCAGTGACCGGCATTCTCGCGCAACGAAATCAGAACCTGACCGCACTGCTGACCGACGGTGGTTCGCTGTTCGCCGCACTCAACGACCGGGCCGCCACCATTCGCACCCTGCTGGTCAACGTTCGGGCCGTCAGCGCCGAACTACACGGATTGGCCCAGGACAACAAGCAGACACTCGCACCGATGCTCGCCGAACTCGACCGGGTCTTGGGTCTGCTCAACACCAACTACGACAACATCAACGCCGCGATCACCGGCTTGAAACCGTTCGTAACCCAACTCGGTGAGGTCGTCGGCAGTGGACCGTTCTTCGGTGTACTGCTGCACAACATCGCCCCCGCAAACCTCAACGGGCAGCAGCCCGGCGGCCCCGGAGGAGGACGCTGATGGCGTCGCCACGCGCGGGCTGGTCCCGCATCCCGGTCCCTGGACGGATTCTCGCCGTCCTGATCGTCGCGGCGATCATCGGCACCGGTGCCACCTGGTGGATGACGCGAGATGCGACCGTTCGGGTCACCGCCTACTTCACCAACTCGGTTGGCCTCTATCACGGCGACCGCGTTGCGCTACGCGGTGTGCCGATCGGCGACGTCGACGACGTCACGCCGATGGGCGATCGCGTTCGCGTCACCATGCATTTCGATTCGTCGCATCCGGTGAACGCCGACACCCACGCCGTGATCGTGGCCCCCACGCTGGTGTCGGGCCGCTACATCCAGCTCATCCCGAAACGTGGATCCGAGCCGGAATTGCGCGATGGCGCCGTCATCCGGCTCGAGCGCACCGCTGTCCCGGTCGAATACGAGCAGATCAAGCAGCAGGTCACCGATCTCGCCACCCAGCTCGCGCCCAAACCCGGCGACCCGACCGGGACCTTGGCCCGATTCACCGACGCCACCGCGAAAGCACTCGAGGGTAACGGCAAA
Organism: Nocardia sp. NPDC050630; assembly: GCF_044457245.1. Taxonomy (NCBI): domain Bacteria; kingdom Bacillati; phylum Actinomycetota; class Actinomycetes; order Mycobacteriales; family Nocardiaceae; genus Nocardia; species Nocardia sp. NPDC050630. The sequence continues at coordinate 14,802 of NZ_JBITGN010000008.1, forward strand.
ACGCTCAACGACACACTGGTCGACCTGTCCAAGGCGATGCAGACGCTGGCCGAGGGCGGACCCGATCTCTTCGCCACCGTGCGGAACCTGCAGACGGTGATTTCCGCGCTCGCCGCCAATGACACTCAGGTCCGGAACTTCATCGGTCAGCTGGCCGGGGTGTCGAATCTATTGAACGACAACCGGACTCAGCTCGACGCGGCACTACAGGCGGTCCAAGCGATGCTGCCCGAAATCCGCGGCTTCGTCGCCGACAACCGTGACGCGCTGAAATACGATGTCACATCGCTGATTCGGATCACCTCGTTGCTGGTGAACCGGGAGGACGACCTCGCCCAGATCCTGCATACCGCGCCGACCGCGCTGGACGATCTCTACAACATCATCGACCCGTCTTCGAAGTCGGTGACCGCGAATCTGATCATCCCGGATCTACCGGACCCGATGTCGCTGATCTGTGCCCTGCTCACCACGGTGGACGCGCCGAAAGCCGAATGTTCGCGTGTCAGTTCACAATTCGGTGACCTTTTCGGCGCTGCTGTGCGTGCGGCGATAGGGGCGGGCTCGGCGCCGCAGCCCACCGTGGGCCTGCCCGGGTTACCGGCCGTCCCCGGACTGACCGACCTTCTCATCCCCGGAGCCCGACGATGAAACCCTCGATACGACGCCAGGCCAGTGGCGTGCTGCTACTGGGTGCGTTGCTGAGCGCCGGTTGCCGATTCGACGGAGCCAATTCGATCCCACTGCCCGGCAACGTGATTCACCACGGCTCCTATACGGTGCGGGTGCAGCTGCGTGACACCCAGAATCTGATCGCCAACTCGCTGGTCAAAGCCGACAACGTGACCGTCGGTACGATCACCGCGATCACCGTCCGCGATTACCTCGCGGACATCACCCTCGAAATCGACAACAACGTCCGACTGCCTGCGAACAGCACCGCCCGACTCGCACAAACCAGCGTGCTCGGCGCGCAATATCTAGAGCTGAGCAGCCCCAACAGCGGTAAGTCGGACCGGCCGCTGCGTGACGGCGACGTGATCCCGCTCTCGGCGACCACGGAGTATCCCGCGACCGAGGATGTGCTCGCCGCGTTATCGTTGGTTCTCAACGGCAGTGGGCTGGAACAGATCCGGACCATCATGACCGAACTGAACGACGCGTTCGGCGGACGCGAGAACGCGATCAATCGGTCCTTCGCTCGACTGGTCACCTTCGTCGACGGCCTCGACAGCCAACGCGACAACATCGTGCGTGCCATCGACAGCCTCGACGCACTCTCGAAAGAGCTTGCCGCGCAGAAGGACACACTCGGCGCCGGGATCGAACAGATCCAACCGGCGCTGGCCGTGCTCGACGAGCAGAAGACCCAGCTGACGACCATGCTCGACCGCGTCGGCGCCTTCGGTGCGCAAGCCGCGCAGGTTCTGCACAGCAGTCGCGACGACCTCACCGCCGACCTGCACAACCTGCAGCCCACGCTCACCCAACTCGCGGCAGCGGGTTCCGATCTCGCCGGGGGACTGCTCGTCGCCCTGAGCTTCCCATTCCCGGTCACCGTCACCGACAAAGCCATCAAGGGCGACTACATCAATTTGTTCCTCACCCTCGACCTCACCGTCGAAGGCATCCAGAACAAGGTCATCGGCAGCATCCCGTTCAACCGACTGATTCCGATGTCCAACCGCGCGGTGAACCCGCTCATCGCACCGACGCAACCCGCGCCGGGCGACCTGCCCGCCGATCCGAACGGGGGACCCCGATGAGAACCCGTCTGGTCAAAGGTCAGCTCATCGTCTTCGCGATCCTGGCCGTGGTGAGCCTGGTCTACGGCTTGCTCCACTACATCGGCATCCAGCGCCTCACCGGACTCGGAACCTACACGGTCACAGCCGATTTCACAGATTCGGGTGGTCTGTACGAAGCGGCGTCGGTCACCTACCGCGGCGTGGAGATCGGCCGCGTCACCGGCATAGACCTCAACGGCGAGACCGTCCGAGTCCACATGCAGTTGCGTGACGACCACAACGTCCCAGCCTCGGCCACGGCCGCGGTCAAAAGCATGTCCGCCATCGGCGAACAGTACGTGGACCTGATACCTTCCGATGACACCGCGCCCTATCTGCGCGACGGCAGCTCGATCCCACTGTCGAAGACGACCGTGCCGATCCCGACCGTCGACGTGCTGGACAAAACGCAGACCCTGCTGAAGAGCGTGTCCACCGACTCGCTGCGAACCGCGATCGACGAGACCTTCAACGCCGTCAACGGCGCCGGGCCCGCCCTGGCCACCCTCATCGAATCCTCCGCGAAGCTGCTCGACCTCGCCCAAGCTGATATCGGCCCCACCCTCACCCTGCTCGAAGACGCTGAACCGCTGCTGCGCACCGGAAATTCGGTCCGGACCGAAATTCGTTCCACGACAAGCGATCTGGCATCCTTCACCACGCAGCTGGCACTGAACGACGCGCAGTTGCGCGATGTGCTGGATCAGGGCCCCGCCACCGCCGCCACCGTTTCCGGCACACTCGCCGACCTGACGACGCCGCTGCCGGTGCTGCTGGCCGATCTGCAGACCGTGGGACAGGTGCTGCGGGTCAATGTAGCGGGACTGCGCCAGATCCTGGTCGTGTATCCGGCGCTGGCGACCGGCTTGAACTACACCGACGCCGCCGCGGGCCTGCAGACCACCGCCGACACCAGAGGGCCGCAGCTGCCGCTGGATGTCAAATTCGGCAATACCGAGAACCCGCCACCTTGCACGGAGGGATATCAGAGCACGCAGCGCCGCGACCCATCCGACACAGGTCCCGCGCCGGTTTCATCGACGGGCGACTACTGCCGGGTCGCCCCGGACAACCCGAAAGTCATCCGCGGGGCCCGCAATACCCCCTGCGTCACCGATCCCTCGGTCCGCACCGCCGACATCGCGAATTGCCCGGGCGGACTGCCCTCGACCTGGCCGGACATGCTCGCACACCCCCGTGATCCCGATCCGGCGGCAGCCTCGCAACGCCCGGCGCCCGAACCGGTCGCGCCGACCGGACGCGCACGCACCCCCGACCCGGCCGCGTCCGCACCGGTCGCACCCGCCGCCATGACCGCACCATACGCGGAGCGCGACGGAACCTTCCATGGACCGGACGGTCTCACCTATGTCGTCGGGCAGCTGGCCCAATCGGCTGCCGAAGCAAAGGAGTACCAGGGATGGCAATCGCTATTGATCAAATAGACACCGACGAGGCCACATCCGAGTCCGCCTCGGCTTCCGACTCGGCTTCCGGCTCGGTGGACTCACCGCGCCGCCCAGGGGCACCGTGGAGGGTCTGGGCGATCACGATTGCCACCGCAGTAGTGGTGACGCTCGTCGCGGTGAGTTCGCAGCTCTGGCTGACTGTCCACCACAACCACCAGGACGACACCCGCGATCGTGCCGTGCTCGATACCGCGCGCCGTATCGCCGTCCAGTTGGTCACGCTCAGTCACGATTCGGCCAAACAGAATCTCGCTGCGATCGCCGCCGATTCGACCGGATCCTTCCGTGACCAGTGGGACAAGATTTCGGGCAACTTCGTCGCCGTACTGCAGAACGGCAAGGTCGAATCCACCGGCGAGGTCAAGGAAGCCGGGATCGTCGCGGTCGACGACGCGCATGCCACGGTGCTGACCGCTGTCACCTCCACGGTCAAGAACACCGAAGCCCCCGAGGGACAGCAGCGGGTCTACCGCATGAAGATGACCCTCGACCACACCGACGGGCGCTGGCTCGTCTCGAACGTGGAGTTCGTCGCATGAAAATCCGTCCACGCCAATGGTTCCGGCGTTTGTCAGCGATCGGCAGGCGGGCCACCATCGCCACATTCGTTGTGCTCGCGCTCATATTGGGTACGGCGATCACCACGATGGTCCTGTTCGGACGCAGTGTCTCCGACCACAGCGCGACAGCGACCGCCGCACGGGCGGCCCGGGATTCGGCACAGTCGCGAATTCCCACCGTGCTGTCCTACGACTTCAACACCATCGACACCGAATTCCCCAAGGTCACCGACAATTTGACCGGCACCTTCCGCGACGATTTCGCCAAGCTGAGCTCGAGTGTGATCATTCCTGCGGCACATCGCGATTCGATTATCACCACTGCGAAGGTCGTCGAATCCTCGGTGGTCACCGCAGCCGTCGACAAAGTCACGATGCTGGTGTTCCTCGATCAGGAGACCACCAGCAGCAAGTATCAGGGACCGCGCCTGGACGGCAGCCGCATACGAGTCACCATGACTCCGGCCGGCGACCGATGGCTCATCTCCGACATCACACCCGTCTGACATCGTTGCCCGAGGAGGCGAGAGTCCATGTCCGCCAAAAATGGTTCGCACCCGAAGGTGATGTGCACCTGCGAATCTGGATGTCCGACTTGGTCTTCAACTGTGCGGTAACCGGGGTGGCGGTGCGCAATTTTATCCACGATTGGAGGCGAAAGCCCTGGTGCGCAATCGAATTGATCGGCCACACCGCCGAGGGCGGTAGATTGCTGCCGCGCCTGCCGTGTGAGCGATCGTTCGTTGGGCCGTGACCAGCGGTGCCGAGATGTCAGCAGGTCAGGTTGATCGGCGAGTTGCGATCGAACTCGGAGTGAACCGACACACTGACGATCGGCTATCTTCAATAACAAAGTTTTAAACGAAGTTCTACGAATGCCTTGGATATGCACTATGTCCCCGGGGCGACGTGCCGACGTACCGAAGCCGGACCTTCGGCACCCGACGAAAGCAACTGAAATGAATCTCGCCGAAAATCTCGTGATCTCTGCCCACAACCGTCCCCACCATGTCGCGATTCGGCTCGACGAGACAGTCGTTTCCTACGCGCAATTGGACACGCTCAGTCAACGCGTCGCCGGTCTACTGGCCGCATACGATGTGGCACCGGGTGATCGGGTCGCGATCATGCTCCCGAACGTCCCGCATTTCGCCGCTCTCTACTACGCCATCCTGCGGGTGGGCGCGGTCGTGGTACCGATGAACCCGTTGCTCAAGGAACGTGAAGTCGCCTACTACCTGCGCGATTCCGGCGCCAAGCTGATATTCGTCTGGCCGGACTTCGCCGCCGAAGCCGCCGCGGGTGCCACGCAGGTGGGCAGTACCGCGATACCGGTTGCTCCGGCCGAATTCCTCGATCAAATGATGGCCATCGAGCCGCGAGAGGAAGTGATCGATCGCCGCCCCGACGACACCGCGGTAATCCTGTACACCTCTGGCACCACCGGCTTGCCGAAGGGCGCCGAGCTGACCCACGCCAACCTCGGGAGCAACGTCGACGTCTGCACACAGACCCTGCTCGAGCTCAGCGCCGAGGACGTGATCTTCGGCGGGCTACCGCTGTTCCATGTGTTCGGGCAGACATGCGCATTGAACGCCGCTGTGCGCGTCGGCGCGACGCTGACGCTGCTGCCGCGGTTCGACCCGGCCAAGGCATTGGAGCTACTGGTCCGGGACCAGGTGACGATCTTCGAAGGGGTGCCGACGATGTACTCGGCGCTGCTGAATCATCCGGGTGCCGCCGACATCGACCTCGGCGCGCTGCGGATCTGCGTCAGCGGCGGCTCCGCGCTGCCGGTGGAGGTGCTGCACGCCTTCGAGAAGCAGTTCGGATGCGTGGTGCTCGAAGGGTACGGGCTATCGGAGACCTCGCCCGCCGCTTGCTTCAATCACCCCGATCGGCCTCGTGTACCCGGTTCCATCGGTACCCCGGTCCGCGGCGTCGAACTACGGGTGGTCGACGACGAGGGCGGCGAGGTGGCCGACGGCACGGTCGGTGAGATCGTGATTCGCGGCGACAACATCATGAAAGGCTATTGGAACAAGCCCGAGGAGACCGCCGAGGCGATCACCGATGGCTGGTTTCACACCGGCGATCTGGGTCGGAGCGATGCGAACGGCAACTACTTCATCGTCGACCGCAAGAAGGACATGATCATTCGCGGCGGCTACAACGTCTATCCCCGCGAGGTCGAGGAGGTGCTCTACGAGCACCCCGATGTCGCCGAGGCGGCGGTCGTCGGTATCGCGGACGCCGAGCTCGGTGAGGAGGTCGCTGCCGCGGTCGCCCTCAAGCCCGGCGCATCGATTGGTGCCGACGAACTGCGTGACTTCGTCAAGGAACGCGTCGCCGCCTACAAATACCCCCGGCACCTGCACATCGTCGACGCCTTGCCGAAGGGGCCGACCGGAAAGATCCTCAAGCGCGAAATCAATCTGCATGCCGACCACGGCGGATCGACCATTCACTGACGCTCTTTGCGGAATTACGTTCGGCCGCTGATCAATTCGAAAGGAAAGCCCATGCCTTTGTATCAAGTTCTGGTTCCCGCGGGGTCGCTGGCTGAGGACCACCGCGCCGAGTTGGCCGAAGCAATCACCGCCATTCATACCTCGGTCACCGGCGCGCCTCGGGGATTCGTCAACGTTGTATTCGTCGAATACGAGCCGTCGGCGTTTTTCACCGCCGGTAAGCCCAACACGGTATCGGTGATCAGCGGAAATATCCGGGCCGGTCGGGATCGCGCATCGCGAGCCGAACTGCTCACCCAGCTGTCGGCGGCGTGGACCGCCGTCACCGGCCAGGACGCCCGAAGTCTGCTGCTCGGACTCAACGAGATGGATCCCACTTCCATCATGGAGGCGGGGCTGATCATGCCCGCTCCCGGCGAGGAAGCGGAGTGGATCGAACAGCACAGGCAGGAACTCGGCGATGTGCTGTCGACCCAATAGCTGATCGCGCATATGGGGTACCCGCGATCGACGGACCTCGCCACACAGGTCGCCGCCTGTGTGGCAGAGGTCGGCGCGGCACTGAGCCATAACCGTGCCGCCTTGATTCGCGATCTCTACCAACGACTTTCGAGCGAGATCGCGGAGTTGCGCGGCGACGAGAGTCTGCAAGCATCGCTCGTCGCGAGCATCGAGGACAACGTCGAGACCTCCCTGCCCTTCCTGCAATACGGCGTCGATATCGGCCAGGCGGAGGCGCCACCCGCGGCGATCGAATACGCCCGACGCCTCGCCCAACACGGCGTTCCGGTTCGAGCTCTCGTCCGCGCTTATCGGCTCGGCCAGGACACGGTCCTGCAGCGAGCCTTGGCAATCCTCAACACCAAGGTCAGCGACCCGTACCTGCTGACCGCCGTCGCGCAACGGCTGGCGGCGGCGAATTTCGCCTACATAGACCACGTCACCGAACAGGTACTCGAGGCCTACGAAGAAGAACGGGACCGCTGGCTACAGCACCGCAACGCGACTCGTGAGGCGTTGATCCATGAACTACTTCGCACCGACCCAGGCGACCTCGCCGGGGTGGAAGCCATACTGGGCTACCGGCTGTCCCACCGTCGACATCTCGGTCTGGTCGTTTGGACCGCCCATACCGGAAAGGCCGACCCGCAAGCCTCCAGTCTGGCCCGGTTCACCAGTGATCTCGCCGATGAACTCGGTTGCCCATATCACCCGCTGTTCCTGCCCCGCGATCAGGCCTCCGGCTGGGCCTGGCTCTCGCTGGCGCACAGTCCGACCGCCGAGACACTGGCGGCCGCGGTGCAAGTCCTCGCCCGCGGGGTCACTGTCGCGGCGGGGGAACCCGGTAACGGCGTCAAGGGATTCCGCCGCAGCCATCACCAGGCGAGCCAGGCGCACAAGGCCATGCTCGCAGCGGCGGATAGCGCACCGAGCGTGGCCACATTCGGTGAGATCGGCGCCGTTGCCCTGCTGTGCGATGACCAGCTACGCGGTACTGATGCGGGAAATTAGGGTGGGGTGATGCGGATCTATTTGGCCGGTGCGACCGGCGTCATCGGAACACGATTGTTGCCCTTGCTGATCGAGGCCGGACACGAGGTTGCGGGGATGACCCGGTCCGCGGCCAAGGCCGACCTGGTCAGCGCCGCCGGTGCGGAGCCGGTGGTCTGCGATGTGTACGACCTCGACGCGCTCACCGCGGCGGTCGTCGCCTTCCGGCCGGATCTGGTGATGCATCAGCTCACCGATTTGCCCGACGATGCCGCGCTGCTCCCGGAACTCGCCGGTGCGAATGCGCGCATCCGATCCGAGGGCACCCGCAATCTGATCGCCGCCGCGCAGGCCGCGGGCGCGAAACGCTTTCTCGCCCAGAGCATTGCGTGGGAGCCGCCCGCCGGCCGCGGTGCAGGCATCCAGGAATTCGAGGCGGCGGTACTCGGTATCGGCGGCGTGGTCGTGAAGTACGGCCAATTTTATGGTCCGGGTACATATTACGAATCCGAGTTGCCCGACCATCCGCGTGTGCACGTGGATGATGCTGCCGCGCAGACGGTTCCGCTGATCGATGCGCCCAGTGGTGTGGTTGTTATCGCGGACCCGGTCTGATCCTTGCCGCGACTCTGGACGCCATCGCATCAGGTGCGAAAACTATCAACGGCCCGGCGGTAGTGATCAGCCGCCAGCGACACTGTGTTGCCGCCGACCCGCAGCCAGGCCCGGTGACTCTGATCGGCAGATGGCCTCGGGTCATGGCCGTGCCGGTCGGTTTGGAATACGGTGGCAGGGGCGATCACCCGGATCCGCTCACATCGGCCGAAGGAGACTCGTTTGCGCAACACGCTGCTCGTCACGTCCGTACTCGGTGCCGCACTGGTGGCTATGCTGCCCGAAGGCACGGCCCGTGCTCAGGCGCCGAGCGACGGTCCGCTGAAGGTGCGAGCGAGTACCGGCACCGATCAACTGCCGGTGACGGGTGTCGGGGTCGGCATCACCACATGCGCCGCCGGTCCGGTGCTTGCCACCTTGACGACCGGCGGTGATGGAACCGCGACGCAGGCCTTCCCGAACGGCTGCTACCAGGCGCAGGTTACCTCCGTGCCCTCCGGCTGTGAGCTGGCGAGCATCGCCTACGTCCAGGTCGACGTGGCACCCGGCGCGATACCGGTCGCAAGCTTCCAATTCCGCTGCGCGTAAACCGATTTCGACTCAAAACCGGGCGATGTTGTCCGAGGTCGGGGAGGCCCGCCAGCAGGACTGACCTCCAAGGCCGGACAGCAGGATGACCAGACCTGACCCGCACATCATGGTGAGAATCCCGAAGCTGCTCGAAGTACGTCGAAGTCGGCTGATCCGATGGTGATGCGCCTACAGATCAGCCAGCACGAGGGACCCGATAGCGAGCATGTCGCAGCGCTGGTGCCCCTTGCCCGCGTCACGAAACGGTGTGCGGCTACGACAGCGGGTGTGTGCTGTCCAACGCGCGGCGCGCATACGCACGCACGTCCGCATCGGTGTCATCGATCGCCAGCTTCAGCGCATCGTGTGCCGCCCCGCTGTGCGGCCAAGTGGCCAGCGCCAGTACCGCTGCCTTGCGCACATCGAGGTGCGGATCGTGCAAGGCTTCGGAAAGCGGGTTGACGCCGAAATCGGGGTCCGCACCCGCGAGACCCCGCGCGGCACCCACCCGGACCTGCCAGGCAGAGTGTGCGAGCGCGCCGACAAGTAGCGCCATATCATCTTGTGCGACACCGAGACTCGCGAAGGCGGCCAATGCGGCGGCACGCACGAGCGGATCCGGATCCTCGGCTAGGGCGCGCGCGGTTTCGGTGCCCTGGCCGCCGATCGCCGACAACCCGTGTGCGACGGCAATGCGCACCTCGCGGTTCTCATCGGTCGCCGCGGCGGAAACGGCCCGCCAGTCATCGAGCGACACCAGCGCCCGCACGGCCTCGATGCGCACCCGGTGATCCGAATCAGTCAGCGCCGCGACGAATTGCGCCGCGGATCCGGCTCGCAGCGCGCGCAGCAGATCCACGACGGTCGCCCGGACGACGGGATCGGGGGAGTGGAGTCGATCGGCGAGACCGGTCGAATCGGGAAGCACCTCAACGAGTTCGCGCAGACTCGCCGCGGCGGCCGCGCGAACGGATGCCGCGTCATCATCGAGCGCGCCGATCAGTACCGAGGTGAATGCCTCGGGGGTGTTCTCGGTCAGGACCGACAGTGCCGCCACCCGAACACCGGCATCGGCATCGGACAGATAGGTCGAAAGGTCCTGCACGGTAGGCGAATCCAGGGCCAGCAGGCTGACCAGTCGCGGTGACGGCGGTGTGGTCGAGGCGCGGACGGTGCGCGGTGTGTCGGCCGGCGCGCGCCCACCGACGAGTTCCGGTTGCGTTACCGGGACCACGGTGCTGTCGGTAGAGGGCAGGTCATCGAGACCTGGCACCGGTACCAGATACGGCGCCACCGGCCGCTTCAGGAATTCCATCGCGCCATCGGAGTTCTTGCGCAGGTTCAGGTGATAGCGCCACTCGTTGTCGTCGCGCTGCGGTAGATCGGCCCGTTCGTGATAGAGACCCCACCGTGATTCGGTGCGGGTCAGCGAACTGCGCGCCGCCATTTCGGCGCAGTCGCGGATAAAGGAAACCTCGACCGCGCGCATGAGCTCGTGCGGTGTGCGGGCACCGATGTCGGCGATCTCGCCGCGCATCCGCTCGAAAGTCTCGACCGCGATCGACAGCTTCGCGGCCGTCTTCGGCGGCGCCACATAGTCGTTCACGAATCGGCGCAGCTTGTATTCGACCTGTGGCTGCGGCGGGCCGTCCGGCTGCCGCAGTGGCCGGTAGATAAGCTCGTGGGCCGCGGCCAGCTGGTCTTCCGGAAGGTCGGCCGGTGCAGTGACTTCCGACAGTGTGGATGCGGCATGTCCGCCCGCCAGATCGCCGAAGACGAAAGCGCCGATCATGTAGTTGTGCGGTACACATGCCAGATCACCGGCCGCATAGAGTCCGGGGACGGTGGTGCGGGCATGTTCGTCGACCCACACGCCGGACGCGGAATGTCCACCGCACAAACCGATTTCAGAGATATGCATCTCGATATCGTGGGTGCGGTAGTCATGGCCGCGGTTGGCGTGGAAGGTGCCGCGCGTCGGGCGTTCGGTGGTGTGCAGAATGCCTTCGAGGGTAGTGAGCGTCTCATCGGGCAGATGCGACACCTTGAGATAGATGGGCCCGCGCGCGGATTCGATTTCGCGCTTGACCTCCGACATCATCTGTCCCGACCAGTAATCGGAGTCGACGAAGCGTTCACCCTTGGCGTTCACCTGGTACCCGCCGAATGGATTGGCCACATAGGCGCAGGCCGGGCCGTTGTAATCCTTGATGAGCGGATTGATCTGGAAGCATTCGATACCGCTGAGCTCCGCACCGGCGTGATAGGCCATCGAATACCCATCGCCCGCATTGGTCGGGTTTTCATAGGTGCCATACAGGTAACCCGATGCGGGCAGCCCCAAGCGGCCGGACGGACCGGTCGCCAGGATCACTGCCTTGGCGGCTACCGCCACGAATTCGCCGGTGCGCGTATTCAATGCGGCCGCACCCACCGCGCGGCCCGCGTCGGTGAGCACCCGAACCGGCATGAGCCGGTTCTCGATGCGGATCTTCTCGCGCATCTTGCGTTGGCGCAGTACGCGATACAGCGCCTTCTTCACATCCTTGCCCTCGGGCATGGGCAGCACATACGACCCGGAGCGGTGCACCCGGCGCACCGCGTACTCGCCGTACTCGTCCTTCTCGAACTTCACGCCGTAGCGTTCGAGTCGCTGCACCATGGCGAAGCCGCGGGTGGCCGTCTGATATACGGTGCGCTGGTTGACGATTCCGTCATTGGCCCTGGTGATCTCGGCGACGTAGTCCTCGGGCTCGGCCTTGCCCGGAATCACCGCATTGTTGACCCCGTCCATGCCCATGGCCAACGCACCGGAGTGCCGCACATGCGCCTTCTCCAGCAGCAGTACATCGGCGCCCGCTTCGGCGGCGGTCAGTGCGGCCATGGTTCCCGCGGTGCCGCCGCCGATGACGAGCACATCGCAGTCGAGCCGGATCCGATCGGATAGCTCGGGAATATTCACAACTTCTCCAGGATTTCGGCCTTCACCGACCGGCGATCCGCCGGAGTGCGGGGTTCGGGCACATCTACCACGGTGTGCAGTACGCCGCCGCCGAGTACCGCGATGCGGTCCCCGAGCAGCAGCGCCTCGTCCAGGTCATGGGTAACGAATACGACGGTGGTGGGATGGGCGCGCCAGGTATCGATCAGCAAGCGCTGCATGGTTGTCCGGGTCTGGGTATCGAGTGCGCCGAACGGTTCGTCCATCAGCACCGCGCGCGGCGATCCGGCGAGACTGCGCGCCAACTGAACTCGCTGGCGCATACCGCCGGAGAGATCACGCGGAAGATAGTCGCCGTAACCGGTGAGCCCGACCTCCTCCACCCAATGTCGGGCGCGCGCCTTGCGTTCGCTGCGCGGGACCTTGCGCAATTGCAGTGCGAGCTCGATGTTCTGACGTACCGTGCGCCACGGCAGTAGCGCATCGTCCTGGAAGACCAGGGCGCGATCGGCCGACGGACCGGTCACCGCACTGCCGTCGGCGCGGATCAGACCCTGGTCCGGCTTGCGCAGTCCGGCGATCGCCCGCAGCAGCGTCGACTTGCCGTAGCCGGATTTGCCGACCACGACCAGGATTTCGCCGGGCGTAATGGCCAGCTCGAGGTTGTCGAGCACCGTTTTGCCGCCGTAGGCGATGCGAACTCCGTCCAGGCTCAATCGCATTCCGGTGGTGGCGGGTGCGGTTGTCGTGGTCATTCGGCGACCTCTCTCGGCAGCCAGCGGGTGATCCGACGACCGGCAAGTTCCACAATTCCGGAGGTGCCGAAGCCGAGGATGCCGATGGTGATCATGCCGACGAATACCGCCGGATAATCGACGATGGTGTAGGCCTGCCAGGTCCGGTAGCCGATACCGAGCCGCCCGGAGATCATCTCGGCCGAGATGAGGCAGATCCATGCCACGCCCATACCCACCGACAGACCACTGAATACGCCGGGCAGAATGCCTGGAAATACCACTCGCACAAGCACATCGGTGCGCGATGCGCCCAGCGTGCGTAGTGCGTCCTCCCAGATGGTCGGCAGCGCGCGCACCGCGTGCCTGGTGCTGACCAGCACCGGGAACAGCGATGCCATGAAGGTGATGAAGACGATGCCCGATTCGTCGCTCGGAAACAGCAGAATCGCCACCGGCACCAGTGCGATGGCCGGAATCGGCCGGGCCAATTCGGTGAGCGGTCCGAATACCGCGGCGAAGAGCCCGGAGCGGCCGAGGGCGATGCCCGCGACCACCCCGACCACGGCCGCGAGCCCGAATCCGGTGAGAATCCGGATCAGCGATTGCGCGACATCGACATAGAACTGGTCCGATTGCAGCTGCTTGCCGAATTCGCGGATGATCTCGGTGACCGTCGGCAGCGTGTCGAAGCGCAGCCACCACCGCACATTATCGGCGGTGAGCAGCTGCCACAGCCCGATCGCGGTCGCGACCGACGCCACTTGGAGCACTCGGGTGCGCCATACGGAACTTCCACGTACTTCAGTGGTTTCAGCACGTTCGACTACAACGGGGCTGGCCGGTGCGGTGGTGGGCTCGGCTGTTGCCCGGTCATCGGTCAGCACCGAAGCGCTGTGTGATGCGGTCATGGCCGGACTTCCGTGACGGCCTGATCGTAGGAGATCGCGGTCGCGGCCGGATGCGTCTGCCGATAGCGCTGCGCGGCGGCGGGCGTCGTGAACGGCAGGAAACTGTCCCCATCTCGCAGCCACACCGCCTTATCGGCGAACCAGCGCGTGCCGAGTTCGGCATCGGGCACATACGCGGCGCGGATCACTTTGCCCTGTGCCTTGGCGGCCTGGACCGCGCGCAGCAGGCAGGTCGGATCGGCGGCGGGCTGCGGTCGATCCGTGCCGTCGAGCCACAGCTCACCGGCCTGCGCGGCATTGCTCACCGGACGTGTGCAAATCGGATCGGTTCCGGTGACACGGCTCGGGTTGACGGTGGAGGCCACCGCCTGGTCATAGTCGCCGACGCCGTTGTCGGCGAAGGCCTTGCGCAGCGGAGCGGGGTCGACGAACTTATCGATATCGAGTTCGGCGAAGTCACCGATCGACTTCAAGTACTGCACATCGGCTTTGAACGCATCGATCAGACTGGGCTTGAGGGTGGTATCGAAAGACGTTCCGCCGGGCCCGTTGTAGAGGTAGACGACTTCCTGCGGCAATCCGGAACCGTCGGCGACGATCTTGGCGGCTTCGAACGGCTTGTCGTTCAGGAACTTCGTGGCATCGAGTTGGGCGGCGAGGAAGGCCTGCAGCACCTCGGGGTGATCGGCGGTGTAGGAGCGCCGCGCGACCACGCCATGGAAGGTGGGCACACCCAGTTCCGCACCGTCGTAGAGCAATTTCGCCTTGTTCTGGAAGACCAGCAGCCCGGGCCAGGCCACGAACTGTGCCAGCGCGCCGACCTGGTGCGATTCCAGAGCGGTCGCCCCGATCTGTGGCTGCTGGTTGAGCACCTCGACGCCCTTGGTCGGATCGACGCCCGCCCGCGAGAGCGCCTGCACCAGGGTGCCGTGTCCGGCCGAGCCGACGCTGGCCGAAATCTTCTGCCCGGCCAAGTCGCCGACCCTGGTCGCCGTCGAATCTTGCGGGACCACAACCATATTGAGCGCACCCTTGGGGTTGTAGCCGGTCACTGACACGAACGCTGTCTTCGCGCGCTCATTGGACTGGGTGCGAGATCCGTTGATCAACAGCGGATAATCGCCCATCGATCCGATATCGATCTTCTCGGCCAGCATCTGCGCGGTGATGGGCGCGCCGGTGTCGTAGTCCTGCCACTCCACCTGGTACTTGGCACCGCCGCTGTCGGTGATCTTCTGTAGCCGCTGTTCCAGATAACCCTGGGCGCGCAGCAGAGTGCCCGCGGTGACGGTGTTGATGGTCTTGGACTGGTAGCCGACGACGACCTTGACGGTTCCAGCGGGGGTGCTGTCGGAACTCTGCAGGGAGCAGCCCGCCGCGGCGAGCGCGACGGCGAGGAGCAGCGGAGCGAGGCGTTTCTTCATGGGACTTCCGGATCGTTCAGCGCAACAGATAGGGCATATTGACGGTGACGGCACCCGTGGGACACCGGGCGGCGCACGGGCCGCAGTACCAGCACTCGTCCACGTGCATGAAGGCCTTACCGTTTTCCGGATTGATGGCCAGCGAGTCGAGCGGGCAGATCTCCACGCAGAGCGTGCAACCCTGGATACATAGTGATTCGTCGATGGTCACCGGAATGTCGGTGCGTTGGTTCGCCAGTGCCATCAGATGACCTTCCATTCGGATGCGCTGCGGATCAGGCTGCCGCGCATGGTGATTCGGTCCCCGCGCATGCGGATGTACTCCAGATCCACCGGTCTGCCGTCGTCGAGCCGGGTCAGCCGTTCGAGCATCAGCAGCGCGGCGCCCTCGGGTGCTTCCAGGGTGGCGGCGGTGTGCGCGTCGGCGGTAATCGCTTCCAGCGCGAGGTCGGCCGAGCCGAGCGGTCCGCCGCTGATCTGTTCGATGAGTACGAAGATGTCGTTGGTCTCGAGATCGTGGCCGAGGATCTCGGTGCCGATATCGGGTGCCAGGTAGGTCAGATCCAGGCTCAGCGGTAGGTCGGCGAGATAGCGCAGGCGTTCGATATACACCACGCGCTCACCGGGATCGAGCCCGAGCTTGCGTGCGACGGCGGGGGGTGCGGTGATGTGCATGGCCGCGCGCACCTCGTTGCGCACGGTGCCGTGGCCCTTGAGGGTTTCCTGTAGGCCGAGCAGTGCGTCGAGCCCGTGATCGTATTTGCGCCGGGCAACCCGGGTGCCCACCTTCGGCACCCGATCGATCAACCCGTCATCCTTGAGCAGCGCGAGCGCGTCGCGCACGGTATTGCGCGACGCGTCGTATTCGGCGACCAACTCCTGCTCACTCGGCAGCACATCGTCGAACGCGCCCGCATGTATCTGATGACGCAGCACGTCGGCTATCCGGCGCGCCTGGTCGGCCCGCAACCGTCGCACGGGCGTCGCCTCGGCTCCCACCTCCGCCACCTTTCTTTCGCTGACCTGCATGGATAGCGACGATAGCTGCCGCTCGGCCGCCCAAATGCGCGCAAGTGAGCGCCCTAAATCAGCGGATGTTATTGCGCCGCCTCCTATCGCCTCTGACCTGGGCGGATGGGGCTCGGAGTGGCCATTGCGCCACCCTGTTCGCGGCCGACGAGTTTCGATCACACAGATTCGAATGCCGGGTGATCCGGGCGGAACAGTACCGTCCTCGGTTGGCCCGGGGCACTGGGTTCCCCAGCGCGGTCCGGCACCCAGGATGCGCTGACCAAGCGAGCCCACGCTGCTGGAGCAGCCACTTCTCGTTGGTATTCCCTTCGTTGTCGGGTCGAGGGCACCGTCGTCCATGGCGCCAACACCGAAGGTGAATTCGTGCACTCGCCACGGTCCGCCCGCATGGGCGTCCAGGGGCGGCGTGTCATCACCGGCGTTGTCGTGCAGCCCGGTAATCAGTTCGCGCAGTGCCTCGGTGCATGGTGCAGCGGTCAGCGCGTCCGCTGGCGGCGATTGGCGCAGCCGAAGCGCGCACCTAGATTCTGGTGCTATTGAATCAGCAGATGGCCCAGCGGTGGTTTCGGCCGTGAGCTGGGGGATTATCCGGATGCCGGTCCAGGGCGGCATCACTCCGGCGGGGGAGGCGAAATCCCCACTGGGGGTGATGTTCTGGCAGACACGCACACCTACCATGACGGGCGTGGCTGTTGTCGCCGGTGTTGGTCGCGCTCTGCTGGTAGCGGGGGTTTGTGCGTTGTTGATGGCGATCGGGGTGGGCTCGGTGTCGGCGGATTCGGCGTCCTCCGGTTCGGATATTTCGGTCGCGCAGTCGCTCGGTGATCGGGAGCTCACGATCATCTTGCGCCGGGTGACCAGTGTGCCTGGGCCATTGCGGGTGGATGTGGTCACCCATGCTGGCACCGCTGCGGGGCGGCTCACGCTCGCGGCGACGCCGACGGGGGCATCGACGCAGTCGACGCGGCCCGCACCGGGCGCGCCCACCGCCGATGCGGTTGTCGAACTCGGCGGCACTGCGGGGATGTACTCGGCGACTGTCCCGATGGACCGCGCCGGTCCGTGGGAGCTGGCCGTCGGTGACGGCACGCGGGTGACGCGGATTCCGTTCATCGTGCCCGCACAGGTGACCTCGCCGCCGGAGCGCTTGGTGTACGGCGGGTTTCTGGTGGCGGGTGTCCTGCTTCCCGTCGCCGTGGTGATCGCGATTCGTGCTCGGCGCAGCGGGTGGGCACTGGTTCCGGCCGCCGGAATGGTGGCCGGGGTGGCGGTTTCGGTGACGGCCGCACTGCTTTCGGCATCGCTACCGCTGCCGCCGCAACCCGGCGGTCAGCTCGATCCCACGCTCGACAATGTCACCGATCCCTACGCCGTGAATCAGCCATTGATTTCGGACTTTTCGCGGCCGCCGGTACTGCTCACGGTCGCCGGTGGGCCCGTGACCGCCGGACAGCCGGGCGATCTCGACCTCGTTCTGATCGATGCCGCCACCGGTGCGCTCGTCGACGATCTGGTCGTGCACGACAGTGCGCTCATGCATCTGCTGCTGGTAGGCCCGACCGGTCGCCTGTCGCATCTGCACCCGATCCGGATCGGACCAGGTCGGTACCAGGTTCATCTGGCAGCGCCCGAGCCTGGGCGATACGCGCTGTCCGCCGAGTTGGCGCGGCGCGGCGGTGGTGTGCAAATGGTGCGCGCGGCAAGTGGGTTCACAGTCTTGCCTGGTGCTGCGGCACCGGAATCGGCCAGTGCCGCAGTGCATCTCGGGGGCGGTGACAAGGCGTCGTCCGCCGTTGTCGACGGCAACCAGGTCACTGTCCGGACGACCACACCGGTCGTGGGGGTGCCGACCACCATCACCGCCGAATTCGGCGACGCCGCCGATCTGCAGCCATGGCTCGGCATGGTCGGCCATCTGATAATGGCGGGTCCGCTGCCCGACGACCCGAATATCGGTGCGGCCGTGCAGAGTTCACCGATCTGGGGGCACGGCCACTCGATGGGCGCGACGTCCATGCATGGTATGTCCGACATGCCTGGCATGGATATGCCGGGAATGGATATGACCGAGCCCGCCGCGAGCCGCGGCGCCATGCTCATGCCACCGGCCAACGGTGAAAGCGCTCCCGACGAGACGGTCGCCGCCTACGGTCCCGATGTGCCGTTCACGTACACCTTTCCCCTCCCGGGCCGCTATCGCCTCTGGATCCAGGTCGAACGCCGCTACACCGTGCTCACGGTCCCCGTCGTACTCGATGTCGCCGCGGGAGCACGGCCATGAGCGAGCAAGCGGAGAACACCGCGGCACCCCGGAAAGGTGTACTTCTCGCCGGGGGAGCGGTGGTCGTCATCGTGCTGGCCGCCATCGCCTGGTTCGTCTGGCCGCGCCCAGCTGGTCCGCTCGTATTGAAAACCGGTTCCCCGCAACATCTCGTCACCATCTCCATCGACAGCGTCCGAATCGGCAGCACCGCAATCGATATCACCGTCACCGACCGCAGTGGCGCTACGAAAGACCATGCCGCGGTGAGTATTCAGGCGAACCAGCCGCTCATGGGCCACGCCGGAGAACCGGTCGCGGCGATGGCCACCGGTCCGGGACATTTCCACGCCGCAGCGGTGCCACTGATGATGACCGGCCCGTGGGAACTTCGACTATCGATCGACGAACACGACAGCATCGACGAACTCGCGGTGCCGATCTGGGTCGGCGGCTGAAACCATGCACATATCAGGAGGAATGAGCACCATGAGCACGGCAGCACCGGTCGAAGCCGACACTGGACCCGAGATCTCGAATGACACCACCGCGGCTCGCGTCGGCGCATGGGGCGTACTACTCGGTACCGCGGTCACATTGATCGGCCTCAGCTGGGATATCGAGTGGCACGACGAAGTCGGCCCCGATACCTTCTTCACCCTCCCGCATCTGTTCCTGTACTCCGGCAGCGCGATATCCGGATTCCTCAGCCTGGCCATGGTTCTCATCGCGACCTCGGCGCAACGTGCGGGTCGGCCGGTGCCCCGCCTCGGCGGCACCCCCATCCGAGTCTTCGGCAGCAACCTCACCGCACCGCTCGGCTATATGATCGCCGGAGCCGGTGCGGCACTCTTCCTGCTCTACGGCCTGCTCGATCTGGAGTGGCATTCGATCTACGGCTTCGACGCGGTGCTCAATACCCCATCACATGTGGCGCTGTTCCTGTCCATCTTGCTCACCATGATCGGCAGCATCATCGTTTTCGCCGCGCACCGCGATCACCGCTGGGGCCGGATCGGCATCGTCGTCGCGATTCCGATCCTGATCACCTTCGCCCCGATTCCCACCAATGCGTTGAACAACCTGCATCTGCCCGTCGATCCGACCATCCTGGGCATCGTGGGGTTCGGGCCGATGCTGCTCACCCTCGGCGCGGCACTGTTGGCTCGTGCGGGCGCGGCCATCGCGATCGCGGTTTCGCTCGGTGCGATGCAGGCGTTCCTCTGGTGGTTCTCGCCCTGGGCCGCGGAAGTCTATGCGTCGGCGATCGGACTTCCGCTGCGTGACGGTCTGACCGGGCGGCCACCGGCTCTGCCCGCCATGATGCCGATGTTCCTGATCATCGCGGCGGTCGCGGTCGAAGGGTTGTTCTGGCTGGCCCGTACCCGTGGTTTCGATGCGCGCAAGATCGTCTTGGTGACCGGTGCCGTGACCGGTGTCATCATCGGCGTGACATTCCCGCTGCAGTTGAATCTGGTCCGCGCCACCTCGCATATCGCCCTCGGCGACATCGTGACGATTACGCTGCTCGGCATTCCGCTCGGCCTGCTCGCGGGATTCCTCGGCGGGCGCTTCACCACCATGCTGCCCGCGACGAAGGAAGCGTGATGACCGTACTGCGCAGGCTCGCCGTCACCGTGCTGGCCGTGCTCACCCTGTCGCTGATCGCCGTCGCCCCCGCCTCCGCCTACGCGCCGGTCGAGATTGTGCACACCGAGCCTGTCCAGGTGGGGCCGTACGGCGTGACCGTCGGCTTCTCCACCTGGCCGATCCGTGCGATGAAATCGCTGGACTTCACCTTCATGCCCGATGGCGGCATCGCCGACAAATCCGGGACGCTGCGCTTGACCGGACCAGCGATCAGGCCCGGTCGGCGCGCCGCGCCCCTGGTCCGCCATCCCCGTAAACGCGACTCGTGGGGTCTGGACGTCAGGGCCTTCGACGCCCCCGGCACCTACACCTTCACCTTCGCGATCGACGGGCCACTCGGACACGGCGAAGGGACCCTCGGCGATGTCACCGTGCTCGACCAGCCCGGACCGCCGCTGCCGCTGAGCTGGACGATCGGCACCCTGCCGCTGATCGGCCTGCTGGTCTTCCTCGTGGTGGTCTGGCGCCGCACCCGCCCGGGGCGGCGACCACTGGTCCTCTGACGGGTCAGAACCAGGCGTCGCGCATTTCCAGCGTGGTGCGGTCCATCAGCTCCAGCAGATCCAATTGCGGTGTGGTCTTGGGCAATTCGTAGCGGAAGAAGTAGCGGGCCGCGGCGCGCTTGCCGTCGTAGAAGTCGCCGTCCTTGCCGTGGGCGGCCAGTGCCTGCTCCAGCCAGATCCAGGCGACCACGACGTGGCCGAATGCCTCCAGGTAGATGCTGGAATTGGCCATGGCGGCGGCGATGTCGCCGGAGGCGAACATCCAGCCGGTGACGGTGAGCAGCCGCTGCCAGACCGCATCGAGCTGTCCGCCGAATTCGGTCCACTCGCCACCCGCCTCGCTGGCCGCGAGTACGGTCCGCTCGATCTGCGCGGCGAGCAGCCGCAGGCTCGCGCCGTCATGCTGGATCACCTTGCGGCCCAACAGATCCAGGCCCTGAATGCCGTGCGTGCCTTCGTGGATGGGATTGAGGCGGTTATCCCGGTAGTGCTGTTCGACGTCGTATTCGCGGGTGTAACCGTAGCCGCCGTGCACCTGGATGGCGAGGTTATTGGCCTCCAGACACCATTGCGACGGCCAGCTCTTCGCCACGCCGGTGAGAATTTCCAGCAGCAAGGTGTGTTCGCGTTCGGCCGCCGGATCTGTTGCGGTGCGTTCCAGATCGACGAGGCGGTTGCAGTAGAGCAGCAGAGCGAGCGCGCCTTCGACATAAGCCTTCTGCGCCAACAGCATTCGTCGTACATCGGCATGCTCGATGATCGGCGTCTGCGGCGCGGACGGATCTTTGGCGGTGACCGCGCGGCCCTGTCGGCGTTCCCGGGCATAATCGAGCGACTTCAGATATCCGGTGTAGCCCAACGCCGTCGCGCCGAGACCGACGCCGAGGCGTGCCTCGTTCATCATGTGGAACATGTAGGACAGGCCGCGATGCGGTTCGCCGACGAGGTAACCCACCGCGCCGGGCGCGCCGTCCGGACTGTGCTTGCCCTCACCAAAATTCAGCACCGTATTGGTGGTGCCCCGATATCCCATCTTGTGGTTCAAACCGGCCAGCACCACGTCGTTGCGCGGGCCCAGCGAACCATCGTCGGCCACCAGGTATTTCGGCACGATGAACAGCGAGATGCCCTTGGTTCCGGCAGGTCCGCCCGGAATCTTGGCCAGGACGAGGTGCACGATATTGTCGGTCAGCTCGTGATCGCCGCCCGAAATCCACATTTTCGAGCCGAACAGCCGGTAGGTGCCATCGGCCTGGGGTTCGGCGCGGGTGACAATATCGGCCAGCGACGAGCCCGCCTGCGGTTCGGACAGACACATCGTCCCGGTGAACCTGCCCTCGACCATGGGCTTGACGAAGCGGTCGATCTGCTCCGGGGTGCCGTGCGCGGCGAGCAGGTTGGCATTGCCGACGGTCAGGAACAGATAGCCGGTGGTGCCGACATTGGCGGCCTGGAACCAGCAGAATCCGGCGGCCTCCACGGTTGCGGGCAGCTGCAGTCCGCCGATCTGCTCATCCATCGCGGCGCCGATGAGATTGGCCTTGGTGAAGGCTTCGATCGCGGCCTTCACCTCCGGGATGATGGTGACCTTCTCGCCGTCGAAGGTCGGCTCATTGCTGTCGTTGCGCTTGTTGTGGGTGGCGAAGTGCCGGGTGGCCAGATCCTCGCAGAGGTCGAGAAAGCCGTCGAAGGTCTCCCGGGAGTGTTCGGTGAACCGGGGCAGCGCCGTGAGTTCCTCGACCCGCAGCCATTCGTAGAGCAGGAAGTCCAGGTCCCTACGGGAGATCAGGTTCGAGCGCACGGGCACATCCTCTCGCGGTGGCGGAGCACTGGCCCAGACGGGCGCGGTACTCGCTCGGGTCGGTTTGGTACATTACTACGCATGTGTCGCGAATCGACCCCAGGGCTGGGATGACCACAACCACCGGTGCCGCCCGACCTGTCGGTCGTCCCGCCGCCGCCTCCCAGGACCAGGTGCTCGCCGCGGCCAGCGCCCAGTTCCTGTCCTGTGAGCGGGTCGATGTGCAGGCGATCGCGGCGGGACTCGGTTTATCGCGCGCGACCATCTACCGCTGGTTCGGTTCGCGTGACGGTCTGCTCGGTGCGGTCATGGTGTCGGAATTCGAACGGATGGTCGTGGCGGCGCAGACCCGCGTGGACGGCACCGGCGCGCGGCGGGTGCTTGCCCTGCTGGACCAGGCGGCACAATGGCTGACGCGCAGCGAGGCATACCGCTATTTCATCGCGACCGAACAGGCCACCGCGGGCCGCATCATCACCACCAGCGACGGGCCGGTACAGCCGAAGGTGGTCGGGGTGGTCGCCGAAATTCTCGACAGCGCGATCGCGGAGGGCTACCAGAACCGGGTCGACACCCACACCTTCGCCTATGCGCTGGTCCGGCTCATCGAGGCCTTCCTGTATCAGGATGCGGTGACCGGTCTTCGCGGCGATGTGGAGCGGTTGCGCGCGGTGCTGGCGGTCATCCTGGGGCTGGATCCGGATCAGCGCGGCCCGTAGGTGTCGAGGAACAGAACGGGTCCGTTGCCGAAGTCGCCGCGGGTATCCATCGCCAGAAGTCCGGCCAAAGCCTTTGCGGTGTAGACGGTTTCCAATTCCAGCCCGTTGGTCGCGGCGAGCTCCTGCGCGGCAATGGCGGCCGGGGTTTCATAGCCGTAGCCAGGACCGAGCCAGTCACGCACCATCGTCACGTCGTCCGGGCGCAGCTCGGGCGCGGTGAATTCCGCGCCGCGTGCGCGCAGCACCCTCGCGGCGCGGTTCGCCAGCTCGACAATGTGTCGCGCGTCGAGGGGGAGCGAGTCGTTGACGACGACACCGACGACGCGGCTGTGTAGTCCGGCAAGCCGTAGACCGAGGGCCAAACCCGCTGCCGTGCCACCGGATCCGACGGCGGTCACCAGATGTGTCGGTTGCGGTAGCTCGCCAGCGCCGATCTGCGCCGCCAGTTCCAATGCGACCTCGGCATAGCCGAGCGCGCCGATCGGCGATGATCCGCCGACGGGCAGCAGATACGGTGGGGTGCGCCCGTGCATATGCCGCAGCAGCAGCCACGGTGCGGCCACCACGGTGCGCAGCTTGCTGTGCGTGAAATGCAAGGAGGCGCCAGAGTTTTCCAGTCGTCGCAGCTGCGCGCGGACGTGGTCGTCCACCGGTTGGTCGACCAGCGCCAGCGCGGTGTCGATGCCGAACTCCCGGGCGTAGAGCGCCGTCGCCAGACCCCAGTTGGTTCCGGTGCCGCCGAAGGTGAGAATGGTGCGGGCACCGCGCCGTCGGGCCTCGGGCAATAGCCACTCCAGCTTGCGAATCTTATTGCCACCCCAGCCGCCGGACCCGTACCCGCTTTCGTCCTTGCACCACACAGCGCTGTTGGTGCCGAGGTCCAGCGGGCGGACCGGCGTCGGCGCGACACCGAGCCGGGCGAACGGCAGTGTGCTGGCCAGTTCGGGGAAGCACTGGTGGAGTAGGGATTCGGTCATAGTTCGACCATTATCGGGGGTCAGCCTGCTTCGGTGAGCAGTTGGTCGAGGCGGTGTCGGGCGTGATCGCACGCGGCCAGCCGAAACCGAGAGCTTCCATGGCTGCGATTTCGGGACCGTCCGGGCGTACGCGGATGTGCTGGCTCGGTGTAATGCGGTACAACGATGTATTGGCAGCTACAGCCTCGTGAGGCCCTCACCCTTCTTGACCAGCTCGCCGATCTCGGTTGCCCAGCGGACCGCTTCGGGGATCGTCTCGATCATCGGGCTGAATGACTCCAGTTGATCCTTGGGCAGCCACAAGTAATCGGAGTATTCGTCGTTCAACTCGATCTCTCCGCCCTGGTACTCGGCGTAGAAGTGCGGCAGGATCATGCTGTTGCCGTCCTTCTTCTTGAAAAGGACGTTGTACGAGAGGGCTTCGGCGATCGCGATGATGGCCGCCTTGCCGATCTCCTCTTCCTTTTCGCGACGGATCGCATCCAGGATGGAGCCGTCGGTGGTCTCCATCTTCCCGCCGATGAGGGAGTAGACGCTGTCGTAGTCGGCTTCTCCCTTGCGCCGAGCCAGCAGGACGCTGTCGGTAACGGGGTCGATGACCACGAGCTTCTGACAGTACTGAAAGTGAGTGGTGTCGCTCATGCGGCTGTGTCCAATTCCTTTCTTACCGTAGCTTCTTCGGTTGGGTGGTGCGGCTGCCGTCCACGTATACCGTGATCCCGCTCAAGTCTGCCTGGTAGCCAGCGAGATAGGCGGCCTTGACATCGTCGGCTGTGGAACCGGCCGGGAGGTTGATCGTCTTTGCGATGGCCTCATCGGTGTAGCGTTGCAGAACTCCTTCGGTGAGTAATTGGCCCAAGCGGCGCGCAGGCCTGGGAGAGGTCGCCCATGCCGAGATGTCTGGACATGCACAGCAAGCGTGGCGGAAAGTAGGGGTCGGGCGAAGCGAGGGAGCGCATGTTGGTGAACCTGCCGGAAGTGAATCGCTGCGATACTCCGCGCGCGATGATGTTGGCGGACGCGGTGTGTGCGCTGTTCGACCGAGCATTTGCCCTTCCGCCGCATCGATGGTCGACGGCGGATTCAGCGCGGCACCGCGATGTGCTCGCATCGCTGCTCACCAGGCCAGGCTTCGTCCTGGTGACCGCCGAGATGGATGAGGTCGTGGTCGGCGCAGCTTATGGGTATCCGCTCGAGTCGGCCGACGGCTGGTGGGACAAGGTAGAGGCGCTGTCGCCCGAGTTCACGGCGGAGTCGGGCGGTCGAACCTTCCTGATAAGTGGTCTGGCAGTCGATCCGGATTGGCAGCGAAAAGGTGTTGGGCGGAAGGTGATCCAGCGCCTTCTCGCCGATCGACCTGAGCAGCGAGTTGCGTATTCGGTGCTGCCCGGGGCGACCGGTGTTCACTCACTGATCGGGCGGCCGGATACAGAACCCGTTGGCTATCGATACTTCCCGCCCGACGCGCCGATCGAATTGCTCGAGTTCTATACGCTGAGGCTACCGATCAGAGGAAACCGTGAGTTGCGAGTTCCTGGTCCAACTCCCGAACCTTGATAAATCCTGCCAGGGAGCCGAATCGGGCATTGCGCAGCCTGCGAACAGACGGCCGCTTTGGTTCTTCCTGGCCAGGTCCGCACCGACAGCGCTGCCTGGGTGTCCGACGATTCCTCCAACGTACGACCGGGGCTTCAACGCTTGCACATGGACTATGGATTCGCGGACTTCTACGGGTCTACAGAGCGACGCCAACGCTTTCGCATAGCTGGCGGACATCGTCGCGCATTCCCGACGGTGGACGTTTCAGTAGCTCGTGCAGCATCTCTCGGGCATACCCGTTGTAGCGGGTCGTTTCTGGGGCCGTCCGGAATGACTTGGCAAGCAACGCATATGCGGCGATCGGCTCGTCGCGCTGGTAGTGCGCACGGGCGACTTCGATGAAGTGGCGGCTCCGGCGTGGCAATGAGGCGATCCGGTCGGCGTCGAAACCTTCGGCCGCACGCAGCGCTTCACCGGGGCGGCGCAGCTCAACACCGAGCGTTGTTGCGTGCGCTGCCATCACCGGCATCGAGAACGACGTCTGCACGTGCCGATATCCCGGACCGAGTTGGCGCGCGACTTTGTCGGCGCGTTCCCAGTGCGCCCACGCCTGTCCGTGGCGGCCCCGCCGTGCGTGCACATAAGCGATTTCAGCCGCCAATGCTCCGACGATTCCCCGCCAGTCATCCGCCGTCTCGTCCTTCTCGACGTAGGGCTCGAGGCGAGCGATAGCGCTGCTTGCCAGCGTTATCGCCTCTTCCCAGCGTCCGGAGTCCCGCAATGCCTGCACCATTGCCCACGCGCTACAGGCGATGGTGTAAGGGTCGTCTGCCTCGTACCCTTCGTTCAGAGCCCGGTCTGCGACGAGCCAAACCAGTTCGGGCGCAGGCTGATACGCGACATAGAAGTCGGCGAGTTGGTAGACGCCAGCCAAGACACGGCGGGCCGCGCGTCGGTCGGCAACCTTTGTCCGAGCGGCGCTCTGTGCGTCCCTGATCAATCCCGGCAGCAGCGCACCGAGCTGTGTCCGGTGATCCGGGCTTGCGTGACGCACCTGCCACGCCTGCCGCAAACGCTCGGACAGATACTCGGTGCTGGCCGCGCGGTCAGGCGTTTTGAGCCGGAAATCGGTTAGCGCCGACTGCACATCGGTCAGTGCCGCGTGCCGTTCACCAGCAAAAACCGATACGGGAACCGCGTGCCCGTTGCCGGTCAACTCGGCCAAGTCGTCGAGCTCGAGCGCCCGCGCAATCCGCAACAGCATCGGCAGCCGAGGCGTCTGGAGGCGGCCGTTCTCAACAGCCTTCAGCCACTCGGTCGACTTGCCGACCAGACCCGCCAGAACCGGTCGTGACATACCGGCGCGCTCGCGCTGCCGCCTTATGCGCACGCCTACAGGCGCACTTTCGTCGGAGGTGTGCATCATGCCGAACCTCTCTCCCGCAACTTGGTTCGATGGTTCAAGCGTAGCCGGAAGGTGTGGGGTACGAAGCGTACCCGGCCACTTCGAACCACCGGCTTACGGTCATTTTCGCACCCAGCGCCGGGGTGAGCCGCACGCCTGCGAGGCCCTCGGCGCCGAGTGCACTCCAACATCGAACAACGCACCGGGGGTATCGTTCAATGCCCGCTGACCTCGTCACAGCCATGGTTGTCGCCGCCGCAGTGATGTTCTTCCTGTGGCTAGTCTTCTATGGCCTGCCTTACCTGCTCGGCTCCGGTGCCATTCCGGATGATGCGGTCCCGGCTACTGACATCCTCGAGCGCGTCACCGGTGAAACCGCGCGTATTCACCCCGCACCGCCCAGCGGATACACCGTCGAAGAAGCCGGTTACGTCATGCAAGAACACCTCGAGTGCAGCCGTGAGATCTGCGATGCCAAGAACACTGCCTACTGGATCCGCGCTGAAGCGGGGAAGCTCCAGCCAACCCGGGAGGCCGTCCGATGAGCGGCCTGATCGAATTCAGTGACGGCACTTTCGGTTTCGTCGGTGACGATGGATGGGTCGAGGAATTCGACGCCATCGAGATGCCTGCCTCCGGATGGGAAACCGCTCCCGCGTTAGAAGCGGCGTTCATCGACGTCGACGCCACCGCTGTCATCGATACCGAACTGCCGCAGCGGATCCCGTTCGTTGGGCCGCCAGCTCCGGTGGATCTGCCGGTCGAACTACTCGAGCGCATCGCAGACGCTGTCCGGGAGTGGGCCGATCAGTGAGGATTCCCGCCAACCGGATGCCGACGGCCGCCGCGTACCGGCCGGACTCACGCGATGCCGGGATCCGTCGCTACTTCGGTCTGGTCCAGTTCGCGTTGATCGTTGGTGTACCCGCGTCGAGGCTGTCCTCTTGGCGGCACGGCACCCACACCTGGGTGCCCTCACCCGACATTCAAGTCGGCGACCATCCCGGTTGGTCGATGGCCTGCATCGACGCATGGGTTCCCGGCGGCGACTCGTTCCTGCGGCCGCCAGTTGTGCAATTCGCAGACACCGCCGCCATCAGAGCCCGCTACCACGGGATGCCCACCTCCACGTTGTGGGCGTGCATCGGCGACGGCACTATCCCCCGGCCTGTCGTGTGGGTCGACAACCGACCGGGCTGGCTGTTGTGACGCGCGCCCGTCACAACTCCCGTCCCCGGTCGTGCGTGGCCGGGGACGGTTCTGATCTCTCCCGTGGAGTGCGGGAGTCAGTAGGGAGCAATGGAGGTAGTGATGAGAAATCAGGCCAGCTGGCTGACCGCAAAGCTTGGCCGTAAGGTCGCACCGTGATGACTGGAATCACGGACCTCATGCGGAGTTGCCCACCGCCCCCCGAGCCGGTCTCAGTGGACTGGGACGCCGTCGAAAGCGCCGTCGGTGTCGAGTTGCCGGCCGACTACAAGCAGCTCGCCACGGTGTACGGCCCCGGCAATTTCTGCGAGTACTTGAGGGTCTATCACCCGCACGGCCCAACCGAGTGGGTCAATCTCCTCGGCCCGATGCCAGAAACTCTGCGCCAGCAACTGCGCGAGGATCGTGATACTGGTCGTTTTCCGGGGCCGCACGCCCCGGACAGCCTGTTGGCCTGCGGGGTGACCGACAACGGCGAGTATCTTTTCTGGGTCACCGAACCCGCGGACGATCCCGACGACTGGCGTATAGCCATCAACGAAGCCCGCGGGCCGCGCTGGTACACCTTCGATGGCTGCTTGGTTGCGTTCCTCGCTGCGAGCTTCAGCGGTCGGGTCCAGGTGCCACTATTCCCCGACGGGCTCTTCGATGACGGTGTCAGCTTCTCCCGTGATTCCGAGCAGCAGCTGACGGGTTCAGACTCCACTGATCTAGGTTCCGGCGCAGCTCGGGCTGTGGATTCCCACGTCATTCGTGCGTGGGCTCGCGCCAACCAATACGACCTACCCGACAGAGGGCGCATCCCCGCCGCGATTACAGCGGCGTGGGAGCGGGCGAACATCCGATCCGACTGACCATTCCTCCTGGCTGGTGACGCGGTTCCCTCATGCGGCGTTCGGAAAACGACCGTTTACCGAACGCGAGTACCGCCACCGCCCCGGTGTGATTGTTTGAAGTCTGACCAAGCTATACCGGCGAATACCGATCACGGCCTCACCACGGGCCTTGGCGTGTCCTTCTCCCAACTCGCCTCTGCTCGTCCCCAGAGAGTGTCGTCCTCCAGTGGGCATTCGGGGAAGTCACCCAGCATCATCCGGGTGAGGAACTCGGCCATACCGCAGTTGTAGCGACGAAACAGGGCGTCACCGCGATTGAACATGACCAGCGGATTTGTGTCTCCACCAAGGGGAGACGGGAGGGTAGGGGTATGGACGGCGACACGCTCTATTCGATCGGCACCATGGCCGAACGGACCGGCCTCTCGGTCAAGACCATCCGGTTCTACGCCGACACCGGAGTCGTGCCGCCGACCACCCACAGCCCCGCCGGTTACCGGCTCTACGACGACGATGCGCTCGCCCGCCTGCAATTGGTGCGCACCCTGCGCGAACTCGGTATCGATCTGCCCGCCATCCGACAGGTACTCGACCGCAAACTGACGGTGCCCGAGGTCGCGGCCGCACATGCCGATGCGCTGGAATTCCAGATCAGCACACTGCGGGTGCGGCGCACGGTGTTACGAGCGATAGCCGAGCGGGGCTCGACCCACGAGGAGATGGAACTCATGCACAAGCTCGTCGAACTCTCCGACGCCGAAAAGCGCCGCCTCATTACCGAATTCGTCGAAGACACCTTCGGTCGTACCGATGCGAATCCGGAATTCGTCGACCTCATCCGCTCGGCAATGCCGGAACTGCCCGACGACCCGGAACCTGCCCAGGTGCGGGCCTGGGTGGAACTGGCCGAACTCACCCGGGATCCGGATTTCCGCGCATCGGTGCGCCGCATGGCCGAATACCAGGCCGCACAGCGCGCCGAAGGCGATACCACCGGTCTGCATCATGAGCTGACCGAACTCGTGCGCGAACGAGTCGGCCAGGCGCTCGCAGCCGGAACGGCACCATCGTCAGATGCCGCCCAACCGATCGTCGACGAGCTGACCGCCGCATATGCGACGACATTCGGCCGTCCCGATGACGCCGAGTTACGGAACTGGCTGCTGACCCGTCTCGAGGTCGCGGGAGACCCACGTGCCGAACGCTATTGGCAACTCCTTTCGATCATCAACGGCTGGCCGGTCCCGCCGACCCTCGGTCCGGTGTTCGACTGGTTCGGGTCCGCATTACGGGCCGATTAGTCCAGACCCGCGAGCTTGGCGAGGATGGCCGCGGCCATGGCCGCTGGATCGCCGTCCTCGGGCCGCAGTACCAGTTCGGCTCGGGTGGGCGCCTCGTAGGGATCGTCGATGCCGGTGAAACCGCGGATTTCACCGGCACGGGCCTTGGCATACATGCCCTTGGGGTCGCGGGCTTCGCAGATCTCCAGTGGCGTATCCACGAAGATTTCGACGAAGGGGATGCCCGCCGCCTCGTGCGCGGCACGGACCTTATTGCGGTCGGCGGAGTAGGGGCTGATCAAGGAAACCACCGCGACCACACCGGCTTCGGCGAACAGTCGAGCCACTTCGCCGACGCGGCGGATATTCTCCACCCGATCAGCCGCGCCGAAGCCGAGGTCGGCATTGAGGCCGTGGCGCAGATTGTCACCGTCGAGCAGGAAGGCCGGACGGCCCGCCGCGACCAGGCGACGCTCCAGTTCCACTGCGACGGAGGACTTTCCGGAGCCGGACAGGCCGGTCAACCAGACTGTCAGCCCTGTTGTCGGGCGTTCGTCGCGACCGACGGCGGTGGCATGCCAGACGACACGAGAGGAGGGCAGGGTCGGTCCGGTGATCATGCCAGCGCCGACAGTGTTGTTGGTGGTGTCGTCGACGAGGATGAAGCTGCCCGTGATGCGGTTGCGGCGGTACGGATCGAACAGCAGCGGCTGGCGGGTGCGCAGCTGGATCCGTCCGATTTCGTTGAGCGACAACGAATTCGCGCTCTCATCGCGGTGCAGGGTATTGACGTCGAGGCGATAGTCCAGGCTGCGCACTTCGGCGGTCGCGGTGCGGGTGGTGTGCCGGATGGTGTAGGTGGCGCCGGGGGTGAGTTCGGAATCCTCGGCGAACCAGCACACCATCGCGTCCAGATCGCGTCCGACATGAGGCCGGTTCGCCGGGCGGCAGATCAGATCGCCACGGGAGACATCGAGGTGGTCGGTGAGCTGGATGGTAACGGCCTGTGGCGGAAAGGCTTCCGCGATCGGCGTTCCGCCCGGACCCCAGATCGCCTCGACCGTGGTGGTGAATCCCGAAGGCAGCACCGCGACTTCATCACCCGGCTTGAAGACGCCACCGGACACGGTACCCGCGTAGCCCCGGAAATCCGCTGCGTGCCTACGGGTTACATATTGCACCGGGAATCGCGCATCGATCAGATTGCGGTCGGAGGCGATATGCACCTCCTCGAGGTGGTGCAGCAGGGGCGAGCCCTCGTACCATGGCATGCTCGCGCCGCGGTGCACGATATTGTCCCCGTGCAGCGCCGACATCGGGATGAAACTCAGATCGACGACATCGAGTTTCGTTGCGAAACCGGCGAATTCCTCGCGGATCTCCTCGAACCGGTCCTGCGACCAATCGGCCAGGTCCATCTTGTTCACACACAGCACCAAGTGCGGGATGCCGAGCAGGCTGGCCAGGAAGGCATGCCGCCGTGTCTGTTCCACAATGCCCTTGCGTGCGTCCACCAGGATCAGCGCGAGATCGGCGGTGGAGGCGCCGGTGACCATATTGCGCGTGTACTGAATGTGGCCAGGCGTGTCGGCGATAATGAATTTGCGTCGGGGCGTGGCGAAGTAGCGGTGCGCCACATCGATCGTGATGCCCTGTTCGCGTTCGGCGCGCAGGCCATCGGTGAGCAGCGCCAGATCCGGATAGTCGTCACCGCGCGCCTTACTGGTCCGCTCCACCGCGGCGAGCTGATCGGTGAAGATCGTCTTGGAGTCGAACAGCAGACGGCCGATCAGCGTCGACTTACCATCGTCGACGCTGCCCGCGGTGGCCAGGCGCAACAGGGTGGTGGTGGTCATCAGAAATACCCTTCCCGTTTGCGGTCTTCCATGCCTGCCTCGGAAATACGGTCGTCGGCGCGGGTGGCACCGCGCTCGGTGACCCTGGTGGCGGCGACTTCGGCGACCACATCGGCCGGGGTCGCGGCGGTCGATTCCACACAACCGGTGCACGTCGCATCGCCGACCGTCCGGAACCGCACCGTACTGTCATACGGTTGCTCACCGTCGAGCAGCGTGAGAAATCGCGTGTGCGCCAACAACATTCCGTCGCGCTGCACCACCTTTCGGCGATGTGCGTAGTAGAGCGGCGGCAACTCGATATCCTCGGCGGCGATGTAATGCCAGATATCGAGCTCGGTCCAATTGGACAGCGGGAACACCCGGATGTGTTCGCCCCTGTTGTGGCGACCGTTATACAGATTCCACAGTTCCGGTCGCTGATTGCGCGGATCCCACTGCCCGTATTCGTCGCGGAAGCTGAATACGCGCTCCTTGGCGCGCGCCTTCTCCTCGTCCCGGCGCGCGCCGCCGAATACCGCGTCATATCCGCCCTCGCGGATCGAGCGCAGCAACGTGGCTGTCTGCAAACGGTTTCGGGAGGCACGCGGTCCGGTCTCCTCCTTCACCCGGCCCGCGTCTATATCATCCTGCACACTCGCGACCACGAGTCGCAGACCGAGCCGCTCGACGGTGCGGTCGCGGTATTCGATGACCTCGTCGAAATTGTGTCCGGTATCGATATGCAGGACCGGGAACGGCAGCGGCGCCGGCCAGAAGGCCTTGGCCGCGAGGTGCAGCATGACCACCGAATCCTTGCCGCCGGAGAACAGCAGCACCGGCCGTTCGAAGGTCGCGGCGACTTCCCGGAATATATGTGCCGACTCGGCCTCGAGCGCGTCCAGATGTGGCAACTCGTAGGTGCTCGCCGTCGACTTCGCGTACTGGCTCACGCCCCAAAACTAGAACACGTTTCGGTCATTGGTCAATGGTTGGAATCCGGCTTGTGACCCCCGGATTCGGCGGTCACCCGATCTGCGGCGGCCACGAGCGCCATTCCGCGACGATCGATCTCGGCGCCGGTGATGGAAGTTCCGACATACATCGTCAGCACCATGTTCTGCCTGCCGTCGCCGCCGTAGGTGGGTGCCGCGAGCAGGCTGACCGGATGTTCCTTGCGTGGGCGCAGATCGGTGCCCAGATAGACCCGCTCCCCGAGGCTGGTCACCAGTTCGCCGACGAGTTCGCGCACCTCATTGGGCAGATCGCTGGCCGCGACCCCGGCCAGCAAAGCGTACAGTCGCCGACCCGCCGCGGTCAGGCTTTCGACCAGGTAGCCGCGCTCGCGGCACTCCGCGACGATCCGGCGCAGCCGGGCCTCGTCCTGGCGCAGCGGCACCGTCGGCGGCTTGCGCAACCAGGCATCGAAGGCCGCGTCGGTATCCCAGAGCACATACATCAGGCCGACCGGCGGTGCGAAATGATAAGCCGCACCCACCTTGACCAGGCCAGGACCGGTGCTCTCCAGCACCATGATCTGCTCGCCGACCACCGCCGATGCGGTACAGGTCGTGCGGTAGAGCGCGGTGAGTTTCTCCAGTTCGCCGCGCGCGATGGAGGCGATGGCGAAGCTGTCCTGCGCGACCCGTCCCGCGGCGATAAGCGCAGGTCCGAGGCCGTAGGTGCGGGTGCTGGGATCGCGCATGAGATAGCCGCCCGCGGTCAGTTCGGTGAGTATGCCGAGGCAGGTCGGTTTGGCGAGGTCGAGTTCGCGGGCCAGTTCGGAGAGTCCGAAGCGTTTGCCGCGCCGCTCGACGAAGAAATCCAGCACTTGAACCACCCGTGCGGTCGGGGCGGATCTGCGGGCAACCATGGACAACTCCTAGAACAGGTTCTAATCTTGCTCATATCGAAATGTACCAGAGTGGTACATATTTGGAACAGCTACTTCGGAGAAGCCTCTTGCTGACACAGCCGTTCGCGGAAGCCATCGCCGCCGCCGAGGAAATAATCACCGGCGCACCGCATATTCGGACCGAACAGGACCTCGTCGAGGGCTACGACTACCTCGCGGGCAGTATTCGCGCCTCTATCCAGATGGCGTGGGCCTTCGAGCGGGACTTTCCGTTCTTCGTCATGTCCACCGGGCCGTATACGAAGATGGGTCTGGACAACCCCGACACCCTCTACTTCCATTCATATCTGCGCCCTGACGCCGAGTATGTGGTGACCGGAACCCGCGGCACCACCCGCGACCTCAGCTTCCAGGTGCTCAACGGCAACTACTCGCCGGTGGACGTCCCCGATAGTGAGACCGCCTTCGACGCCCGCGCCCTCGATATCGCGGCCGACGGCTCCTACGAGCTCCGTCTCGGCCCCGGCGAGACGCGCCCCGGCTATGTCCATCTCGCGCCCGATTCCGCCATGATCGTGGTTCGCGAGGTGTACAGCGACTGGGCCACCGAGAAGGCGGGAACGATTCGCATTCAACGTGTGGACACGATCGGCGCCGCACCGCCGCCGCTGACCAGGGATCTGATGAGCAAGCGCTATGACATCGCGGGGAAAATGCTGGTCTCGCGGCTCAATACCTTCCTGGCGTTCCCGAAGTGGTTCTATCTCAACCTGCCGGTCAACACGATGACCGAACCGCGCTCCACCCCGGGCGGGCTCACCACCCAGTTCTCCTCCGTCGGCCACTACGAACTCGACGACGATCAAGCGATGATCCTCACCGTGCCGAAGTCGGATGCGCCTTACCAGGGTTTCCAACTCGGCAGCATGTGGTACCTGTCGTTGGACTACATCAACCACCAGACCAGCCTCACCGCCGACCAGGCGCGCGTGGATCCGGACGGGATGATCCGGCTGGTCATCAGCGAGTGGAACCCCGGACTCACCAACTGGATCGAGCGCACCGGGCATGCGCGGGGGTACCTGCAGTTCCGCTGGCAACAGCTGTCGCGGGATCTGAAGCCCGAGGACGGGCCGACGGTGGAGGTGGTATCGCTCGCCGAATTGCCCGAGCGGCTGCCGTACTACCAGGAAGCTCGGATCACACCCGAGGATTGGCAGGCGCGGATCGCGGCGCGTCAGGTTGCTGTGGCGGAAAGGATGCTCGGCTGATGTTGTTGCAGGACAAGGTGGTTGTCGTCTCCGGCGTCGGTCCGGGACTCGGCCGAGCCATCGCCGTGCAGAGTGCGCGAGCCGGAGCCGATGTGGTGCTGGCCTCGCGTACCGAATCGCGGCTGACCGAGGTGGCCAAGGAGATCACCGAACTCGGCAGGCGCGCGGTGGTGGTGCCGACCGATATCAATGATGAAGCCGCCGTCACGAATCTGGTCGAGACGGCGCAGAGCGCGTTCGGCCGTGTCGACACCCTGGTGAACAATGCGTTCGCGATTCCGCCGATCACCGATCTGGCCGATGTCGACCTCGATGACGTGCGCGCCGGTTTCGAGACGAATGTGCTTGCCGCACTGCGTTTGACGCGTCTGTTCGTGCCCGCGCTCACCGAGTCGAAAGGTTCGGTGATCATGATCAATTCGGCGGTGCTGCGGCATTCGCGCCGCACCTTCGGGCCGTACAAGATGGCCAAGGCGAGTCTGCTCGCGCTGGCCCAGAGCCTGGCCACCGAACTCGGGCCGAAGGGCATTCGAGTGAATACCATTGCGCCCGGCTACATTTGGGCCGATAACTTGAAGTGGTACTTCAACTATCAGGCCAAGCAGCGCGGGATCACTCCCGAAGAGGTGTACGCCGAGACCGCCGAGACCATCGATCTACGCAAGCTGCCCGAACCCGATGAGATCGCCGATGCCGTGGTCTTTTTCGCCTCGCATCTGGCACGGGCGATCACCGGCGCTTGTCTGGATGTCAACGGCGGCGAATACCACCACTAGGAGATGACTGTGATCGGCAGAGACGACGTCGGCACCATCGACGATCTGCACGCCTCGGCGACCAAGGTTGTCGGATTGAGCGATTTCGGCGACGACGGCTACCGCGAGGGGCTGGCGGTACTGCTCGAGTCCTATGCCAAGGAAGCCGAGCTGACGCCCTTCGGCAATAAGGTCAATCGGGCCTTCCTGCGCGGTGCGCTGATCGCCCGGCTGCTGAGTGAGGCCGCGTGGCAACGCTTTCCGGAACATGCCGAGGTCGCGATCGAGCGTCCGATCTTCGTGACCGGGCTGCCGCGTTCGGGTACGACGGCGGTGCATCGGCTGCTCAACGCGGATCCGGCGCATCAGGGCCTGGAAATGTGGCTCACCGAAATGCCGCAGCCGCGTCCGCCGCGCGAGACCTGGGCGGATAATCCGGTGTACCAGCGGATCGAGGCGGCCTTCGAACAGCACCATGTGGAACATCCGGAATTCATGGGCGTGCACCATATTTCGGCGGACCAGGTGGAGGAGTGCTGGCAGCTGCTGCGGCAGTCGTTGATGTCGGTATCCTACGAATGCCTCGGCTATGTGCCCGGATATTCCGAATGGTTGCGCGAACAGGACTGGACCGATGCCTATCGCAGGCATCGGCGCAACCTGCAGTTGATCGGGCTGCCCGATGCCGACCGGCGCTGGGTTTTGAAGAACCCGAGTCATCTGTTCGCGCTGGATGCGATCTTCGAGGTGTGTCCGGATGCGCTGGTGATCCAGATGCACCGGGATCCGCGCACGATTATCGCGTCGGTGTGCAGTCTGAACGAGCAGGCCACGGCAGGGTGGTCGGAGAAGTTCCGCGGCCCGGTCGTCGGTGCGGGGCAGTTGGATCTGTGGGCCAGGGGTGCGGATAAGTTCCTCGCGGATCGCAAGCGGCACAATGCCGCTCAGTTCTGCGATGTGTACTACGACGATTTCGTCGCGGACCCGATCGGCACCGTTGGATCGATCTACCAGCACTTCGATATCGAGCTGAGCCCAGCGGCCGAAGCCGCGATGACGGCATTGCATGCGGAGAGCACCACGGGGGCGGCCCGTCCCGTGCATCGCTACACGCTCGAGGACTTCGGCCTCACTGCTGATCAGGTCGACGCTCGCTTCGCCGAATACCGCAACAAGCACTTCCCGACGAGTTAGTGCCCTCCGGATGGCTTCTGCCGTATAGAGCCTCGTTCGGAGGATCAGGCGGTAGCCCCGCTGCATGCCTACATCCACATCCTGGTCGAGGGCGTCGCCGATGATCTGGATCGGGTGGAGGCACCATCGAGTCCTAGCTCAAAGACTGGGAGGGTTCTGTCGAACGCGGTCGAATGGTGGTCGCCCATGCCGCATTCGACCGCCGTATCACTACGCTCGTCGAGCAGTCGGAGCGGGTGGCGCAGTCGATCTGCCTGGATGAGGTGCTAGGGGGACTCGAGATCAGGTGTACTCACCTGACTCGGTTCTCACTGCTGACCCGGTTTGAGCACGATGAACAGCCCCTTCGCCTCGGCGCAGAGGCGTTCGCCGTCGTGCAGGGTGGCCCGGACATAGACCTTGCGGCCTTCCTGCCGTTCGGTCCAAGCGTGCACCCGCAGTTCGGTATCGAGCGGGGTGATGGAGCGGTAGTCGACGGTGAGCGAGGCGGTGCGGGTCACCTCGCCCGCGTGCATTGCCGCGGCCATGCCGAGTAGATCGTCGAAAGCGACCGCGACCTGTCCGCCGTGGGCGGCCTTATTGCCGCCCAGGTGGAAGGTGCGGAAGGTGATGCGGGCATCGACCCCGTCCCGGCTGGCTTTGTCGACGGTGAACGGTGGGAGGGTGATATTGCCCCGGGATGGCAGGTCGGCCCGGGTCCAGGTCGGGGCGGACCATTCGTCGACCATGGCGGCGTCCAGCTTGTCGTTGAGCTGTTTGAGGACGCCGATCGTCTCCAGCGCGATCTCATCGGTCGGACAGGCCAGTCGGGCGCGATCCATCAGGCTGCGCACCTGTTCGATGAATGCGCCGTAGTGCGGGCCGCCGCGCGAAATATCGAGGTCGTCCAGCTGCGCGTTGATCAGCTCCGACATCGGCCGGAACCCGCCCTCGTGGTGCTCCTCGCTCGGCAGCGAGTTGCCGACCTGCTCTTCGTTCATATAGAACACGTTATCGGTTGCCGGTCGAATGCTCGTTCGGTGGGGCCGCGCTATGCCCTGACGCGGTGCGCGGCGGCCGGTAGGCCGTGCCCGCGACGGTGGCCAGCGCACTGACCGTCACCATGGACAGCCAACCGATTCGGAACTCGGCTCACGCCGTCGCGCGCAATATGGTGGTGCCGCCGCATCGCGCGGGTGGACAGGCGCGGTATCTGGAGTCGCCTCTGCCCGCCTACGCCGGTGATTCTGGACTCGCCGCGACGCTGCAGTGGGCACTGGACCACCTCGCCGAACTACTGACCGTCGCCGATCTGGCCAAGCGCGCGAACCCGAGCGAGCGAACACTGGCGCGTCGGTTCCATGCCGAACTCGGCGGTACGCCGTTGCAGTGGGTATTGGCCCAAGGGCTGATCGGCGCAAGCGAATTCCTCGAGGGCCGCGATCCGCCGGTCGATGTGGGCGGGTTCCGGCTCGCGATATGACGGTGGGGTGCGGGTGGGGGATGTGCTGGCCTAGTGTGGGTACACGTTCTTCATCAGGTCTTCCGAAACCCCCACCGCGGGGCGGGTCGATGGGTCGGTCATCGGGTCGTCGCCGAACGGTGTCGCCGCGAAAGGCTTTGTCCCGTATGCACATTGCTGCAGTTGTTTTCGATATGGACGGCGTTCTGATCGACTCCGAGCCAGTGTGGGAGCAGGTGCGCCGCGCGTATGTGGCCGAGAAGGGCGGACGCTGGCTACCCGATACGCAGCAGCGGTTGATGGGGATGAGTACGGGGGAGTGGTCGGACTATCTCAGCGGTGAACTCGGTGTCGGTGCGCCGCCCGATACCGTGGCCAATGATGTGATCGAGCGGATGGCGCAGCACTACGAGCAGTCGGTGCCGCTGCTGCCGGGGGCGGTCGAGGCGGTGCAGCGCATCAGCGAACACTGGCCGCTCGCGGTGGCCAGTTCGTCGCCGCGCAGCTTGATAGATACGGTGCTCGGCCGCACCGGACTGATCGAATTCTTCGGCGTCACCTTCTCGACCGAGGAGGTCGACCGAGGTAAGCCCGCACCGGATGTGTACGTGGCGACCGCTGCCTTCATGCGGCACAAGTCCACCGAATGTGCCGCCGTCGAGGATTCGAGCAATGGACTGCGCGCGGCACACGCCGCGGGGATGCGTGTTGTCGCCGTGCCGCGCCCGGAATATCCGCCTGCGCCCGACGCCCTTGCCCTGGCCGCCGAGGTGATCGACACCCTCGACAAACTCACCCCCGAAATCGTCGCCGGAGGGTGAGACCGACTCGCCGATCATCTACACCGGCGAGGTCTTCCAGTGCGGGCGCATGCGTCCCCGTGTCGGCGATCGGGTTCGATTCCACTGCGATTCGGAGCGGAAAACCATCGCCACAGCCTGCAGCGGCAGCACCAGCGCCGGGCCGAATTCAGAGTCCGCCGCTGTGCCGCGACATCGTCACGGGCTGTCGGCATACGCGACCGTGTGGTCGCCGTCGGCGCCCGCAGAACCGCTTGGTTATCGAGTTCATCGACACTTGCCGGTAGACGCGGCGTCGCGGTGTGCGCTCTGAACCCGCTTCCATGCGGGGCTGTAAGAGGCGAGGATCCTGAGGCAGGGTCAGGGCTGGTAAGACTCGAGCAGGGCGCGGGCGGCGGCGGTGAGGTCGGCTTCGAGCCAGTCGGGGAGGGCGGGCGCTTGGGCGTGGCGGCGCAGCGCGGCGTAGGGCAGGTCAACTACGGCGCGGCTGATGGCGTCGATTTCGCGGTCGCCGTCGCGGCCGAAGCGGGCAGCGGCGATGCGGCGCAGGTGGTCGATGAGTGGTGCGTTCATTTCGTCGAGCCGGGCACGGAACTGCGCATCCGGTCCGCCGTCGAGCAGATCGCTGGGGCGCAGGTTCAGCAACAGCCTCGCGTCGTCGGGTAATTCGCGACCGAAGTGAATGCTCGCCACCGCCATCGCGACACCGGCCTCGACCGGATCGGGTTCGGCGGCGGCGGCCCTGACGCGGTCCTGGAATCGTTCGAGCGCGCGCAGCCAGGCCGCGGTCAGCACACCGTTGCGGTTGCCGAAGCGGTGATAGAGCGTGCCTACGGGCGCCCCACTGGCCGCGGCGATGGCCGCGACGCTGGCGGCGCGGGGTCCGTCGGTGAGGACGAGGGTGCGCGCTGCGTCGAGGATCACGTCGGTGTCGTGCTTGCGGGGAGGCGCCATGTACTAGTACGTTCCTTCTATATGGAGCGATTGCCCTACATAGATGAGCATGCCAGATCGGTGGACGCGAATCGCGATCGGGCGTGGAAAGCCTTGCTAAAAGTTGTCTGCAAGGACCCGAACGATCCATCGAAGACGCCGACCGGCTTCGTGCTCGACGCCGCCGAGGAGCCCGCTCGGCTGGCACTGCGTGGGCGGCACTGGTTTTCGCGCTATGCGCTGGTCTTCGAGTTGGACGAGCAGGGGCCCAGCCGGACATTGGTGCGGGCGCGCAGCTGGGCCGAATTTCCGGGTTTGCACGGAAAGATATACCGCGCGTTGGTCATCGGCACCGGCGCCCACAAGATAGTTGTGCGCGATATGCTCCGCCGAATCGCGGCCGCGGCATGATCCCGGGGTTGGTCTGGGGTGCCACCGAGGCCGAATGCGAGCTCCCCCTGCCGTGTGACGAAGTGCAACCCGGTGGGGTGCAGGCAGATCGGGCGATCAGCATCGATGCACCACCCAGCGTGGTGTACGGCTGGCTGTGCCAATTGCGGGTCGCGCCCTACAGTTACGACCTGCTCGACAACTTCGGCACGCGCAGCCCGCGCCACCGCGATCCGGCGCTGACCGAACTCGAGGTGGGACAGCGGTTCATGTCCGCGTTCACCCTCGTCTCCTTCGTCCTGTGTCGCCATATCACCCTGGTCTCCGGCAAGGTCTGCGTCACCTACGCGGTGCGACCCGAAGCGCACGGCACCCGCCTGACGGTCCGAATGCATTGCGGCGCACCGTGGCTCATCGCCCGGGTGCTCGCTCTCGGCGACGTGCTCATGATGCGCAAGCAGTTGTTGACGTTGAAGGAGTTGGCCGA
Source organism: Nocardia sp. NPDC050630 (assembly GCF_044457245.1). Taxonomy (NCBI): domain Bacteria; kingdom Bacillati; phylum Actinomycetota; class Actinomycetes; order Mycobacteriales; family Nocardiaceae; genus Nocardia; species Nocardia sp. NPDC050630. The sequence continues at coordinate 55,947 of NZ_JBITGN010000008.1, forward strand.
GGCCGAGGTATCGCGATAGCCGAGCCAGGCGCGGCGGTTACTCACATCCGGCCATGCGGTCCAGTAGCAGCGCCTGTTCGGCATTGTTCCCGGTCAGCTCCGCCGCACGGGCGAATTCGGCACGCGCTTCCTCCGGTCGACCGAGCCGGTCGAGCAGGTCGCCGCGGACGGCGGGGAGCAGGTGGTAGTTGTCCAATGCGCCGGTAGCGACGAGCGCGTCGACGAGTTCGAGACCCGCGGCGGGCCCGTGCACCATGCTGACCGCGACGGCCCGATTCAATTCGACGATCGGGGACGGAAAGCGTTCGGCGAGAACCGCATACAGGCCTGTGATGCGCCGCCAGTCGGTCTCCTCGGCGCTGGGAGCCATGGCATGCAAGGTGGCGATCGCGGCTTGCAACGCGTAGCGACCCGGCCGCAACCCGCGATTGCGGCCGGCCGCATGGGCCCGGCCGAGCGCTGCGAAACCACGTCGGATCAGCAGCTGATCCCACCGGGAACGCTCCTGATCCGCGAGCAGGACAGCGGTTTTCGTCGGGCTCATTCGTGCGGCCGAGCGCGAGGCCTGCAATTCCAGCAGTGCGGCGAGGCCGTGTGTTTCCGGTTCATCGGGCAGCAGATTCGCCAGCATCCGCGCCAATCGCAAGGCGTCCTCACACAATTCGACGCGGATCCAATCATCGCCCGCGGTCGCCGAATAGCCTTCGTTGAAGATCAGGTAGACGACCTCCAGCACCGAATCCAAACGCCTGGTCAGCTCCTCACCGTGCGGTACCGCATACGGCACGCGCCTAGCGGTGATGGTGCGTTTGGCTCGCACAATGCGTTGAGCGACAGTCGATTCCGGTACGACGAAGGCGCGAGCGATCTCCTCGGTGGTCAATCCGCCGAGTAACCGCAGCGTCAATGCCACCCGGGCCGGTTGTGACAACACCGGATGGCAGGCCGTGAAGATCATGCGCAGCAGATCGTCTTCGATATCCTGGGCCGCCTCCGGTTCTGGAGCGGTCCGCAGTTCATGGCCGACCAGCGTCAACTTGCGTGCGAGGTTCTGATTGCGCCGCACCCGATCGATTGCCTGATGTTTCGCGGTGAGCATGAGCCAGCCGCCCGGATTCGGTGGCACACCGTCGCGCGGCCACTGCTCCAGGGCCGCGACCAGCGCGTCCTGGGCGAGTTCCTCGGCGGTATCGATATCGCCGACGATCCGGGTCAGACCGGCGACCAGGCGCGGCCATTCCATCCGCCAGACGGTTTCAACGGAATCGCGGATCTGCTCGGGCGACCGGCTCATCTATCGGATCAGCCCTCGGCGAGCTGGCGAAGCTCCACCTCGATATTCCACTCCGGTCCGTGCACGCTCAGGAAGCGCGAGGTCCATTCCACCGCCTCCTGCTTCGTCTTCGTCTGCAGCAGGCAGTACCCGCCGACGACTTCCTTCGATTCGGTGAACGGTCCATCGAGCACAGTCTGCTTGCCACCGCTCTGGTTGATCTTGGTGGCCTCGGTGACCGAATGCAAACCGGCGGTATCCAACAGCACCCCGGCCTTGGTCATCTCCTCGATCACCTTGTTGACCTGCTCGATCAGCGCCTCGTCGGGAACCGGCGCATCCGTCGGATCGACTCGGATCAGCATCATGTGTCGCATCTGGCCATCCTTGGTTCAGTGGTCGGCTTGTCCGACCCTCACTCAACGCATCGAACGGCGTCGCCTCGAATCGACATTCTCGGCGAAAATTCTTCCGAAAGCCACATTGGTCACGCGGGCCAGGCGCGCACGGCGGCCCGCGCGGTCCAGCGGCCGTCGTCGTAGCGGACCGCGACCGGATGGTCGAAGGCCGCGCTCACGTTCTCGGTCGTGACCGTCTCGGCGGCGGGACCAGCGGCAACGGTCCGGCCATCGGCGATCAGCAGTGCGTGGGTCGTGGTGCTCGGCAACTCTTCCAGGTGATGGGTGACCAGGATCGAGGCGACCTCGGGATGGCTTTCGCCGAGCGCGTCGATGGTCTCCAGGAGTTGTTCACGAGCCGCCACATCGAGTCCGGTAGACGGCTCGTCGAACAGCAGCAGCCGCGGCTCGGCGATGAGTGCGCGCGCGATCAGGGTTCGGCCGCGTTCGCCCTGGGACAGCGTCGGCCAGATCTCCTCCGCCTTACCTTTGAGGCCGACGGTTTCGATCATGGCGTCGGCGCGGCGCAGCTCCTCCGGTGTCGGCGTCCAGCGCATCGGAGTATCGATAGTGGCAGTGATACCAGTGAGCACGACCTCGCGGACGGTCAGCGGATACCGCAGTGGGTGGCGCGGATTCACGTGGCCGATCGAGTGGCGCAATGGGGCCAGATCGACTCGGCCCATCCGCTGACCGAGGATGTCGACGGTGCCCGAGCTCGGGAAGGTGACCGCGGCGCAGAAACCGAGCAGGGTGCTCTTGCCCGCGCCATTGGGCCCGAGCAGTGCCCAGTGCTCGCCCGCATGGACGGTGAGCGAGATGTGGTCGATGATCTGTTTGCCTTCGCGGCGGAAGGTGACGTCGGTCAGTCGCAGTACCGGGGTTGCGGGCACGGGAGATCTCCGTTCAGTCATCAGGTGAACGCGTCTTTCAAAGCGGTCAGGTGCTTTCGGCTGAATTCCGCTGCGGCACTGGGATTTCGATGTGCGATCGCATCCGTGAGCCGAATATGCGCATCGTGGTCGGCGGGCTCCGAGGGGACCGGGCGGATCTTCAGCATATCGATCATCGCCACCCGGAGCCGGGGGAGGAAGCTGTCGAAGAGTTGGGTGAGCACATCGTTGTGGGCCGCGACGATGACGGCGCGATGGAATGCCATATCGGCATCGACGTGGTCGGCGATCGGTTCGCCGTGTGCCTCCCGCGCGGCCAGGGCCCGGCGGATGGCGCGCAGGTCGGCCGGGGTGCGGCGTTGGGCGGCCAGGGCGGCGGCCTCGGCCTCGATCGCGATGCGGGCCTCGATGACGGCGGCGATGGTGGCGCGGCGAAGCACCACGTCCCAGTCCTCGGTGACATCCAGCGCGGTCACGAAAACCCCCGCGCCCTGACGACTGTCGAGCACGCCCTTACCCGCCAATTCGCGGATCGCCTCGCGCAGCGTCGAGCGGCCGACGCCGAGCTGGGCGGCGAGCGTCGTTTCACCCGGAAGGCGATGTCCCAGTGGCCATTCCCCGTTCCGGATCCGGGTGAGCAGCAGTTCCGCCGCCTGTGCGGCGAGCGGATGCCGCCGAACCTGCGAGACCATCCGAACCTCTCTACTTGTCTGAGGAGTTGTGTATAGTCTAGCAATCATGCGCACCATGCTTCTGCTTAGCCGCCACGGCGGGGCCTAACGACCGGCCCCCCGCCGTGGGGCTTCGTCGTGGCCGGTCACCGTTCTGTGACGGCCACGAAAGGCCAGGAAGCAGTAATCATGACCACGTTCCCCACCATCGCCACGCCCGCCGGTGCCGTCTCGGCCTGGAACAGGCAGCGGCATTCGCAGATGCCCTCGCACCGCTACCGCAGTGTCTACGATCGGGTGCAAGTGCCACTCGCCGAACGCGATTGGCCGAATGCCCGGCTCGGCCATGCGCCGCTGTGGGTGCCGGTCGATCTGCGGGACGGCAACCAGGCGCTGGCCGAACCCATGGATCCAGCACGCAAGCAGCGGTTCTTCGAGTTGCTGGTCGCCATGGGCTACAAGGAGATCGAGGTCGGCTACCCGTCCGCGTCGCAGACCGATTTCGATTTCGTCCGCCTGATCGCGCGCACCGATATCGCGCCGGAGGATGTCACGATCGTGGTATTCACTCCGGCCCGACGCGATCTCATCGAGCGCACGGTGGAGTCGGTGCGCGGAATCCGCAATGAGGTCGTCATCCACATGTACACCGCGACAGCGCCCGTGTGGCGAAACGTGGTGCTGGGCAAGGACACCGATGAACTGCGCGAGCTGATCGTGTCCGGCGGCCGCCAAGTGCTCGAATCCGCCGGTGATCTGCCGAATGTGCGATTCGAATTCTCGCCCGAGGTATTCAACCTGACCGAACCGGACTTCGTACTCGACATCTGCGACCGCATGACGACCGTATGGGAAGCCACCCCGCAGCGGCCGGTGATCCTGAATCTGCCTGCCACGGTGGAGGTTGCGACACCGAACGTCTACGCCGACCAGATCGAGTACATGCACAAGAATCTGGCCCGGCGCGACAGTGTCATCTTGTCCGTGCATCCGCACAATGACCGGGGGACCGGTATCGCGTGCGCGGAGCTGGCGGTACTCGCGGGAGCTCAACGTGTGGAGGGCTGTGTCTTCGGCAATGGTGAACGCACCGGCAATGTCGATATCGCCACACTGGCGTTGAATCTGCATGCGCAGGGCATCGATCCGATGATCGACTTCTCCGATATCGACGAGATCCGCAGGACCGTCGAGTACTGCACGCGCATGCCGATCCACGAAAGGCATCCCTACGTGGGCGATCTCGTACACACCGCGTTCTCCGGCACCCATCAGGACGCGATCAAGAAGGGCATAGCCGAACATCGTGAACGGGCGGCCGCGACCGGTATGGACGAGCGTGAACTCGATTGGCATGTCCCATATCTGCCGATCGATCCGACCGATATCGGGCGCGACTATGACGCGGTGATCCGGGTGAATTCCCAGTCCGGCAAGGGCGGCATCGCCTATCTGCTGGAGTCCGAATACGGTCTGGAACTGCCGCGTCGACTGCAGATCGATTTCGCGCGGCATGTGCAGACGCGCACCGATGACACCGGTCTGGAGATCACCGCCGCCGAATTGTTCGAGCTGTTCGAGGCGACCTATCTGTACACCCCGGCGGGATCGGTCGAGTTGACGCGATGGCGCACGACCGACGCGTCCACCGAGATCACACTGAGCATCGGCGGTGTCGTCGAGCGCAGCGAACATCGCGATATCGGTCCCATCGAGGCGCTCACCGTGGCACTGGCGCGGGTGGGGCATCCGGTTGAGGTGCTCGGCTTGACTCAGCAGTCGATCGGAGCGGGCAACGACGGGACCGCGATCACCTACCTCGAATACCGCATCGGTGCGCGGACCGGATGGGTCTGCGGACGCAGCGATTCGGTTCTCACCGCATCGCTGGCCGCCGTCATCCGAGCCGCGAACGCGATAGTCTCCTAACGGGTACTACTACGACATCTCGGTCGAAATGCCCGAGACGGCGGCCGCGCATGAAAAGGTATGCAGCGTGGTGCGGCACGTGACAGGGAACCTCCCCGCTGAGGTGACGAGCTTCGTTGGTCGTGACGCCGAGGTCGCCACGGCGCGCAAGCTGCTGTCCAGCACCCGGCTGCTCACCCTGACCGGACCGGGCGGCGTCGGGAAGACCCGGCTCAGCCGACGGGTGGGGGAGACAGTGCGTCGCGCCTTTCCCGACGGTGTGTGGCTGGTCGAGGTGGCGCATGTGCACGATGGGGATTTGGTGGCGTTGAGCGTCGCGCAGGCGCTCGGCCTGCGCGACGACACCACTTCCCCCGTTATCGGCCTGACCGAATTCCTGGCCGACAAGAGCCTGCTGCTGATCCTGGACAACTGCGAGCATTTGATCGGCGCGTGTGCCGAACTCGTGGACCGGTTGATTCCGGCGACCATCGACCTACGGATCCTCGCGACCAGTCGTGAGTCGCTCGGGGTCGCCGGGGAACAGGTCATGCCGGTACTGCCGCTCGCGGTTCCGGAGGTGGATGAGGACGAGGCACGCCCGGCGCACATCGACAGCGATGCGCTGCGGCTGCTGATCGACCGGGCGGTCGCGGCGAATCCCGATTTCCAGGTGACCGACGCCAATCGGCGGGTGCTCGCGGCGATCTGTCGTCGCCTCGACGGCATACCGCTGGCACTCGAACTGGCGGCATTGCGGTTGCGGATGTTCACGCCGGATCAGGTGCTCGCGCGCCTGGACGATGCGATGCGGCTGCTCACCGCCGGATTGCGTACCGCGCCGGAGCGGCAGCAGACCCTGGAGGCCGCGATCCGGTGGAGTTATGACCTCTGCACGCCCGACGAACAGCGTCTGTGGGAACAGCTGTCGGTCTTCGCGGGTGGATTCGATCTGGACGCCGCGGAGGCGGTCTGCACGGTCCCGGACGCGCTGTTGGACGCGTTGACCGGTTTGGTGGACAAGTCGGTACTCGGCCACCGGCAGAACAGCGACGGTACCGGGCGCTACACCATGCTCGAACCATTGCGTCAGTTCGCCTTGGCGCGATTGGTCGCCCACGGTGGTGAGCGGGCGGTGCGGCTGCGTCATCGCGACTACTATCACGGAATCGCCGCGCGGGGACGCACCGCGTACTGGGGCAGCGAGGATATCACCTGGTTCCGTGATGTCACCCGCGAACATCCGAATCTGCGTGCGGCACTGCAGTTCTCGCTCGCCGATCCGGAAAGCACCCATCGCGCACTGGAGATCGCGACGGAACTGCGCCCGTTCTGGGAGCACTACCGCTTCCTGCTGGAGGGCTATCGCTGGCTCCTGGAAGCGCTGGAGAAGGATCACGACCATACGAAGGATCGGGCGCGCGCACTCGCGGCGGCCTCGGTGATCGCCGCCATGCTCTCGGATCCCCGGACCGCGACGCGATTCGCGGACGAATGTCTAGCAATCGCCATCGAACTCGATGCCGAAGACGTGCTCGTCGAACATGCCCTGCTCGCGGCACTACTGGCATTCGCCAACGACGAACCGAGACAGGCACTCGATATCGCCGAGGCCGCATCCGACCGCGCGCGTGCCTGCGCCCACCACGGCGTCGAGATGGAGAGTCTGGCCTTCGCCTATGTGTGTGCGCTGGTGTTGGACGACGAACGCGCGGGCGCGATCGCGGATCGCTTTCTCGCCAAGACCCGAGACTACGGCTCGCACCTGTTGGGCGGGCTGGGGCATTGGGCGGTGGGTACCGATCGCTGGCGTAAAGGCGAACAGGACGAGGCGATCGCGGAACTGCGCAAGGCGGTCGAGCTGTTCAGCCTGTTCGACCGGTGCGTGTGGACGGCGTCCGGTTTCGATGGATTGGCGTGGGTGGCGACGGCCGATGGCGATCTGAACCGTGCGGCACGCCTGATGGGCGCGGCGTCGACGGTGCGGCGCGGCAGTACCCAGCGGCTCGCGCACGAGATGACCGAATTCGTGGGGGACAAGGTGCGTCTACAGGTGCGTGATGCGATGGGCGAGAAGGAGTTCCAGGCGGCATTCGATGCGGGTGCGGCCTTGGGGTTGGAGTCGGCAGTAGCTTTCGCGCTCGGCACCGCGCCGCCTGCCGCGCCGGTGAAAACTGTTGCGGCAGACGAACTTACTCGCCGCGAACGAGAAGTCGCGCGGTTGATCGGGGCGGGTTACAGCAATAAGAGCATCGCGAGTGAGTTGGTGATTTCGATTCGCACCGTCGAGAGTCACGTCGACCACATTCTCACCAAATTGGGCTTCACCTCGCGGACGCAGATCGCCGCATGGGTCAGCCGGAATCAGATCTGACGCCTCAGTCGCCGGTCGCGCCGTCGATGCGTTCGCGCAGGAAGTCGGCGTGACCGTTGTGTCGCGCGTATTCCTCGATCATGTGCACATAGACCCAGCGCAAGCTGAATTCGGTACCGCGATGAGTGAAAACGTGGTCCAGGGGTAGGTCCGCGACGGCGGCGTCGGCCGACTTGATCTCCGCGTGCAGCGTCGCCAGATCCGCGGCGGCATCGGCATTGGCGATATCGTCGAAATCGCCGTCCGGATTGTCTTCGCTGCAGTACAGATAATCCAGCGGTTCGCCGCAGGTGGCGATGCGGAACCAGCCGCGTTCGCATTCGGCGAGGTGGCGGACCAGCCCGAGCAGCGACAGCGTCGAGGGTGCGACGCAGCGCCGCTTCAGCTGTTCGGCCTCGAGCCCGGCGCATTTCCACAGTAAGGTGCGGCGGTGCAGGTCCAGCCAGGTCCGCAGCATGGTCCGCTCATCGGCGACCAGTGGCGGCTTGGTTCTGGTGATCTCGGGTGCGGTCCACGTCACCGGCCGACTGTAACTCCGAAGCCGCAGCCGGATCTCACGAATTGATGCGACATCGTCCGGACATAGTGATGCCTATGTCGCCTCGGCATCGGCGCTAGATACCGGAGTTGAGGAAGTCGATGACCGCGCGCTCGAAGGCATCCTTGCGCTCGATCTGCACCCAGTGTCCGCAGCGCCCGAACAGCCGCAGATCGGCATTCGGCAGCTGACGTGACGGCAGCAGCGCACCCTCGACCGGGGTGACCCGATCATCGCGGCCCCACAGCAGTAACACCTCATTGCGCAGTGTCTGCAGGCGCGCCCACAGCGGAATCGGTTCCGTAAAGGCCGGATTCGCGAAGGTCGCATAGGCATCGCGGATCGCCGCGATGGCGGCCGGATCCGCTGCCGCGGCCCAACGGTTCTCGATGAGTTCGTCGGTGAGTACCGCCTCGTCGAAGACCATCGTCCGCAGCCAGGCGAGTACGCGGTCGCGGGTCGGCTCACCGGTGAAGTCGAGCAGCCGTCGAATCCCTTCGGACGGCTCGGGTCCGAGTACGTTGACGCCCACACCACCCGGTGCCATGAGCACCAGTCGATCGATGCGCTGGCCGTGTTCCAGCGCCACGAGCGTCGCCACCGCACCACCCATCGAGTTGCCGAGTAGATGCACCGTCGGTAGTTCGAGTTGATCCAGCAATCCGAGCACCGCGTCGGCGGCGATGCGCAGATAGTTGCGCTGGTACACCTCCGGGCGTTCGCTGGCGCCGAAGCCCGGCTGGTCCAGGATCAGGCAGCGGAAGTGTTCGGCGAGCACCGGCAGGTTCGCGCCGAAGTTGGCCCAGCCCGACACACCGGGGCCGGAGCCGTGCAGCAGCACGAGCGGCGGACCCGAACCCGCCTCGTGGTAGCGAAGTTTCAGGCCGTCGACGGTGATGTGGCGACCGGTATCCGCCGCGTCCATCAGACCATCCGATCTTCGACCGGAAGCCCGAATTCACCGCGGCCGAACATGGCCAGGGCACGCTCGACATCGTTGATGACGTGCACACTGCCCGCGTGTGCGTCGCGCCAGTGCCGTTCGATCGGATTGGGTTTGCGGATCGAGTGGCCACCGGAGTTGTCGAACAGCAGCTCGATCGCCTGGATCGCGCGCTCGGTTCCGCGCACTTGATCGCGGCGGGTGCGCAGCCGGACTTCGTACGGAATCTCTTCGCCCGCTTCGGCATAACGCAGTTGCTCGCCGATGTTGTGTTCCATTTGCAGGATGGCCGCGTCGATTTCGGAGCCCGCGCGGGCGACCCGTACGTGTGCGAACGCGTCCTCGGCCACCTTCTGGCCGCCGTAGGACAGCCGGACTCGCTCGCGCATCCGCTCGATATGCGCCTCGTACGCGCCCTGTGCGGCTCCGATAATGGGTGCGGTAATGGTGTTGGAGAAGACACCCGCGAACGGAATCCGATACAGCGCAGCAGGATTGGCCTCCTGCCCCGGGCCGCGCAACTGCGACTGTTCGGTGGCGCTATAGGCGCGGTGATGCGGAACGAAAGCTTTCTCGATGACGATATCGTTGCTGCCGGTGCCGGACAGGCCGACCACATGCCAGACGTCGTCGATGCGATAGTCGTTGCGCGGCACCAGGATTGTCAGATAGTCCTTGGGGTTGCCGTGCTCGTCCGGAGCCAGTGCGCCCAGGAATGCCCACTGGGCATGGTCGCAGCCGGAGGAGAAACTCCACCGTCCGCTGACCTCGTAACCGCCGTCGACCGGCGTGAGGCGACCCGTCGGCGCGTACGACGAGGAGATGAGCGTGTCGGAATCCTCGCCCCATACCTCTTCCTGCGCCTGCAATGGGAAAAGTGCCAACTGCCAGGGGTGCACGCCGAGCACTGAGGAAACCCAGCCGGTGGACGGGCACGCCGAGGCGATCGTGCGAATGACCTCGTAGAACGTCACCGGGGAGGCTTCGTCGCCGCCGAAACGCGACGGCTGCAGCATGCGGAACACCCCCGCCTCGGTCAGTTCCCCGATGCTCGCCACCGGAACCCGACGCTGCAGATCGGTGTCCGCGGCTCGCTCCCGGATCGCCGGGAGCAGATCCCGAACCCGATCGAGCACCTTATTGGGCCCACCACTCACCCGGCCACTACCCCTCATCGAATCGCTGGGCGATGCTGGCCCCATGGGGTCTCCTCCTATGTTCTGATTCCGCGACCGGTGTGCCGGACGACGCCATAGTTGTGACGCTATGGCGGCCGTGACCGCGCGTCGGGAACAAGTCCCGGTGATCGGAACGCTCGGAGGGGGTGTCTATACCGCGTGCAGCAAATTCGATTCGGCGGTGTTTTCGTAAGGATCCGGACCCCAGCGATAGCCATAACCGCGAATATTCGTGATCAGCCCGGGGCGGTCCAACTTCGCGCGCAAAGAGGCCATATGCACATACAGTTTCCGCGATACCGCCAGCATCGAGTCGCCCCAGACGCAGTCCATCAATTGCTCTCGGCTGACGGCGATTCCGGGCCGCTCGACCAACACGCGCAGCAACTCGAACTCCAGCCGGGTGAGTGGAACCACTTCCCCGGCCACCTCGACCCGCCGGGCCGCGAGATCCACGCGAACGTCCTCACTGGTCACGGTCTTACCCCGGGCGATACTGGCAACGCCGACCCGGCGCGTGACCGCCTCCAGTCGCGCGGCCAACTCACCGATGCGCGCGGGTTTGACCAAGTAATCGTCGGCGCCGCTGTGCAGCCCGAGCACAATCGAACGCTCATCGGCATGTTCGCCGAGAATTACCACCGGCACCGAGCTCACCTCGCGCAATTTGCGCAAAACTTGCAACCCGTCCATATCCGGCAGACCCATATCGAGGATAACGGCGTGATAGCCCTGATGCGCCAGGAGTAGATCCGCCCCACGATGCTTACGCTCCACCTGATGCCCGTGCAATTCGAGTCCGTGCGCCAGGGCGTCGCCGCCATCGGCATCATCATCGATCATGACCAGCCGCATCCGTCTCACCTTCCCGCACGATCCGCCCAAGAGCAGCGAACAAGCATGGTTGCCGCCGACGCCCCACCGCGCAAAGTTATTCCCTTGCCACCCTTGGGAAACCGGGCTCCGCCCCCCGGTTGGACAAGTGATCACGGTTGAAACTGTGGCGGCAAAACGCGACTTGGCTCGCCACCGTGCCACCTGATCTTGATCGATTCTCCCGGCGACCGATGAGTTTCGGACGTGGGGTTCGTCGTAGGAGGTGGAGGGGCTGGCTATGGGTTGGAGGAGATGCGATGACCGAGATCGAAGTGCGGGCGGCGATCGAGGCGGAGCGGGGTGAGTTGGCGGAACTGCTGGCCGGGCTGGAGGACGAGCAGTGGGATGAGCCGACGTTGTGTGCCGGATGGCGGGTGCGGGAGGTGGTCGCGCATATCACCATGCCGTTTCGGATGTCCACGCCGCGATTTGCGCTCGAAATGCTCAAGGCGCGTGGGAATTTCAACAAGATGGCGGATAAGGGTGCGCGGGCGGATGCGGCAGCGCTGACCGCCGAGGAGCTGGTTGCCGCGGTGCGCGACAATGTGAATCATCCGTGGAAGCCGCCGGGTGGCGGATACGCGGGTGCGCTGAGTCACGATGTCATCCACGGTTTGGATATCACCGTCGCGCTCGGGCTCGACCGTGTCGTCCCGGCCGAGCGCATGCGAATCGTGCTCGGCGCGCTCTCGCCGAGGAGCGTCAACTTCTTCGGCGTCGATCTGGACGGGATCGAGCTGCGGGCCGACGATCTCGACTTCGTTTACGGCTCGGGATCGGTACTCGCGGGCTCGGCTCAGCATCTGCTGCTGGTGTTGTGTGGCCGGACGCTGCCCGCGGGGAGTCTGCGGGGCGAGGCGGCCGAGAGATTCACCGAGCCGGTGCCACCTTCGCGGTGACACCGGCACGAACTCAGTGCTTGGTCAGCAACTTCGCTTTCAGCGCGTCGAGTGTCGCGCCGTCGATCCCGAGACCATCGCTGAGGAAGCGGTCGAACGAGCCGTAGGAAGTCTGGACCTGGTCGAAGGCAGCGTCCAGGAATTCGCGCTGTACACCGAGGATCGGCTCCCACAGTGCACGATCGGTCACCAAGCCATGGGCGACGAGTCCGTCCAACAGCGCCTTGTTCCCGGCCGCCAAGTTGTCGTTGGAGTCCAGGAAGTCGTTGTAGATCTGGCCCTTCGGCACATCCAGCGCACTCATCAGGATCGCGGTCATCCAACCGGTGCGGTCCTTACCGGCCGTGCAGTGGTACAGCACCGCACCGTGCGCGGTCGCGATGTCGGTGAAGGCCTTGGCGAACTGGGCGCGCGCAGTGGGATTCGAAACGAACCAGGCGTAGTAGTCGCGCATGATCTCGGCGGCTTTGCCGTTGCCGAGCGCCTCCTGCTGCGCGGCCGGTCCGGCCTGGATCAGGCGCGCCACCATGAGGTAGAAGTCATTGGCCGGATCGTAGACCGGCTGTTCGGTGCGGCGAATCGATGCCGGGAGTCGATCTGGATCGCGTCCGGTTTCGATGGGGCTGCGGAAGTCGATGACCTGAGTGATGTTGAGCGACACCAGCTTCTGCTGTTCGCTCGCATCGAGTTTGGCCAGCGCGTCGGAGCGGTACACGACACCGGTCGCGACCGAACTACCGCCCTTGGCCGGATAGCCGCCGATATCGCGGGCATTCGGCGCATGCGCCAGACCCAGCGGCCGATCGGCCTGGCCCGGAGACCGCAGCACCGGTGCCGGCCCCGAAAGTGCCGGACCCGCCGATGCCGGTCCGGCGAGCGCCGGGAAAACGCCGACCAGCACTACGGCCGCGGCCGCGATCGTGCCGCGGAAAGCGCGCGAAGTCTTCACGAGGGTGTTCCTTTCATCAAGGGCCGCATATGGTCGGCGGCCCAAGTTGGGGCCGTGCTCAGTCGGCCAGCAGCGTGACCGTCCCGGCCGCGCCGTCCACGCGCACGCGCTGACCGTCGGCGAGGCTGGTCGTCGCGGTCTTGGTGTCGACCACGCAGGGAATGCCGAATTCGCGGGCGACGATCGCGGCATGGGATGCGGACCCGCCGATATCGGTGATCACGGCGGCGGCATAGGCGAACATGGCGGTGTGGCCGGTGTCGGTCACCGCGGCGACCAGGATGTCGCCGGGCTCGATATCGTCGTCCAGCGACAGCACCACCTTCACCCGGCCCTCGACGACACCGGCGCAGACGCCGATACCGGTCAGACTCTCGTCGGCGGTGAGGGCCGGCGCACCGGGGACCGGTTCCCATTGTCCAGCAATGACATCGGGCATTCTGATGGTTTGCAACCGAGTGCGTTCCGCGCGCCTGCGGGCCACCTTGTCGGCCGCATCCGCTGGAAGACAGAAGATTTCGTCCAGCGTGAGGTAGCAGGCGTCGTCGAGTTCGCGCAGTCGACCGGCGCGCACGAGCCGATCGGCCCGCTCGCGTACGGCGAGTCGCAGGCAATTGGTGATCCGGACGACGCCGTCACGTGCACGTTCCCTGGCCACGGTGGCTCCCGCGGCCATTCGGGCGGTGCGACTCGGCGACGGGTCCACGGATTCGCGCTTGGGCGCTGGCATTTGCGCGGCGCGGGCGGCGGCGCTCACCAAGAGGGCTGGGCGATCACCGAATGTGGGGTTGATCAGCTCGCATTCACCGGGACCTCGGTGCCCCACCTTCGCCAGCTCTTCGTCGAGCGCGGCGGCGAAGGCGGGGGACATCGCCCGGGCCGCATCGATATCACCGGCACGTGCAAGGTCGGCGAGATCGGCATCGGCGCGGCAGAATTCGGCCAGCCGTTCCACCGCGAGCATGGGTTTCGCCGACTCCAACCGAGTCAGGTCGATCGCGACCTCGCCCGCGTCCTTGCCGCGTGCGTGGATGGCGGTGGCGGCGCCGGTCATCATCACACCGATCGCCGCGGCCTGCCACGCCTGGTGCAGGCGGTCGCGCCACAGTAGGGCACGAACGTGCAACTGCTCATCGGCGAGTGCGCGAATTTCCTTTGCGTTCAATGCTTCCGCGTGCGATGCGGCGTTGATCAGTTCGGCCGTCTTGCCGAAGCGGCGGGCGGTTGCGATGACTCGCGACGTCGCACGCGCCGTTGCCAGCGTGCTGGCCAGTCCGGTCGGCATCGGCGGCTTGCCGTGCGGCTGCAGGGCGATTGCGGCCGGGATATTGCCGTAGGCATCGCGTCGGATGCTCTCCTCATCCCAGCCCGGCATATTCTCGGCGGCGAGCACCCCGATCGAGGCATTGATGTAGATGTGGTGGCCGAGCACGGTGGTGACCCGACTCGTCCAGTGTTCCAAGGCGATTCCGTCGAGTGCGATCATCTCGCCCATGGCTTCGTTACTGAGGCGGATGGCACCGGCCTGCAGATCGATGGTCAAGGGTGTCATCGGGCCGGGGAGCGCTTCGGAGGTATTGGTCGCGGTGTGGACCGGGTAGCGCTGATCGACTCGATCATCGAATTCACCCTCGAGACCCTCGGGGGCGATATCGGTGAGCGGGTGGTTGTCCGAGGTCGCGGCACGCGATGGAATCACGTGTGACGGCAGCGGGATTGCGCCCCGAGGGCTGCGGAAGCCGCCGCCGGCCGGCTTGCGACCGATCATGCCACGCACCAGATCGGCCGCCACCTCGCGCGCGGTCCAACCACAGTGGAAGCCCCACTTCTGCTGTGCGACAGTGGGATCCAGCAGCGGTTGGCGGCCGGACCAGCCAGGCACCCAGACCGAATAGTGGACGCCCGCTTCGCGCATCATGCGGCGCACTTGCGCGGTGGTGACCACGCCGGGGGCCGCGAGTTCGACGATCTCGAGCCCATCGTCGCTGTGACCGGACGGTAGTGCGGTGGCGGCCGACACCAGGAAGCGGTCCAGGTCGTCGCTGTGCAGAAGTTGGAATCCATCGCCGGACTTCGAGCCGAGGATCGGCTCCAGTGCACGGCGGGTTTCGGGTCCGATCCGGCGACCGGCAATCGGCGCGGTGCGCACCAGCACGCTGTCCGCCCCCGAGGCTCGCAGCACCGCCACGGCCTCGGCATCGGCACGTCGCGCCGAGTGGGGACCGACCGGAACCACCACGCGCGCACCGATTCCGCGCGCCTCGGCGGCAATTTCGGCGAGTCCGTGTGCGGCCAGATGGATGATGCTCGCACAGCCCTCGACAGCGGCGGTGCGGTCGGTCGTGAACCGCACCCGCGGATCGATATAGCGATGCCACCGCTGGTCCAGTCCGGCCACTTCGTGCCCGGCGGCCAACAACATGCGCGCCACCGCGCGACCGCTCGGCTCGGTGATTCCGGTGACAAGGACCCGCATCGATTTCCTCTCCTCAGTGGCGCCGGGATAGGCAAACGTGACGCCGTTCACACACCATCGCGACTGCGGGACGCGGCGATCGGCCCCAGTCCCACTGAACGGGAGCACTCGGCTCGACCAGCGAGATGATCGCTTCCTTCATCCGGTGGACCCGCGGCAACCTCGATGCCATGACGGTCCGCAAATCGGTCGCGCCGCGTGCCGCCGCCGAGGTGAAGTCCTATGACATCGAGACCGACGTGCTGGTTGTCGGGTACGGCAGTGCGGGGGCTTGTGCCGCATTCGAGGCCGCCACGGCGGGTGCCGAGGTTTTGGTGCTGGATCGGGCGGGTGGTCCGGGTGGTGCGTCGGCGTTGTCGGGTGGGGAGATCTACCTCGGCGGCGGTACGCCGATTCAGCAGGCGTGCGGGTTCGACGACAGTCCCGAGCAGATGGCGGCATTTCTGGTGGCGGCGCTCGGACCGGGCGCGGATGTGGCGAAGATCGTGCACTACAGCGAGCACAGCGTGGCGCACTTCCACTGGCTCGTCGAGCGCGGCGTGCCATTCAAACCCAGTCTCTGGGATGCTCCCGCCTGGGTGCCGCCGACCGATGACGGGCTCATGTGGCTCGGCGAAAACAGTTGGCCGTTCACCGAAATCGCGCTTCCCGCCCCGCGCGGGCATCGGCCCACCGCGAACGATTTCGGCGGTAGATTGCTGCTGGACTGTCTGGTGGCGGCGGCCGAATCCGCGGGTGTCACAGCACAATACGACACCTATGCGACGAATCTGATCCTGGGCGAGGATGGTTCGGTGGTTGGTTCGGTGGCCCGACGGTACGGCACGGAGCTCACCATTCGGGCACGACGCGGATGCGTACTCACCACCGGTGGTTTCGTCGACAACGACGAGATGCTCGCCGCCAACGCGCCGCGACTACTGGGCCACACCAAGGTGAGCGCGGGCACCGACGACGGCAGCGGCATCCGCATCGCACAGGCCGCCGGGGCCGCGGTACGGCATATGTCGGCCGGTCAGGTCGGCGCTTCCCTGATTCCGGGTTTCGCCGCGCGCGGCATGATCGTCAACCGTCGCGGCCAACGGTTCGTCAACGAGGACACCTATCCCGGCCGCATCGGCCAAGCCGCGCTGTTCGGTCAGGATATGAATGTGTGGGTGGTGCTCGACGAACAGGGCTACGAGGAGGTGCCCGAACGCGAACGCTGGGGTGTGCGCCCGACCCACGTCGCGGAATCCATCGACGAACTCGACGAACTACTCGCCCTGCCACCCGGCGCACTCGCGGCCACCATCACGCGCTATAACGAATTCGCCTCGCGCGGAATCGATCCCGACTTCCACAAGGCACCGCGCTGGCTGCGCCCACTGACACCCCCGCTGGCCGCCATCGACGTGAAAGCGGGCGTTCGCCCGCCCGCGGAATCCGGGGACCGCCGCGGCACCGGCGCTTCCGTCTTCACCCTCGGCGGCCTCCACACCACCCTGGATGGCCAAGTCCTCGACCTCGACGGCCTCCCCATCCCCGGCCTCTTCGCCGCGGGCCGCGCCACCTCCGGCCTCCACGGCGAGGGCTACATCAGCGGCACCTCCCTCGGCGACGCCACCTTCTTCGGCCGCAAAGCTGGCACCACCGCCGCGCACTGACGCAATCAAGATCAGGTGGCCATGGTGGCGGGGCTTCTCGGCGTTTGCCGCCATGGTTTCCCCGTGATCAGAGGTCCAGACTGGGGTGGGGGCGCGAATGTGGGTGGGGGAGTGGGACTGAGGTGCGCGTGTGGATGTGGTTGGAAATACCGGGGTCGGGGCGTCCCCTGTATGGGCGGTCGAAAATGGTCATGCGACCTCGAGTGCTGTGTGGGTCGCTACGAGCATTTCGGCCATGGTGCCGAGGCCTGGCATCGGCACCCTATTCATCGAGCGTAGAGGGCCTGTCGGGCGCTTTCGTACGCCGCTCGGATCCGCTTGCCGATCTCACTGTCTTTTGGAGCGCCGACCTCGGCGACGGTGCGCGTGGGCCAACTCGGTGGCTGTGCGGTGCCGCTGAGGGCCCAAGCCGCCTGCCGGGCGGCGCCGAGCGCGACGTATTCGTTCGGCTCCGGGACCGCGACCGTGAGCCCGAATATCTGGGCGGCGACCTCGGCGACCAGGGCGGAGCGGGCCGCGCCGCCGATCAGCAGGACACGCTGGATCGGGATTCCAGCGGTGCGTAGGTGGTCGAGTGCGTCGGCCATATTGCAGAGCATGCCTTCGACGGCGGCGCGCGCAATATGGCTGGGGCGCAAGGTTTCCGGTCGCAGACCATGCAGACTGCCGGTGGCATGCGGCAGGTTCGGGGTGCGTTCGCCGGAGAGGTAGGGGAGCATGACGACGCCTTCGGATCCCGACGGGGCCTGGCGCGCAAGGGTCTCCATCCCCGCGCTGTCGACGCCGAGTAGTTCGGCAGTGGCGTCCAATACGCGGGCGGCATTGAGTGTGCAGGCTAGCGGCAGGAACGCACCGGTCGCGTCGGCGAATCCGGCAATGGCCCCGGTGGCATCGGCGCTGGGTACGGCGGCGCGCGTGTAGGCGGTGCCGCTGGTGCCGAGCGAGATGACGACATCACCGTTCGCAATGCCCAAACCCATTGCGGCACCGGCATTATCGCCGGTACCAGCCGCGACGATCGCGCCCGCGGGTGTGCGTCCGACCACTTCGGCGGGTGCTGCGACGCGGGGAAGTTCGGGTGTCCGACCCCGGAAGGCGTGGGCGAGTATGTCTCTGCGATACAGACCGGTCGTTGGCGACCAATAGCCAGTACCCGATGCGTCGCCGCGATCAGTGGTCGGTTCGACCGCAGAATCGGATGGACCACCTCGTAACCGCCAGGTCAAATAGTCGTGCGGAAGCAGCACCCGGTGTGTGCGGTCGGCATGCTCGGGTTCGTGATCGGCCAGCCACCGCAGCTTCGCGACGGTGAATGCGGCCAGGGGCACACTGCCGACCGCATCGGCCCATACCTGCGGGCCGCCGAGTTCGGCGATCAACTCTTCGGCCGCTGCTGCCGATCGGATATCGTTCCACAGCAACGCGTCCCGGACCGGCCGACCATCGGCGTCGAGTGCGACCAACCCGTGCTGCTGGCCCGCGATCGCCACCGCATCGGCCCGATCCAAAAGCCCGTCACCCGCCGCACACAATGCCCGCCACCAGGATTCCGCGGGCACCGCGGTGCCCGCCGGGTGCGGGGCGCGCGCTTCGTCCAGAATTTCGCCCGTATCGGCATCGCACAGCACGACCTTGCACGACTGGGTGGAGCTGTCCACTCCTGCGACGGTGGCCATCAGGCTTCCGGCCTGAGCTGGATCTTGCGGCCGGTACCAGCGCGGAAGGTCTGCAGTGCGTCAGTGAATTCGTCCAGTCCGAAGCTATGGGTGATCATCGTGTCCGCATCGATGACGCCCTTGCCCATCAGTTCCACCGCGCGGCCGAAGCTGTGCAGCACCGCCATCGAACCCACGATGGTGATCTCGTCGTTGTAGATACGGAACGGTGAAATCGACGCGGTCGCCGCACCCGGCGCCACCCCGAACTGCTGGAACACCCCGCCTCGGCGTACCCGGCCGAGTCCGTCCTCGATGGCGGCGATCGCGCCCGTACAGTCGATGACCACCTCCCACCCCTGCGGGCGGTCGAACTCCTCGGCAGTGGTCGCGGCCGCATCCGCGCCGAGCTCGACGGCCACGGCGAGTCGTGCGGTATTGATATCGACCACCGACACCGACGCGGCCCCGGCGACTCGCGCCAGCTGCAACATCAGCAGACTCATGGTGCCCGCGCCGTACAGCAGATAGTGCGCGCCGAGCGCACGCGGCAGTACGTCGAACGCATGGACCGCGCACGACAACGGCTCGACAAGCGCACCATGCGTAGTCGGCAGCGTCTCGGGCAGCCGATAGCAATTCGCGGCGGGCACCGCGACGTATTCGGCCATCGCGCCGTCGACGGTATCGCCGATCGCGCCCCACCGTTCGCACAGATTCCCGCGTCCGATCGCGCAGTAATGACACGCGCCGCAGAACAACGAAGGATCCACCGCGACTGTATCGCCGACCTGGACGCCATCGGCCTCGACGCCCAGTGCCACCACCGAACCGGCGAACTCGTGACCGGGCACGATCGGGTAGGGCGTCGGCGGGAACTCGCCGTCGGCAATATGCACATCGGTGCCGCATATCCCGACCGCATCCACCCGCACCACGACCTCACCGGGCCCCGGCGTCGGATCCAGCACATACTGGACGGCGAATTTCCCAGGCGTCTCGATCACGACCGCGCGCATAGCACTACCTTGCACCCGAACCCCGCCGCACCGCCGCATTTCGCCCCGCCGCATGGCGGATTTCCGGATGCGGCAGACTGGCGCGGTGAGCGACGACCCGGATCGGCACGCCGATGTGCACGTCCGCACGGGCGACGGAACCACACTGCCCGCCCTGACCGATCCGCTGCTGGACGATCTGCTGCGCGAACCACCCGACCCGGAATATCCGGCGATCGTGGTCGAACGCGGCGAGCACGCTTACATCCAGGCTCGCCTGCTTCCCGACGGCGTGTACGAACTCGAGCACCGCGCCGCCGAATCGGATGAGTGCTTCCAGATGTACACCCCCGATGCCGTGCTGGTGCGCGCTGTCATGTGGGCGTGGATCGACGAAAACGCTTGGTGGCATGAGAGTGTCGGGTGGTATCGCATCGATCCGGCGGTCGCGGAATTGGAAGCCGCCCGCCGCGAGTTGTCCGATCTGCTGGACGGACTTTCGGTCATGGACGGCATCGAGTCGGCGATGGACGATGCGTTGCACCGCGCGGATGAGCTACTCGCCATGGAATTCCCGGATGAGGAGTTAGGCCGCGATTAGGTGGCTCTGGTACCACAGCGCCGTCGTCGCGATATCGGCTTCGGTCAGCGGTAGATAGGTGCCGTCATGATGCCAGCCGAGGGCCTGAATCGTCACGCGCAACTCCTGCTGGAAGCAGATCGGATCGCGAATATGCCAGCGGTACATCCCGAATCGCTGATGCGGCTGGTAGATCTCATCGGGCGGCACGACTTGGTGCAGGCCGAGATAGGGCGTGGAATATGTGTGGTAAGCGCCGTCGAGATCGAAATTCCATGCGCCACCGAAGTAATCCTCGGTGCCGGTGCCGCACAGCGTTGGATGGGTGGTGTCGCCGTCGAGGTAGAACTTCAGCTCGCCCTCGCCCCACCAGCCCGGTGCGCCGGGGCGAATCGCCAGGTAGGTGCCGACGTATCGGCCCGGACCCGGTACCGTGTCGAGAATTGTGTGGACGGCGGGCGCGCCGAGTGGCGTGCTATGGCGGCGTAGCGCGTGCAGATACCCGGCGGAGTCGGGGACATCCTGCTCGGTATAGGTGAATTGGTAGTAGACCGGCACCGCGCGGTCACTGCCGTTGTGCAGTGTGATCCTGGCGTGCGCGCGAAAAGGCATGGGCCAGAAGCTGTTCAGTCCACCGGCGGGAGCGACGACCACCATCTCGGATTGCACCAATGCCAACTCGTCCCAGCCGTTGCAGAAGAAATCGCCGAGTGGCAGGTCGATCGACGGCTCGGGCTCGTTATCCCAGTGCATGCGGAGCGTGAGCTGTCGCAGCGCCGTGCGGTCGGTGGTGAGCCAGCAGTGGGTCAGCACACCGGAGCCGGAAATGTCTGCCAGCGTCGCGGTTTCGCCCGCATCGAGGTGAATTGACGGGGAGATTTTCCACCCCGGGCCCAGCAGTCGCGCCGCATGTGCGCCGGTGCCCTCGATCGCGCGAGCTCCGGCACCGGGGGAGCCGGTCGGATTCTCCGCGCTGATCGAGCGGGTCCGTGCGGCGTCGAGCCGCCAGAGTTCCGATGCCGAACCCGGGACGTTCACAGCCCCGGCCAGCCGTATCGGTCGGTGACGGCGGCATGGCCCGCGCGCTTCAGGTAAGAGATGGTGATTGTCGGCATCGAAGTCCTCGTGATAACTGCCTGGCATCCTGGCATAGGCGGCGGCTCTATTGCAGGTGAGCGGATCGGTGTTGCTCCGCTGCGAGAAAATGAGCGATATCCACGGTGGATTCGTATAGCTCGCGGTAGCGGCGGTAATACGACGCATAGATCGCGCCGCGATCCGCATCGGGCTGCACCACCCCGATGACCGGGTTCCAGCCTGCGGTATCGACACCCACGGCCTCCGCCGCGAGCAGTGCGTCACCGAGGCAGGCGCCGACGGTGTCGGCCGGTTGTTGCTGCGGAAGTCCGGTCACATCGCTGACGATCTGGGTCCACAACCCGCCCTTCGTCCCGCCGCCGACCGCGACCAGCCGCGGGGTATGTCCGCCCGCCATCGCTTCGAGGTTGTGCCGCACCCCGTAGGCGATGCCCTCCAGCACCGCGCGGTAGAGCTCGGCACGCCCGTGGCCAAGGGTCAGGCCCGCGATAATGCCCCTGGCATCCGGATCGAACAGTGGCGTGCGCTCGCCCGCGAAGTACGGGAGCGCGAGCAGGCCGCGACTGCCGGCCGGGACTTCGGCGGCCTCGGCCACCAGGCCGGCGAAGTCGCCGCCGACGATGTTGCGCAGCCAATCGGTGACCGCGCCGGAGGTTGCCATGCCCGCCGCCGATGTATAGGTGCCGGGCCAGGCACCGCAGGTGAGCCAGAGGCCGGGATGCGGGCGTGGCTCGGTCAGCACATTGACGAGGAACATGGTTGTGCCGTACATGATCATCGCGTCGCCGGGTGTTCGAACGCCGACGCTGGCGGCCTCGGCCCAGGCATCGGTGGTTCCGGTGGTGACCGGTAGTCCCGTGGGGAGCCCGGTCGCCGAGGCGGCCGTCGCACTCACTTTGCCGACAACTTCGGTGGGCCAGGCCAATTCGGGCAGCGGCAGACCGGGCGCAACCGCTGCGGCCCAGTCGTACGCCCAATCGCAGTGGCGCAGGTCGTACATCGGGACGCACTGGCTGGCCGATTGATGATCGAGCACATAGCGCCCGGTGAGTCGGTGCACGAGAAATGAACTCGCCATCAACAGCATCTGGGTACCCGCCGCGATCTGCGGCTCGTGCCGGGCCAGCCAGCGCAACTTCGGGCCGACGGCCTGGCTGGTCAACGGTGAACCGCCGCGCTGGAGTACCGCTGCGGCACCGAATTCGTTGTTCAATTCGGCGATTTCGGTGGTAGCCCTGGTGTCGACGCCGTAGAGGATGGCCGGGCGCAGCGGTTTTCCGGCGGCATCGGCGGGCAGCAGACACGGGCCGATGCCGGATACCGCGAGTGCGTCGAGAGTCGTGCCGTCGGCCGCAGCGAGGAGTTCGCCGATGATCGCACGGAACTCCGCCCACCAGATCTGTTCGGCATCGTGTTCGAACCAGCCTGGTCGCGGAGTCGAAACACCATGCGTCCGTTCGGATCTAGCGATAACAGTACCGTCCGACCGGACCAGCACTCCCTTGGAGCTGGAGGTCCCGATATCGACACCGAGAAATGCGCTCGTCATCGGGTGAACTCGTCGAGAGTGATATCGAGCAGATCGCAGGCCGCCCGGACAGTGGCCCGATGGTCACCCGGGACGGCGTGAATATGGTTGGCGCCGAAGCGGGACAGGAAATCGTCGGCGTGTGCGTCCAACCGGGCAAAGGCATGCGGCCATTCCCAAGTGGACTGTTTCATCAGCGCCTCGTTGGTCGCCTGGTCATAGGTCTCGAAATCGCCAAGCATCAACTGCATTCGGTAGTCACCGCCCTTGCGGGTGAGGCGAGCCAGGGTCATGCGGCCGGGTGCGGCGAGATGATGCACCGACGCACCACCCGCCGGGAAGAAGAACACCTCCGGATAGAGATGTACGTTGGCGAGATTCTCCGTCGGTTCGTCGCTGCGGGCCGCGAACCAGGTGGCGTGCTGGCCCGAATTGCACAGATCCCAGATATCGCGGTCCGCGTGATAGTGCCGAACATCGGCGAAAAGCACCGGGGTACCGGCGATCTGGTGCAGCAGCCGCATGGTGAGTGCGCCGTCCATATCGGCTTCGGTCGCACACACATGGGGTCGTTTGGGGCCGTTCCAATCGTAGGGGTCATTGAGGAACGCCTCGGTGATATCCATGGTGGCGAAATACTGGGTGAGCTCGGGCTGGCCCTTGATACCCGAGAAGTCCAGCCGCCATTCCTCGATCAGCTCACGCACGGCGAGATACGAGCGAATCTGGCGTTCCAGCAATTCCGGAGTGAGCTTCACACCGTCGTAGTGCACACCAGCGGTATTGTGCTCCAACCACTCTCGCGCACCCTTCGCCTCACCGGCGTCGGCCTGTTCCGCTCGGCGGACGATCTCCCACTGGTCGATCTCCTCGACGTCGATGCCGAACAGGCGTTGCCACTGATCGGTATTGGCGACGGCCGTATTCATCCCCATCGGCCGACCGCCGAAGCGCCCGAAAGTGCTGCCGCGCAAACTCGATACCGCGGCCGCCGCGCTCGCCCGAGTACCGATCGTCTCGATCAACTCGGTATCGGCCGGATCGCCCCACAATCGAGTGTGCGCGCGGCCGATCTGGTCCAGCGCACCGCCCGCGGCCAGCATGCCGACCATGCCGGGTTGCACCGGATCGATATTGGACAGCAACAGCAGCGGCCCCGGCGTCGCACCCGCGGCCAGCATGGTGAAGTGCGGGAACGCCCAGACCGCATAATGCAGCACCGTGAGATCGACACCGGCGGCCGCCACTTCACGTGCCACCGATCCGGCCAGTGCGTTGGTACTGATCTGGGCCGAGCCGCGGATAACCTCGTGCCCGGCCGCCCGCAACGCGGTGACCAGCCGATCCTCGGCCGACCCGATGAACTCGGCGATCCCGGCGTGCACATAATCACGCCCATCGGACACGCTCATGACCCCGATCCGCGCCATCCCGACTGCCTCCCAACGCGCAGGCCCCCTCCAGGATTATCTATCCGAAGGGGGCCGCCGGTGGTCGGCTTCGGGCGAGCGGGTTCGATGTCGTTATCCGCCGGTGACCCGGCTGTCGACCAACTCGGCGGTGATCGCGTCGAGCCGCCGGGCACGCTCGGGATCGAAATCCTTGCCCGCCAAGGCGAGTCGCGTGCGGCGCCGGAAAGCGGCGACCGGTTCGGTCGGTGGATGGTCGATCAGTTCGGCGATGGGGACGATGGCCTTGCGCACCGGTTGACCGGCGAGCAGGAGCCACGTCTTGGTGACGATGCGGTGCGCTGTCGGCAGCGGGTCGGCCATGGCGGTACGCACCATGAGCGGGTTGTACAGCACATATCGTGTGCGGGCTCCCGGGTGACGTTGCGCGAATGCCACGCCGAGCAGGTCGATGCAGCGCGAGGACTGCATGGCCGCGCGCATGCCGCGAAAACCGGTTCGTAGCTGTAGATCGTCCCATTCGATGCTGCCCGGCAGTCCGCCCGGACCCGCGATATTCATGATGACCGGGGCTTCGGCGCGTTCGAGTGCGTCGAAGAGTCCGTGTCCGATGACATAGCGGCTCAGGTAGGCCAGGGCGAAGGTGTATTCGAAGCCATCGGCGGTCTGCTGACGTTCGGACCGGAAGTTCTGCGCACCGAAGACGACACCATCGACGGTATCGGTGACCGCCGCGGCTTCCGCGATGACCTTGTGCATTCCCGCGAGCGTGCTCAGGTCGGCCTGGATGAAGCTGGCCCGGTCGGCGGCGCCGAGGTCGGCGGCCTCGCGCAGGAATCGGGCGCCCTTCACCGCGCCGCTGGCCACCGCGAGCACACGGTCGCCGCGGCCGAGGAAGTGCAGGCCGAGACCCTTGCCCATGCCGTCGGTACCGCCGGTTATCACGTAGGTGCGCATCGAATCGCGTCTCCTGGAATCGTTTGCGGATGAGTCATCGGCCGATGACATCGAGGCTAGGAGGGTTGCGAGACGCAAGTCAACAATTGGTGACTTATGCTGACTAGATGACCGAAACCGCAGCGCCGGGCCGTCGGCGCGACCGTGCCGCCACCCGATCCGCACTCTTGGATGCCGCCCGGATGCGGTTCGCCACGACCGGATTCGACCGCACCGGAGTCCGCGATATCGCCGGTGATGTGGGCGTCGATCCGGCGCTGGTGTTCCGGTACTTCGGTTCCAAGGAAAAGCTCTACGCCGAGGCGATGCATATCGAGATTCCGAAAGGGGTTGCGGCCGACCGGCATCGACCCGTTGTCTCGATCGCGGATGCCCTTCTGCGCGATGTCGTGTTCGATGACTGGCCCGAATTCGGCGGTGAGCATCCCCTGGTTGCGGGGCTGCGATCGGCCGGTCATGACGTGGTGCGCGACCAGTTGCGCGCGCAACTCTGCGATGGTTATCTGCGCGAGATGGCCACGCGCCTGGGCGGTGCGGACGGTGACTTGCGTGCGGAACTGATCGGTGCGCTGCTGCTCGGGCTGGGGGTCATGCGCACGGTGGTCAACGCACCGGCGGTATCCGAAGCGTCGTTCGAGCAGACCAGGGTGCTGGTGGCCGGTATGGTGCGAGCGCTCAGCGGGGAACGTCCGCGGTGACGGAACGCTGGGTGGGGAAGGTGAGTGGTGCGAGGTGTACGCCGCCCTGGGCCCAGCCCGCGCTGGTGATCCACCAGCGGTCGTCGTCCCACACGAGTTCGGCGGCGTGGGCGGCGATATGGCCGATCTTGTCGCCGATGCGGAACCGAAAGGGGGTGTCGCTGCGGAATACGTCGGTGCCGACGTAGTGCGGGCGTGGACCGACGAACAGATACCACCAGCCGCCGTGCTGCGCCACGAAGGGTGATTCGGTATTGCCCGCTCCAGTGCCGATGGTGGGGTCGGTGTATGCGATGTGGCGGTCGCCCCAGTGCCAGAGATCGCCGCTGGTCCGATAGGCGACGACGTGGTGTCCACCGCTCGGTGTGCTAGTGGCGCAGTAGTACATGACCCATTTTTCGCCGATGCGTAAGACCATCGGATCTCTCGCGTCGTAGCCGTCACGGAACAGCGGTCCGGCTCGACCGCGGGTCCAGCGGAACAGATCGGTCGAGGTGGCGAGGTTGATGGTGGCGGCGGTGCGATCGGGGCCGCCGCCCGCGTAGAACATGTAGTAGCGGCCATCGACGCCGATGACATGCGGTGCCCACAGATGGGTTTCGCCGTAATCCGGATCGACGGTCAGGGCTGGAGCTCGCTTGGTCCACGGTCCCTGGAGTTGGTGTGCGGTGGCGTGGGCGAATTCCGTTTCGTGGAACGGGTCTGCCGGTTCCGGATGGGTGATGCCGAACAGATGCCAGCGGCCGAATTCATCGCGGACGATGGTGTGGTCGTTGATGTACCAGGGGTGTGTTTCCCCGTCGCCCGGGTCGTAGATCCTCGTGAACGCGCCTGCTCTCACTACCTCGCGCGTCGCCATAAGGCTCATGATGACGTGCGCTGACCTCATTGAGGTCGGGTCTGAGACATTCAGATGGCGGGGTGAGGGGTTGGCGGCTGCTTCCGGGTCTTTTCGGGGATTCGGATGATGGTGTCGTCAGCTGCTCCGAGTTGGCTCGGGAGCCGTGGACGCGCGTGTCGTCGCAGCGGCGGTAATCGGTTCGGCAGCGGTGTCTGGGGCGTGGCTGGTCAGGGCTTTTTTAGCTCGGCCGTCGTTGGTTCGGGAGCGGTCGACCCGGATGTTGTCGCCTCGTGCGTTGTGGACGCGGGTGTCGTCGCCCCCGGGGCTGTCGGCTCAGGTGCCGATGGCTCGGTAGCTGCTGATTGGGGGTTCGCTGGTCCAGGTGCCGTTGGCTCGGAGGTTGCGGTCTGGGGTGATTCGAGCTGGTCCGCAGTCGGGCGAGGAGCAGTGGACTGAGCTGCTGGGGACTGGGGAGCCGACGGCTGAGATGCCAATGGTTGGGGCGTTGGTGGTTGAGACGCCGGTGATTGGGGTGCGGGTGGCGACGTTTCCGTCACGGGTGGTGTCGCCTGGGTCGCGGCAGCCCGCTGCTGGTTACGGCGCAGCACTGCCTGGCTGAAACTCGTACTGCTGAAATGCGTTCCGTAGACGCCGAGCGCGACCACTCCGGCCGCGATCACCGCGACACCCGCGCTCCAGTCGATATGCCAGAATGCCGCGACGACGCCGACGAGCGAGCTGAGCAAGGCGATGGCCTTGGCCGCCTCATCGGTCATGCTCGGGCTCGGCGCTTGTTCGCCCGACTGCCATTCGTCGAGCATCAGCAGCACCGCGAGCAGTGGCAGCGAGATCGCGAAGGCGATCATGGAGATCCGGCCGGATGTGCCCAGCGGCGAGGCCGTGAGGAAGCCCTGGAGGATGACGACGCCGATGGCGATCAGTCCGCCGTACATCAAGCTGTTCTGCTTGGCCAATTTCTTCTTCTCGGCTGGGCTGACCAGCTTGGTGTAGTCGACATCGTCGTGCACGCTGGTGACCATACTGGACCTTCGGCGGTAATTCCGGGTGAACAGTCGCCACTGCGGGGGACTAGCCGACGAGCACCGCGCGGAGCTGGGCCAGCTCAGCGCCGGATAGTCCATTGGTGCGCAGCCATTCGGCCGATCCGCCTTGGTCGCGGTGCAATTCGTCGAGGAACCGGATGATGACATCCGGATCGACCGCGAGGATGCCGGTGCGGACTGGTGGCAGCCCGTGATAGGAGGGCAGCGCGTCCAAGCGTTCACGGATGCGTTCCAGGCGTTCACCGGTGAGCGCGTAATCGGCGGCGATGGCCTCCGCGGGGACACCCACCGCGTCCAGCACCACGGCCGCGAGGATGCCGGTGCGGTCTTTGCCTGCGGCGCAATGGAAAACGACCGAGTGCCGCTGGGCATCGGCGATCAGCCGGGCTGCCGACACAATGGATTCGCCACTGCCGAAGAGGAGTTCGCGATAGAGCGCGACCAGGTCGTATTGTCTGCCGTCGGGAACCAGATCGGCGGGGGTCGCGACGACGTCGGTCGCCTTGCGCACCGGAAGATTGACCATCCGCACCGTCGCGCTGCCGGTTAGCAGGCCATAGCCCTCGCGTAGTACCTCGTCCGGATTGCGCAGGTCGATCAGCGTGCGCAAGCCGACCGGGCCGGTCAGCCGGGCCAGATCGTCCCGGGTGAGATGCTGGGGGGTGCTGGAGCGGTAGACGACGCCGAATCGGGTTGTGCCGCCGCCGATCACCGGAAGTCCGCCGAGGTCGCGGACATTGTCGATCTGGGCGAATTCCACCCATCGCCGCCGGGCGCTATCGATGAACATCGCGCTAGTGGGCTCGGCCCGCGGCGGCCTCATCGGCGCGGCTCAGGCCGCATAGACCGATGAGGTCCTCGTGCAATTCGAACCACACCGTGTGATAGCTGTCCATGATCGGCCGTGCCACCCAGCTGTGGTCGCCGCCGTTCATCCGCTCCACGGCGCGGGTCAGGCGACCGCTGTAGGGCGCCAGGCGCGGCGCGATGGCGCCGATGCGTCGGACGAGGGGTGTGACGCCGTGGTGCAGTGTGGTCAAGCGCGCTAAAACCGCTGCGTCATAGGTGTCGTCGGAATGATCGTTCACCGTGCTCGCGTCCTTCATCTGCCAGGCCGTGATGACGGCCTTCAGCTCGGCGTTGAACTCGCAGAATTCATCGTAGGCCGCGGCGAGGTCGCTACGGTCGAGATCGGCGCGCTCGTGTTCGAGAAGTTGGGCGAGTTGTTCGCGGCCCTGCGGGGTCAGGCGAACGCCGACAGGCGTGCTGGCGCATAGCCCGCGTTCCACGAAATCTGCAGTGTGCGACGCGGCTTCGGTCTCCGAAATTGTGAGGCTTGCGGCGATGGCGTCCGGCTCGACTCGACCTTTGATGGCGATCAGGCGCAGGACGGCGAGTTCGGAGACCTTGTTGCCGTTGCTATCTTGCGGAACCCGCGCTGCATCGAAACCCGTTGCCGCTGAACGTTCTTCGTTCCGTCTCGACAGGAACGCGGGCAGCTCGGCCGAATCGACCTGTGCCCACTGTGCGAGTCGCTCGACATCCTCGATTACCGAGGCATCCACCGCCTTACCGCTCACTCGGCCCGGCCACACGGTACCGGCCCCACCATCGACCGTGACGATGCGACCGGCCAATGCCGCGACAACCCCGGCGCCGCAGCCGACTACGCACGGCCGGCCCAGCTCCCGGCTGACCAGAGCGGCGTGCGAGGTAGCTCCGCCGAGTTCGGTGACGATGGCCTGCGCCGCGATCATCCCGTGCAGATCGTCCGGACTGGTGGTCGGACGTGCCAAGATCACCTGCTCGCCTGCGGCCGAACGGGTTTCGGCTTCGTCGGAATCGGTGACCACAACGCCGGAGGCGAGTCCGGGACAAGCGGATTCGCCCTCGGCCAGCGGGATCAACCCGGTGTCTTCGCCCGATGCGGGCCGTAGGACGGCACGCACCTGGTCGGCCTCGACCCGGCGCAGTGCCTCGTCGGCATCGATGAGCCCCTCGTCGACCATAGCGACGGCGGCGCGAACCGCCGCACGCGCCGAACGTTTCGCCGGGCGAGACTGCAGTAGCCACAAGCGTCCGGATTCGACGGTGAACTCGATGTCCTGGATATCGCGACCGTCGCGTTCGAGCAGTTCAGCGGCGGTGAGCAATTGGCCGTGCACCTCCGGTAGCGCCACCGCGAGTTCGTCGAGTGGGCGCGGCGTGGTGCGCCCCGAGACGACATCCTCGCCCTGCCCACCCACCAACCATTCGCCGAAGGCCATACGCGCACCGGTATTCGGATTGCGGCTGAACAGCACGCCGGTCCCCGATAGCGCGTCGAGGTTCCCGAAAACCATGGCCTGCACCGTGACCGCCGTGCCGAGTGCATCGGAAACACCCCGGGTGCGGCGATAGGTCTTGGCCCGTGCGGAATCCCACGAACGGAATACCGCGGTGATCGCGCCACGCAACTGCTCCCACGGATCTTCCGGCACGATGCCATTCGGGTCACCGAGCACGATCTCCCGATACTGGGTGCGGAACCGCCGCCGAGTATCGCTGGCATATCCCGGATTTCGAGTCTCGGCGGTCAGCGCTGCCTCGACCGAATCGTTCATCCCCAGGTTCA
Source organism: Nocardia sp. NPDC050630 (assembly GCF_044457245.1). Lineage (NCBI taxonomy): Bacteria > Bacillati > Actinomycetota > Actinomycetes > Mycobacteriales > Nocardiaceae > Nocardia > Nocardia sp. NPDC050630. The sequence continues at coordinate 86,411 of NZ_JBITGN010000008.1, forward strand.
GAACGGTATCCATCATCCCCGGCATACTCACCGCCGCCCCGGACCGCACCGACACCAGCAACGGATGGTTAGTGGCACCGAAGCCCCGCCCCGTCCCGCGCTCCAACGCGGCGATACCGTCTTGCACACCCGCCCAGATCTGCGCATCCAGCAGCCCACCGTTGGTCCCGAACTCCGCCCAGGCCTCGGTCGTCAGCACAAATGCGGGTGGCACCGGCAATCCCAACCCCCGCATATGATCAACGCTCCACGCCTTCCCCCCGATTCGCTCCCGCGAAAGCCCGCACGCCCCATCGAGTTCCACCACGACCGAACCATCTGCGCCCGCCCTTCCGAAGGCGGCCTCCGGTCGTCGCACAGGCTCCACTCCGATCGTCATAACACTCCTTCGGTCATCGACAGCCACCGCGCAACCAGCCATGACAAGGACGGCTCACCGGCCGCTGGCACGGCCCGAACGTCCAGGCAAATGGCGCAACCCCGCAGTGCGCTCACCGCGGGAAGCCCGATTTCAGCCTGCCGCCTCGACCCGGGATCGGTGTACCGGCCGTCTCGGTCAGCAGGATGCCAGCAGGATGCTAGGGCACCACGACAACCTTCCCGCTGGCTTGGTTGTTCTCCATGTAGCGGTGAGCCGCGACGATGTCGTCCAGGCCGAAGACACGGTCGATATTGGGTCGACAGACGCCCGCCTCGACCTGGTCGATGACGCGCTGCAAGACGCTCGTGCCCGCGCTGCCCTTGAAGTTGTCGCTGTGGAAAGCCGTGAGCTTGGCGCCGGAGGGGATCATCGCGATCGGTTCGAAATCTCGGATCAGCCAACCGCTGAGCGAGCCCGATACACACACCGTCCCGCCACGACGGACCAGGCGCAACGAGTCCAGCGCCGTGCTCGTCCCGATAAGATCCAGAACGTAGTCCGGTCCCTCGGGCCATACCGCGTGCACGCGTGCCGTCAGCGATTCACCGGTGTCGAGGAGCGGGTGGTCGACGCCAGCCGCGGTCAATGCGTCGATCTTGCCTGGTCGCCGAGTCGTGGCCGCGATCTCGAGCCCGTAGCCGGACGCGATCGACGCGGCGGCCATCCCTACCGATGAGGTCCCGCCGCGGATCAGCAGCCGTCCCGTGTTGCCCGGCGCCACCCCCAACGCGTCCAGCGAGCCCTGTGCGGTCAAGTAGGTTTCGGGTAGCGCGGCCAACGCATCCCAGGGCAACGTGGTCGTGACGGGCATGAGCAGCGAGTTCGGCACCAACGCGTACTCGGCATAGCCGCCGTCGAACTCTCGGCCCATCTCGCCCATCACCGCCGCGACGGTCGTCCCCTCCGGCAATGTGGGATCGGTCGAGGCCGCCACGGTTCCCACACATTCGATTCCGAGCACACGCGGGAACCGCACGTTCGGGGAATGCCCCTGACGGGTCCGCAGCTCAGATCGGTTCAAGCCCACGCCCTTGACCTGCACCAGACTCCAGCCCGCCCGAAGCGCCGGTACTGGAAGCTCACGAATCTCCAGCACTTCCGGGCCACCGGCCCTGACACAGACCGCGGCTCGCATTGTCGTACTCGGTGCGGCTGTCGGAACTATCGCTTCGCCCGTGACGGCTGTGTGGAGGTCATCATGCATGCGTTAACTGTGGCCAGGAGGCGCTATGGCTGGCTACCGGTAGAATGCCAACATATGCCCGTTGGCCGCCAACTTCGCCCGTCCGGTCCGACGTCACGTCTATGGCCCTCCGGAGGTGTCCATCTCTGGCCGTCGGGGGGAACGAGCACGGTGCATTCCCATCCGCGTGGACACCTGGTGTACGCGGCCCGTGGCGTCCTGTCGGTGCACACCGAACGTGGCACATCGATCGTTCCGGCCAATCGAGTCGCGTGGACCCCTGCCGGTTTCACGCACTATCACCGCGCGCACAGCCACACCGATATGCGGGTCCTGTTCCTCCCCGCATCCCTGGCCCGGCTCGCACCGGAGCGGCCTGCGGTGTTCATGGTCTCCGACCTCGCCCGTGAAATCCTGCTAACCCTCACGGGCCCACGCGAATTCGATCGCGCCGCGCTCGCTCGCCTGCGCCGAGTTCTGGTCGATGAACTCCGCGAAGCACACGAGCAGCCGTTACAGCTGCCAGAACCCCGCGACGATCGGTTGCAAGCCATTGCGCGACTGCTCTACCAGCAACCTGCGGACAACAGCTCACTCGCCGAACTCGGGCAACAGATCGGAGCCAGCGCACGCACGCTCAGCAGACTGTTCCACAACGAACTCGGCATGACCTTCTATCAGTGGCGTACCCAACTACGCACCTATCACGCACTAGTCCTGCTCGCGGACGGCCACGACACGACCCACGTCGCCCACGCATGCGGCTGGGCGAACCCGAGCGGCTTCATCACCGCGTTCACCAACATCATCGGCACCACCCCGGGCCGGTATCGAACCAGTCGCGCCACGACATGACATGAGCAATACGTCCTCGCGACGCGACACGACCTTGAGTTGGTCAGCCTATCTGACTATAGTAGTCAGTGAAGCTGACTAAAGTATCGGAGGCCGCGATGGACCGGGATGCGCAGTGGCGGGTCATCGAGCAGCACCGACGTGCCGTCGCCGATGTACTCGACGACCTCGCGCCGAATGAGTGGGAGCTGCCGTCGCTATGTGCGAACTGGCGGATTCGGGATGTGGCCGCGCATATCGCATTGGCGCCGCAACCGCCCGGTCCGGTGGATATGGTTCGCGAAGGGTTGCGGGCGCGCGGGCGGTTCCATCGGATGAATCACGATGTGTCCGTTCGGTATGCCGACGCGAAACATGACCTCGCCGCGGAGATCCGCGCGCATGCGGCATCGCGAAAGTTGCCGCTGGTCACCAACTATCGCAATATCCTCTTCGACATCATGGTGCACGGTCAGGACATCGCGATCCCGACCGGCAGGCGGCTCGAACTGCCGATCGAAGCCGCGGCGACGGCGGCCGTCCGGGTGTGGACGATGGGGTGGCCGTTCTGGGCGAAGCACCGGCTCGAGGGCTTTCGGCTCGTCGCGACCGACGCCGACTGGGCGGTCGGCGCCGGAGACGAGGTATGTGGCCGCATCGCCGACCTGCTGTTGCTGACGACGGGCCGCTCGGTTGTCATGCCGCGCTTGTCCGGCGCCGGTGTGGGCAAGCTCTGGATGCGCTTGTCGTATCGAAATCTCGTCCGCGGCGGTGCGGTCGCATCGAGGAGCCGCGACCGGGCATCATGCGACGCTGCGTCGCAGATAATCGGCGGTAATGGAGCGCTGATCGTCGAGTAGCGCCGAAGGTGTTCCGGTGAAGACGATTTCGCCACCGTGCTTGCCGCCGTCCGGTCCTAGATCGATCACCCAGTCGGCCCGTTTGACCACCTCGAGATCGTGTTCGATGACGATGACCGTATTGCCCGCGTCGACCAGCCGGTCCAGCAGGGCGATCAGCGCGTCGACATCGGCCATGTGCAGTCCGGTGGTCGGCTCGTCGAGAATGTATATGCCGCCGCTTCGGTGCAGGTGATCGGCGAGTTTGATCCGTTGACGTTCACCGCCGGACAGTGAACTCAGCGAGCGACCGAGCGTCAGATAGCCGAGACCCACCTCATTCAATGCCCGCAACGGTGCCCGAATCTTGGTGCCAGCATTGCCATTCCAGAAGTCGAGAGCCTGCTCCGCGGTCATATCCAACACATCGGCAATGGATGCACCGCGCACGACATAGCTCAATACTTCGGGACGGTAGCGGCGTCCGCGGCAGCTCTGGCACACCGCGGTGATCGGATCCATATACGCCAGATCAGTGAAAATGACACCCGCACCGCCGCATTCGGTGCACGCACCCTCGGAATTGAAGCTGAACAGTCCGGGCTTGACGCCGTGCTCCTTGGCGAAAACCTGCCGCATCGGGTCCATGATGCCGACATAGGTGGCGGGGCTCGAGCGTCGGGAGGCGGCGATGGCGGACTGGTCCACCGCGATCGCCTGCGGGTAGGCCTGCGCGAACGCGCCGGATACCAATGTGCTCTTGCCCGAACCCGCCACACCCGTGACCGCGGTGAGCACGCCGGTCGGGAACCGTGCGGTGAGATTCTTCAGGTTGTACGAGTCCGCGCCGGTGACTGTGAGCCAGCCGGTCGGTGTGCGGCTCGCGCTTTTGACCGGTTGCACCCGCCGTAGCCGCTCACCGGTCGACGTGCCCGACGTGCGCAGCTTGTCGACGGTGCCCTGGAAGACGATCTGACCACCGTGTCCGCCCGCGCCCGGCCCCATATCCACGATGTGGTCGGCGACGGCGATGACATCGGGGGAGTGTTCGACCACCAACACCGTATTGCCCTTGTCGCGCAACTGGATCAGCAACTTGTTCAAACGGCCGATATCACGCGGATGCATGCCGACGCTGGGTTCGTCGAAGATGTAGGTCATCCCGGTGAGGCTGGAGCCGAGATGCCGAACGACCTTGAGTCGCTGTGCTTCACCGCCGGAAAGCGTGGCTGTCTCGCGATCCAGCGAGAGATAACCGAGACCGACCTCCTCGATCCGGCGCAGCCGGGCGATGGCGGCATCGGCGATCGGTGCGGCGGCGGTCTTATCGAGCTCCCCGAGCACTTCGATGAGATCGGATACCTCCATGCGGCCGAAGTCGGCGATGCCGAGCCCATTGATCCGGCTCGCGAGTGCGGCGGAATTCAACCGAGCGCCGCCGCATTCGGGACAGGTCCGGGCATGTACCACCTCCATCGCCGCTGCGCGAATCTTGTCGCTCAGCGCACCGAGGTCGCGTTTGATGTATAGCCGGTCGAAGCGCTCCAACAGTCCCTCGTAGGCATTGCTGCCCATCGAACCGGTCTTGTTCGGACGTGGCACCCGGAATCCATTGCCGCGCAGGAACAACTGCCACTCATCCGGGGTGAAGTCGCGTAAGGGCTTGTCCGGATCGAAGAGGCCGGACTCCGCGTAGATCTGCCACTGAAATGTCCCCACCGCGAACGGCGGAAAGTTGATGGCACCCTCGTTGAGTGTTTTCGCGGTATCGAGCAGCTTGTCCAGATCCGGTCGCACGACCTGGCCCAGCCCGCCACACTCCGGACACATGCCCAGCGGGTCGTTGAACGAATATCGCGTTGCCTCACCGGCACTCGGCTCACTGTATCGCGAGAACAACACCCGAATGATGGACTGGATATCGGTCATGGTGCCGACCGTGGAGCGGGAATTTCCGCCGATGGGCTTCTGGTCGACCACCACCGCGGGAGCCAGATTGTCGATCACATCGGCCTCGGGCCGCTCGTACTTGGGTAGTCGATTGCGGATGAACCAGGTGAAGGTCTCATTGAGCTGACGCTGCGATTCAACGGCCACGGTGCCGAAGACCACCGACGATTTGCCCGATCCGGATACGCCGGTGAAGACGACGATCTTGCCTTTGGGGATGGCCAGGGAGATATTGCGCAGGTTGTTCGCGCGGGCCCCGATGATCTGGATGGTGTCTCGGTCTGCGTTCACAATCGCCACGGTAGGTGTGAATGAGGTCGGATTCGGTCCTCATTCGGGCGGATACTGGAGTCTGTGACCGAGACCGCCGCCCGCCTGCTGCAACTGCTCTCCCTGTTGCAGACCCGCCGCGAATGGACCGGCCCCGAGCTGGCCGAACGCCTCGGCGTGACGGTCCGGACGGTGCGCCGCGATATCGAGCGGCTGCGCGAACTGGAATATCCGGTGCACGCCAGCCTCGGTTCGATCGGCGGCTACCGACTGGAGGCCGGTACCGCATTGCCGCCGCTGCTGCTCGATGACGAAGAGGCCGTCGCGATCACGCTCGGGCTGCGCAATGCGGCGCTGGGCGCGGTCGAGGGGATCGACGAGTCATCGGCGCGGGCGCTGGTGAAGCTGCAACAGGTGCTGCCCGCCCGCCTGCGCCACCGAGTCGAGGCGGTGCGGTCGGCAACGGTATCGCTGGGCGGCCCGGCCGCTGGACCCATGGTCGACCCGGAAACCCTGGTCGTTTTGGCCGCCGCCTGCCGTGACCGCGAACGTATCCGCTTCCACTACCGCGATAAAGGCGACACCGAAACCCGCCGCCTCACCGAACCGCACAGCCTCGTCTCCGCGGGCCGGCGCTGGTATCTGGTCGCCTGGGATATCGACCGCGCCGACTGGCGCACCTTCCGCGTGGACCGCATCGATTCTCCGCAACCGATCGGAATACGCAGTGCCCCAGGGCAATTACCCACCGAAGACGCCGCCGCCTTCGTCACTCAGTCCCTGGCCCGATCCCGCCCGCTGCGCCGAGTCGTCTTCCTCGTCCACGCCCCGGCCACGCAGCTGATCGAAACCTTCCGGGTTCGCCCTGAGGAAATCGAGCCCATCGACGACAAATCCTGCCTGCTCCGCACCACCGCCGATTCGCTGGAATGGACTGCGGTACGAATCGTCCATCTGGGCCTGGAATTCGAGGTCAGGGAACCGCCGGAGATGGCGGAAATGTTGGCTGATCTCGGCGCGAAACTACTGCGCGCCGCCGGAGCGAGTTGAACGCAGGTGGCAGCTGGGCCGGACTCGCACCCGCACACTGGATTCGCCGTGCCGACCGGTCTATACCTCGTTGCGCATCTGGGCGGTAATGATGCGCTGGTAGCCGGAACCGAAGATCCTCGGCAGCAAATCGATGACGCGAGCATCGGCGCCGATGAGGATCTTGGCCTTATCCTTTCGAATACCCCGCAGGATGGTCTTCGCCGCGGATTCGGGTGTGGTTTTTGCCAGTCTGTCGAAGTTGGCGGCCAGCGCATCGCGGTCACGATCTCCGCCCGCGCGGGCCTTCCATGCGATCTCGGTCTTGATCATGCCGGGATGGACGCTGCTGACCCCGACCGGGTGGCCCGCGATCTTCATCTCCTGGCGCAGCGCGTCGGTGAAGCCGCGAATGCCGAATTTGGTTGCGTTGTATGCGGCTTGGCTCGGGCAGGCGGCCAGGCCGAACATGCTGGAGACGTTGGCGATATGACCGTCACCGGAGGCGATCACCTGTGCCAGAAAGGCTTTCGTGCCGTACATGACGCCCCAGAAGTTGATATCGACGATCCACTCGAAGTCCTCCCAGGTCAACTCCTCGATATTGGCGGTGAGCGAGACGCCCGCATTGTTGACCACGAGATTGGCCGGGCCGAAGTCGGATCGAACCTCGTCGGCATGGGCGTAGACGGCGGCACGGTCGGTGACGTCCAGTGTGTAGGCCCGCGCCTTGGCGCCCGCCTTCTCGCACAACGCGGCGGTTTCGGCGACATTGGCCAGGTTTCGGCCGGACAATGCCAGCCTCGCGCCGTGGTCGGCGAGCTCGAGCGCGAGTGCGCGGCCGATGCCCGCGCCCGCGCCGGTAATGACGACGACCTTGTCCTCAAAGTTCTTCACAGCAGGTGTCCTTGGCTATTTGGTGGTGTAGCCGCCGTCGGCGACGAATTCGGAGCCCGTGCAGAAACTCGCCTCATCGGAGATGAGGAACAGCACGAGATCGGCCAGCTCGCCCGGTGCCGCCGCGCGGGGCAGCGGCTGGTCGTGCACCATCGAGTGCGAGCGATCGGAGTCGGCGGTCATTTCGGTGGCCACGACGCCGGGATGTACCGAGTTGACCCGGATGCCGTCGGCGCCGAACTCCTGGGCGGCGGCCTTGGTCATCCCGCGCACCGCCCATTTGGAGGCGACATAGCCGAGGATATTGCTGAATGCGATGATGCCGCCGATCGAGGAGATATTGACGATCGAGCCGCCGCCCGCCCGGCGCATCGACGGCACAACGGCTTTCATGCCGAGGAACACCCCGACCTGGTTCACATCGATCACCCGGCGGTAATCCGCTTCGGCGAGCCGCTCGATCGGGTCGACGTGCACGATGCCCGCATTATTGACCAGTCCGGAGACGGGCCCGAAGCTGCGCTCCGCCTCGGCAACCACTGTGGCCCAGGCGGATTCGTCGGTGACGTTGAGGGGACAGAATATTGCCTGGTCGCCTAGCCCGGCTGCCACCGCCTTGCCCTCGTCGAGGAGCACATCCGCAACGACCACCGATGCGCCCTCGCTGACCAGCCGACGGGCGAATGCCGCGCCCATACCGCGCGCACCACCGGTCACGATGACTGTCTTGCCATTCACTCGGTCCACGTCATGCTCCAGGGGTTTCGAGTTCGGCGATGTGATTGGCGGCGATATAACCGAAAACCATGGCGGGTCCGATGGTCGCGCCGGCGCCCGCGTAGCTATTGCCCATGACAGCGGCTGAATTGTTGCCCGCCGCATAGAGTCCGGCGATCGGCGCGCCATCTTCGTGCAGCACCCTCGAGTGTTCGTCGGTGACCAGGCCGCCCTTGGTGCCGAGATCGCCCGGCACCATCTCCACCGCGTAGAACGGTCCCTGATCAATAGGTGCCAGACAGGGATTCGGTCGCACAGTGGGGTCGCCGTAATAGCGGTCGTAAGCGGATTCACCGCGATGGAAGTCCTCGTCGCGTCCGGCACGTGCGAAGCCGTTGAACCGCTGTACCGTTGCGTTCAGGGAATCGGCCGGAACACCGATCTTGGTGGCGAGTTCGGCAAGGGTGTCGGCCTTTTTGATGATCCCGGCATCGAAATACTTCTGCGGGATGGCCTGTTTCGGGAAGGTACCGAGGAACAGGTATCGATCGCGAAAGCGCTGATCCATGATGAAGTGCGCGGGCACATGACCGACACCGGTCGCGTGTCGCTCGTACATGGTGTGCACCACGTCGACATAGCTGGCCGATTCGTTGGTGAACCGCTCGCCCGCATCGTTGACCATGATCGCGCCGGGCTGGGATCGCTCGGCCAGGCAGAAGAACGGCGGACCGTCCGGATTGCGGACCGACGGTCCCCACCAGGCATCGTCCATCAAATCCAGTGCGGCGCCGAGCTTTTCACCGGCGCGGATGCCGTCACCGACGTTCTCGGTCGCGCCTACGGTCCAATCGGTGCTGACCGGCCCGGTGAAGAACTGTTTGCGCATCTGCAGATTGTGCTCGAAACCGCCAGCGGCGAGCACCACACCGCGCCGCGCGCGGATGACGATCGGAACACCATCGCGTTCGGCGCGCACTCCGACCACCGTGTCGTCGGCGGTAATCAGCTCGGTGAGTGGAGTATTCAGCCAGATCGGCACCTCCGCATCGCGCAGCGCCAACCACAGCCGGGCCACCAGCGCCTTGCCCAAACTCAGTGGATGCCGTCCCCGGATCCGGTTCAGCACCGCCTTGGCACCGACCTTCACCGCGGTGCGCTTACCCTTCCAGGTCCGCGCGATCATATTCAGATCGTGGAAGTCGCTGACGGTGAAGGCGATGCCCTTCGGCCCGGACATGGTCGGCCGGTTGATGAGCTCCAGATCCTTGCCGAGCAGGCGGCCGTCGATAATCGCTGGCTCGATGCTGCGCCCCTGCGCGAGCCCGCCGGGAAGTTCCGGGTGGTAGTCGGAATAGCCGCGGTCGTAAACGAATTGGAGGTGGTTGGTGCGTGCGCCGAGATAGGTCATCATGCGCGGGCCGTTGTCGAGGAATGCGTCCTGTTTGGCCTGCGGAACTCGGTCGCCGACAATGGATTTCAGATAGACCCGGGCAAGATCCGGACTGTCGGGCACGCCCTCGCGCACGAGCACCGGATTGTTCGGAATCCATACGCCGCCGCCCGAGCGGGCGGTGGAACCGCCGAAGCTGGCGCTCTTCTCGATCAGCACCACCGAAAGTCCGCGATAGGCGGCGGTGAGTGCGGCGGTCATACCCGCCGCACCCGAGCCGACGACCACGACGTCGTAGGTATATTCCTCGGACATCTGGCTCTCTTTCCCTAGTACCCGGCGCCGGTGAGCATGCCGCCGTCGATGACGACCTCGGTTCCGGTGCAATAGCTCGCGGCATCCGAGGCCAGGAAGACGGCCGCCTCGGAGACCTCGCCGGGCTGTCCCCAGCGCGGAATGGGCAATCCGGCGAAGAAGGTATTGCCGTCGACGCCGGAGCCCGCCGCGGCCGTCATCGGTGTCGCGATGCCGCCGGGATGGATGGAGTTGACCCGGATTCCGTTCGCACCGAGCTCGCGCGCGGCCGATTTGGTCAGTCCGCGAATCGCGAATTTGCTTGCGCTGTAGGCCGAGAGGCCCGCGGCGCCGACGAATCCCTCGACCGAGGAGATATTCACGATCGCGCCACCGCCGGTCATCGCGGGCGCGGCGGATTTGATGCCGAGCCAGGTGCCGGTGACATTCACCGTCATGATCGTGGTGAAGTCGGCCAGGCTCATCTCGGCGATGCGCTGGAACCGCAGCAGACCGGCGTTGTTGACGAGCACATCGAGCCTGCCGAACTCCTCCACCGCGGTCCGCACCGTGGTCGCCCAGTCCGCCTCGCTGGTCACATCGTGGTGCAGGTAGCGCGCGCCGGTTTCGGCGGCCAACTGTTCGCCCTGTTCGTCGAGGACATCGCCGAATACCACTCGCGCACCCTCGGCAATGAAGCGGCGAACATGTTCGGCGCCCATTCCGCGTGCTGCGCCGGTGATCAGCGCGACCTTGTCATCGAGTCGACCCACGTCAGGTCCGTCCTTTCTCCGGCGTCGGTTCGAACGCCGTGTGCGATATCGACGCTATGGGCGCGCGGGCGGGGCGAACCGGAATAGTCCCATCCACCGAGACATGCAGCTGACCTCAACAAGAGCATCGGAAATATTTCTACTAGGCATAGTGAAATAGGAAATGGCAGCCGACGAAGTCGGTGGGGTGGGAAGAACAGAGTGGAGGCAATGCATGAAGTTCTCGATGATCTTCGAGGCGCAGATGACCGATCCGTCGGCCGATCACGAACGGCAGGTATTGCGCGACTGTGTCGAGCAGGCGGTGCTGGCCGAGGAGATGGGTTTCGATACCGTCTGGGCGGTCGAACACCATGGCTTGAAGTGGTACGCGCATATGAGTGCCCCGGAGATCTTCCTGACCTGGGTGGCCGCGCGCACCGAGCGGATCAGGATCGGCCACGGCGTGGTGTGTATGCCGTTCAATTTCAATCACCCGGTGCGCGCGGCTGAACGCGCGGCCATGCTCGATGTGCTCTCGAACGGGCGGGTGAATCTCGGCGCGGGCCGCGGGGCCACCCCGCAGGAAACCTCGATGTGCGGTGTCGATCCCGACCGCACCTATCAGGAGGTCGAGGAGTCGCTGCGCATTATCGGTAGGGCCTGGCAGGATCCGGAGGGCGAATTCGAATGGCACGGTGAGCTGCTCGATATCGATCCGCATCCGATGCTGCCGCGTCCGGTGCAGCTGCCGCATCCGCCGCTATTCATGGCGTGCACCAAGAAGGACACGCTGAAGCTGGCCGCCGACTACGGGATCGGCGCGCTGGTACTGGGTTTCGCGGGTGTGGAGGAGATCGCCGAACTGCGCCGCACTTATGACGCGGCCATTGCCGAGCGGACGGGGGAGAAGTTCGTCTCCACGGTCGTCAACGACCACTTCGCCGCGCTGTGCCCGACGATCGTGCTGAACGACCGGGCGAAGGCACAGCAGATCGGCGCGCGTGGGCAGCGGTTCTTCGCGCAGTCCATCAAGCACTGGTACGGCGCGGGCCCGGTGCCGGACGAAGCAATCGATCCGACGGTGGACGAGGTGGCCAGGATTCGCGAAGCCGCCGATGAGCATGTGGCGTATCTGCACGAAGCGAAGATTCCCGTGAAGGCCGGGGCCACTTCGGTTTTCCATGCCGAGCACGCGTACGGCAGCCCGGAGGACGCCATCGCCTATGTCGAGCGGCTGCAGGCGGCCGGCGCCGACGAGATCCTGTGCCTGATCCAGATGGGGACGGTGCCGCAGGAGGCGTGCCTGGAGACCATTCGGCACTGGGGCGAGAAGGTCATTCCGCACTTCCGGGGAGCGGAGCGAGCCGGAGACATCGGGCAGAGCCGGGGAGCGGAGCGAGCCGGAAACCTCGGGCAGAGCCGGGCAGCCGAAGGCGCCGAGACAACTGAATTCGTAGGAGCTTGAGATGATCGATCTCACTGGCAAAGTCGCCCTCATCACCGGTGCCGCACGTGGCCAGGGCGAGCAGGAAGCCCGGTTGTTCGCCGCCGCGGGTGCACGCGTCGTCCTCACTGATGTGCTGGAATCCGAAGGCAAGGCGGTCGCCGAATCCATCGGTGATTCCGCCCGTTTCGCCCCGCACGATGTCAGCAGCGCCACCGACTGGGCCGCCGCCGTCGAGACCGCGGTCGTCGAATTCGGTGGCATCGATGTGCTGGTGAACAATGCGGCGATCTACACTGCCAAACCGCTTGTCGAAACCTCCGCTGCCGAGCTCGAACGCATTCTGCGCATCAACCTGATCGGTTCCTTCCTCGGTATCCAGGCCGTCGTGGATCCGATGCGGGCGACGGGTGGTTCGATCGTGAATATCTCGTCGCAGGCCGGATTACAGGGGCTGATGGGGCATTCCGCCTACGGTGCGTCCAAATGGGCGCTGCGCGGGTTGACGAAGACGGCCGCGCTCGAGTTGGGACCGCTCGGAATCCGGGTGAACTCGGTGCATCCGGGTCCGATCGCGACACCGATGATCGGGCATCTCGGGCTGAGCACCGGGCCGGGTAGCTTTCCCTCGCTACCGCTTGGTCGCGTCGGATTGCCTTCGGAGGTGGCGGATTTGGTGGCATTCCTCGCCTCCGATGCCGCGGCGTTCATCACTGGTGCGGAATTGGCCATCGACGGCGGGTTGTCGGCGGGACAATTCATCCCCCCGGATGCGCTGCCGCCGGTCGGAGCCGTGGGCGAGGGATAGGCATGCCCCTGAAGCCTGAAGCCCAGGTGATCGTCGATCTCGCCTCGGCGGCGTTTCCCGCGCTGGGCACCGAAGTGCTCGATGCCGCTGAGGCGCGTCGGATACTTGCCGCGCGTCCGGCGGCCCAGGTCGATGTGATTGCGGTGGGGCGGGTCGCGGAGCGTTCGGTACCGGGACCTGCTGGGGTGGAGCAGGTTCGGGTCCGTATGTATTGGCCCGCCGAGCCCGGTGCCGACCTGCCGGTGGTTTTGTTCTGCCATGGCGGGGGTTTCGTGATCTGTGATCTGGACAGCCACGATCAGCTGTGTCGCGCGATGAGTAATGGTGTCGGTGCGATCGTGGTTTCGGTCGACTATCGGCAGGCCCCCGAAAATAGATTCCCGGCCGCTGCTGAAGATGCGTTCGCAGTCCTGAAATGGATTGTGGCCCAGGCCGCTTCCTTCGGTGGCGATCCCGCTCGCATCGCGGTGGCCGGTGACAGTTCCGGCGGCAACCTGGCCGCCGTCACGGCATTGATGGCCCGGGATCACGCCGGCCCGGCCATCGCCCATCAATTGCTCATCTACCCGATGCTCGATCCGGCCCGTGACACCGCCTCGTATCGGGAGAATGCTCACGGTTACTTCGTCACCGACGACCATTTGCGCTGGTATTGGGAGCAATATCTCGCCTCGGCCGCCGATGCCGAAAATCCCTACGCCGCACCACCGCATGCGACGGACCTGTCCGGACTCCCGCCCGCCTACATCATCACCGCCGAATTCGATCCACTCCGTGATGAGGGCGAGGCCTACGGGCAGCGGCTGCGCGATGCGGGAGTCGAGGCCGTCACGATCCGTTACAACGGGCAATTCCACGGTTTCTTCAGCATGGCCGATAACCTCTCGGATGCCAAAGACGCCGCCGACCAAGCGTTTTCGGCCATGCGCCGAGCGTTGGAGCAGCCATGACCGTCGAACGTCTCGCCACCCTATTCCCTGCCGACAATCTCACCGCCGCAATAGATCTGCTCACCGCGGTACTCGGCAGGACCGCAACGTTCGTCGATGGTGATCGGTGGGCGCAATTCGATATCGGACCGACCCGGGTCATGCTCGCCGGTGCCGACGAACGCGACATCCCGTCGCTCGCTGTGAAGGTCGGCGACCTCGACGAGACCCTCGCGCGCCTGCGTACCGCTGGGTTTGCGGCCGAGGATCCGGTGATCGGTCCGCACGAACGGCGTACCTCGGTCCGCCCTTCCGTCGAATCGCCATGGGCGATCGTCCTGTACGAGCCCGCTGTCGGATAACGGCCAGTGTGGCTCGGATAACTTCGCGTGTCGTCTTCCATACGCTACCGTATGGGTGTTCCATACGGTAGCGAATGGAGATGGGTCATGGTTCGAAATATCCACCAGCGGGAGTACCCGGTGCCTGCGGATCAGCTCGGCGCGTTGCTTGCCAGGGCGGCGGAACCGGACAGTCCGGTGTGGCCGCCCGGTTGGCCCGCACTGGTCCTCGACCGGCCGCTCGGGGTCGGTGCCGACGGCGGACACGGCGTCATCCGGTATCGGTGTACCGAGTGGGTGCCGGGCCGCCGCATCGAGTTCACCGTCGCGCCCGGATCCTTCCTGGTCGGTACGCACAGCCTCGAGGTGCTGGACGGTCCGTGGCCGGACAGCAGCATCCTGCGCCACGAGATCGACTGCCGCCTGCGCGGTATCGGCTACCTGCTGTGGCCGCTGGCCATCCGCTGGATTCACGACGCGATGATCGAGGCGCTGCTCGACCGAACCGCGGTCTCCCTCGGCCACCCGCCCGTAACCCCGGCCCGCCCATCCCTATGGGTCAATTTCCTGCGGTGGATCATGAAGCGCCGCCCATCGGCACGGACCGCCGCGCCCGCATAGCCGGATAAGGCGGCAGCGTAAGCGGTCACTCGTCGGTTACTGTCGCGGATAACCGGACTAGCCCTCATTTTCGGCGGGAAAGTGGGGCGGCAGGAGGATTTCATGGCGTTGTCGGCGCAGGATCGGTTCGACATCGGTGAGCTGATCGCGCTGCACGGTCATCTGATGGATGCGGGTGAGCTCGATCGGATGGATGAGCTGTTCACCGCGGAAATCGTCTACGACCTCAGCGATTTCGGGGCTGGTGAGCTACGCGGGATTCCGGCGCTGCAGGAGGCCGCGGTCGCGCTGGGCGATGGAAATCCGGTCGGGCATCACATTACGAATGTGATCACCGCCGAGGTGGACGGTGTGGTTCGGGTGCGGTCGAAGGGGATCGGAATCTATGCCGACGGGACCAGCGGCAGCATCGAATACGACGATACGGTCGTGCGTGCGGCAACCGGCTGGCGCATCTCCTATCGCCGAGTGATCGCGCACCGGGCCGCACTGGGTGGGCGGGCGACCAGATCGGTGTAGGGCGACAAACCGACCGCTTCTCTACTTTTCTCGACTACATATTTGTTAGCCGTATGCGGACGATGGTGCGTTGATATCGTCGCGGCCATGTCGGATATGCGGGACGCTCATCTCGGAGCCGAGCCTCCCACCGACCGCCGGGCGCGGCCCGGGATGGACCCGGAGCGGGCACTGCCGGACAAGATCGAGGTCGACGACGAGGAGAAGCCCGCGCGGATATTGCGCGGACGGACCGAGTGGGTGGTGGCGACGGCCGTGTTCGCGGTCGCGTTGCTGGTGCTGTGGCAGGTCTTTCGGCCGCTGGCGCAGGGGAGTCAGTACTATCTCGTGATCTTCCTCGCCGGGACTTTGCCGGTGGTGTTTCTGGCCTACCGGTCCGGGCTGCGATGGTTCGATCGACGGGATGGTCCCGGTCCGCTCGACTGGTTGCTGGCGGTGGTCGCCCTGGTGGTGTGCCTGTATCCGGTGCTGCCGATGGCGATCGGTTCCGGCGGTGGCGGGTACAACGCATTCCTGGACCGGCAGGGTCTCTTCGATTCCGTCGATATCGCCATGGGCACGGTGCTGTTGGTCTTGGTGCTCGAGGCCTGTCGGCGCACCACGGGCTGGGTATTGCCCGCGGTGTGCCTGGTATTTCTCGCTTACGGCTACTACGGCGGGTATCTGCCACAGCACTGGACCATCGCGCACGCCGGACTCGACTTCGGGCAGATCATCGATGCGCTCTACAACTCCGGTAGCGGGTTCTACGGCACGCCATTGGATGTCGCGGCCAGCTACATCGTGCTGTTCACCCTTTATGGCGCGGTACTCGAATTCTCCGGTGCGGCACAGTTCTTCGTCGATCTGTCGGTCGCGGCCTTCCGGCGCTCGCGCGGCGCGGCCGGACGCACCGCCGTGGCATCGGGGTTCCTGCTCGGCACCGTCTCGGGATCGGGCACCGCGACCGCGGTGACGGTCGGCGCGGTCACCTGGCCGATACTGCGGCGCGCCGGATATCCACCTGAACAGGCGGCGGGTGTGCTCGCGGCGGCAGGTGTCGGCGCGATCCTGTCACCGCCGACGTTGGGTGTCGCCGCCTTCATCGTCGCCGAATATCTCGATGTCTCTTATGTGACAGTGCTCGGGTGGGCGATGATCCCAACCCTGCTGTACTACTTGGGAATCCTGCTCGCGGTGGAGATCGATGCGCGCCGGCTCGGTGCCGAGTCCGTCGAGATCAGCACCACCTCGGTGTGGCGGCTGCTTGCCCGATTCGGCTACCACTTCCTGTCTTTGATCGCGATCGTGGTGCTGCTGCTGATCGGCATGAGCGCCGCCCGCGCCGTGGTGTACGCCAGCGCACTGGCTTTCGTGCTCGCCTTCCTCGATGCGCGCATCCGCGCCGAGGCTCGCTCACCGCGACGGATCTTCCAGATGCTCGGCAGCGGTGTGCGTTCGGCGCTGCCGGTGGTCGCCGTGTGCACGTCGGCGGGGGTGATCACCGCGATCGCCACCAAGACGGGACTCGGCGCGCAACTGGCAGCACTGCTGGTGAGTGCGGGAAAGGCGCTATCGGACAATCACACCGTGGTGTTGGCGTGCACCGTGCTGTTGGCCGCGCTCGCACTCGCGCTGCTCGGACTCGCCGTTCCGGTGACCGCATCGTTCATCATCGGCTGGGCGATCATCGGTCCGGCGCTGCTCGCACTCGATGTATCCCCATCCGCCTCGGCGATGTTCGTCTTCTACTACTCGGTGCTATCCGAGGTGACGCCACCGACCGCACTGGCCGCGGTGGGCGCGGCGGCCATCACCGGTGCGCGTGCGTTGCCGACCATGTGGCAGGCATTGAAATACGCGCTGCCCGCCTTCCTGGTGCCGATTGTGTTCGTGCTCAGCGGTCCCGGCGAATATCTGCTCGGACATGGTTCGGTGCTCGGTGTGCTCTGGACGACGATCGTGGCCGGGGTCGGCGTTGCCGCATTGGCCGCCGCGACCGGCGGCTGGATCCTCGGCATAGGTCCGGCCGGACTCCCGGCCCGGCTGCTCGCCGCGATAGCCGGACTGGCACTGCTGTATCTGGAACCCGGCGCGCTCGTCGTCGGTCTTGCCGCGCTGACCGCGGCCGTCGGGCTAACGCTGCTCTCACGAAGGAGGACGACTTGAGAAGAGTTGCCATAGGATTCGCCGTCGCCGTGGTGTCGGCCGGATTGCTGACCGGATGTGGGGGCCGCCGCGACACACCGCAGTCCGACACCGGCGGTGAGGTCACCTGCGAGGTCACTAGCGACACCCGTGTCGGCATCGCGACGGGCAATTCGACCGGGGTGTACTTCGCCCTCGGCAATGCCTACGCCGACCAGATTTCGCAGGCCACCGGCGGCAAGGTGAAGGCGACGGCCGCCGAAACCGGTGCTTCGGTGCAGAATATCCAGCAATTGGTGGCAGGCACCTATCAGGTCGCATTCGCGCTAGCCGATACCGCCGCCGACGCAGTGCTCGGTAATGCCAGCTTCGACGGGAAAAAGCAACCGGTGCAGGCTCTTTCGCGGCTCTACCCGAATTACACCCAGGTGATCGTGCGCACCGACGCCGATATCGAATCGGTCGCGGATCTGCGCGGTAAGCGGGTCTCCACCGGGTCGCCCAAGTCCGGCACCGAGGTGATCGCCCAGCGGATACTGCAGGCGGCGGGGCTGAACCCGGACCACGATATCGAGGCCCAGCGCCTGGATCTCACCAAGACCGTGGACGGTATGAAGGATGGCTCCATCGACGCCATGTTCTTCTCCGGCGGCCTGCCGACCCCCGGTATCACCGATCTGTTGACATCGGCCACGGGCAAGGTGCGTTTCCTCGATATCCCCGAACTCACCGGCAGTATGCACGCGGTGAATTCGGTCTACGAGGAGGGCACGATTCCGGCCACCGTCTACGGGCTGTCCGCCGATGTGAAGACCATTGTCGTGCCGAATCTGCTGCTGGTGCGCGATGATCTGGACGCCGATCTGGCGTGCGTCCTCACCAAGACACTGTTCGATCGCAAACCCCAACTGGAACAGGCCAATTCCGCGGCGAAAGGGATCAGCCGCGACTCCGCGACGATTACCGCACCGGTGCCCTTGCATCGCGGCGCGGCGCACGCCTTGACGAAGTAGTGCCGCATCGAGCCTTGGCGGGTTCCGCCGAACGCAGTCGAATGGTGGTCGCCCACGCCGCATTCGACCGCCAAATCACTACGCTCGGCGAGCCGAGCTATTTGGATGGGAAGTGGCTCAGGAGGCCAATGCTTGCGTTAATGACTGCGCGGTATCGACTGTGGCGGATATGAATTCGTCGCGTTCGGGTTTGGTGGTCGATGCTCGCAGCGGCCCGGATTGGACTTCGTACGCGGCTGTACCTTTCGCATCGAAAACCGGTGCGGCAAGGTAGCTCAGCGGGAGTTCGGCATCGGAGTCGAGTTCGGCCTTGGTGAATGGCCGCGAGGTGAGGAATGCGAGGCGACGCAGGGCCCGCGTGCGCAGGTGTGGTCGCACGAGTTCGGTCCCCATCGCGCCGAGTATGTCGGCGAGGAGTTCGACCGTGCCCGCATCGTCGGTGCGTGGACGGAACAGCGCAACGCCGCGATCACGCACGAGGGTGAGCAGTCCGCTCGCGATGCGGCGGTCGGAGTCGGGTGCGGTGGCAAGCCAGGTGTTCTGCTCGGCCGCCGATCGCCACGGCATCACACTGGCACCGGCCGGAAATTGCATCGGAATGCGATGTCCGACGGGTATGCCGGGGACGACGCGTTCGGGCCCGTGACGCACATCGAGCACGGTGAGGTGGTCGGGTTCGATGCGACTCAATGTCGCGCCGTAGCCGGTCCGGACGGTGAGTTCGGCCAGGATATCGCCGAGTGCGTGCGGAAGGACGGGGCCGTGCAGATTCGCCAGTGTCGGACCGAGCCGGTATCCGCGGCTCGAATCGCGTCGCACCCAGCCCGCCGAATCCAGTTCGGCCAGAATTGCCGTTGCGGTCGCGCGGGCGATATCGAGCCGGTCCGCGATGCCCGCGACGCTGATCGGCTCCGGTGTCGCGGCGAGCAGCGACACGATATCGATGACGCGGCGAGTCGGCGGGGACGGGGACCGGTCGGACATGTGCAACCCCTTGTGCGGTTCAACAGGACAGCTCTACTATGACGAATATTACGACAACTTGCCGTCGAATACTCGACAGTTGGAGCGCGCATGATCCTGGACAGATTCCGAATCGACGGACAGGTCGCCGTTGTCACCGGCGCGGGGCGCGGCCTCGGTGCGGCGATCGCGGTGGCCTTCGCGGAGGCCGGTGCGGATGTCGTCATCGCATCCCGCACCAAGAGTCAGCTGGACGAGGTCGCCGAACAGGTGACGGCGGTGGGCCGCCAGGCCCACGTGGTGCCCGCGGATCTCAGCGATATCGAGGCGACCGCCGGACTGGCCGCCGCGGCCGTCGAACGGTTCGGTCGGCTCGACATCGTGGTGAACAATGTCGGCGGTGCGCTGCCGTGCCCGCTGCTCGATACCACCCCGGATGCGCTGGTGGAGGCATTCAATTTCAACGTCACCAACGCGCACGCGCTGGTCCGCTCGGCGGTGCCGAAGATCCTCGAAACAGCCGGTGGTGGTTCGATTCTCAATATCACCTCGACCATGGGCCGCCTGCCCGGCCGCGCTTTCCTCTCCTACGGAACGGCGAAAGCGGCACTAGCGCACTACACCCGGTTGGCGGCGATGGATCTGAATCCGCACGTTCGGGTCAATGCCATTGCGCCCGGCTCGATTCTGACTTCGGCGTTGGAGATCGTCGCGGGCAATGATGCGATGCGCATGGAGTTGGAGGCCAAGACGCCGCTGCACCGCATCGGTGAGCCCGAGGATATCGCCGCGGCGGCGCTGTATTTGGTGTCGCCCGCCGGAAAGTACGTCACGGGCAAGGTGCTCGAACCCGACGGCGGCCTGATCGCACCGAATCTCGATCTCCCACTTCCGGATCTGTCATGAGCTACCGCGTAGTCCAATGGGGCACCGGAAATGTCGGCGCCCATGCGCTGGCGGGTGTCATCGCGAATCCGGATCTCGAGCTGGTCGGAGTGTGGGTGTCGGGTCCGAAAAAGGACGGGCTCGATGCGGGAACCATTGCCGGACTCGAGCATCCGGTCGGGGTGAGCGCGACAACCGATACCGAGGCGATCCTGGCCGCGAAACCCGACTGTGTCGTCTACTGCTCGATGACCGACAATCGCCTGTTGGAGGCGGTCGAGGACCTGCGCAGGTTGCTGAGCGCGGGCATCAATGTGGTGGCGTGTGCGCCGGTGTTCTTCCAGTATCCATACGGCGTGCTGCCCGACGAACTGCTGAAGCCGATCCAAGAGGCTGCGGTGCAAGGGAATTCGTCGCTGTGGGTCAATGGCATCGATCCCGGGTTCGCCAATGATCTGCTGCCGCTCGCGCTCGCGGGCACCTGTCTGCGCATCGACCAACTGCGGTGTCTGGAGATCGTCGACTACGCCAGCTACGACAACCGTGAGGTCATGTTCGACATCATGGGCTTCGGCAAACCGCTGGACGAAATCCCGATGTTGTTGCAGCCCGGGGTATTATCGCTCGCCTGGGGCGGCACCGTGCGCCAGCTGGCGGCGGGTATCGGTATCACCCTCGATGCCGTCACTGAGACCTATGAGCGCATCCCCGCGCCCGAATCCTTCGATATCGCCACCGGCCATATCACCGAAGGTAGCGCTGCCGCTCTGCGTTTCGAGGTGCGCGGCATGGTCGGCGACGAGCCCGTGACGGTTCTCGAGCACGTCACGCGGCTACGCCCGGATCTGTGCCCCGACTGGCCGCAACCCGCCCACCATGAGGGCTCTTACCGCGTCGAGATCACCGGCGAGCCGAGTTACGCGATGGACCTGGTCACCTCGAGTCGCAATGGTGACCACAACCACGCCACCCTCCTGGCGACTGCCATGCGCATCGTCAACGCGGTCCCGGCTGTGGTGCAGGCGCCAGCGGGTATCCTCACCGCCCTCGATCTCCCACTCATCACCGCGCCGGCTACTCGCCCGACGTAGTCGTCCGGGGATTCGCACACGCGGTGGGCACCCACGACGGATGTGAATCCCCATAAGGGCGTTACTGGACTCGGGCTCTCAGGCGTGTCACCGGGCAAGGGCGGTCAAGGCGCGGTCCACGTCGGCGGCGCTGTTGTACAGGTGGAACGAGAAGCGCAGGCCGCCGCCCCGGGCGGAGGTGAGCACGCCTGCCTCTTCCAGACGCGGTGCCGCATCGCCCGCACCCGACACGGCGACAATCGCCGAATCGGCAGGTACGGACTGAAAACCCAGCTCCACCAATCCCTTTCGGAATCGAGTTGCGAGCTCGCGATTGTGCGCGCCGATCTTGTCGACGGTCAGCTCTTCGATCAACGACAGCGCGGACAGCGCGGCAATGACGCCGAGCCAGTCCGGTGTCGAATCGAAACGCCGAGCGGTGGTCGGCAGCGCGACCGGTTCGTACAGCTCGGCCCAGCGGTCGGCGGCCGCGTACCAACCGGGGCTGATCGGGCGCAGCCGCGCGGCCGCTTCCGGCGGTGCGGCGAAGAAGGCCACGCTGCGTGCGCCGATCAGCCACTTGAATGTCGCGCACACCCAGTAGTCGGCATCGACGAAACGCAGCGGCACCCACCCGGCGGCCTGGGTGGCATCGGCGAGCAGCCGGGCATCATGCGCCAGCGTCGCCGCGCGCAGTGTCGGCAGATCAACGGTCCGGCCGTCCTTCGACTGGACAACGCTGACCGCGACCAACGCGGTTTCGGGCCGGACCTCGTCGGCGATACGCTCCAACGGCACGAACCGGACATTCAGATCGCCACGGTGCACGAAAGGCATGGAGACAGAGGAGAATTCGCCTTCGGCGAGCAATACCTGCGCCCCCGGCGGCAGTGCGGCGACTACCGGCGCGATCAATCCGGCCACGGTACCGCCCAGCGCGATATCGTCGGCCGAAGCGCCCGCGAGCAGTCGCGCGAATCCGGCGCGCAATTCGGGTACCAGATAGTCCCGCGTCGTCGGGGCGGCACGGCCCGCCGCCCATAGTGCGTTGAACTCCTGCAATGCCGCCAATGTTCGCGCGGCGGGCAACCCATGGGAAGCGGTGTTCAGATAGGCGGTTTCGGGCGTGAATTCAGCGGGCGCGAGCGAGGACATGCTCCCACCATCCGCCGCCGATGCGGCTCCGGTCGAGTGCCACCCGCCAGATAGTGGCCTCAAATCCGGCGCGCTGTCCTATTTGGGTGTCGCCCACATGTTGGTCAGCAACTGGTAGCTGGGAGTGTCGGCGAGGGCCTGCATCGATTCGTAGATGCGTTGGTAGCTGGTCGAGGAGATGCGCCAGTGGCCGTCCGGGTCGAGTCGGTAGGTGTCGGAGTAGTAACCCGCGCCGCGGATGAGGATGCCGTATTCGGTGGCGATCACGGTGTCCTCGAAAGCCCATGAGCCCGTTGCGGTATCGCCGTTCACGGTGATCTCCGGATGGTTCGCGATATGGGTTGTGACTACGGACGGCCCGAGGTTCTCGCGCATGAAGGCGGTGATGGCGTCGCGGCCGTCGAGGGTCAGCGGTTCACCGAGGGCGTGGGTGCCATACCGACCGGCGACGTCGACGGCGAGGGTATCCCCGAAGTCGTCCCATTGTTTGAGATCGAGGGTCCGGAAGTAGCGGTACTTGAGCTGACGGACGGCTTCGATGGCGGCGAGATCCATCCGTTCAGCTTGGCATTTGCCGGGCCCACAGACAAGAACCTGTTCTACTTTGCTCGGATTCGGCGGCATGGTTCGCCAGTGCGTCCTGTATGGGTATCCGGTTGGCAGGCGCCTCGATATCCATCGCGATCGCATCCGGGGTCGCAGCGACGAAGTCTGACGGTAGTCCTGGGTGCGTCCATGTGTGTTCGCCGCTGCGCCATCGGGTACTCGATCGAGTGGCGACGGTTTTCGACCGCGTCCTTGCACCGGAAGTTCCCGACCAGGAGTCCGCAATGACCGAAGGTCCAGTTACGCACCCGCCCCTGCACCAACCATCCCTCGATCAACAGTTCGCGCTGAAGGCCGCCGCGCGCCGCCTGGAACGCGAATTCGAAAGCACCCGCGACGAAGCCATCGAAGGATGGCTGTACTCCGCATACGACTACCTCGCGGACCATGCCACCATCGACAACTTCCTACCGCTACTCGCCGAGCGCTACACCCGTGAACTGCTGCGCGCCTCGGCCGAGCAAAACGCCGACTAGTCGCACCGCGCCGCAGCTCGGCGCAATACCTGTTCGGCGTCGGTGCTGATGCGACGCACCAGGTCGGCGGCGGATTCGAGACTGTCGATGAGGTCGATATTCTCCCCCGCCCAGATCGGGGCACAGTCGAGGTCACCCTGCTCGGCCGCCTCCCGATAGCGTTGCCGGGCAACGGGATCGGCCGCGAGTTCGGACTCACGTCCGGCCCATTCGTCGAGGAAGCGGTTGCGCAGCGTGCGTGCGGTGTACTCGGCGGGCCACGGGGATTCGCGGGCGATATCGATAATGCGATTGCGTTCGGTATCGCCGCCCCGTGCGGCGATGATCGCCTTGGCCTCCTCGGCCGAGAGCAACGATTCGTGCGTCGCCTCGAAGCGAGTGCCGATCAGCGCGCCCGCCGCACCGAGCACGAGGGCGGCCGCGAGTCCGCGCCCGTCGGCTATCCCACCCGCGGCCAGCACCGGCTTGCCCGCCGCCATATCGACGACCGCGGGTACGAAGGGCAGAGTCGCGCGCGCACCGCCGTGCCCGCCCGCCTCCGCACCCTGGGCGATCAGCACGTCGGCCCCGGCCGCCAACGCGCGTGCCGCCTCGTCCGTCGTGGTGACCTGGACCAGCAGCGGAATCCCCGATTCCCGGACCACGGCGGCAAACGGGGTGGGATCGCCGAAGGACAGCAGGATCGCATGCGGTCGGCGCGCCACCGTCCTTCGTACGGTATCGAGATCGATGGCCCAGCTCAACAGACCAATGCCCCAGGGCTTTTCGGTGCGAGCGGTGAGCAACGCACATTCTTGATCGAGTAGCTTCTCGTCACCGCCTCCGCCACCGATCAGACCGAGTCCACCGGCCTCGGAGACCGCCGCGGCCAGTTCACCGCCCGCGACGCCACCCATCGGTGCGAGGACTATCGGATGCTCGATGTCGAACAGGTCGGTGAACTCGGTGCGCAGTGCCATCGAAAACCCCTTCCGTCGCTATCGACGATAGTCAAGGGGTATCGGACCGCTGCTCGCCACCCGTGATCTTGTCAGCTTCGGTCCCAGTCGTGCCCCCAATAGCTATCGGCGGTCATTTCCTCCGCGGTATAGGTGTTCTCATCGACCAGCACACCCTCGGTGCCGAATTCGAGATCCCAGCCGCCGGGTGTGCGGACATAGAAGGAGATCATTTTGTCGTTGGTGTGGCGGCCAAGCGTCGAGGACAGGTGATATCCGGCCTTGTTCACCCGGTCGAGCGCGCGGCCGACGTCGTCGAGACTGTCGACTTCGACCATGACGTGCACCAGGCCCGAACCCTCCTTACCGCCGGAAGGGATCAGCGCCAGGCTGTGGTGGCGCTGATTCACGCCGAGGAAGCGGATGCGCACCGGACCGTATTCGGGCGGTGCGGGGAGCCGGAACGCGCCGCGCGGCAGGAATCCGAGTACATCGGCATAGAAACCGAAGGCGCCGTCGAGATCGGGGACCGGCAGCACCGCGTGGCCGAGGCCGAGTCCCGCAGTGACGAAACGGTTTCCGTACTTGCCGACCACCGGGCTGTGGTCCAGGACCGGTCCATGGAAGATTTCGACGGTGGTACCCGCGGGGTCGCCGAAGGTGATCGCCTCTTCTATGCTGCGGGCATCGGCCTGCGCCACGGTGAGTGCGGTGACCTCTATTCCGGCTTTCTCCACGGCTTCGCGTGCCGCGGCGAGTGCGCGATGGTCGCGGACCTCCCAGCCGATGGCGAGCACCCGATCCGTCTCGCCGGGCACCAGGACCAACCGTGCGACGTGCTCATCCATGCGCAGATAGATGGCGTCCGGATCCGGACCGATGCCCTCGGCGAATCCGATCACATCGAAGGCGAAGGTGCGCCAGGCGTCCGGGTCGCTGACCGCCACCCGCACATAACCGAGCGAGCTGATGATTGTCATATTCTCCTCATTCATAGGTGACCCGGACCGCATCGGTGACCGGCACCGCCTGGCATGCCAGCACATAGCCGTCGGCCAAGTCTTCACATTCCAGAACTTCGTTGCGCAGCAACTTCACCTCGCCCTCGAGGACACGACAGACGCAGGCGCTGCAGGCTCCTTCGCGGCACGAATACGGAGCTTCCATCCCGCGCGCGAGTAGTACGTCGAGTAACACGGTATTGCGCGGCCATGCGAATTCGCTTGTCGTGCCGTCGAGCTCGACCTCGACCCTGGCGGCGTCGTCGGTGTCTTCGATCTGGGTTTCGGCGAAGGGGTCACCGGAGATCGACACGAATTTCTCGACGTGCACCCGGTCCATGCCCAGGTTGTCGGCGGCTGTGACGACAGCGTCCATGAAAGGTGTTGGACCGCAGACGAATAGCTCGCGATCTGTCCAGGGTGTGATCAAGGTGGTCAGTGTCGGCGCCGACGGCAAGCCTTGAACAGCCTCCAACCAATGCAGCACAACGAGCCGGTTCGGGTGCTCGGCGGTCAATGACCTCAGTTCATCGGCGAAGATCACCGAATCCTCGTCGCGATTGGCGTAGATCAGCGTGCACCGTCCAGCGCCCTGCGCGAGTACCGATTTCAGGATGGACAGCATCGGTGTTATCCCACTGCCCGCGGCGAGCAGTAGCAGATCGGTGTCGAGCGAATGAGGTGTGAAAACGCCCGCTGGGGGCAAGCTGTCGATCATCATGCCGGGGACAGCATTGTCGCACAACCAGTTCGAAGCATATCCGCCCGCCGTCCGCTTGACGGTGACCTCGAGTCGGCCCTCATGCGGCGCACTGGACAGTGAGTACGAGCGCGCCACCGAACCCGTTTGCTCGCTGGGTACTCGCAGTGTCAGAAATTGGCCGGGACGGTAGGGGAGTGATCGCTCCGGTTCGGCGACCAACTCCAGCGAGACCGCATCACGGGTTTCGGCGGTTACCCGAACAATTCGAAGCGTTACCGCCGCGCTCACAGCAGGTCCCCATCGCGGGTGGTCAATCCGACTTCGCCTGCGGTGACCGCATTTTCGATGCTGTCGCGCAATGCCGCGCACCCGCGCACGGGACCGCCGCCCGTCTGCGCGAACTCGGCACACCCCACGCGAGCGGCGGAACTCCACTGCACACTGGTGTGCGCAGGGCTGAATTTGACCACCGACACCTGATTTCGACAGATTCGGCACGTGATGTGATCCATCACAGATCCGTTCAGGCGTCCGCGCGCTGTGCGGCCAGATTCTCGGCGACCTCGGCCTCCCATGCCGTGACCGCACGCGTGGTGTCGACCTCGAATTCGAAACGGTCGGTCATCTTCGACTCCACCTCGGCGATATCGGTGTAGAACTGCTCGTACCAGCGCCGCAGCTGATAGACCGGGCCGTCCTCCTCACATAGCAGCGGATTGTCGATGCGGGTCTTGCGTTCCCAGATCGCCACATCCTGCTCGAAACCGCGCCCGAGTCCGTTGGCGAAGCGCACCGCCATCGCATCGGCCTCTTCCGGCGACAGGCCGGGCAGCTTCTTCACGATCGCGCCGTACTGCAGCACGAACTTGGTGGGCGACACCGGATAGTGGCAGTTGATGAGGACGGATTCGACCGTTTGCCCGCTGGATTCGTTGACAAGATGATCGATCATGTAGGAGGGGCCGTAGTAGTGCGCCTCCGAATGCAGCGTGTTCTGCGCGCCCGCCTCCTTGGCCAACTCGCCCTGTACATCCGCGCGTCCGATCGAGGTCATGTACTGGCTGGCGATATGGCCCTCGAAGACATTTTTGAAGTAGGTCGGAAAGGCGAAGTGCACGTAGAAGAAATGCGCCATATCCACCACATTGTCGATGACCTCGCGGCAGTTGGCGCCCTCGATGGTGATCTGGTTCCAGGTCCAGTCGCTCCACTCGTCACTGAACGCGCCCTCGATGCGGGGAATGGTGATATCCGCTGGCGGCGGGTTGCCTTCGGGATCATTCCAGACGAACAACTGCCGGTTCTGCTCCAATGTGACCCACGATTTGGTGCGGGCCAGCGGCGGTACGCGGCGCGCGTAAGGGATTGCGGCACAACGGCCATTGCCTCGCCAGCGCCAATCGTGGAACGGGCAGGCGATGGTGTCGCCCTTGATAATGCCGTCGCCGAGGTTGCCGCCCATATGTCGGCAATAGGCATCGAGCACATTGAGCGTGCCGTCCGCGCTCGCGAAGACGACCAGTTCGGTGCCGAAGATTTCGATGGTGTGCGGTTTGCCGTCGCGGAAGCTGTCGGCGAGGCCGACGCAGTGCCAACCCCGGGCGTACCGGGTGGGCGGGGCGCCGGTGTCGATCACGCGCACCTGATCGTCGGTCATGGTTCCTCCACGTTCGTCGGGGTGTCATTTCGATGGTTCGGCGCGCCGATGGGCGCGCAAAGGTGTGGTCTCACTGGTCGGGAGAGCCATCAGGCAGTGGTAAGCCGCTCGAATCCGGAGCGATAGAACAGCAGCGGATCGGCGTCGCGGCCCGCACCGAGTGCGGTGACATGACCGATGACGATGGTGTGATCGCCGCCGTCCAGCTCACCGCCGAGCTCGCAATCGATCCATGCGATGGACCCCTCCAGCAGCGGCGAACCGTTGGGGGAGCGGCTCCAATCGAGCCCGTCGAATTTATCGGGCCCGCTGCGGCCGAGTTGTCTGCACACCTGCTCCTGATCGGCGGCGAGCACATTCACGCAGAACTTGCCCGCCGCGCGGATGCGCGGCCACGTGGTGGAGGTCCGCGCCGGGAACAGCGCTACAGCAGGCGGATCCAGCGACAGTGCGGAGAAGGACTGGCAGGCGAACCCGACGGGGTGCGCGCCGTCCAGGGCGGTGATCGCGGTGACTCCAGTGGCGAATCGGCCGAGGACAGCCTTGAAGTCGAGCACGACGGCCATGGCGCTCCTAGTTTCTACTAGAAATATTCCGTTTCGCCATGAAGGTAAGCGGCGCGCGCGGTGCGCTGTCAATCACTGGTTCCGGCTACCGAGAAGATCCGTAGCGATCTCCGTAGTTTCCGGGATTCGACGCCGTTCGCCTGACGGCACTGTGATGGGGAGCACAAGAAGGTATGCCGAAAACGGACATGCCTAATCGAAATACTTCTAAGCTATATGGGCTACACAATGGAGGTGCGCCATGACGGTCGAGGTGCTGACCGGTCCCGGATCCGACGAGCTGTTATCGGGTCCGGGTCGTCCGACCACCCGGCCCGCGCAGCCGCCGGTTTCCATGATCGAGCGAATGACGCTGATCCTAGACGCTTTCGACGTTTCGACGCCGACTCTGACGCTGCTCGGATTGGCCGAGCGAACCGGGCTGCCACGGTCCACCGTGCACCGCATCCTGGACCAGATGATCCGGCTGCGCTGGTTGGCGCACGCGCCCGGCGGCTACCGCCTCGGTCTGCGTCCGCTGGAACTCGGCGGACTCGCCGCTGATCACCACGAGATTCGCGATGTGGTCAGTCCGCTGCTGCACGAGCTGTGTCAGCGGACCGGCATGGTGGGCCACCTCGGCGTCCTCGACGGCCGCGAGGTGCTGTACCTGGACAAGGCCGGTGGCCGCTTCACCGCGAGCATTCCGACTCGCCTCGGCGGCCGGATGCCCGCGCACAGTACGGCCCTCGGCAAGGCGCTGCTGGCCTCGCTGGAGCCGAGCATTATCGAGACCTCTTTCCGAGACCGATTGCCGCAGTTGACGCCACGCACCATTTGCGACCGGGCGGAGCTGCACCGCGAGTTGACGCGGATCCGGCATCGGCAGGGCATCGCCGTGGACACCGAGGAGTCGGTGACCGGCATCTGCTGCGTCGCGGTACCGATTCGCGGGCGCGGCGCTGCCGTGGGAGCCCTCTCGCTCTCCGGTCGAATCGGCGGGGACCGAACAGCCTTGGATACCGCACGTTTGGCGCGAGTGCTGGTCGAAGCCGCACATGAGGCAGCCCGAGCCCTCTTCCCTCGTCACGCTCGGTGGCGCTGATTCGGGTCGGCTGCGTGGCGTTGTGGTCGGGGCGAGACATCTAGGGCGTGCGACCGTACCGGCGTTGCCCGGCCGTGCTGGGCGCGTCGTGTGACGTACCCGGCTTACCTCCCGCAGTCGGGTGCCCGGGCGGTGGTTTCCAGCGTGGTCATCTGGCCGTGGTTGCGTCTACCGAGTCGTCTAGAAGGGGTTTGCCGCGCACGGTTTTGCGCGCCACGCATGAATTGACCGGGCAAATTGGTGCGCCTCGTGCGAAGTTGTGCGCGGGGCTTGCCCGTGGTGTCGGAGCGTTCAGTGGGGGATCGAGTCGATGATGGCTCGGGCGCCCTGGCGGAGGAGGTCCGCGCCGACGAAGAAGCCGAGGGCGCTCGGGTCGTCCGGGACGCCCCAGTGTTTGGCGTCCAGCCATTGGCTACCGTCGAGGTTGAAGACTTTGCCGTGCAATGTGAGTCGCCCGGTGGGGTCGGTGGTCGCATGTCCGGCGATCGGGGAGTTGCAGTGGCCCTGCAGTGCGTGCAGCATCGCGCGCTCGGCATCCGCATGACGGTGCGTGGCCGAATCGTCCAGGCGCGCACCGAGATCGAGCAGTTGGGTGTCGTCGTCGCGGCACTGCAGTGCGATGACGCCAGCCCCGATCGGCGGGCACATGGTGTCCAGGTCGAGGGTTTCGGTGATTCGGTGCGCCTGGTCGACGCGGTGCAGACCGGACACGGCCGCGATCAGCACGTCGATATGGCCCTCCTCGAGGCGCGCCAATCGGGTATTGACGTTGCCGCGCAATGGTTTCACCGCAAGATGGGGATAGTGCAGCCGCAGCTGTGCGGTCCGCCGTACCGAGCTGGTGCCGACGACCGTGCCTTCGGGGAGTTCGGCCAGCGGTGCGCCGGTGCGGGTGATCACCGCATCGTGTACGTCCTCGCGCGGCAGGTAACCCGCGAATGCGAGTCCTTCCGGCACCGGAATATCACCGGGAATGTCCTTGAGGCAGTGCACCGCCAGGTCGGCCTCGTCATCGAGCAGTGCCTGATCGATCTCCTTGACGAAGGCGCCCTTACCGCCGAGCTTGGACAGATCGCCCATCCATCGATCGCCCGCCGTGGTTACCTTGACCAGCTCGCTCTCGACGCCGAGCCCGGCCAGCAGTCCGGCGACCTGTTCGGCCTGAGCCAGGGCCATCGGGCTGGATCGGGTGCTGATCCGAATAATGCGCGTTCGCGACATGCGGCGAGACTACTCCCGAGGTCCGCGCTCCGATCACCCGGGCGTGTCCCACTGAGCGGGACTTTGCACCCGAAATATGCCTAAGCGGTATAGTCCCATCGTGACCGAAGCGAAGTCCGCGGCGAGCGCCGAAGTCCCCGACCTGCCGACAACGAGTTGGGCCGTGCTCGGCATACTCTCGCACGCCGATGAGCTCTCCGGCTACGACCTGAAGAAATGGGCCGACTGGAGCCTCCAATTCTTCTATTGGAGTCCATCGTTCAGCCAGATCTACGCCGAGCTCAAACGCCTCGAGAAGCACGGTTACGCCACCTCGCGCACCGTGCTGCAGGACGACGGAGTGCGCGGTAAGCGCATGTACGCCATCACCGAGAGCGGTCGCGCGGCCGCGGCGCAGTGGGTGAACCACGCACCGGTGGAGGCGCCGGTACTCAAACACAGCGTCATGCTGCGCGTCTGGCTGGGCCATCTCGCCGAACCGGACCGATTGCGCGAAATCCTCACCGAACACATCGGATACGCGGAGCGGATGCGCAAACTGGCCGAGGTCGATGCCGAGGGCGCGGACGAGAATCCGAATTGGGCATATCCGGGGGCGGTACTGCGCTGGTGCATACGGCATTACGAGGCCGAACGCGATTTCGCCGAGGAACTGCTCGCCGACGTGGACAAACTCGCGACCAAGACCGCTGCGAAGAAGTCCGCGAAGGGTAAAGGGCGCCGCGCTTCCTCGTCCGCTCACTGAGCGGGACGAGCACTTGTTATGACTAATAGAAATACTTCTACTAGTCATATGCGCACCGAATTCGCACAGCAGCGTTCGCTGGACACGATCGAGACCGCGCTCGCCGCCCTCGCCGCGGGTGGCATGGTTGTGGTCGTAGACGATGAAGATCGGGAGAACGAGGGCGATCTGATACTCGCCGCCGCGCTGGCGACGCCCGAAGCCATCGCCTTCATGGTCCGCCACACCAGCGGCGTGCTGTGCGCACCGCTGCCCGGCGCGGATCTGGATCGGCTCCGACTGCCACCGATGACACCGATCAACGAGGACCCCAAGGGCACGGCTTACACGGTGTCGGTGGATGCGGCTTCCGGTGTGACGACCGGTATTTCGGCCGCCGACCGCGCCAACACCGTGCGCACGCTGGCGGATCCGCGCACCTCACCGGACGAGCTGACCAGACCCGGCCACGTCTTCCCGTTGCGCGCACATCCCAGCGGTGTGCTGGGTCGTGCCGGCCACACCGAGGCCGCCGTCGACCTGACCAGGCTGGCCGGACTGCGTCCGGCAGGTGTCATCGCCGAGGTCGTGAACGACGACGGCTCGATGGCCCGGCTGCCGCAACTGCTCGCCTTCGCCGAAACCCATGGACTACCGATCATCTCGATCGCCGATCTGATCGCCTATCGCCGCCGCGCCGAACGCACCATGACCAGGGTGGTGGAGACCCGCTTGCCGACTCGATACGGCGAATTCCGCGTCATCGGCTACCGTGACGAGATCTCCGGAACCGAAACCCTCGCACTAGTTTTCGGTGCGCCAGGCCCTGAGTCCGTGCTGACGCGGCTGCATTCGGAATGCCTCACCGGTGACGCCCTCGGCTCGCTGCGCTGCGACTGCGGCGACCAACTCGACGCCGCACTGCGCGCGGTCGCCGAGGAGGGCGGCGGCGTGGTGGTCTACCTGCGCGGACAAGAGGGACGTGGGATCGGATTGTTGAACAAGTTGCGAGCGTACGAATTACAGGACCACGGCGCCGATACTGTCGAAGCGAATATCGCACTCGGGTTGCCGGTCGATGCCCGCAGGTATGCGGCCGGTGCGCACGTGTTCGCCGATCTGGGTATCCGGTCGGTTCGGCTGCTCAGCAACAACCCGGCCAAACAGGCGGATCTGGAACAGTACGGGGTCACGGTGGTGCGGCGGCTGCCGCTGCAGGCGACGCCGACCGAACACAACATCCGCTACCTGCGCGCCAAGCGCGATCGGATGGATCATCAACTCTCGGGTGTGGATGTCGAACCGGCAAGGGCCACCTCGTAGTAACGGATCTTTTCCGATCTCGGTCGCCGAATGCTGGCTATTTGCCGTGAGATTGCCGACATGTGTCTGTTTCACTACGGAGATTTTTCGTTCGAGTCATGCGTCGCGGGTCGGCCTGCTTTCCTGATGGTGTCAGGATGGAGAGTCCGCGAGTTGGGTGAGCCGGAAGTCGGGGACAGCGGTGCACCGAATACCGATCGAACACCAGCATTTCCGCTCGGGGTGGCTGTGGCTGTCCGCCGGAGTCTTGCTGACCACGGTGGCGGTCGTGGTCTGGATCGCCGGACCCGGGCAACACTCGTCCTGCACGGCGATACATCCGATCCCGGATAGCGGGACAGCAACCTCGCGAATGATGGTGGCCAGCAGCAGTACCGGCATTGCCAACTGGCATACGGTGGACGCCTCGCCACCCACACGGCCCGGGGAGGCGCGGTACTACACATTCGGTCCCGGTGCCGCGTGTTCGTTTTCCGGACTGCCGACGAACGGCTTCTATGTGGGAGTCTCCACTCGGGAATACGGTCATGCCGACCTGTGCGGTGCGTACCTCGATGTGCACGGTCCACGCGGTGATGTCCGGGTGCTGATCGTCGACCACTGTCCGGGATGTGCTCCGGGACAACTGGACTTGAGTACGGCCGCCTTCGACCAGATCGCGGATCGGCCCGACGGCGTCGCGCGGATCCGCTATAACGTGGTCCGCGATCCACTTCCCGCGCCCGAGCTGATCTACGAGCTGAAGCCGGACTCCTCGCCCTCCTGGCTGGCCATGCTGGTGACCGGATCGGGAAACCCCATCCAGCGGATCGCATTACGTTCCACGGCGAACGGGCCGTGGCATGAACTCAATCGCGGCATGGACAACTACTGGACGATCAGCGGCGCCGGGCCCGGACCGTTCTCGGCACGAGTGACCGATGTCCACGGGCATCAGGTGGAGATCACCGGAATCTCCCTGGAACAGGGTGAGCGGTATACCGGTTTGAGCCTCTACACCGAGCCTTTCCCGGAACCACCGCCCGCGCCGACGCCGGATCTCGCGGCAACGGCACCGCAGCCGCCGTCCAGCGCCGCCGCGAGGGTTTGTACGACCTGACGGTCAGCCGAGTTTGGTTGCGAGCGCGCGTCCGGCAGCGCGGCCCGAGAAGATACAGCCACCGAGGAAGGTGCCCTCCAGCGCGTTGTAGCCGTGCACGCCGCCGCCACCGAATCCGGCGACTTCGCCCGCGGCATAGAGGCCGGGCAGCGGCGTGCCGTCCGGGCGCATCACCTGCGAATCCAGATTCGTCTGCAGTCCGCCGAGGGTCTTGCGGGTCAAGATATTGAGCCGCACCGCGATCAGCGGCCCATTCGCTGGATCGAGGATGCGATGCGGTTTGGCGACACGACCCGCCTTATCGCCGAAGTACTGGCGCGCATTGTTGATCGCCATCAGCTGTGCGTCCTTGGAGTACTTATTGGCGATATCCCGGTCGCGGGCGACGATCTGTCGCTCCAACTCGTCGAAATCCAGCTGCGGGCCGCGTGCGATCTTGTTCATGCCCTCGATCAACTCGCGCAAGGTATTCGCGACCACGAAGTCGACACCGTGCTGTTTGAACGCCTCGACCGGACCTGGCGCACCCTTGGCCACCCGGCTCTTGAGGGTGAGTTTGAGATCCTTACCGGTGATATCCGGGTTCTGCTCCGAGCCCGATAGCGCGAACTCCTTCTCGATGATCGACTGGGTGAGTACGAACCAGGAGTAGTCGTAGCCGGTGGCCAGGATTTCCTTCATGGTCGAATTGGTGTCGAAGCCCGGGAAACACGGTGCGGGCAAACGCTTTCCATTGGCGTCGAACCACATCGAGGACGGACCGGGAATGATACGGATGGCGTGATCGGGCCAGATCGGATTCCAGTTGTTGATGCCCTCGGTGTAGTGCCACATGCGATCGCGATTGACGATGGCGCCGCCCGCGGTCTCGGAGATGCCGAGCATCCGCCCGTCCACATGTGCGGGCACACCGGAGATCATGGTCTCCGGCGCTGGACCGAGTCGCTCGGTGGGCCAGTTGCGCCGGATCATCTCATGATTGTGGCCGATACCGCCGGAGGTGACGATCACAGCCTTGGCGCGGAATTCGAAGTCGCCGACCACATTTCGTGACGAAGCCCGACCGCGCTCCAGATCGGTCGGCTCGAGCACGCTGCCGCGCACGCCGACCACCGCGCCGTCCTCGACGATCAACTCGTCGACCCGATGCCGGAAACTGAAGCCGACCAGTCCGCGACGCTCGCCCTCGAGCACCGGCTCCTGGAAAACCCGCACCACCTCGGGCCCGGTCCCCCAGGTGAGGTGGAAGCGCGGCACCGAATTGCCGTGCCCATCGGCGAAGGCGCCTCCGCGCTCGGCCCAACCGACCAGCGGTGTCACCCGTAAACCCAACTCGTGCAGGTAATCCCGCTTCTCGGTGGTCGCGAAGCGCACATAGGCCCGCGCCCACTGTCGGGCCCAGTAGTCCTGGTCCTCGCGATCGAACCCCGCCGAACCGAACCAATCCTGCAGTGCCAGTTCGTAGGAGTCCTTGATGCCGAGGCGGCGCTGCTCCGGACTGTCCACGAAGAACAGTCCGCCGAGCGACCAGAAGGCTTGGCCCCCGAGATTATTGCGATTCTCTTGGTCCAGTACATGCACTGTGCGGCCAGCCTTGACCAGTTCATGCGTCGCCACGAGCCCGGCCAGGCCCGCACCGACGACGATGACATCTGCCTCTTGGGTGAATTCGGGGCTCGGGTCGGTCATGATCATCCTTCGGTTTCGGTGCTGTAGGCCAGCACGATGTGGCAGAAGAGGTCGGTGCGTCGGCTGCGCACTTCGCGACTGCGGGGTTCCATCAGCACCTGAACCGCGGTGCCGTCGTGCGCCGCGACCAGGGCCTGCCCCAGGGCGACGGGATCGGGCACCGTCCGGCCGACGCGGGCAAGTGCGTCGACGATCGTCGGCATCAGT
The DNA here is from genome assembly GCF_044457245.1 of Nocardia sp. NPDC050630. Classification (NCBI taxonomy): domain Bacteria; kingdom Bacillati; phylum Actinomycetota; class Actinomycetes; order Mycobacteriales; family Nocardiaceae; genus Nocardia; species Nocardia sp. NPDC050630. The sequence goes on from NZ_JBITGN010000008.1 coordinate 122,162, forward strand.
GCCGCGACGATCGCCTCCTCACGTCCGGCCATCACCTGCCGCAGGCCGGGGGTGCGCAACGCGTGTGAGGTGAATTCGGCGGTGATGCGGAACCAGTCCTCGTCGATCGGCACGGCGCGGTCCAAGCGCTCCACCGCGGCGCGGATATCGGCCACGCCGTCGACCGAAAAGCCGTCGAACGTCGCGCGGATCCCGGCGATCATGGCGGCCGATCGCTGCTCCCACATGGCAAGAAACAACTCGTCGAGCGAAGTGAAGTTGGAGTAGAACGCGCCACGGGTGAACCCGGCTCGCTCACAGACCCGCTCCACCGAGGCGCGGCCGAAACCCTCCTCGGCGAAAACCTGATACGCGGCGGTGAGCAGGCGTTTGCGGGTCTCGATGCGACGGCGGGTCACGCGGCGCACCGGGACCTCCGCATTCGTGGTCGATGCCAACGCGCGCCTCCTCCTGCATTCGGTCCGTTCGATACAGCAGCGTATTCAATACAGAAATGTATCAGAACGACGGACTCGCTTCGGCGGAACGGGTGAATCAGCGTGGTCGGCGCGGATAATCCGAAGAGACCGTTCCCCTGGCGGGTGAGGAGTGATCGGTATGGACGCGAGCACGGGCATGACCGGCTGGCGGGTGCGACGGCCGGGACCGATCGATGGTGAACCGCTCGACTTCGTTCGCGAGTCGGTGCCCGAACCCGCGTCGGGTGAACTGCTGGTGCGGGTGCTGGCCTGTGGGGTCTGTCGGACCGACCTGCACGTTGCCGAGGGGGATCTGCCGGTGCATCGGCCCGGTGTGGTGCCGGGGCACGAGGTGGTGGGGGAGGTGGTGGCGTATGGATCGGGACCAACTGGAGCACTTGACACTTCGGCACCCGAGTTCGCGATCGGTGATCGCGTCGGCATCGCCTGGTTGCGCCACACCTGCGGCAGTTGCCGGTACTGTCGGCGCGGCGCGGAGAACCTCTGCCCGAACTCGGAATACACCGGCTGGGACGCCGACGGCGGCTATGCCGAATATGCCATTGTTCCAGCGGCTTACGCCCACCGGCTGCCCGATGGATACAGCGATATGGAAGCCGCGCCACTGCTGTGCGCCGGGATCATCGGCTATCGGGCGCTGCAGCGTGCCGATCTGCCGAGAGGTGGACGGCTCGGGATCTACGGCTTCGGCGGCAGCGCGCATATCGCCGCGCAGGTGGCGCTCGCGCGTGGTGCCGAGGTGCATGTCATGACCAGGGATCCGGCCGCGCGCGAGTTGGCTGCCGACCTCGGCGCCGCCTCGGTACAGGGTGCGGCGGATCGGCCTCCGGTGCAATTGGACTCGGCGATCTTGTTCGCGCCGATCGGCGAGCTGGTGCTCCCCGCGCTGGAGGCGCTCGATCGCGGCGGCATCCTCGCCATCGCGGGCATCCATCTCAGCGATATCCCGGTGCTGAACTACCAGCGGCATCTGTTCCAGGAGCGCGAGATTCGCTCGGTGACTGCCAATACCCGCGCCGACGCGCGCGAATTCCTCAGGCTGGCGGGCGAATACCGTATACATGTGACCACGACGGGGTACTCCCTCGGTACGGCAGGTCGAGCCCTCGCGGATCTCGCACATGGACGTTTCACCGGCGCAGCGGTTCTCATCCCATAAGCGCCCGAATCGCCGTGTGCGCGTGCGGATTCCAGGACACGATTCAGCGCTGAACCGGTCTCGCTTCAGCTGAGTTGCTTGACGCAACTCTTTACCGTTCTTACCTTCGCGGGTATAGCTGAATGACATTTGTCTCTGACAAGAGTCACCCGGCTTCTCACAACGGCGTGAGAGGTGATCACGATGGAAATCCGGAAGGCAAGAAATTACGAGAAGTGGCGGCTGGCACGGATATTCGCTGTGCTATTGCTGTTCGCTACGGCGGGGGTGGTGACCAATTCGGTCGCGCAGGCACGGGCGGACTGTGCCGCAGTCGATGTGGTCGTCGCGAGAGGTACCGGGGAACCTGGGTGGCTCGGCTCCGTCGTCGGCGATCCGCTGTATGACACGTTGCTGCAAGCACTTCCGGTGAGCAGCAGCGCCTACCGGGTGGACTATCCCGCGGACCTGCTCGACCCCACTTCGCTCAGCCGCGGCACCCAGGAAATGACCGACCATGTCATTGGGCAGTCGCACATGTGCCCGGATCAGCAGTTCATCCTGGTCGGCTACTCGCAGGGCGCGGCTGTCGTACACGGTGTCGTCGGCACCGGCATCGTGACCGCGCTGCCCGGGATCTACGTGCTCCCCGGCGATCTGGAATGGAAGGTGTCCGCGGTCCTGCTCTTCGGTGATCCGCTCCGCCTGATCGGCTGGGGCGTCCCAGGCAACTACGCCTGGAAGACCGCAGGTTATTGCACCGCTGGTGATCCGATCTGCGGTGGCGGCATCGACCCGAACCAGCACGGGAACTACGGCTGGGCCTTTTGGCCGGCCGCGGATTTCGCGGCGGGTCGGGTTTAACCGGGAAATCCGCGCGGCGGGGTCGAACACACCGACCCCGCCGCCGGTGTGTTCGCACGAGATTCATGCCGATGGCACCGCGGCGTGGGACAGTCTGAATATGACAGCGCACCGTCGCATCGGCATGATCATTGCGGGACTAGTGAGCATCGCCCTGGTGGCGGGCTGCGGTACCGCATCCGATAGCGGTCACCCGACCAGCTCGACGGCATCGGGGGTAATCCCGCTCATCTCGACCGACAATCTGCGCGGCGCGCAGTCCGATGAGGTACATCTGTTCGGGCTCAACGATTTACACGGCAATCTGCGGCCACCCGCGGGTTCGACCGGCAAGATCGCCGGATACGACGCGGGCGGCGCCGCCTACCTCGCCACCCATCTGGCACGGTTGAAGAAGGCGTATCCGGCCAGCGCCGTGGTATCGGCCGGGGACAATATCGGCGCGAGTCCGCTGGTCTCCGGACTCTTCCACGACGAGCCGACCATTACCTTCTTGAATTCCGTCGGACTGGCCGCTTCCTCGGTGGGCAATCACGAATTCGATAACGGCGTCATAGAATTGGCGCGACTGCAGCAGGGTGGATGTTCGCCCGCCGGATGCTCGCCCGGCACGCCGTTCGCTGGAGCGAAGTTCCCGTTCTTAGCCGCCAATGTCACCGATGTGGACGGTAAGTTGCCGCCCACGCTGCGGCCATGGACGATGCTCGAGGTCGGTGGACACACAATCGGCGTCATCGGTACGGTCACACCCGAGACGGCGAGCATCGTTTTCCCGGAAGGCATTCGCGGCTACACCTTCGGCGATGAAGTCGCGGCGATCAATCGCTATGTCCCGGAGGTGAAGTCGGCGGGCGCGCAGACGGTGGTGGCGCTGCTGCACGACGGCGGGGTGCAGAAACCGGCCCAGAATGCGGCGGTCGACTACAACGGTTGCGCGAATATCTCCGCCGAGGTCACGGCCTTGGCCACCGGTGTCGATCCCGCGGTGCGGGTGTTGTTCACCGGACATTCGCACCAGCCGTATATCTGCACCATCGACGGCAAGGTGGTCACCCAGGCCGCCTCCTACGGCCGGCTGATTACCGATGTCACTCTGCGCTTCGACGCCGACGGTGTGCAGGCTTCGGCGGTCAACCGGGTGGTGACCAGGGAGGTCACACCCGACGCGGCCACCACCGCGCTGATCGACTTCTATGCCGGGCAGGCCGAGCCACGCGCGCAGCGGCCCGTCGGCATCGCGGCGGCGTCGCTGCCGCACGAACCAGCGGACTCGGGCGAATCGCCACTCGGTGATGTCATCGCCGACTCGATGCTCTCGGTCACCGCCGCGGCGCCCGCCGCAGCGGTCGCCGCATTCATGAATCCGGGCGGTGTGCGCACCGATCTGAAGGCGGGGCAGATCAGCTACGGCGATATCTACAGCGTGCAGCCGTTCGGCAATCAGGTCGTCACTGTCACCATGACCGGCAGTCAGATCCTGCGCCTGCTCGAACAGCAATGGAGCAATGGCAAGGCGACCGTGCTCTCACCCGCCGGGCTGACCTACACCTATATCGAGTCGAGTCCGAAGGGCAGCAAGGTCGTCGCCGACAGCGTGCGCATCGGCGGCCAACCCCTCAACCCGGTCGCCACCTACCGCATCACTACCAACAGCTTCCTGGCTTCGGGCGGTGACGGTTTCACGGTCTTCACCGAGAGCGTGGACAAGACGGTCGGGCCGATCGATCTCGAGGCTTTCGAGACCTATCTGAAGGGTCGCCCTCTGCTGCAACCACCATCGGCCCGCGCCGAGAAGCGCTGAGTTGGTGGCAAACGTGGTGTGCTGATTCAGGTTTCGCGTTCGAGCATTATCTGAAAACTGTTGTAACACACAATATTAGCGGCGCTCATTGGTGACCATTCACACATCGCCCGGGGCCGCCGTTCGCTTGCCCGAGACTAGCTGCGCCCATTAAAGTTACCGACCAGTAGGGCAATGGCGTTCCCTGCTTTTGGCTCAGCAAACTACTTGCCGATAAGCCGAATCAATGATGTCCGCATTCACTGCTGCATGTCGGGCGCGCTTGTGTGACAACTCGATTCGAGTGCGACAGCAGGAGGAAATGCGATGACGACTTTCATCGTGACGGGCGGAACCGGATTCTTGGGCCGGCGGGTGGTTCAGGAACTTCTGGCGGCTGATTCCGAAGCCATTGTGCATGTGCTCGTTCGCACCGCGTCGCTGGCGAAATTCACTGAACTCACCGCGGGCTGGACCGGCGGCGAACGTGCCTTTCCCATGCTCGGTGATCTGACCGCCGAAGGCCTCGGTCTGATCGAGGAAGCGCCTGAGGCCGACCACGTGATCCATCTCGGCGCCGTCTACGACATGACCGCCGACGAGGAGACCGCGCACGCGGCCAATGTCGCGGGTACGCGCTCGGTGCTGGAGCTGGCCCGCGAATTGGGCGCGGTGCTGCACCACATCTCCTCGGTGGCCGTGGCCGGCGACCACAAGGGCAAATTCTTCGAGGAGGATTTCGACCTGGGGCAGCGGTTGACCTCGCCGTACCACCGGACGAAGTTCGCCGCGGAGAAGCTCGTCCGCGAATCCAAGGGGGTGCGCTGGCGGGTGTACCGGCCCGCGATCGTGGTGGGCGATTCGCGCACCGGTGAGATGGACAAGATCGATGGTCCGTACTACTTCTTCCCCGCTATCTCGCGCCTGGGCGCACTGCCTGCCGAACTGCCGATGCTGCTGCCGGATCTGGGTGCGACCAATATCGTGCCGGTCGATTATGTGGCGGGTGCGATGGTCGAACTGGTGCGCCGCAAGGGACTCGACGGACGCACATTCCACCTGGTCAACCCGGAACCGCAACCGTTCGGCGAGATCTACGCTGCGCTCGCGGCCGCGGCGGGTGCGCCGACCGGAATCGGCACGGTGCCCGGCAGCGGGCTCGCACTGAACGGGCTCGCACATATCCCGGGCGTCTCGACCGTTCGCGATTTCCTGTTGGAGCAGATGGGAATTCCGGCCGAGGTCGCACCGCACACTTCGTTCACGGCGGAATTCGTCTCCGACTCCACCCGGGCGCAGTTGCGCGGGACGGGTCTGGCAGTGCCGTCGTTCGACAGCTACGCCGAGCGCCTGTGGCAGTACTGGGCCGAGAACCTGGACCCGAACCGGAGTCGGCCCGGCGACAGTGGCGATCGGCTGGACGGCCGCGTCGTCCTGATCACCGGGGCGTCCTCCGGTATCGGGCTGGCTACGGCCCACGCCGTCGCGCAGCGCGGTGCGACCGTGCTGATGGTGGCGCGCGGTGTGGACGATCTGCACGCCGCGGCGGAGTCGGTGCGCGCCGAAGGGGGTGTCGCCCATGCCTATCCGTGCGATATCACCGACTCCGACGGTGTGGACGAATTGGTTGCCGCGGTGTTGGCCGATCACGGCCATGTCGATTATCTGGTGAATAACGCGGGACGGTCGATTCGTCGTTCGGTGGTCAACTCCACCGACCGGATGCACGATTTCGAGCGGACCATGGCGGTCAATTACTTCGGTGCCGTGCGACTCATTCTCGCGCTGCTGCCGTCGATGCGCGCGCGGCGTTTCGGACATATCGTGAACATCTCCTCGATCGCCGTGCAGACCAAGGTGCCGCGCTTCGCGGCATATGTGGCGAGCAAATCCGCGCTGGACAACTTCAGCGAGATTGCTGCGGTCGAAAATCGGGATGCTGGAATCACTTTCACCTCGGTTCGCATGCCATTGGTGCGCACGCCGATGATCGCCCCGACCGATCTCTACCGCTCGCTGCCGGTGCCGGATCCCGACCGCGCCGCCGCCATCGTGGTGCGCGCCATCGAGGATCGCCCGCACCGCATCGACACTCCGGTCGGCACCTTCGCCCAGGCGGTCGAACTGCTGATGCCGTCGGTCAAGCGGACGATCATGCACCAGGGGTTCCGCTGGTTCGGTGAATCGCATGCGGCACAGGGGAAGCAGACCGTGGCGCCCGGCACGGTCGAGGAGACACAGGACGATCGGGACTCCGGGCGCAGCGCGCTGTCCTACCTCGCACCCGTGGTACTGCCGCTGATGGCGCTGCCGAGCCCGGCCGCACGGGTTACCCGGGTAATTCCGGGCCTGCACTGGTGATCGATCCCATGATGGGCTGATCCCCGCACCCGACCTGCTTGCTCGCCGCGACCATGGGACATTCGGCCCTGGTGTGGACGATCGGTGTTTCGTATTCTTGCGGTGCCGCCCCGCCGTATTTCCCGCGGCGTAGTTGCGGTCCAGTGCCGGGGTCGTGACGAATCCTGGAACAAGGGGACCGTCGATCTCGTGGCAGGGATGACGGTGCAGAGAGTTCGTAGGAATGGTGTGGGGCAGTTCGATCAGTTGACCGATGAATTTTTGTCGGCCCTCGAGTTTCTGACGAAGCTGTCGGCCGAAGGCGGTCGGATGACCGCCCTGTGCGGCGCCTGTGTGCGGGTGCTGCCGGTGCAGCGTGCCGCGATCCTGATCCAGGAGCACGATGCCGGACTGCAGCCGTGGGCAACAAGTGATTCGGTGGCGGCGCGGGTGGAGGCGGTGCAGGCCACCGCGGGGCAGGGGCCGGCCATGGACGCCGTCGTCGCCGGTGTGCCGGTGCTGGTCACCGATCTGGCCGAAACGGATGTGCGATGGCCGGGTTTCGCCGATGAGTTGAACCGGGTCGCGGTGGCCGGGGCGATGGTGGCGGGTTCGATGGTGGCGGTGCCGTTACAGCTGGGTGTGGTGCGATTCGGTGTGCTCGATCTGTATCGGAGCGAACCGGGCAAACCGGAACCGTATGTGATTTCGGCGGGGCTGCATATCGCCGATCTGGTCATCGCGCAGTTGGTGGCCGGATCGGCGAAATCCGCGCATGCCGCCGCGCAATGGTGGGATCAGCCGCTCACCAGTCGCACGATCCATCAGGCGGCCGGAATCGTGCTCGCGCAGTTGGATATACGCGCCTCCGACGCCTACGCGCGGCTGCGTGCCTATGCCTTCGCGAACGGGCTGTCGTTGGCAGAGGTCGCGGCGCTGGTCGTGGACAATGGTCTGCGCTTCGATACCTGACTCAGTCCGCCGCGTCGGCACGCGGATCGATGCGTCCGTCGATGATGTCACCGGCGATATCGGTGAGCCGCCGTCCAGTGGCGCGGGCGTATCGGCGCATGATGTGGAATGCACGATCCATATCGCGGTCCCCGCGCTCGGCCAGTACCCCCTTGGCCTGCTCGATGGCCACGCGCGTGTTCAGCGCGGTCGGCAACTGCGCCTGGATTGTCGCGTCCTGCGCGAGCACCACGTGCTGCGCGATGCCGACGGCCGCGATATCGGCGAGGATCTGCACGATGCGCAAGTCCGGCTGCCCGAGCGCGGCAGCCGAGGCGGCAAGAACGGTGAGCGCACCGACGCTGTCGCGGTGCAGCCGCAGCGGCACGGCATAGGCGCAGCGATACCCGGCGGCCGATGCCGCCTGTGCGAACTCCGGCCACCGCACGCTATCGGCACACAGATCGGAAGCCGATACCGTGGTCCTGCTCCGGTAGGCATCCAGGCTCGGCCCCTCGCGCTGTAACAAACCGAGCAGTCGGGCCGACTCGCTTGTTGAGGCGAGTACCTGGAGCTCACCACGTTGGTCGGCTAGCAACAATCCGGCATCACTCGCGCCGGTGATGTGGGTACAGGCCTCCAGTAGCTGCTGACATAGTTCGACAAGATCGAAATCGCTAGCCAGCATGTCGACCGTGCGCACAAGTGATCGTAATAACTGGATCGAATCCGGCAGCGGCTCGGATGCTCGATCCCGCTGCCGATCGTCGAACGGAGGCGCCATTGCAGTCTCCTGGTCGCGGTGATTGCTACCGCGGTGATGCGGCACATTTTTACGGAGAGTTTCAGCGAAAAATAAGCCTCACCGGGCACATCTTCGCGGCACGGTCGGGTCGAGCCCGTCGTCCATGGTGGCATCCGAATAGTAGTCATGTCGACTGCTATCGGATGGCTGGTCAACGGAATCCGATGAGTGGCTGGACAATTCAAAGGAGGATGGTGGTGTCGAAATTGTGGTGCGTGACTTCGCTTAGCCATACCATGGAAAGGTCAGCAAGTGCGGCGCGGGACTTGAGGGGACGACCGACTTTCGCGCATGCGGGGTGATCCGGGTGTCTGACAACAAGGTGTTGGTTGCCGCGGCAGCGCAACTAGCTGAACTGCTACCCGCTATGGATGACACGGCGGAGATGGTGCGCCAGCTGATGAACAGCGCGATCGTCGCGCTCGACTTGGTCGGCTGCACCGTCATGCTGATGCCGGACGAGACGCTCACGCCCGATGAGTGCTCCCGCATGGCCACCGCGGCTCCGGACGAGTTGGTGGCCATGGAACTGTGTCAGCATCGCAGTGAGCGTGGTCCGAGCGTGGACGCGTTCCGGTCTGGCAAACCCATCGCGATCGACGATATCGGTCGACACAGCGAGCGCTGGCCGGAGTTCGCCGCCGAGGCGGTCCGGCACGGGCTGTCCTCGTTGGCGGAGATTCCGATGCGGGTCGGTGAGACCACGGTCGGCGCGCTGGGCCTGTACGGTCCGAGCCCACGGGTCTGGACCGATCAGGATCTCTCGGTGGGCGGACTGTTGGCGAGCATGGCGACCGGCCACATCGTCAATTCCAACGTGCTGCGCCAGCAGCAGAAATTGACCGCGCAGCTGCAGCACGCGCTGGATTCGCGGATCGTCATCGAACAGGCCAAGGGTGTTATCGCCAATGCCAGGCGGACCACGCCGGAGGTGGCGTTCGAGCTCATCCGCACGCATGCACGCAAGAATCGGGTCGCCGTCCATGCCGTGGCGAAGGGGATCGTCGAACTCGGTCTGCGGGTCTGAGTAAACCCATTGCTGCGTGAAAGTGCATGATCGTTCGCCTGCGGCGCGGTAATGTGAAAGTTGGACTATCGGCCCCAGTCCCCGGCCGGATCCCGTTCTCCGCCAGTGCCGTCCGTGCCCTCGACGGTCTGCTTCGACGCAGTTCCATGCGTCGAAATCAACCTGCTTGCCGCATATTTGTTTGTCTGGGGGCAATCGTGATCCTGCTCGTTCCATCTCGGTCCGAACACATTCCGCATCGGCCCGAACGAATTCCAACCACGCTGCGGCGCGTTCCCCGTCCGGTTCGTGATCCGATTGATATCGAATCCCATGATGTCGATCCCGAATTGGTACATCGCATCGCCGACGGCGACCAAGAGGCGTTCGCGCAGTTCTATCGCCGCACCCGCGGTCTGGTCTACCAGCGTGTGCTGGCGATAGTCCGGGACAGGGGGTACGCCGAAGAGACCTGTCACGACGTCTACCTCGAGGTGTGGCGCTCCGCGATCGGGTTCGACGAGTGCCGCGGTTCCGTGCTCACCTGGTTGCGGATGCTGGCCCATCGCCAAGCCGTGGACCGGGTCCGGCACGAACGCGCCACCACGGACCACAATCACTCATGGGGTAGTCGCGATTATCAGCCCCCCACCGATGTGGTGGCCGAGGAGGCAGTGCGTCACGACGAAAGGGACGCCCTGCGCCGTAGCCTCACCCATCTGACCGCCCTCCAGCACGAATCCATCGCGCTCGCGTACTACTCGGGTCTGAGTTATCCCGAGGTGGCGGCGCGTCTCGGCGTCGGTCTCCCCACGGTCAAATCCCGGATCCGGGCCGGACTCGAACATCTGAAGACCGACCTGTCAGAACCGCTCAACTAGCTCCTGGTCGGACAGTCGTCAGCCGAGATCGAATAAATTCGGCTGACCCGCCCTGTACCGGGCGGCATCCATCTGACGGAACGGTTCGAAAGCGGGAATCGAATCGCGGGTGAAGAGTTGGGCGCGAGCGGCGGGGGAGTCGGATGCATCGAGGAGCGCATTCACCGCTGTGCGGCCCGCCTCGTTCGCGCCCTCCATGGTCGCGAGATCGAAGTTGGTGCGCACGTAGTCGGCGGCCAGGAACAGATTCGGGATCTGCGTGCGCGCGGTCGGTCGGTCGGCCCACGATCCGATCGTATTCACAAGCAGCGGTTCGTCATTCGTATTCTGCCCGTCCGCCCATTCGATACCCGGATCGAGCATCCACGCGCCGACGATGCCGTCCTTCAATTGGACTCGGCCGTCGTCGTTGAGCGCTGCGGTCATCTGCGCCCAGGTCTCCTGGTAGATCTCCGCGCGGGTGCATTCCTTGGCGGTCTTGCCGAACAGGATGCCCGGAGTATCCCAATCGGCGATATCGATGGTGAGGCCGTCGACGATGGATCCGTCACCGTATTTCGCGGCGTAATCGACATTCCAGAAGGCCCGCTGGGTATAGGAGGTCAGCCGCCACGGTGCGTCCAGGTAAATGTTGTATCCCTTACCGAGGTCCAGCTTCTCGGTGACGAACATCTGCATGCCGTTCATCCAGTCGAGGGTCAGCGCATCCATGCGGCCGAGCGCCGGATCCAACTCGCGGATTTCCGGTGACCACAGCCGTCGTGCTCGGTCGGTCGGCACCGCGCAGACATACCAATCCGCGTCGAATACTTCGGTGCCGCCATTGGGTCGCCGAATGCGCGCACCGCCGATGCGACCGTCGGCCATCACGAATTCGGCAAGCGCGTGGCCGGGCCGGAATTGCACACCCATGCCCTCCAGTAGCGAAATCCATGGATCCAGCCAGGCCTCATTGGTGGGTCCGTTGAGCACCTCGTAGACCTTCGGACCGCCGCTCAGTTCCTGCATCAGTGCGATGAAGAAGCCCTCCATCATGTTGCCCATGGTCCTGGTGCTTGCCACATATTCCTTGGCGGCCACCAGCGCTCGGGTCAAACCGGTGGCGGCCAGCGCTTGGAACTCTGCGGATCTGCTTGCCGCGCCGACATATTCCCACCAGCTCACATGTTCCCACTGGCCGAAGCGACGTTCCTCGCTCGAGGTCAGATAGGTGATGACCCGCCCGGCCATATACATGGCTTCCGGCAGCGGCACGAGATTGTTCTTCATGAACACCTCGACCAGGATGCGCTGCAACCCTTCCGGTGTGAGCGCCTGCGCGGGATCGAAATAGAAACCGAACATCAGCGGGAACCCGTCGGGCAGATTGCCCGAGCGCGGATAGCGCGGATTGCCCACCGAGAACGGAACCAGATTGTCGTACACCGATTTTCGGGTGCCGGGGAGCGGAATGCGACGCATCGTGTCGTGCACGTGGTGATAGAACGAGGTGAAACCGCGCGCGCCGTGCTCGCCCGGCAGTGCAGCGCGCCCGCCGATTCCGGTGCCCGGCAGCGGAATCGTGCGGGACTTGCCGCCGAGCTCCTTTCGATCGAAAACGGTTACCGCGTAACCGCGCTCGGCCAGCTCATGCGCCGCGGTCAGTCCCCCGATGCCCGCGCCGAGCACTGCGACGGTATTGCGCGCCGGGCCGTTTCGGCGTCGCGGACTCGGTTGGGCGGCCGCGATTCCGGTCGATGCCGCCGATCCCGCGGCACCCGCCACGGCGGCCGCGCCGCGCAGCAGCGAGCGTCGGCTGATCTGGTTGTCCCGATGTCGAGTTGTCACTGCACGACCCCCTAAATCTGACTATCTCGATCGTCATATTTATCAGATCGCGGGTCGAGATGGGAGACAATGCGAAGATGACGATGCAGCGACGCCCGGTGCGGACCTATGGCGGTATCGGTGCGGAGGATCGAGTCGCGGCGCGGCGGAGCAAACTCCTGGAAGCCGGGCTGGAGCTGTTCGGTACGCGCGGATATTCCGCCACCGGCGTCAAGGATCTGTGTCGAGCGGCCGGATTGACCGACCGGTACTTCTACGAATCGTTCGCCGGTACCAAGGAGTTGTTCGCCGCGGTTTTCGACCATGTCATCGACGAATTGTTCGCGGCCGTGGCAGTGGCGGTGGAGGCGACCGAGCCGCGCGGCACGCGCAAACTGCGGGCCGGGATCGGCACGTATCTCACCGCATTGGCCGAGGATCCGCGCAAACTGCGCATCGTATTCGTCGAACCCACGGCGGCCGGTGCCGAATATCGGATGCGCGAGGCACTGTGGCGCTTTGCCCGATTGGTCGCGGCCACGGCCATCGGGGCGGGGCCGGATATTCAGCCGCCCGCGCAGGTCATCGATATCTTCGCGCTGTCGGTGGTCGGGATGTTGGAGCGGGTGATCGTGGAGAAGCAGGGCGGTCGATTGGATGTGCCGATGGACGATCTCATCGACTACTGTGCGGCCTTCGCCGCAGCCTCGTTGCGTGCGGTGTACAGCGGACAGATCGCCGAGCGGACAAAGGATTAGCCAACTGGCCCACACGCAATCGCCCGGATTTGCTGGTCTGACAGCTGAACTGGCGGTGTCACCGCGCTCTCGATGCGGTGAATCCCGAATCGGGAACCTAAAGAGACTGTTAACTAATTCGTTGCGGGCGCGCGCCGGGCGGCGAGTCGCAGTAGACATGTGCTGAGGACTCGCGGCAGGAAGCGTTGGTGTGGATGGTTATTGATCATGTCTCGCGGGGCGCGTTGCTATCGAGCACACTTCCGGACGAGCGCGGGCGCTTCGGCGAGTTCGGCGGCAGGTATGTTCCCGAAGGTCTGATGGCGGCGCTGCTGGAGCTGGAACAGACCTATGCGCTGGCGCGGGCCGATGCCGGATTCCGTGACGAACTGCGCGAATTGCTGCGCACCCGGGTCGGTCGTCCGACGCTGTTGCATCAGGTGCCGCGCTTTGCCGAGTTGCTCGCGGTGCCCGGCGTGCGGGTGTATCTGAAACGCGAGGATATGACCCATACGGGTGCGCACAAGATCAATAATGCACTCGGGCAGGGATTGCTGGCCAAGCGGATGGGGAAGACCCGGATCATCGCCGAGACCGGTGCCGGTCAGCACGGCGTCGCGGTGGCGACCGTCTGCGCGATGCTCGGCATGACATGCGTGATCTATATGGGCGCGCACGATATGCGCCGCCAAGCCTCCAACGTCATGCGGATGACGCTGCTCGGCGCCGAGGTGCGTCCGGTGGAGACCGGCAGCCGCAGGCTCAAGGAGGCCATCAGTGAATCGGTCCGGGATTGGGTGGCGAATCTCGACACCACGCACTACCTGTTCGGCACCTCGGCGGGTCCCGCACCGTATCCGATGATCGTGCGTGATCTGCAAACCGTCATCGGCCGCGAGACCCGAATGCAGATTCTGAAATCCGAAGGCCGACTGCCGGATTATCTGGTGGCGTGTGTCGGCGGCGGTAGCAATGCCATCGGCCTGTTCCACCCATTCGTCGACGAACCGCACGTCCAGTTGGTTGGTGTCGAGGCGGCGGGGCGCGGCGTCGAAACGGGTGATCACGCGGCCACCCTCAGCGCGGGCAGTCCCGGTGAAATGGACGGCGCCTACAGTTATCTGCTGCAGGACGACGACGGACAGGTCACGCCGACCCACAGCATCGCCGCCGGGCTCGACTATCCGGGCGTCGGCCCGGAACTCAGCTATCTCAAGGACACCGGTCGCGTCACCTACCGCACCGCCACCGACGCGGTGGCCCTGCGCGGCTTGCACGCGCTCACCCGCACTGAAGGCATCATTGCTGCCCTCGAATCCGCCCACGCCGTCGGCTATATCCTCGAGCTGGCCGAGCGCGGCGAGCTCCCGGCCGATTCGCTCGTGGTACTCGGTCTTTCCGGTCGCGGCGATAAGGATCTCGCCATCGCGGCGGGGCGGCTGGCCGGATAGACGGTTCGCGAATCGGCATCGCCATGCCAGGATGACCGAATGACCAACGGGGCGAACCGAATTGCCGAGCATACCGTCCAGCTGATGATGGATTACGGCCAGTTCTGCATAGACGGCGGTTTCGGCGATCCGGATTGTGAACTCGACCTGCTCGATCAGGCATGGGCGCAGCGGCCGTGCGCGGGCGACGGCACCGCTCTGCTCGTGCTGAGTCCGCATCAGAACAACTTCGAGATGTCGATCACGGTCCAGGTGTGGGATGACAGGCCGCCGAATGATCGCGACGACTGGCAGCAGATCTGCGAGGGTCGGCTCGGCGTGGATTCCGATGGAACGCTGAGTATTTCGTCGCCGCCAAGTACCTGGGCCGATCCGTGCCCGGTTCCGCCCGGTGATTATCTGATCGAAGTCAGCGGTCGCGGATTCGTGAGCTATGGATGGCCGGGAACCACGACGCCCGGTGATATCTGGCGGATCCGGTTGTGGCCCGACGACGGTGGTGATCTCCTGCCGCACCGGCAGTGGGATATGCCCGGCCACGGCATCCCGGAGAATGTGCCGATATCCGAGCGAACAGCAGCCGAGGATTTCGTGGATGAGGACTGGGTCCTCCTCATGGATTCCACGGGTTCCCGACGCATCCGGGCCACTGACCTCGAAGCGGAGATGGCGCGCACCGAATGGGGCGGCGAACCGATACCGAAACCGAGCGATCAGTTTTCGGCTGCGGAACTGGCTCGTTTCGATCGCCCGCTGGCCGAGGCGATCGCCGCCATGGATGAGCCGACCTTGCGGCGGCTGGCTCAACGGTGCGCGGTCAAGGCCTGTGAGTTGGCTGGCATCGCCGAAAGACCCTGGGTAGCACCGGCATTGACGGCGTTGAATGAAGGGCGACCACTGCCCGCGCCGTTCGATGACATGGAGACCGCCTTCGGGCGTCTGGACGAGGAGGAGTTCGGACCTGCCGAGGACAGGTCGCGCCAACTTGTCGCATCGCTCGGTGTGTCGAGGCGTTCGCGGACGAATCCGTTCGATAAGGTCCGGTGCATCGCCCCCACTTCGCATTGAGCGCCATCGAGCACGCAATGGATCCGGACGCGCTGACCGCGGCGATAGACGCGCTGCATACCGCCGCGGTCACCTTCGGTGCCGATGCCCCGGTGTTATTCGCCGAAATCGGTAGGGAGTTCGGCTCGGCCAGCTGACCGAAGCAGGGCCAACTCCTCAGCGAGAATCTTTACCGTGTCGCGAATCTGTTCCTCGCTGTGGCATGCGGTGATGAAGAAGCGCAGGCGGGCAAGGTTTTCCGGTACCGCCGGGTAGAGGATCGGGTTGACATTGATGCCGTGGCGCAATAGCGCGTTCGACAGTGTCAGCGTCTGCATCGAGTCGCCGATGATGCACGGGATAATCGGGGTGTCCGCGCTGTCACCGGTGTCTATACCCGCATCGCGGGCCAGCCGCATAAAAAGTTGTGCATTGTGACGCAGGCGATCCAGCGGTGTGCGATCGGCGCGCAGTTGGCGGATCGCCGCCGCCGATGCCGCCGCATTCATCGGTGTCATGCCGACGCTGTAGACGAATCCCGGCGTGGTGTATTTGAGGAAGCGAATCAGTTCGGCGCTGCCCGCCACATAGCCGCCGCAGCCAGCCAGCGCCTTCGACATTGTGCCGGACCACAATTCGACGTCGCCGCGATCGACATCGAAGTATTCCCCGATGCCGCCACCGTTAGCGCCGAGCACACCGATACTGTGCGCCTCATCGATCATCAACAGCGCCTGATGCTTCCGCTTGACCTCGATGATCGAGGGCAGATCCGGAATATCGCCGTCCTGGCTGTAAACGCCCTCGATGAGGATCAGCACACGGCGGTATTGGTGCCGGATTTCGGTCAGCAGCCGGTCGAGCGCCGCATGGTCGTTGTGCGGGAACGGCCGCCGCGTCGCGCCGGACAGTTTGCAGCCCTGCAGGATGCTGTCGTGCGCGAGGCTGTCGTGGATCACCAGATCCTGCGGGCCGACGATATGTCCGATGATCGTGACATTCGTCGAATGGCCGCCGACCAGTGCGATCGCATCCTCGGTGCCGAGCAGACCGGCGAGTTCGGCCTCGAGTTCGCGGTGTACCGGCTTCTCGCCGGAGAGCACGCGGCTGGCCGAACACGAACTACCGTAGCGCGCGACCGAATCCTGCACCGCCGTCACGACCGCCGGATGCCCGGACAGGCCCAGATAGTTGAAGCTGGAGAAGTTGAGCACGCATGCGCCGTCGATCACCGAGGTGTCCCGGGTGACGCCATCGTTGATCAGAAAGTATGGATTGGACAGCCCGAGCGCCTCGGCGCCGGAGAGCCGATCACCGATCGCCCGCACCTCGTCGAACTCGCAGATCCGATACTCCGGCGCGACGGCGACGCGTTCCGGTTCGGGTTCGGGCGCGGGCGCACCGGTGACCTGAGCCGCGACGTGGCCGATGACGTCGTCCAGCGTCGTCGCAGGCGTGAACCAGCTCGGATCAATGGTCAGTCCGGGAAGTTTGCGGACGAGTCCGCCGAACAGGTCGGTGAGCATGATCGAATCGAGTCCGAGGCCATCGGTGATCGTGTGGTCGTCGCGTAGTCGGTCGGCTGGGAATCCGCTGACCCTGGCCATCTCCGCGCGCACGATGCCAGCGACCTCCCCGTGACCGACAGCCGTCCGGTCGGCGTCCGGCAGCGGTGTGCGTACCTCGGTGGATGCCGTTGCGACACTGGCTAATACGGCGGCCTGCTCGCGGAAAAGTGCGATCAACTGGTCCATGGTGGTTGTTGCCTCGGGTGGTGTGGAAGTTGGAGTGTGGGTGTCGGGTTCGACCCAGAAACGGTGTGCGGTCGAGAACTCGTAGGTCGGCAGGCGGTGACGGACTCGCTGGGCCGGTCGGTAGAGCTGATCCCAATCGGGGGTGGAACCGTCGCGGTACAGCGCGGCAAGGGTTTGTGCGAATTCGGTGCCGGTCGCATGCGGTCCGGGGCTCGGCACCAGGCAGCGCGGTGTCAGCTCCGGCCGTATCCGGCTGACCATGGGGGTCAGGACCCGGCGCGGGCCGAGCTCGATGATATGGCTGGGCTCGGTACCGAGCGCGGCCTCGATGGCCTCGGCGAAACGTACTGTCGCACGGATGTGTTCGGTCCAGTACGCGGCATCCATCGCTTCGGATTCGTCGAGCAATCGGCCGCGCACAGTCGAGTAGATGGGAATGTTCGGTGTCCGGTAGGTGCAACCACGGGCGACAGCTTCGAACTCGGCCAGCATCGGTGCCATCAATGGACTGTGGAACGCATGGGAAACAGTGAGCGCCTTGGTGTTCATCCCACGTGCCTCGAGCGCGACCCGGAGCCGGTCGAGCGCGGCTCCGGGACCGGAAAGCACGAGTTCCGCGCCCGCATTGACGGCGGCTATCGCGACCATGGGTTCGTCCGCGACCAGATCGGCAACCCGGTCCTCGTCGGCGTGCACGGCGAGCATCGCGCCGCCCTCGGGCAACCGCTGCATCAGCCGACCGCGCGCGACCACCAGTCGACATGCGTCGTCGAGGTCGAAAACGCCCGCGACGGCCGCGGCCGCGAATTCGCCGATGCTGTGTCCGATGAGCCATGCGGGCCGCACGCCCGCGTCGGCGAATGACCGGGCGAGTGCGTATTCCATCGCGAAGATGGCGGGTTGGGCGAGCTCGGTGTGGTCGATATCGGTGCTCTCATCGAGCAGCAGGTCGCGCACCGAGCGACCCAGGTATTCGATCATGCGGTCGTCGACTGCCCACAGAGCCCGCTGGAACGATGGGTTCGCCGCTTCCAATGCCCTTGCCATTCCGGCGAATTGCGAACCCTGACCAGTGAACATCCAGCCGATGCGGACCGTCTCTGCCACACCGACTTCCGGGTCGTCGCGCAGGCGGGTGATGGCGTCGGCACGATCCGCCGCGACGATCGCCAGTCGAGTGCGCCCGGAAGATTTGACCTGGTTACTGGTCCAGCACAGCTGCGCGAACCGATCCTCGGGCACCATGGCCAATGCGTCGGCAAGACGAAGCGCGTTGCGCCGCAATCCTTCCTGGTCATTCGACGAGACAATGAGCACGCCGCCGCCGGACGCCGCCGGAGCTGTCCTCGCGGGTGCGCTGCCCAGCACAATGTGCGCATTCGTGCCACCGATCCCGAAGCTGCTGACGCCGCCGAGCGCCGGTCCGTGCAATGGTGTCGCTTCGGCGACCAGGCGCAGGCCATGGTGGCTCATCCGTAGCCGGGGATTTTCCTGCTCGGCGAATCTCGTCGGCGCGACCACACCATGGTGCAGACCGAGCGCGACCTTGATCAGTCCGGCGACTCCCGCAGCGCCCTCGGTATGACCGAGATTGCCCTTGATCGAACCGATGCCGCATGGTTCGGCGCGGTTCGTCCCGTGCAGTGCGCCGAGCGCCTTGATCTCGATCATGTCACCGAGAATCGTTCCGGTGCCGTGCGCTTCGATGAAGTCCACGTCCTGCGGCCGTACTCCGGCCCGCTGGTATGCCTCGGTGATGACCTGCTGCTGTGCCCACCGGTTCGGCGCGGTGATGCCGTTGCTGCGGCCGTCGGAGTTGACCGCGCTGCCCTTGATCACCGCGTAGACCGGCAGCCCCTCGGCCACCGCATCGTCCAGGCGCCGCAGTACGAGCACGGCGACACCCTCACCGCGCACGATGCCGTCGGCGTTGCCGCTGAAAGGTTTACAGCGGGCATCGGGCGCGGACAGTCCCGCCTGGGTGTAGAACACACCGACGGCCGGGGTGAGAACGAGATTCACGCCACCGGCGACCGCCTGATCACATTCGCCGGAAGCCAGGGCACCGCAGGCGAGATGGACCGAGACCAGCGATGACGAACAGGCGGTATCGACCGCGATACTCGGACCGCGCAGATCGAGCTGATAGGACAGCCGGTTCGCGGTCATGAAATACCCATTGCCCGAACCGTGCTGCGGCGTGATCGCGGCATAATCGCTCATCTGCAGATTCGCCCACTCATTGGCCATCACCCCGACGAAAACGCCGGTGCGCGAACCTGACTGGGCCCGCGGGTCGAGCGTGGCGTCTTCGAAGGCGCGCCAAGTGGCCTGCAGCAGCAGACGCTGTTGCGGATCCATCGCCTCGGCCTCGCGCGGTGCGATACCGAAGAATTCGTGGTCGAACGCGTCCGCGTCGTCGAGGAATCCGCCGCTGCGGGTATTGATGGTGCCGGGGGTACCGGCCGGATCGTGGAAGTCGTCGGCGTGCCAGCGGTTCGCGGGCACCTCCGAGATCGCATCTCGGCCGTCGAGCAGCATCTGCCACAGTGCGGCGGGATCGGGGGCATGGGGGAATCGGCAGTCGAGGCCGACGATGGCGATATCGGTCATGCGGCGTGGGCGAATTCGGCGGCGAGGTGGGCGGCGATATCGGAGATGGTGGGGTAGTCGAAGACCAGGGTCGGGTCGATATCGAGTGACCACCGGTCCTCGATCTCACCGCACAGGGTCACCGCCGAAGCGGAGTCGAGGCCGAGTTCGGCGAGCGGAATCGCCGGATCCACTTGGTGCGGTGCACGTTCGGTGTAGTCCGCGACGCGCTTCACGAGCCAGCCCTGGATTGTTGTCGGGCAGGCGGCGGCTGTATCGAACATATTCGGCTCCTCGGCGGTACGGGTCGGTCAGACGGTCAGTGATCGGCTCAGTGCCGGTTCGAGATCTTCGTGCAGCACACCCTCGACGCGATCCTCCAGGAACGCCGCCCGCATCGAGCTGCGCTGGACCTTGCCGCTGGTGGTGTGATGCACTGAACGGGTTTCTACGAGAACGACATTCGGCGCGGGCACATCGAACCCGCGGGCGACCGCGATTTTGATCGCCGAGGTCAGCTCGGTCAGCGTGGCCTCGCCGAGCAGCGCCTTCTTGACGCCTTGCAGTACGACCATTCGTTCCCGGCCCCCCGCGTCGACGGATACGGCCACGCCGACGCTGCCGGCGAGTGCCGGATGCAGTTCGCTCACCAGTTCCTCGACGTCCTGGGGATAGAGGTTGCGGCCGTTGATGATCAGCAGATCCTTGAGTCGGCCGGCGATGAACAGCTCCTCGTCGTGCCGCAGACCGAGATCACCGGTGCGCAGGAACGGCCCCTCGGTGCCGATGTGCGCGTCGAAGGTGTCGCGGGTCTCGTCGGGACGGTTCCAATAGCCGGCCGTAACGCTCTCGCCGCGAATCCAGATCTCGCCGACGGTGTTGTCCGGCACCTGTTTGCGCGTGTGCGGGTCGACGATGCGGATGTCGAGACCGCGCGCCGCGCGTCCGCAGCTGACGAGCCGGGTATCGCGTCCGGCGTCGAGGTAGACCGGTGCCGCGTCGATCCGTCCGTAGCTGGCGAGCAGCGTCACCTCCGCCAGGCCGTAGGCCGGCAGGAATGCCGTGGGCTGCAATCCTGCGACCGCGAACCGCTCGTTTACCGCCGCCACGGTCCGTTCGCGAACCGGCTCGGCGCCGCACAACGCGGACCGCAGACTGCTGAGATCGAGATCTGCCAGCTGCTCGTCGGTCACTCGGCGCACGATTAGGTCGTATGCGAAATTCGGCGCCCCGGTGTAGGTTGCTCGATACTTGCTGATGGCCTGCAGCCAGCGCACCGGACGCTTGAGGAATGTCGTCGGCGACATGAACACCAGATTCGCGCCGAAGTACACCGCCCCCAGCACAAAGCCGATCAGGCCCATGTCGTGGAAGTTCGGGATCCAGCTGACACCGGTCGCGGTATCGTCCAGCTCGCCGCCGGCGGCGATGGCCGCCTCGTTGTGCATGAGATTGCCGTGCGTCACGACGACGCCCTTCGGGATGCCGGTCGATCCCGAGGTGTATTGCAGGAATGCGATCGTCCCGGAGTCGATATCGGGCATTTGCCAGACGTCGGGATCACCGAGCGGACCGTCGGTGGCGGCCACGACCGCCGTCGTGGCCGCCGCGACCAGCGGCTGGAATTGGCTGGTCGTGAGCACCAACCGGGCACCGGAGTCCGCGATTATGCCCGCTACCCGGTCGGCGCTGCGCTCGTAGTGCGGCAGTGGCGCGGGAACGGCCACGACGCCGGCGTACAGGCAGCCGAGAAATGCTCGCAGAAACGCCATACCGTCCTGGTAGAGCAGCACAACGGGCTGCGTCGATTCCGGCCGATCGGCCAACCAAGCGGCCACGGCCCTGGCATCGCGATCGAGTTCGCGGTAGGTGACGATATCCTCGACGAGCTCGCGACCGACCTCACGCAGATAGGTGTAGGACCTCGTATCCCCGTATTCGCTTACGTGCCGACGGACGTGGTGGACGTAGCTCGGCTGCATAGTGGGGGTTCCTCCGGGGGGATCGTGAACGGGTGCACGATTAACCTTCCGGTGTCCGGGCCCCGGGAAACAGGGACCTCAGGGATCGCCCAGCAAACCCGAGGGTGGACAATTCTCACCCCGGGGTGCCCACATCGCAGTGAGATAGCGCAGGGTCAGTGCACGAAATCCGGTCGGGCGGAGACGAGTTCGGTAGAGGATCGGGTGATCGGCCACATCATGGTCGACGGCCGGGATCGCGACGATGCGGATGGCGCCGCCGGTGCACGATGACCGGTCGGCGGATCGAGCCGAATCGGCTCAGGATCCTCGGTCGGCGCACAGTGCGGTCGAACCACTCGCCGAGGGTGACGCCCGCGGCCAGCGCACATCCGACGCCGACCGCGGCGAGCACCTGATTGCCTCCGATCAACAGCTCGTCGTTGAGCAGCGCGTAAAGCCCGCGATACACCTTCAGGCCGGGGAGCAGCGGGGTGATCCCCGCGAGCGCGACAACCAGCGGGGGAGTCAGCGCCCGGCGCGCCATCAGGCCACCGGCCAGACCGACCAGCGTCGCGGCGACCGCGGAGGAGATCACCGGACCGAAGCCCAGATGCTGTACGAACAGAAAACAGATCGTGCCCGCCGCACCGCCGAAGGCGGCAGCGGCGAGGGCGCGGCGTTCGGCGTAGCAGGCGAGTGCGAACGCCAGTGCGGCCACCGCACCGGCCACGATCTTGATCGGCAGATCGGTGATATCGCGGCTGGAGGTCAGATAGACCGGTGGGATAGTGGCGCCGACGATATCGCCGATTCGCAGTGCCATGGCGATGCCCGCGATAATGCCGCCGGTCATCATCATGACCTCGAGCATGCGGGCGGTCGCGGTGATCGGCGCGCCGGTTATCGCGTCCTGCACCGCGCCGACCAACTGCAAACCACTGAGCAGCACGGTGATTCCGGCGGCGATGACCAGTGTCGGGTCGACATCGATGTGCAGCGTTGCCACCAAGGCGGCCAGCAGCAGGGCCGGTGTCGCCGCGACAGCGCCGCCCACCACATGCTGGAAGAAGAACGGCAGACCGTAGCGATTCAGCACGCGATTGACGCGGTCGATGGCCAGGGTGGTGCCGAAGCTGACGGCGGCGACCAGCCAACCGCCGCCGAGCAGCGCGGCGATCGATGCGGCCAGCAGCGACCACCCGAAGGTGGCGACCCACCGGTGGTACGGATGCGGCGCCGAGGTGATGGCGTCCAGGCGGGCACGTGCGTCCCTGGGCGGGACGACCTCATTACGGATGCGGCGGGTGAGCCGGTCGACGGCGGCGAGGCGAGTGAAGTCGAGGGATCGGTATTTGACGACCCGCATGCTGCTGGCAGGCGGCAGCAGCGGACCGCGGTCGGCCCAGATCCTGATCGCGTCATAGGTGACGTCGATATCGCAGCGAGCCAGTCCGTAGGTGGCGGCGATGAAACGCACCTGGGTCATCGTGTCGTTGACACCTGTACCTGAGGCGAGCACCACCTCACCCACCCGCACTGCCAAATCGAGCACCTCGGCGACGCGGGCATCGTCGGTGAGATCGATCGGCTGCAGCGGTGTCGGTGCGGCGACGATGTGGTCGGCGGTGGCCGGACGGTCGGCGACCAGCAGGTCGACCGCCTGTTTGACGACTGGCACGCGGGGCGCTCGCAGGAATCGCAAGCGCGGCCGCCTGGCCGCTTGATCGCTCGGGGCGGTGTCGTCTCCTCCTGAAAATGTGTCCGGACCCATGAGCGCGACCGTAGTCAACCGAGGCCCGGGTTCGCATCCGTAGTGGTCCGAGGGACCGTCTCGAGGTTTGGACGGCTGTCCGGACACTTGGTCGACGCCGCTAAAAGTGATAGAACTTGTTCTAATTTAGCGATGGGAGCGCGCACGGTGCGGTACGGAATTGTGTTGTTCACCAGTGACCGGGGCATTACGCCCGCCGATGCGGCCGCGGCCGCCGAACAGGCCGGATTCGACGCCTTCTACGTGCCCGAACATACCCATATTCCGGTGGTTCGGGCGGCGGCGCATCCGCGCACTGGGGATGCGAGCCTGCCCGACGACCGGTATCTGCGCACGCTGGACCCATGGGTCGCGCTGGCCACCGCGGCGGCGGTCACCAGCCGGATCACCTTGTCCACCGCGGTCGCCCTGCCCGCCGAACATCATCCGATCACGCTGGCCAAAACCCTCGCCTCGCTGGATCACCTGTCCGGCGGTCGGGTCAGCCTCGGCGTCGGTTTCGGCTGGAATACCGACGAAATGGCGCATCACGGAGTACCCGCGAATAAGCGCAGAACAGTATTGCGTGAACATCTGGATGCCATGCGCGCATTGTGGTCGGAGGATGAGGCCAGCTTCGCAGGGCAATTCGTGAATTTCGGACCGAGTTGGTCTTGGCCCAAGCCGGTGCAGAAACGGATTCCGGTGATTCTCGGCGCGGCCGGGACCGAGCAGTCGTTCACCTGGCTGGCCAAGAACGCCGACGGCTGGCTTACCACCCCCACCGAGGATGGCCTCGGGGAGAAGATCGAACTGCTGCATCGGATTTGGCGTGAACATGAGCGCGAGGGCAGTCCGGAAATCATTGCGCTGGCCGGACGTCACGACGCCGCACAGCTCGCCCAGTGGGCCGAATTGGGTATCACCGAAGCGGTTTTCGGGCTGCCCGATCGCGACGCCGAGGACGTGCGCGCATATCTGAGCCGCCTCGCCGGAAAGCTCGGTCTCGAAGCAGCCCGCTGACACGGTTGGCGCCCGCGGGCTTCGGCGCTATCCGCGTCGTCTGCGTACGATTAGGAATCCGATCAGCACACCGGCCACGCCGATGATCGCAGACCCGATCACACCGATCGCGATCAAATCGGTCGACGAATTCGAATCGGAGGCCCGCGATTCCGCCACCGCGGGCGCCGCACCCGGCGTGCGGCTCGTCGGCGTCTTCACGCCGGTCGAATTCTCGCCGAAAACTCCGTCGCCGATGGTGCTCGCGTACTTCGGACCGCTGTCCTTGGTATCGGTGACGGTGAGATCCAATTGCACCGGTACCGGACGGTTCTCACCCTGCTCGAAGGTCGAGCCGAGTTTGACGGCGATGTAGTACCAACCGGCCACCGCCTCCCGTCGTGGCTCCAGTTGGTCGGCCTTGCGGTTGTTGTACCGAATCGGCACCGTGGCTATCGCCTTATTCGTCGGCAGGACACCCTCGGTGCCGGTATAGGAGGAGAAGTCCGAATCGATCTCCTCGCGGATCGGGCTGTAGAGGGTGGTTCGGATATTGGAGAGGTTGTCGAGTCCGCGAACGCCATTGGCCCCGAACCGAACTCGATACGCGAGGCCCTGGCCCCAGTCCAATCTGACGCGATAGAAGACGAATTCACCCGGCTGGAGCGCATCGGTGTAGCGACCGCTGCCCGGCAGCGTAGCTGCCACAGTGAACGATGAGCCGCCGGCTACCGGCGCATCCGCACCGTTCGGTTCAACGAAGGTCGTCGGCGGTGCGACCGCGATCGGACCGGCGTCGGTCACCGCGGGTTCTATACCGACGATGAGTTCGATCGGAAGTCGTTCCGGCACACCGGCGGATACCTTCTCCCACGCCAATTGGAAGTAGTAGCGGCCGCCGCCTTTGCACTTATCGGAGCCGCTGTTGCCCGTGCGTTCCTTGGTCGCACCGTCGAAGGCCTTCGCCACGGTGAGCGCGACACCGTCGCTGGATTTGGTGGAGCTCTCGAATTCGAAGACATTGCAGTCCTCGCCATCCGCACCGTAGACCCGCATTTGCAGCACGTTCAGATCTTCGGTCGGGGAGATCGCACGCAGTCGCGGAAAGGATAGGGTGCCACTGAAATACGCGGTCGCACCCGTCGGGACATCGACTGCCCAGTAGCGCTTTTCCCGCTGCCCGATGGTGTCCAGATACTGGCCGGGGGCCGCGACCGGCGCGGCGGCATAGGTCGGGGCGCCGGTGATCGGTATGCCGACGGCCTTGTAATTGCGCAGGGCGGCCGATGATATGCGCGGCAGCGTCCGTTCGAGTGCGGGACCGTCGGCGGCATCGCTGTAGGTACCACCGGTGGCCTGCGCCATGCAGGTCAACTGGGCGCGGGCCTTGGCGTCGACGGCGAATCCGATGGTGTGCACGATGAGATCGAGCCCCTGCTTTTTCAATTCGCGGGCGACTTCACAGGGCTCGGGTGGGGAGCAGGTGTCGTCGCCGTCGGAGACCAGGACGATCGAGCGCGGACCCGATTTCGGCAGTGTCTCGGCGGCTTGGCGCAGTGCGGTGCCCATCGGCGTCCAGCCACTGGCCCTGATTCCGTCGACCGCGCTGGTCAATGCGGTCCGGTCCAGGGTTTCGGGTTTGTGCAGAACCCGGACGTCACGGCAGCCGGATGCCTTCTCCGCCTCGGTATTTCCGGTGTTCGTGCCGTAAACGGTCAACCCCACTTTGGATGTCGCGGGTGCGGAACCGACGAAGTTTCGCACGGCGGTCTTTGCGGCATCCATCATGGTGCCCGACGGATCGGGGCGCTGCATGGAACCGGACGCGTCCAGAATGAGCATGGTCGGCGCGTACTGCGGGTTGTCCGGACTCTGCTGTGCCTGCGCGGGCAACGCCGCCACAGCAAGTCCGATCAAACCCGCGGCAGCGGCCGCGGTCAGCCGGGTAAAGCTTCGGGTCCTCGACATATGCCTCGTCTGCTTATTTCGCTTCGATAACGGAGCAGACGTTACCCACAGCTGGTAGGTGTTCCCATTAGTGACACGAACACTGGTGTAGCCGAATATCGGTATCGGCTGGTCAAGATGTCAGGGATAGATTCCAGAACTCGGCGTAGCGGCCAGCGCGGTGCAGGAGTTCGATGTGCGTGCCCTGTTCGATGATCCGGCCGCCGTCCAGGAAGACGATGTGATCGGCGCGTTGGACGGTCCGCAGCCGATGCGCGACCAGCACCACCGTCCGCCCCACCATCAAGCGCTCGATACCGTCGTGGACGGCCGCCTCATTCACCGGATCCAGCGCCGAGGTCACCTCGTCCAGCAGCACGATGGGCGCATTCTTCAGCAGTGCTCGCGCGATCGAAACCCGCTGGCGTTCACCACCGGAAAGCAGTGCGCCGCCCTCGCCGACATGCGCCGCCCAGCCGCCGGGCAATCGCTCGATCACCTCGTCCAACCGCGCTGCGCTCGCTGCCGCCCGCACTTCGGCGTCCTCGGCGTCGGGACGGCCGAGGCGCACGTTTTCCTCGATGGTGCCGTCGAAGAGATAGACATCCTGGAAAACGATGGCGATCTGGTCCATCAGCACGTCGGTGGCGATCGCGCGGACGTCCACGCCACCGACCCGGACCGCGCCCGCGTCCACGTCGTAGAACCGCGCGAGCAATTGCAGCAGGGTGGTTTTACCCGCTCCCGACGGTCCGACAACGGCAAGCCGTTGGCCCGCTGGTACCGACAGCGACACATCGTCGAACACGGTGCGGTCGCCCTGGCGGAAGGTGATGGATTCGAACTCCACGTCACCACCCACCGGCTGGATCGGGTTGGGAGCTTCCGGTAGCGGTTCGGTGCGCAATACCGTCTCGAGTCTCGTGAGCACCGAACGCGCGCCGCGGAGTTTGCCACCGATTTCCGATAGCGACAGCAGCGGCTCCGCGCAGCGGGCGGCCAGCACCAGGATCGCCAAAAGCTCTGCCGCGCCGATGGGAGCGGCGGCGCGACCGGGTAGCCCAGCTCCGCCGAGGGCGAGGTAGGCACCCAGCGTGAGTAGGGCGGTGAATGTCGCCTGCACCGTGATCGCCAGGCCTACTATGCCCGGTAGCGCCGACAGCGTGGTGCGGCGGGATGTGCGCTGGACTTCGTGCAGTGAGTCGTCGAGCAACCGAAAGCGTTCGGCGGTCCGCCCGCCCGCCCGCAGCACCGGCTGGGCCTGGAGATATTCGATGACGCGTCCGGTGGCCTCGTGGTCGCGTTCGACGCGCTGCGCATCGTCGGCGGCCATTGAGCGTCCGGTCCAGATCTGGATCGCCGCAATGATCGGGGCGGCCAGCAATGCGGCCGACCCCAGTTGCCAGTTGTAGGCGAACATCACGGCGACGATTGTCAGCGGAGTCACCGCGGCGGAGATGAACGGTGCCAGCAGATGCGCGATCACGCTCATCGCCTGCAGCACACCGCGGCTGGCCAGGACGGACACCTCCCCGACACGGCCATGGCCGTACCAGCCGAGCGGCAATCGGGCCAGATGGTCGCCGAGCCGGTGATACATGCCGCGCAATAGGGTGGTCCCGACCCGGAAGCCGGACAGATCGCTGCGATAGCGCAGCGCCGCGTAGACCGCGACGGCGGCCGCGAAGGCGATCAGCCAGGGCCGGGCGGCCGCGGGTGTGCTCCCGAACAGTTCCCGCAGTACGGGAACCAGCAGTGCGTAGGACAAACCCTCGGCTATCGCGGTCGTCGTCATCAGGACCAAGGTGCGACGTACCGGCTTGGCATACTCGGGTCCGAGCACGCGCAGTAGCATTCGAATCATCGCTCGTCTCCTTGTGCGGCGCCGTATTTACCCGCCCCGCCGGTTGTCATTCCCCACGGGGTTTCGGGGTCGATTGCCGATCGTTGTGAATGCCAGAACGCCGCGAACTTTCCGCCCTGTGCGAGGAGTTCGGCGGGCCTGCCGTGCTCGACGATGGACCCGTGCTCCAGCATCACCACGGTGTCCGCGTCGGCGATCGTCTCCATGCGATGGGCGATGATCAGAATCGTCCGATCGCCCGCCAGCGTCGCCAAGGCCTGACGCACCGCCTGTTCGGTCTGCGGGTCGGCGAAAGCGGTCGCCTCGTCGAGCGCCAGCACGGGTGTGTCGGCGAGCAGTGCGCGTGCGATCGAAATCCGCTGTGCCTCACCGCCGGACAGTCCCGCCTGCGCATCGATCACGGTGTCGTATCCGTGCGGCAGCTCGAGAATTCGATCGTGGATATTCGCCAGCCGGGCGGCGCGCACCACGTCATCGATGTCGGCATGCGGTACCGCGAGCGCGATATTGTCCGCGACCGACGCGCGCAGCAGTCGAACATCCTGAAAGACGAAGGAGACCATCCGATAGAGCTCCGGACTGCCGATTTCGCGCAGATCGACACCGCCGAGGGTGACCGACCCGTGCGTCGGATCGAAGAACCGCGGCAAAAGTTGAACCAGGGTGGACTTTCCACTGCCCGACGGCCCGACGAGCGCGGTGACCGTCCCGGGCGACAGCACCAGGTCGATCCCGCGCAGTACCTCGTGCTCGTCGTCGTAACCGAATCGAACCTCGCGCAGTTCCACCTGGTACCCCTGCGGTGCGACCGGGTGCGTGGGCTCCGGAAGTGACTGCACCGCAAGCACTTCCTGGATTCGTCCGACCGCGCGCCGGGCGGCCTGCATATCGTCGAAGCCGTGGCCGAGGGCCGCCACCGGAGCGGTCAGGCCGAGTCCGAGTAGCAGGAACGGCAGCAGATCGGCCGGGGCCATGGCGCCGTTGGTGATCAGAACCGCACCGCCGATGAGCACGACCAGCAGCACGAACGGTGGTGACAGTGCAAGCTGCATGCCCGCGGCGATCCCGGAGACGCCGTGCACCCACCGGTAGAAGGCGGCGACGAAATCGTCTGCGGCCGTGCGGAATTTACGGTGCGCGCGCCCGGATCCGCCGAACGCCTTGACCACCGAGATGCCCTGTACGAATTCGATGACGGAATTCGAAATCCGTCCCATGGCCGTATCGAACTCTTCCTGCTCGCGCTGCCGCGTCGGGGTCATCATCAGCGGGACCAGCGCCACCGCCAACACCACTGGTATCAGCGTGATCAGGGTGAGCCGCCAGTCGATGGTGAACAAATAGATCAGCGACACCAGTGGCACCACGAAGGCGGCGATGAGCTCGCCCGGGGCGTGGGCGATGAACGGGTGCACGGCACTGACGTCCTCACCCACCACCTTTGCCAATTCGCCGGTCCGGCGCCGGGAGAACCAGCCGATAGGTACGTGCCCCAACCGTGCCGCCAATTGCCTGCGGAACGACAGCTGTACCCGGCCATCGACAATATGCCCGATTCCCGAGGATGCGGCGGTGAACAACAGTCGGATCAATAACCCGACCGCGCCCGCTATCACGACGATCCAGACGTGACCGTGATTGATCGCGAAGGGCGACAACAGAATTCGACCCAATTCGACAACCGCGAGCAAAGGCGCCAGACCCGCGACAGCACCGATCACCTGAAAGATGACAAGAGCGGCGAAGCTCCCCAGATAAGGACGCAGCAACCCGGCCACGCTGTGGCCCGTCACGGAATCGGCATCCGGTGATGGTGAGGACAGCTCTGTCATCTCGGCAACGTCGATGGTGGTCATTGCTGTCCCGGCGTGCGTGCGGCCAGGAATTGAACTCGTGGTGGAACTTTGCCTCGCATGATCTGCCCTCCGGGCTGCTCGTGATGGTCTTCATCGGCCGCTGCGTGCAAACGACGCAGCGATACCCTGGCAGCTGTGACGGTGGGTGCGCTTTCGGAAATATGCGGTCCGGCAATGTCGCCGATGGTGTGGCTGCGGCCGGGGCATGTCGGTTACATCGGGCCAGAGCTGGGCGTGGACCCGCATTCGGTCTCGGTAGCGGTGCTCAGCGTGGGCCTGCACGGGCCGTTCATCCTCGAGACGGCCGCACATGGGGATGTACGCACCGGTAGTTCGTTCGCCCCCGCCCACTCGGTGCACCGTGTGCTCGCACCGGAAGGGTGGATCCTGCTGCTGTTCGTCGATCCCGCCGGTGCGCCGGCAACCGCCATCGCGGACGAGATGACGGTGACCACCGGGCCTTACGGCCTCGGCCACCGGCGCGAACAGGAGCTCGTCGAGCTGTGCCGTAGCGATGACGTGGATCCGGACCAGATCTTCGCTCGGGCCAGTGCCGGTCGGGCACCGGTTGCCGATCCGCGGATCGAGCGGGTCGCCACCGCGATTCGCCGGGACCCGAATCGGATCTACCGTGCCGATGCGGTCGCCGCGAACCTGGGTCTGTCCACCCCGCATTTTCTCCGGGTGTTCGCCCAGCGCAGCGGCACCACATTTCGCGGCTACCAGCGGTGGGCCCGGGTCATCCACGCACTACGGGACGCCGCGGACGGCCGCGATCTCACCCGATGCGCCACAGACGCCGGTTTCGCCACCCCCTCGCACTTCAGCGAGACTTTCCACCGTATGTTCGGGCTGTCCGCCACCGCGCTGCTACGTTCCGGCGTCCGGTTCGACCTCGGAACCTAGCCTGCCCGCCGACCTCACCGGACTGATCCTCGCCGGATACCGCGTAGCGGCTCCTCGACGACTCCGAACGCGCAACAGGGCCCCGCAACGGGTGGTGAAACTCGTTGCGGGGCACCGATCCGAATATCAGCGCAGGTCGCGGCGACGGAAGCCCACGATCCCGACCCCGAGCAGCACGACCACGATCCCGAGCAGCCACAGGATCGGCGTGGCCTCGAAGGCCGAGCCCGGCAGCTTCGGCGGGTGCGTGAAGGGAACCAGATCGCGCACCCACTGGGGCAGCCCGTCGAGCGCGCCGATGACGAAGATGATGATCATCGTGCTCAGTACGCCCCACGCGACCGGCGTGTAGCGGGGTGCGAGCCCGTAGATCGCCACCGTGATCGCGGTGAGCACCCACACCGCGGGCAATTGCACCGCCGCCCCACCGAGGCAGTCGCCCACCTTGCCCGCCAGATCGCCATCCGAGATGCCGTAGAGGATTCCGACCGCCGCACCCGCGAGGAACAGCAGCACCACCGGTCCGAGTACCGCGATGCCGATATGGCTGAGCGCGTAGCGTTCTCGGCTCACCGAACCGGCCAGTGTGGCCTCGGCGCGCTGGCTGGACTCCTCCTCGTGCAGTCGAAGCACGGCCGAGATGGAGTAGGCCGATGCCGCGATGGCCAGCATGCCGAGGGCGAACGTGATGAACGAATTCTGCAGCACATCGGTGCCGCCCATCCGGTTGATCACGTCGCGAACCTGGTTACTGTTGTCGAGCATATCGCCGACGCTGTTGATTGCGCCGCCCATCAGTGATCCGTAGAGCAGGAAACCGATGGACCACGCCAGCAGCGAGCCGCGCTGCAGCCGCCAAGCCAGTCCGGATGGACCGGAGAGTGCGGGCGCCGCTACCGGTGCGCCAGGCCGCTCGGCGAGCAGACCTGAACCCGTATCACGTTGCCGCAGAAGCATATACGCTGCGCCAGTAGTCGCAATGGCAACCGTGAGCAGCGGAATCAGCACCCACCAGCGCTCATTCGCGTACGGCCGCAGATTGATGCACCAGCCGAGCGGTGAAAACCATGACAGCACACCGTTTCCGGCGTCGCCGACCGCGCGCAGCGCGAAGGCCGTGCCGAGTGCGCCGAATGCCACCCCCCGCGCGACCCGCGCCCCCACACTCACCTGTGCCGCGATGGCGGCGACCCCGGCCCAGACCAGACCTGAACAGCCGAGTGTCGCGCCGTAGGCCAGCGAACCAGCCGCGGGCAGGTCGCTGCCGGAGAGCGCGAGGGTGCTCAGGACCGCGACGATCAGACAGCCGGTCGCCGTCATGATCATGGCGGCGGTCAATCCGGCATAGCGGCCGATGCTGGTGGCGCCGACCAATTCCGCGCGACCGGTCTCCTCCTCGACCCGGGTGTGCCGGATAACGGTGAGGATCGTCGCGATCGCGATCATCGCGTAGAACGGCCCGGCTTTCCACAGCCCGATCGAGCCGAGATCGGTGCTGAAGACCGGCCCGTACATGGCGACGAGCGCAGGGCTTTCCATAACCGACTTCGCGGCATGATCGAGGTCGGCCTGTGTGGTGTACACGGCCTTTGCGCTGCTGACGTAGAAGGCGGGCAGCAGTCCGAAGGCAAGTACCCACAGCGGCAAGACGATGCGGTCGCGACGCAAGAACAATCGCAGCAACTGGGAGGTACCGGCGAAGTCGGCCGACCCGCGCACGGCGGGTGCGGCGTAATGGCGGCCGCCCGCGGTCGCGGTTGTCATGATCCCACCTTCTCCATGGTCGCCCTTGCCTGCTCGGACGTCGCGCCGTCGACGTGGTAGTGCCGCATGAACAGTTCCTCCAGCGTTGGCGGCGCACTGGTGAGACTGCGCACTCCGACATCACCGAGGATCCGGATCAACTCGCCGAGATGTTCCCCATCCACCTGGCAGCGCAGCGTCGAACCATCGCGTTCGATGTCCTCGACGCCCGCGATTCGGCTGAGATCGCCTGGGTCGCCGAGCAATTCGGCGGTAATGGAGGTACGCGAAAGGTGCCGCATATCCGACAGCGATCCGCTCTCGACGGTACGTCCGGCTCGGATAATGGTCACCCGGTCACAGAGCACCTCTACCTCGGACAGGATGTGACTCGACAGTAGAACCGTGGTGCCGCGCTGATTGGCCTCCTCGACGCATTCGCGAAAAACCTGTTCCATCAAGGGATCCAGACCTGAGGTCGGTTCGTCGAGCAGTAGCAGGCGCACATCGGAGGCGAGCGCGGAGATCAAGGCGACCTTCTGCCGGTTGCCCTTGGAATAGGTGCGCGCCTTCTTGCGCGGATCCAGATCGAATCGCTCTATCAATTCCTCCCGGCGCTGCGCATTGATTTCCCCGCGCATTCTGGCCAGTAGGTCGATGGTTTCCCCGCCGGATAACGACGGCCATAGTGTGACATCCCCTGGCACATAAGCGATTTCGCGGTGTAGCTCGACCGCGTCGGTCCACGGATCGCGCCCGAGTAGGCGGACCTCGCCGGAGCTGGCCCGTAGAATGCCGAGCAGGATGCGGATGCTGGTCGACTTACCCGCGCCGTTCGGGCCGAGGAAGCCGTGGATTTCGCCCTCGCGGACCGCGAGATCCAGCCCGTTCAGGGCGGCGAAGTGGCCGAAGTTCTTGTGCAGATCGCGAACTTCGATGACGTCGGACATCAGGTCTCCTTGGTAAGGGTGTCCAAAATCGTTGGGTCGGTAAGGAATCCCTGGGTGTAAAGCTCCGCGGCGGGCAGCATGAACTCCTCGCTCAAGGTGCGAACGAGTTTGCGGTAGTCGAGCTTTTCGCCGCGGTTTTGCAGCAGGGTGAAGTACAGGACGGTCGCGCCGACATTGACTGTCGTCAGGTATCTGGCCCGCGCGGCCGGGTCACGGCTCGGTTTGATGGTGCCCGCCTCGACACCTGCCTGGATGTACTCCTCGGCATCGGAGATCATGTGCTCGAGCAGTGACTCGGCCAACGGCCCGCCCGCCTGCAGGCTGCGCACCATGTAGGCGACCAGCGGGCCGTATGCCTCGATCTCGGACATGGCGTCGAGCATGCTTTTGGCGACGTTTGTCTCGGTGGCGGTCTTCCACTTCTGGGCCCGGATCAACTCCAGCACCCGCTCGTCGCAGGCGGCCCGCAGGCCATCCTTGGAGCCGAAATGATGGTTGACCAGTCCGGGAGATACACCGGCCGCTGCGGCGATCGCGCGCACTCCGACCTGGAATCCGTTGTCACCGAACACCTCGATCGCGATATCGCGAATGCGAGCTGCGGTGCTGAGATCCGAATTCGGGGCCGGCGTCACGCGGCGCCTCCTAGTTCGGCGGGTCCTTGCGATACGGCTCTCTGGTTGAACACATGTTTAGTATATTAAACACGTGTTCAATGGTAAAGCAAGAACTTTACGAAGATGTCGTGTCATGCTGTTTCTTCGGACTGAATCCGCTGGTCAAACCTCCGGCAGCGGTCGATGTCCGAAGCATCCGCTCGGTTCGAACGGCCCGCCGGATGCCCGCGAAACGCTACTGTCGGGGTATGCCTGACACCGAGAACGTCTCGACATCGGACCACCTCCGCGACGCACTCGACGGCCCATGGCGCGCGGTACGCGCCGAGGCCAGGGTGCAACTGGCCGGAGATCAGTTCACCGGCGATCCGTCTCTGGACTACCGCGCGGCACGGGCACGGGTGCTCGAGCAGATGCGGGCGATCGCATCGATGGGCTACGCGGAGCGTGGTTTCCGACGCGAGAACGGGGGCACGGGGGAACCGGGGGAGGCAGTGGTCGCACTGGAGATGTTGGCCTACGCCGACCTGTCGCTGTGGGTGAAATCGGGTGTGCAGTGGGGGTTGTTCGGCGGCGCCGTGGAAAACCTGGGGACCGAACGGCATCGCGATGTGGTCAAGCGGCTGATATCACTGGATCTGCTCGGTTGTTTCGCGATGACCGAATCCGGACACGGCAGCGATGTCGCGAATCTCGAGACGACCGCCACCTACGATCCGCAGACCCAGGAGTTCGTCGTCCATTCGCCGACACCGTCGGCGCGCAAGGACTACATCGGCGGTGCGGCCGAACATGCCAGGATGGCAGCGGTTTTCGCGCAGTTGATCACCGAGGGGAAGAGCCAGGGCGTGCACTGCTTCCTGGTGCCGATCCGGGATGAAAGCGGCGCCGATCTGCCGGGAGTGACCACCTACGACGACGGCCTCAAGGGCGGTCTGCTCGGCGTCGACAACGGACGGATCACCTTCGATCAGGTCCGCATTCCCCGGGAGAACCTGCTCAACCGGTATGCCGACGTCGCACCGGACGGCACCTACCGCTCCGATATCGAGAATCCGAGCCGCCGATTCTTCACCACCCTGGGCACTTTGGTGCGCGGGCGGGTCAGCGTAGGAGGTGCCGCCGCGGCCGGTGCCCGCGTCGCGTTGAGCATCGCCACGCGATATGCGCTGAAGCGTCGCCAATTCTCGGATCCGGACAGTGGCCAGGAGACCCTGCTGCTGGACTACCGCAGTCATCAGCGACGGCTGCTGCCCTTGATCGCCCGGTCGTACGCACTCGCGTTCGCACAGAACGACCTGGTCCGTCGCATGCATCTGGTGCAGACCGGTCAGGATCTCGATCCGGGTGCGCAGCGCGCCCTGGAGAAGCGGGCTGCTGGACTCAAGGTCGCACAAACCCGATTCGCCACCCGCGCCATCCAGGAATGTCGCGAAGCCTGCGGCGGCGCAGGCTATCTCACCGAGAACCGCCTGGTCACGCTCAAGGGCGATACCGACGTGTTCACCACCTTCGAGGGCGACAATGTCGTGCTCACCCAATTGGTGGCAAAGGAAGTGCTCACCGCCTACTCCGATGAGATCCGCGATCTGGACGCGCTGGGCTGGGTGCGCTTCGCCGCCACCATGGCCGGTGATGTCGTGCGCAAGCGTTCCGGTGTGCGCCAAATGATCCAGACGCTGCGCGACCGCGGTGACGACACCGTTGACGACGGCGACCTGTCCCGCCGCTCGGTGCAGCTGCAACTATTCGCCGACCGCGAGGACTATCTGGTGCGCACCGCAGGACACCGGCTGCGTGCCCGCGCCAAAGACACCACACCGTTCGAGGCGTTCAACAATGCGCAGGACCATATCCTCGCCGCGGGCACCGCGCATATCGACCGGCTGATCCTCGAGGCGTTCATCGACGGCATCGCCGGGATCGCGGATCCGGCGGCTCGCGAACTCGCCGAGACCGTCTGCGATCTGTACGTCTACTCGATGCTCGAGGAGAATCAGGCGTGGTTCATCATGCACCGGTTCATGTCGGTCGAGCGGGCGAAGGCCGTGCGTCGCGGTGTGAATGAACTGGTCGATCGGCTGCGCCCGGATGCGCTGACCCTGGTCGAGGGCATGGGGGTGCCGGAGAGCATGCTGCGTGCGGCGCTACTGGATGATGCGAGCGTGTTCGATCGAATCGGCAGTCACACGCCGGTGTCGATCTAGGATTCGCCGCGGGTCTGCTCTGCGAGGAATCCCTCGGTGAGCTTCCAGCACACGACGACCAGCGCGATCGCCACCGCCGCGCCGCCGAGAATATCGGTCGGTAGGTGATAGCCGAGGCCGATCATGCCGACCGCGGCGCAGACCAGAGCGACGGTGGCGATCACGATGGTGACGACCCGCGCCCGCATCGAGTCGGTCAGCACGACGAACGCGGTGGCGATCGCGACCAGATGCACGGTATGTCCGCTCGGATACGCGAGATAGTCGTGCAGCGGCCGATCCCACAGTGGTTTGAGTACCCAGCTGTTGAGCCCGACCACGAGCTCGGGAATCACCACCATCGCCACGGCCTGCCGCCACCGTCCCCGATAACCGAACCACGCGGCGGCCGCGAGCAATAGCGGAATCAGAATGTAGCCGTTGCTCGGAATCACCAGCGCCTGGTAGCCGCTGGGATGGGCGTCCAGCGTCGAATGGATCGGCTGGGCGAGCGCGCGATCCAGATCGGTGGCGGCGCCGTCGGCGGGGAAGGTCAGCGGCAGCGTAATCACGATGCCGACGCCGACGAGCACCGCGCACAGCGCCACGAGATTCGCCCGCAGCCGCCCGAGCCACCCCTCCCATTTCACCGGGGAAACGTAGCGTGTGAGCCTCGCCGCGTTCGGGGCGGGGAGGAAGCATCTCGGTCGCGGGATCACGGTCCGCAGCCGAGAGGATCGATCAGTACCCGCCGGATTCGAGCAGCGTCTTCGCGTGATCCAACCCGGCGACCTCTGTGTCCATCGTCCGCTGCACCGCCCGGGCCATGAGCAGCTTCTTCAGACCCGACAGCGGCGCTGCCAGCGAAAATGTGACCTGCGTTCCCCCTTCGACCATGTCGAAGGTGTACTCGACGACCGGCCGCAGCGGTCCCGAAATGCCTTCCAGGACGACCCGGCGCTCGGGCTCGAATTCGGTGATCCGCACATCGGCGGAAACCGACCGGCCGCCGGGGCCGTTCACCCGCTGTCGATAGACGGTGCCCACCGCGGGCGGTCCCTCGGCGGTGATCTCCTCGACCCCCGCTCGCCAGCGGGCGCTATTGGTGGCATCGGCGAAGAAGGCGAACACTTCGCCGATGGGTCGGGCGATCGTGATGGTGTGGGTGGCAGCAGGCAAGCGGAACCTCCTGACGCTAGCGCGGCTCATCGTGTCGTCGAGTCCCCCGCCGTCACCCTGGCCCGTAGGTCAATATCGCGATGACCACGAACCAAATCACCCAGGCGAAGGCGATGAGCATGCCCACGGCCAGGGTGATCCGCATGAACGCCCGCCCGAGATCCATATCGCCCGCCTGCCGGGGATACAGCTTCCACGGGCTGTACCAGGGCGCCTCGAGGACCAGGCCCGACGCGTTGGCGTCCCTTTCGGCCTGCGCCAACTCCTCGGCATAGGCCTCCGCCTGTGCTTGGTTCGGCCCACCGTGCCACAGCGTGATATCGATCGGACCGAGGAAGCCCTCGTTTATCAGATCCTGCGGGGCGGGCAGATAGGGCAGGATACCCAGGCTGCGGAAGGCCGCCGCGACATCGTTGGCCGTCCAGAGATGGATATTCTGCTCGGATTCGGCCAGCGTCTCGAAATAGTGCCGCAGCCGTTCGGGATCGCTGCCGAGGATCACATCGAAACTAGGATCGCTCCACTCCTGCTTGACCGACAATTCGGCCCCGCGCAGCGGCACGATCAGCGCGACACCATGCACGGCGCGCTGACCGAGTCCGCGGGCCGCCAGCCAATTCTGCAGTGCGAGTGTGTGTTCGCGCGATTTGTCCAGCGGGGTACGGCGGTCGCGGCCCTCCACGGCGAGCGGTTCGCCGGAGATCGTCCATGGCCCGCTGAGCGGGACCTCGAGCACGCCGTCCTGGCGCGCGACCAGCGCCTCGGCCTCGATCACCACACAACTGGTCGGAGTCCAGACCACGGCATCGAACTGATGCAGCCGATCATTGTGGAACAGACTGCAATTCACCGTGGCGACGCCATGCGGGCTGGCCGGATCCTTCCACGTGCGCAGCCAGTCGATCAGCGCCCGCTCGGCATTGGTGCCTGCCGGATTCTGTACTCGTACGAGCATTCGCGACCGCCCTTCACGTCATCACTCGATGGTGGCAAGGATACGGACACCGCCGCCCGCTTCGCCGCGCCTACGACCAGACGCGGCGTGTCACTGTGGTTGTTCGGCGGCGATCTTTCCAGCCCGCACCGCATCTACCAATTCGGCGTGGTCGGCCTCGGCCCGATCGGCATAGCGCACCGCGAAGCGCGCGACGGCATCCTCGAACGCATCGTCACCGTCGAAATACCCAGCGAGCAGGCGCGGATCGAGCGAACGCGAATGTGCGCGGGCCAGCAGCGCACCGGCCAGCCTGCCGTAGTCGTCGAGATCGTCCGAGGACAGCTCCGCCGGATCGATACTGCCCTTCATATTACGGAATTGCCGCACCGTGAAAGGCAGCTCGCCGGTCTCCAAGCGCAGTGTGGTCCAGCCGAGCAGAATATCGGTCTCGGACTGAACCAGCCTGGCGCCCTGCACGATTCGCTCACCCTCGTGCGCTGGCGGCGGCGCGGGCAGAAACGGTGCCAGGGCCGACGGATTGGCCTGCTTCAGCTGCAGCACCAGCGCCTCACCCGCATTGCCGTGCAGCAGCGCCACATAGCTGTGCAGTCCGACGCTTCCGGTGCCGACAATGCGGAAGGCAGTGTCGGACACCGCGAATCGGGCCAGCAGATTGCGCCGAGATTCGCGCAGCGTATCGCCGTAGCGCTCCAGCCCGTCGATGATTTCCTCGGCTACCTTGGCCTCGACCGGTGTGAGAATCGGTGGGTCACTGACGAATCGGTGCTTGCTGATTCCGGTCTCGTGGTCTTCGAGATGTTCGGTCCACTTCTCGACCACCTTGGCGCTGGTGTTCTTGCGCGCCTTCTTCGCGGCCTTCTTGAAGTCGTCGAGCAGATCATCGGCCCTGGCCCTACTGATGATCGACTCGTCCGGCAGCGCGCTCCACGATTCGATAAACGGTTGCTCGGCCAGGTGATCGATGGCGAGGCGATAGGACCGGGCCGCATCCCGCGCGGCCCGCAGGCAATCGTCTTCGCCCGCACCGCCTTCGCGGCCCGCCAGCACCAGACTGGCCGCCAAGCGCTCCAGATCCCACTCCCACGGGCCTACGATCGTTTCGTCGAAATCATTGATGTCCATGATGATTTCACCGCGCGGCGTGCCGTACAGGCCGAAATTCGCGGCATGTGCGTCACCGCAGATCTGTGCGGGCACCCCGGTATCCGGACTGCCCGCGAGATCGGCGGCCATCAGCCCGGCCGCGCCGCGATAGAAAGTGAACGGCGAGGTGAGCATTCGACCGATCCGCAGCGGTATCAGATGTGGCAACCGATCGGCATTGCTCGCGGCGATGAAGTCGAGCACATCCGGTCGCGTCGACCAGGTGACCGCTCGATCCCGGGCAGAGACCGGAACCCGTTGACGCAGCGCCCGTCCGCGGGCACGGACGTCCTCCGCCGGAACATAGGAGCGAAGATCGATCACTGTGTTATTTTGCCGCGCCTGCGGCGCGGCGGGTTCGCGGCCCCCTGGTGTCTCGCGTCCGAGCCGTCGAGACTCGCGACTTCGTCGCATGCGCTTCGACGGCTCGGACGCGAGACGGGCCGCGAACTCCTCGCTCGTAAGACTCGCTCCGTGGTGGTTGGGGGTGGCGGGGCGTTCGGCACTTGGTGCGCGCATGTGGGAAGGGCGAGCCCTGTGCCTACGGCGCATGCGGTTCGACGGCTCGGACGTGAGACGGGCCGCGAACGTTGCTCGTGAGGTTCGCTCCGTTGGGGCGAGCGAGATAGCGGGGGCCTAACCAGCCCACACTGCTCAGGTTGCGGGGACCGCGGGATCAACCGGTGTTATCGGCAACCGCAGCGCGCCGGGGGCAGAGGTGGGCACCGTTGGATGGTTCGGGGCGACGGGGGAGATACGCTGATACGCCGACCCCAGTTCCGGGCGCGGATCGGCTTCGTTCTTATTCGGCCAGAAGGCCATCGCGCGCTCGGCTTGGGCGGTGATCGTCAGCGATGGATTGACACCCAGGTTCGCCGTGACCGCCGAACCGTCCGCGACATGCAGCCCAGGGTGACCGAATACCCGCTGATACGGGTCGACTACCCCGGCCTCCGGACCTTCGCCGATCACACAACCGCCGATGTAATGCGCGGTGGCCGGGATATTCAGCACATCCATGATCAGACCGTGGGTATCTCCGTTCACCTTCGCGCCGAACCGGCGGCCGATATCGTGCGCCAGCGGAATCCAGGTCGGATTCGGTTCGCCGGTGCCCTGTTTGGTCTTCAACTGACCGCGCTTGCGGTAGGAGGTCAGCGAATTGTCCAGTGATTGCATCACCAGCAGGATCACCGACTTCTCGGAAGCACGGTGGGCACTGAGACTGCGCAGGAATACCAACGGGTGCAATACGATTGCGAGCAGGAAGCGCAGGAATCGGAAAGCCCCGCCGTCGACGATCGGTACCGACATCGGGAACAGCGCGTTCTGCCCCTTACCGTAATGGCAGACCTCGATGTGCGTATCGGCCTCCGGATGGATCGAGGAGGTGATCGCGATGCCCTCGGCGAAATCGCGACGGGAGCGGCTGACCACATTGAGGATAGCCTCGGAATTGCTGCGGGTCAGTTCACCGAGGCGCGGCGACAGATTCGGCAGTATCGCTTCATCGCGCATTCTGTGCAGCAACTTCTGCGTGCCGAGCGCCGCTCCGGCGAATACCACCTGTTCGGCGGTAAAAGTCTTGCGCTGCTTTCGGATCCAGCGATCCGAACGCTCGGTCTCGACCGCATATCCGCCGCCGGACAGTGGCCGGACTACCGTCGCGGTGGTCAGCGGATGTACTTCGGCTCCTGCCTTTTCGGCCAGGTAGAGGTAATTCGTTGTGGTGGTGTTCTTGGCATTGTGCGGGCAGCCGGTGAAACATTGCGCACAATGCACACAGCCGCGCCGGTGCGGACCCGCGCCGCCGAAGTACGGATCCTCGACCTCGGTACCCGGATCGGACTCGTTGAAGAAAACGCCCACATTGGTCGGGTGGAAGGTATCGCCGACGCCCAGATCGTCGGCGATCTCCTTGATCACCTCATCGGCGGGTGTCATCCGTGGATTGGGGGCCACGCCGAGCATGCGCTGCGCCTGGTCGTAATACGGCGCCAGTTCGGCCTTCCAATCGGTGATATGGGCCCATTGCCGATCGGTGTAGAAGTTCGGCAGTGGCTCGTAGAGGGTATTACCGTAGATGAGCGAACCACCGCCCACACCCGCGCCGGAAAAGACCGCGCATTTGCCGAGCACACTGATCCGCTGCGGTCCGGTCAAACCCAGTCGGGGCGCCCAGATCGATTTGCGCACATTCCAATTCGTCTTCGGAATATCCTCGGCGGGCCAGCGCCGTCCGGCCTCGAGCACACCGACCCGGTAGCCCTTCTCGGTCAGGCGCAGCGCGCTGACGCTACCGCCGAATCCGGAGCCGATCACTACCACGTCGTAGTCGAATGCTGGCATGGTTTCCCTCTCTGAACCGTGCGACAACTGCATGAGATGGTTTCGCACTCATTCTGTCACCCGAGTCGGTGCGGCGTATCGCACAGCAGATACGTACCCGAAATATGCGCGATGGCGTGCCCGGATGGCGTGAACCGGGGTCGGTGCGGTATGCACGGGCTGTGACAACCGAATCGGGGAAAACGGAACCGGGCGAACGCGCCGGCTCCGGCGCGGACAACCCGGGAAATGCGGGCGATCCAGCCGCGGGCGGCGTCTTCGCCGACCGCATCTTCACCGTCCCCAATATCCTGAGCGTGTTGCGACTGGCCGGTGTGCCGCTGTTCCTGTGGTTGCTGCTGGTCGTGCGCGCCGACGGCTGGGCATTCGCGCTG
Organism: Nocardia sp. NPDC050630; assembly: GCF_044457245.1. Taxonomy (NCBI): domain Bacteria; kingdom Bacillati; phylum Actinomycetota; class Actinomycetes; order Mycobacteriales; family Nocardiaceae; genus Nocardia; species Nocardia sp. NPDC050630. The sequence continues at coordinate 164,581 of NZ_JBITGN010000008.1, forward strand.
CTGGTGCTTAGCGGTGTCACCGACTTCCTGGACGGCAAGCTGGCCCGCCTGCTCGATCAGTCCTCACGGCTGGGCGCGCTGCTCGACCCGTTCGTGGATCGGTTGTACCTGGTCACCACACTGGCCGCATTCGTGATCCGCGGGTTGCTGCCCTGGTGGGTCGCGGTGATCCTGATCAGTCGCGATGCTGTGCTGGCCTTGACTCTTTCGGTGTACAAACGGCGCGAACTGGATCCGCCCGAGGTCATCTACCTGGGTAAGGCGGCTACCTTCGCGCTGATGTCCGCGCTGCCGTGGTTGCTGGCCGGTCAGATGGATTGGGCGCTGGCAGGTTTCGGCCGCGCCTTCGGCGGGGCATTCCTGGTCTGGGGCACGGCGGTGTATGTGTGGACCGGCGTGCTCTACATCTGGAAAGCCTTCGCTGTCGCGCGAGCGATACCGGCTGTGCCACACCGCGGTGAGTAGCGATTAGAGTTGCGTCGAGTCGACGATGAAAGGACGGCCTGTGACCCAGACCCCCGAGGATCTGCGCTACACCGAAGAGCATGAATGGGTGCAGCGGGTCGGCCCGACCCGGGTTCGGGTGGGCATCACCGACTACGCCCAGTCTCAACTCGGTGACGTTGTGTTCGTGCAGTTGCCCGAAGTCGACAAAGAGGTCGCCGCCGCGGACAGCATCGCCGAGGTGGAGTCGACCAAGAGCGTGTCCGATATCTACGCTCCGCTGGCCGCGAAAGTCGTTGCGGTGAACGATGTTCTGGACGCGGCGCCGGAAACATTGAACACCGATCCCTATGGTGAGGGGTGGATCTTCGAGCTCGAATTGAGCGACGAGGCGGGCGTGGATGCCGCGCTCGGTGAACTGCTGGATGCCGCGGGTTATCAAGGAGTTATCGGGGGCTGACCCAGCCTTCCCAGTTCTACCTGCACGGGTACGCCCTGGCAGGGTACGGTCAATGCCAACAGATGTGCCGGTGCTTGGCAGCCGGTGTTCTAGCGCCAGGATCCCCAGGTCGTGGCGGTGAAGGCAGCACCTGCTTGCATGGATAATCAGGTTCGAGGAGGAGAGAAACGGTGAGCGAGAACAAAGACCCGGGTTACGGGGAGACCGCGGCCGAGACGACGTCGGTCTTCCGCGCGGATTTCCTGAACGAGGTCGACGCGTCGCGCTCCGCTGAGGCGACCGGCGAACAGCCGGTCCAAGGGGTCGAGGGTCTGCCGGTTGGTGCTGCCCTCTTGGTCGTGAAGCGAGGCCCGAATGCGGGCTCGCGGTTCCTGCTCGATCAGCCGACCACGTCGGCGGGCCGCCATCCCGACAGTGACATCTTTCTCGATGACGTCACCGTCAGCCGTCGGCATGCCGAATTCCGGCAGGACGACGACTCCTTCCAGGTGGTCGACGTGGGCAGCCTGAACGGCACCTACGTCAACCGGGAGCCGGTGGACTCCTCGGAGTTGCAGAACGGTGACGAGGTACAGATCGGCAAGTTCCGCCTCGTGTTCCTCACCGGACCGCGGGTCGAGTCGAGCGATTCGTCGGCGGGTGCGGGCAGCTTGTGACATCAACGGCACGGATTTCGCGTGTCGGGGCTGTTGACAGGAATGAACGCTGTGTCATGAAAGGCTCGGTGCTATGACGGGCGCGGCGCAGTGGGCTCGCGGAGGTATGTCGATCGGCTCCGTGCTCGACCTGCTGCGACCGGACTTTCCGGATATCACCATCTCGAAGATCCGTTTCCTCGAGGCCGAGGGGCTGATCCGACCCGAGCGAACCCCGTCGGGTTATCGCAGGTTCTCGATCGCGGACTGCGAGCGGCTCAGATTCGTGCTGACCGCACAACGCGATCAGTATCTGCCCTTGAAGGTGATCAAGGAGCAGCTCGAAGCGATCGACAGTGGTGCGGCGACGCTCGGTGTGCGGGAAGCCCGCGCCCGAGCGCACTCCGGCCGCAACGGTGCGCTGGAGCCCGGGCACGCTGTACCCGACTCCGAGCCCACCGCCACTTCCGCGGCACATAGTTCCGCACGCACCGCGGCGCCGCGCAGACTCGGCGTCGTGCCCGGTGAGATCTCGCCCGACGAGCTGCGATTCGACCACGAAATCCGGCTCACCAGGTCGGATCTGCTCGCCAGGGCAGAGATCGATGAGAAATTCCTCGCCGATCTGATCCGTGCCAATCTGATCACGCCGGGCGCTGCCGGTTTTTTCGACGAGGATGCGGTGACGCTGGCCAAGACCGCCAAGGCGATGGCCGAATTCGGCTTGGAGGCACGACATTTGCGCGCCTTCAAGCTGGCCGCGGACCGTGAGGCCGCACTGGTGGCGCAAATCGCCGCCCCGATCGCCAAGAGTCGAGATGCCGGTGCGCGGGCCCGCGCGGAGGAAACCGTGCGCGAGTTGGCGGCATTGTCGCTGACACTGCACACCTGCCTGGTGAAAACGTCGGTGCGGTCCGCGCTCGGCGGTTGACTTCGGCAGGTACATCGGAAGTTCGCTTTGCGTTCCAGACGGACAACACGCCGATTTCGGCTGTGCACAGGGAATGCTGCACCCCTCGAGCTTCGCTTAGACTCGTGGTACGGCGAGCTCTGCAGCGGTCATGCCGGGCGGCCGGCGAGTCATTGGGAGGCAGTGCGATGAGTGAGATGCGCGTAATCGGCATTCGTGTCGAGCAGCCACAGAACCAGCCCGTGCTGTTGCTCCGCGAGGTGTCCGGCGACAGGTATCTGCCGATCTGGATCGGGCAGGCCGAGGCGACCGCGATCGTGCTCGAACAAGAGGGGGTGACTCCGATTCGTCCGCTGACTCACGATCTGATCAAGATCTTGATCGCCGACCTCGGGCACACCCTCAAGGAAGTGCGGATCGTGGATCTGCAGGAGGGCACCTTCTACGCGGATCTGGTCTTCGACAACGATGTGCGGATCTCGGCGCGGCCGTCGGATTCGATAGCGGTCGCCTTACGGGTCGGTTGCCCGATCTATGCCGAGGAGCCGGTGCTCGAGGAAGCGGGGCTGGTCATGCCGGACGAGCGTGAGGACGAGGTAGAGAAGTTCAAGGAGTTCCTCGAGTCCGTCTCGCCGGACGATTTCAAGGCCACCGATAGCTGAGTTGCCCTGGCGGACTGGCGTTATCGGTCCCACGTGCCCATATTTTTGCTGGCCCTAAAGTAGAGGTCGAGACTCTTACCGCGCGTCGCGTTTGGTCCGACGATGCCGCTCCCGGGACAATCAGGGGGAGTAATCTCGATAGTTGGGCCACGTCCGTTATGGCCGGTCGTTGGTCGTTACGGAGCCGGGTCATCGATGAGGCAAGGCGTCGGCGAAGCAAGGGAGTGGTCAGTGGCAGAGCAATCGCAGGATGTGGTACAGCCAGGCCTGTTCCCGGATGATTCGGTACCCGATGATTTGGTCGGCTACCGCGTGCCGAGTGCGTGCCAGGTGGCCGGGATCACCTACCGCCAACTCGACTACTGGGCGCGGACCGGACTGGTCGTGCCCTCGATTCGAGGAGCGGCGGGGTCGGGCAGCCAGCGGCTGTATTCGTTCAAGGACATTCTGGTCCTGAAAATCGTGAAGCGACTCTTGGACGCCGGTATCTCGCTGCAGAACATCCGCATCGCGGTTGATCACCTGCGCAGCCGCGGTGTACAGGATCTGGCGGGGATCACGCTGTTCTCCGACGGCACCTCGGTGTACGAATGCACTTCGCCCGAGGAAGTAGTCGATTTACTGCAGGGTGGGCAGGGCGTCTTCGGAATCGCGGTCAGCGGCGCCATGCGGGAACTGACTGGAGCCATCGCCAACTTCCCGGCCGAGCGGGCGGTGAGCGGCAGCGCGAGCGAACGTCCGGAGGACGAACTGTCCTTCCGTCGTAAGGCTCGGATGAACGCGAAGACCGGCTAGCGGTCGTGTCGAATGCCCGTCGCTCTCGCGGCGGGCATTTCTCGTACACAGCGGAGTGATGAGCGCTACACCCCGTTCCGGGGTCTAGTGGCGTCATTCATTGCGTGCGCGGCATAAACTGACGAGGCGTCGCCGCCGTGCGGGAGAGTTTCGGACTTCACAAGAGTTCGGGCGCCGAAGGAGCAGCACCTCCCCGTCAATCTCTCAGGCAAAAGGACCGTACGGGCTTCGACGTCTCTGGAAAGTGGTGTTTGGCGCACAATGCGGCGATCGCCCGCCCATGGGGAAAGGGGTCCCGGGCCCTGTCCGTTCGAGGCAGGGTGTCGCGGCGTCCGAATCTCTCAGGCTCCACGACAGAGGGGGAGGGCTGGTACCCATTGGCCACCGCTGGCCGACCCCGCCCGACCTTGGAGCTGCCGTGACTCGATCATTCGCCGACCGCCACATCGGACCCGACCGGGATGAACTCGCCCGGATTCTGGACGTCGTCGGCGTCGGCTCGCTGGACGAGCTGGCCACCGCGGCGCTGCCCGCGAGCATTCTGGACGGCTCCGGGCTTGACGTGTTGCCTCCCGCGGCCACCGAGCACGAGGTGCTCGCCGAGCTCGCCGAGCTCGCGCATTCGAATTCCGTCGCCGTCTCGATGATCGGGCTCGGGTACTACGACACGCTCACCCCGCCGGTGCTGGTACGCAGCCTGCTGGAGAATCCGGCCTGGTATACCGCCTACACGCCATACCAGCCCGAGATCAGCCAGGGTCGGCTCGAGGCGCTGCTCAACTTCCAGACCATGGTGTCGGATCTGACCGGAATGGACGTCGCCAATGCGTCCATGCTGGATGAAGCCACTGCCGCTGCCGAGGCGATGACGCTGCTGCGCCGCGCGGCCAAGTCCAAATCCGCGCGTCTGCTCATCGATGACGATCTGTTCCCGCAGACCAGGACCGTGCTGCACACCAGGGCCGAGCCGCTTGGCATCGAGATCGTCTCGGCGGATCTGTCCGGTGGCGAGTTGCCCGATGGCGAGTTCTTCGGCGTACTGGTTCAGGTTCCGGGTGCGTCGGGCCGGATCGTGGACTGGCGGCCGGTGATCGAGGCGGCGCACGAGCGCGGTGCACTGGTTGCGGTGGGCGCGGATCTGCTCGCGCTGACATTGATTACGCCGCCGGGGGAGCAGGATGCGGACGTATGTTTCGGCACCACACAGCGTTTCGGGGTGCCGATGGGCTTCGGCGGTCCGCATGCCGGATATCTGTCGGTGCACACCAAGCACGCGCGGCAGCTGCCGGGTCGGTTGGTCGGTGTGTCCGTGGACGCGGACGGCAATATGGCATACCGGCTCGCGTTGCAGACCCGTGAGCAGCATATTCGCCGGGAGAAGGCGACCTCGAACATCTGTACCGCCCAGGTGCTGCTGGCCATCGTCGCGGCAATGTACGCGAGTTACCACGGTGCCGATGGGCTGCGTGCGATCGCCCGCCGAGTTCATGCCCGCGCCGCCGCCATCGCGGCCGGACTCGATGGTGTTGTGGTGCACGAGCACTTCTTCGACACCCTGCTGGTGCGCGTGCCCAGCGGCGCGGAATCCGTTGTCGCGAAGGCGAAGTCGAGCGGGATCAACCTGCGGCTGGTGGACGCCGATCACGTCGGCATCGCCTGTGACGAGGCCACCACCGAGGCGCATGTCACCGCGGTACTCGAATCCTTCAGCACCGGGCTGCCGTTGGGCGTCAGCGATCCGGGCGGTGCGCCTGCTGTGCCCGACGGTTCGATCGAGACCCGCACCTCGGAATTCCTCACCCATCCGGCCTTCACCAGCTATCACACCGAAACCGCGATGCTGCGCTATCTGCGCAGGCTCTCCGATAAGGACATCGCATTGGACCGCAGCATGATTCCGTTGGGCTCGTGCACTATGAAGCTCAATGCCACCGCCGAGATGGAGGCCATCACCTGGCCGGGTTTCGCGCGGGTACATCCGTACGCGCCCGTCGAGGATGCGCCCGGTCTGTTGCGCGTGATCACCGATCTGGAGGGCTGGCTTTCGGCCATCACCGGGTACGACCAGGTGAGCCTGCAGCCGAATGCGGGCAGTCAGGGTGAGTACGCCGGACTGCTCGCCATTCGGCGCTATCACCTGGATCGTGGTGACACACACCGGGATACATGCCTCATTCCGTCCAGTGCGCACGGTACCAATGCGGCCTCGGCCACCATGGCAGGGCTGCGTGTGGAGGTGGTGAAGTGCCGGGAGAACGGCGATGTGGATCTCGATGATCTGCGCGCCAAGATCGCCGACCACGCCGACCGGCTGGCCTGCATCATGATCACCTACCCGTCGACGCATGGGGTGTACGAGCACGAGGTCGCCGAGTTGTGCGCGCTGGTGCACGATGCGGGCGGTCAGGTGTACGTCGACGGCGCGAATCTGAATGCCCTTGTTGGCCTTGCCCGTCCGGGACGATTCGGCGGCGACGTCAGCCATTTGAACCTGCACAAGACGTTCTGTATTCCGCACGGCGGCGGTGGTCCGGGTGTTGGTCCGGTGGCGGTGCGCTCGCATCTCGCGCCGTATCTGCCTGGTGACCCGCTCGAGCAGGGTTCGCACGCGGTCTCGGCAGCGAAGTACGGCTCGGCGTCGATCCTACCGATCACCTGGGCCTACATCCGGATGATGGGTGCCGATGGTCTGCGTGAGGCCACGTTGACCGCGATTGCCTCGGCCAATTACATCGCGCGCCGGTTGAACGAGCACTTTCCGGTGCTGTACACCGGTGAGAACTCGATGGTCGCGCACGAGTGCATTCTGGATCTGCGCGAGATCACCAAGCGGACCGGTGTGACCGTCGATGATGTGGCAAAGCGGTTGGCGGACTACGGATTCCATGCGCCGACCATGAGCTTCCCGGTGGCGGGCACGCTGATGGTGGAGCCGACCGAAAGCGAAAACCTTGCCGAGCTGGACGAATTCATCCTCGCGATGACGGCGATCCGTGGCGAGATCGATCAAGTCGCCGCGGGTGTGTGGCCGGTGCAGGACAACCCGCTGCGCGGTGCGCCGCATACCGCGGCCTGCCTGGTCAGGGAGTGGGACCATCCGTACAGCCGCGAGGTCGCGGTGTATCCGCAGGGCCTGGATCCAGCGCGGGGCAAGGTGTGGCCTGCGGTGCGGCGCATCGACGGCGCCTACGGTGACCGCAACCTCGTCTGCTCCTGCCCGCCGCTGGACGCGTACTGACGGCTACCGGGCCGCACCCGAGCCCGTTGTAGGTGCGGCTCGGTAGCCTCTTTCACTGTGCGGCAGCAGCTTTGGCGTAGGTATTGACCAGATCCGGCCAGCCGCCCTCGCTCTGCACGCTGTCGCGCATGGATTCCCAACCGGCACCGTGCTTGTCGAAGTCCGAATGCACCAGGGTGACGGCGGTGCGGTCGGCGCTGCGGGATTCGAAGGTGACATCGACGCGACTGGCGCGGTCCGGATCGGTTTCATGCTGCCAGTTCAGGCCGATCTCCCAAGAAAACGCGAAATGCCGCGGCGGATCCCAGACGAGCACGGTGCCCCAAGGACATTCCGTGCCGTCGGCTTCCCTGCCGAAGCAGCGTCCGCCCTCGCGCGGTTCGATAACCTCCTGTGCGAGCTCGCCTTTGCCGATGTGATGCGCTCGCGGCCACCAACTGTCGATCCCATTGGTGAATACGTCGTATGCCTTCTCGATCGGAGCGTCGACGACGAGTTCGACCCGAACTTCCCTATCACTCAACTGCTGTGTCATGACTTCTCCTTCTCGCAGGTGTCCGCCGCCCGCTCGGTCGCGGACTGCCGGTTCATCTCGTCCTGAAAGGCCGACATCGCCGTCGACCAGAACTGCGTGAAGTACTCCCGAAGCCCATCGATCCCTTGCGGATTCAGCCGATACACCCGCCTGGTGCCCACCGCCTGATCAGTAACCAGCCCCGCCGCCTTGAGCACCTTCAAATGCTGCGAAACCGCAGGCCGACTAACCGGCAACGCCGCAGCCAGTTCGCCGACCGAACACGGCCCTTGCCCGAGCCGCTCGAAGATCGCCCGCCGCGTCGGATCTCCGAGCGCATCCAACGCCGCCTCTCGGTAAGCCCTCACGAACCGTAAGTCTAGACTTACGGAAGGGCGTTGTCCACTGCCGACGAGCAGCTCGATACCTGATGTCGGGGTTGGGATGAGTAGGCCGAGGCCCTATGCGTCTTTCCGGCCGGGATCTGAGCCGCCCCGGCCGCGATTACGCCGGGTCCGGCACGGACTCGAGTTCGATTTCCGGGATCTCGCTGAGGGCTTCGATTCCCAGTTCCGACCGCGTTGCGTCGATGACGGCCCGTTCGTCTTGGACGGTGTTGGCAATTGCCTTGTGCCACAGCGCGCGGATCGCGTTGACGTCGTCCATGGTCGCTTCGTGGTCGAGTTCGACCTTGAGGCGTTGCACGGTGATGCTCTGGGCCGCGGCGAGGGTGCGCAGGAGATCTTCACAGCGCGCGGGGATCTTCGGGTTCGACAGGACGCGCAGACGGGTGATGTTGCCGTTGGATGCGGAAATGCTCTGCTGCACTTCCTTGCCGAAGCTGTCCACCTCCTCGACGGATTCAGCCTTCCAATCGAGGGTGTCCCACAGGTTTTGGCGGACGTCGGCGGCGGAGAGCAGTACCGAGGAGATCGCGGTCAGAATCGACTCGCGTCGCCACTTGTCCTGTTCGCGGCGTTCCGCGGCGGCGTTGGCGTCGTCTATATTGCGTTGCGCTGCGGCGTGGGTTGTTTCGATATTGCGCTGTGCGGCATCAAGTGTGGTCCGGTTGCGCTCGTCGGCCGCGGTGATCGCGTCGCGGTTCGTCCGGTTGTTGATCAGGACGCCGATGAGCGCCGCGGCGCCGACGATGAGCGAGCTGAGAAGCGGAAGCCAGGAAGTCACCGGGTCATCATTGCATTGCGCGGTGCTCCGCTGCGCCCCGATCGGCCGTCGGATCGCACCGGCGCGTGCTGTGGCTGGCGCGCGGAGGATGTCTTGCGTGGTCAGCGATCATCGCGGGGTTGTCAACGCATGCATTACCGCGGTCCCGAAGCTGATGTCATCCGAGGTCGTCAGCCGCGTGTATGTCCCTCCGGTTCGCTGCGCGGCGGATTGGAGGGTTTCGGTGCCATTGCCGCCGATGACGATCACGTCGATGCGAACCGGGTGGGCCGGATCGATGCCGGAAGTCAGATCGGTGAGCAGTTTGGCTCCGGTCATGGTTGAGTCGTCATCCGGGCCGTCGGTAATGAGCAGAACCGAATTGGTCAGCCCCGCGGTGTATCCGCGAACAGCCGAGCGATAGGCGGCGATCAGTGACGGATACGCCTGGTCGGTGCGAGATTCGGTGGGTTTCACCGCCTCCAGCGCCGTATCCAATGCGGTGCGCTGCTGATCGTTCAGTGGCGCGGTGGGAGTTTGGATTTTGTACGGCGTTGTCCCGTCGAGGTTCTTGCCGAAGGTCCATACGCCGAGTCCGAAGTCAGGTGGCATCACATTCATCGTGGAGCGAATCGCGCCGAGTGCATTCGTGAGCCGGGCCACGGATCCGTCGCTATTGCCCATCGACGACGATACGTCGAGCAGTACCGTAGCCTGCACGCCGAGAACAGGATTGGCCAGTGTGGCGCGCACCTTGTCCAGTGCGGCCCGCGGTGCTGACGGTGCGGCGGCGGCCGGTGCGGCGGCGAATCCGGCGGCGGTGAAGGCCGAGGACTGCTGAGGTGCGCGCAGGTAGTCGGCGAACAGTGACGCGACCAGATTCTGGGTCTTGTCCACCCATGCTCCGGACATCAATGCGGCGGGATGATCGGCAACCGGTGCGGTCCCGGCGGGACGAAATGCCGATGTGCCCCCAAGAGCCTTCAGTTGCTGCTCAGTAGCGGCCACGGCGTGAATGGGCGAATTCGGCCCACCGATAGCGGCCAATGCGGCCGTGGTGTCGGCCGCCTGTGGCGCCTTCGCGGCGAGACCGGAGATCGCGGCGACGACCTGACCGGACTGCGCGACCTGATCGGTGAGCGGATCGGTCCCCGACACCGCAGAGCCGACTGCCGCCGCCGTCGCGAGAGTCGAGTCCCCGGCGGGCAGCGCCATCCGCAACCCACCCCACCCGGACAGCCCGAGGTCGGCGAGTGAACCCTGTTGCAGCCGCGGCAAATCAGCCCAGGTGATCTTGGCCTGCTCGAGCGCGTTCCGCAGTTCCTCGGGAACGGCGACCACGATCGGAGTCATCGCCACCGGTGCGGGTGTGCCCTCGATCAGGCCGGGCACCCGCATGGATTCGATGGACCGCATCGAATCGGCGATCCACAGCCCCGGCTGCGGGCCGAGCGCGCCATTCCAGGGCGTACCCGCGGTGAACCCGGCGACGATCGCCGCCGACGGCTGGGCCGTCACCACTACTTTCGCGCAATGGTCGCGGACCTTCGGATTGGTCGCGTTGTAGCGATCGGCCGCGGCTCGCACCGGATCGGCGATATCCGGATCGACCGTCACGAACAGTGTCGACGGCCCCTCCTTACATTCCGCCGCGGCCGACTTGTCCCGGTTCGCGGCGCGATCACTGAGTTGAAAAAACGCGAAGACCGCCCCGGCTAGCAGCAAAACGGCAACCACTGCGATAACCGGACCTTTGCTGACGCCCCGGGATCTGGTTCCGCTGCGATGTGTGCCCACGATCGTCAGTGTATGTTCACGCGAGATTTGCCGTGCCGGTGCGTCCGGTGCGGCGCACCGGCACGGCGTGGCGAACGTTCGACTAGAGTCGGATCATCCGTCCGCGGTCGAACTCGTGGCCGCCCCACACTCCGGACTGTCCAGTGCGGGCGGCGAATTCACCGCAGGCATCCCGGATCGGGCAACCCGCGCACACCGCACGCGCGTACTCGAAGTCCTGCGATGGGTACGGGAACCACGCCTCGTGATTCGGATCACCGCGGCAGGCCGCCCGATGCCACTCTCGGGAATCCGAGAGCGGGAGCAGGTCGGTCAGATCGACAAGTGCGCTGGTCTCCAATTCGACGGTCATTTTCGAGCCTTCTCCTTTCTCTCTCGGCTCAGGTGGTGGCCAATTGCTTCCAGATCCGCCGCTGGCGTTGGGCCAGGTGGTCGGGCGCCTTCGGCTGCCACAGCAACCGCATGCCCGCCTCCTCCGGTGTCCGGTCGGCCTTGTTCGAGTTGCACGGTGCGCACGCGGCGATCAGGTTGTCCCAGGTGTTCGGACCGCCCCGGCTACGCGGGCGGATGTGGTCGACGGTGCGCGCCCAGGACGCGCAGTACCCGCATCGGTGGTTGTCCCGGCGCAGCACACCGGCCAGCGTCGCGCGACTGCCGTCGTGTATTCGCGTCACATGGTCGAGGTACACATAGCGCAGCAGCCGGATCGTTTCCGGCAACGCGAGCTCGAGGTGCTTGGACCGAATCGGGACCTGTGGCTCCCGATCCGCGATCGACTCCGCGGCGCCGCCCATGAGCAGCACCACGGCGCGGTCGGCGCTGATCTCGGTGAGCGCTTCGTAGCTGGCGTTCAACACCAGTACCCGGGTGTGTATCCAGTTGTCGACAGTGGACACCACCGGATCGGTGGCACGGTGGAACGTCATGGGAATCACCATGTTTCGAGAAGAGCGAGCGGATTCGGGAAGCGGAGGTCGGTCAGTTACCGGCCCGGAGGCGGCGCGGTTGCTGCTCGACGCACGCGCCGTACCGACGCGGGCTCGATACCATCATGGTCACGGCCGCCGCCTCCTTCCTCATGCTCGTGCGCACCCGCGCGATCGGGTGTTCATCATCGAAATCCATGGTGGCACAGCGCACCCACCGCTGGCGAAGGGTTTTTCAGGCCAGGCCGACCAGCCACTGCCGTAGCCACGAGGTGGCGGTGGCGCCGTTGGAATCCACGACGTAGGTCGGATAGTTCTGGTGGACGAACGAGTTGTAGAACCGCTCGAATTCCTGCTTGCGTTCGTTCATTTCCGGATCGGCGAGCTGGTTCTGGATGAGGGGGGCCACACCGGTCGCCATCAGGTCGTTGAAGATGGCGAACGCCTCCTGTTGATAGCGCCACAGCTGAGCCGGGTCGGGATCGGAGGCCTGGGCCAGGAAGCCGGCGAAGCGGGTCGCGAAATCGGTGGGCGGTGCGGCGCAGTACAGGTCACCGACGGCGCAGATGGTCCGGGTCTTCGGGGTGAGAAGGCCGAAGCCGCCGATGCGCGGGCCGCCCGCACCGGCGCCGTCCACCGGCGGACCGATGAGTGCGTCGGTCGGGGAGCGGCGCGGATCCGAGATGAGACCGACCGCGGCGATGCGTTCGGGCCGAACTGGACTGAGTCCGGTGCCGATTTCGGCGGCGAGATCGCCGGCCGCGTCCGCGCCCTGGCTGTAGCCGATCAGCGCGATGTTGGTCTCGGCGCACTGCTGGGCCATGGCCGTGACCAGGCCGCGGGCATTATCGATGGCCTGTCGCTTGGACCGGCCGTAAACATCGGTCTCCCATGGGAAGGCGGTCGCCGCGTAGGTGACGTAGTCGGTGCGGGTATTCGGCGGCAGGCTGTCGGTGACGTTCGCGAGCAAGCCTTCGCCGGGATTGGTATCTGAGGTCTCCCACGTTCCGGGTATCGCCACGACGTAGAGGTCGGGGCAGCCACCGGGGGCCGCGGTTGTGGTGCCGGCGCCGCCGACGGCGCCCACCGCACCTACCATGACGGTTCCTGCCACGGCGCCGATCATCTTGCGCATAAACATGGTCCACACCTCGGTGTTGCTAGTTCCGAAGCGGCCGGGGGCCGTACGCGACTGCCTGTCGTCGCGTCGGAGACAACCGTACGGTCTGACCAGGGGTTGATGCGGGAACAACCCGTGACAAACGCCGAACATTTTTAACAGAATGCGCAATGCCGACGATTCGCCCGGCGCGGCGGGATGAAGGAGCCGCGGGCGAGGGGGTGCGCGACTCCTTCATCGTGTCCGAGGGGCAGTCACCGCCTCGTCCACGGTTGTGGTGGTCAGGACACCAATGACTCCCTCCCGTGGATCATCGTGTGCCTATCCATTGAACCCGATCGGCAGGCCTGCGTCCTGGCTTCGCGCATTGCCATTCGAGCAGGTCGGTCAACCGATGGGCGTGCGGCCCAACAGAACTCGCCCGGTGAACCGCGTCTGCTTGGCCCGAGGCAGTGGGTGGAACAGGCAGCCGTGGATGTCGCGATACCACATCTCGAGCTCACAACTGCGCGAAAAGCCGACGCCACCAACGGTTTCGATGGCCAGCCGGACGGTGTCGACGAGCGCGTCGGCGGCCGTGGTCTTGCGGCTGAGGGTGCGCGCACCATAGCCATCGGTATTGTCGAAGTGTAAATTTTCCGAATCGGTGCACATGGCGGCGATCAGATCCGCGGCGGTGGTGTAGGCGTTCATCATTTCGCCCGCGAGCTGGAAGGTATGCGGTTCGCAGCGGTCGGCGACCAGTGCGGCGGCCAATTCGACCGCGGCGTCGGCGATGCCGAGATAGGCCGCCATTACCAGCGGCATGGCGACGCCGATCACCACATTCAGCACCGGGGGCCAGGCGTCGGCGGGGCGGGCCAGCGAGATCGCGGAATCGGGGACGAAGACATCGTCGAAAACCACCGTATGCGAGCCGCTGGCCCGCAAACCCATAGTGTCCCAGGTTTTCTCGATGCGAATACCCAGGGTGTCAATCGGCAACGCGAAGTGCAGCACCTGAGGTCCCTCCGGCGCATCGCCGCGGCGGATGCTGGTCACCACCACATCGCCGACCTCACAGCCGCTGGCGGGCGCCTTGCGCGCACTCACCCGGAAGCCGCCGTCGACGCGCTCGGCACGGCCGTTGGATTCGACCCAGTCCGAAGCGCCCGTGCTGACCAAGATCGCGCCCGCGGCCACCTTGCCGAAGACCGCAGAGGCGTCGATGCCGTGGTTGTGCCGCCAGACCTGCGCGGCGACCAAATGGGTGTGCATGGCGAACGCGACGGCCGTGGACGGGTCGTGGCGGCCCAGTTCACGCAGGATCTCGCCCACCTCGCGGTGCGATACACCGCCGCCCCCGAACTCGATGGGGACGAGCGCGGCGGACAATCCCGTGGTCCGCAGCAGGTCGAAGGCCGCGACGGAGATGTCGCCGGTGCGGTCGCGGGCGGCCACATCGGTGCGCAGGCTTTCCCCTACCCGGCGTGCACGGGCGATCCAGTCGGTGGTGGTGATGTCATGGGCGATAGTCGTCATGTTTCGAAGTTAGGAGCACCCGCGATAACCGAATAGTCCAGAAAGTGGACTTCCCCGGTCCAGAAAATGGACCCCGGTTCGCGAGGTGACCATGACCAGCACGACCGCAAGCTATGGCCAATATTGTCCGATCTCCCGTGCGCTCGATGTGCTCGGCGAGCGTTGGTCGCTGCTCATCCTGCGCGATCTGCTCATCGGTACGACGCGCTTCAACGATCTGGCGCGCGGTCTGCCCGGGCTGTCACGGAGTCTGCTCGCCAAGCGGCTGCGCCGGTTCGAGCGGGCCGGATTGATCGACAAAATGGGCAGCGAATATCGGCTCACCGCGGCCGGTCGGGAATTGGAGCCGATCCTGTTCGGCCTCGGCGCATGGGGTGCGCGCTGGACCTTCGGCGAACCGCGGCCCGAGGAGTTGGATGCCGGGCTGCTGGTGTGGTGGATGCACTCCCGGCTGGATACGTCTACGTTTCCGGGTAAGCGGCATGTGCTGTGCGTACGGTTCACCGACGATTTTCGGCGCTATTGGATCGTCGTCGAATCGGGAGTGCCTTCGGTGTGCGATGCCGATCCCGGCTACCCGGTCGACGTAACCATCAGCTCCGATGTCGAATCGCTGTACCAAGTTTGGTTGGGACGTATTCCGCTCTCGCACGCAATGCGAACCGGTCGAGTGGAATTCACCGGTCCGACTGCTCTCACCCGGCGGATGCCGTCGGTGCTGCAACTGAGTCCCGTTGCGGGATATACGGATCCGATCGCCCGCGCCTCGTAACTTCTTACGCAGTACTCTCCCGTGCGTAGATGTAGTAGCGGTAGACGCCGTCACCGGGATCCGCGCTCAGCGGCCACTCGCCGCCAGCGAACCAAGCCCATTCGAGCGCGACGCCGGCGTCGTGTTCGGCGATCGACTTGGCTCGGTCCAGCGAATTGTCGGTGCCGAGGGCCTGGTCGTCGGTGCCGCAGAACTCGCAGCTGTGCACCCGCCGCACCTCGTATGCGATCACTCGGTTACCTCCGGGCATCCAGGTTATCCGGGTGTGTACCGATACGGGCCCGGCGGGCCGGCCCATGCATGCCGAGCGCACCTTGCGCAGTTACCTGGGAGGCCTACCCACGGAGATCGATACGCCCCCGACCGTCGTCCGCAACCACAACGCCGAGGCAGTGGTCGAGGGCGGTGCGGTCGATGCCGAGAGCATCCAGTGCCGACGTACTCAGGCTTTTGGTCACCGCACCGAATACCACCGATACGCGCGCGGACAGCACGAGCATCGACACCTGCACGGTGAGCGTCCGCCCGGTGACCACTCAATAGCGATTTCAGAGATTGCCGACGATGTGTTCCAGGCGGCGGGCCACCAGTTCGCGGGCCTGTTCGCGCAGGGCGGGGCGGTAGCCGCTGGGGTAGACCGGGTCGCCGGGGGTGTAATCCTTCAGTACTTCCTTGGCGAGGGTGATCTTGTGGACCTCGGTGGGGCCGTCGGCTATCGCCATGACCTCCGCGTAATTCATCATGTCGACGAACGGGAGGTCCTGGCTGACGCCGATAGCGCCGTGTAGATGCAGTGCGCGCTGGGCGATATCGTGCATCACCTTCGGCATCGCCACCTTGATGGCGGCAATATCCTTGCGCACCTTCAGATAGTCCTGCTCTTTATCGATGCGCCAGGCGGTGCGCAGGACGAGCAGGCGGAATTGCTCCATCTCGATCCAGCTGTCGGCGATGCGTTCCTGGGTCATCTGCAGACCCGCGAGCGGCCCCTTGCGCATCGGCCGGGAAACCGCGCGCTCGGCCATCATGTCGAAGGCCTTGCGCACCAATGCGACCGTGCGCATGGCATGGTGCACCCGCCCGCCGCCGAGCCGGGTCTGCGCGACGATGAAACCCATTCCCTCCTGGCCGAGCAGGTGGTCGGCGGGCACCCGGACATCGGTGAAACGCAGATGTCCTTCGTGCTCGCTGAAACCGTGCACGTGGAAGTTCTTCACGATTTCCAGGCCGGGGGTGTCGGCAGGCACGATGAACATCGACATGCCCTGGTACGGACTGACATCCGGATTCGTGACCACCATGACGATATGGAAGCTGGCGAACTGCGCATTCGAGTTGAACCACTTCTCGCCATTGATGACCCAGGAGTCGCCGTCGCGCACCGCGCGGGTCTTGAACAGCGTCGGATCCGAGCCGCCGGTCGGTTCGGTCATGACGTAGCAGGAGCCGATCTCACCGGCCAGCAGCGGTTCCAGATACCTGGCCTTCTGCTCCGGGGTGCCGTAGTGCGCGAGGATTTCCGCGTTACCGGAATCCGGTGCCTGGCAACCGAATACCGACGGCGCCCAGATCGAGGTGCCGAGCACTTCGTTGAGCAGGCCGAGTTTGAGCTGCCCGTAGCCGGGGCCGCCCAGGTCCGGTCCGAGATGGCAGGCCCACAGCCCCTGTTCCTTCACCTTCTCCTTCAGCGGCCGCATCAGCGCCATCGCCTCGGTATTGGTGCGGTCGTAGGGATTCGGGTAGAGCAGATCCAGGGGCTCGACCTCGGTGCGGACGAACTCCGCCGCCCAGTCCAATTTCTGCTGGTATTCCGGGTCGGTTTCGAAATCCCAAGCCATGGTCAGCCTTTCGTGTCGATGATGCCGTCGAGAATGGTGGAGGCCACAATGTCGGCGATTTCGTCGGGCGAGCGCCCACCGTGCGGCCGGTACCAGAAGGTCACCATGTTCAGCATGCCGAGCACACTGTTGGTGACCACGTGATCGCTGGTGCGCAGGACGCCTGCCGCATGACCGGCATCGATGACGCGCTGCCAGCAGGCCTGTATTTCGTCTCGCATTTCCTGTAGTTCCTCGCCGCGCTCGCCGGTCAGCGCGGTGACGTCGCGCAGTTGGATGGCGACCTCGCGGCGGTGCTCGATAATCAACCCGACGTGGCTGTGAATCAGCTTGCGCAACTTGACAATCGGGTCGTCGGTGCTGCGGGAAATCCGCTGTGCGTCGGTGAGCATGAGCTGGATGTAAGCGCGCAGGATCTGCCAGAGCAGCTCCTCCTTGGAACCGATGTGGTAATACAGCGCGCCCCGCTGCACCCCGGCGCGATCACCGATTTCCGCGACGCCGGTGCCGTGGAAGCCCTGCTCCGCGAATAGTTCCACTGCGGCAGCCATGATGCGCGCCCTGGTCGCCTCGGCGGTGGTCTCCGCGGCTGGTGGCCGCCCGCGACGACGAGGTGAGGCCAATTCTGGCCCGTCCGTCACCGGCCCGCCACCCCGCACTGAATCGCTGCGCGATGCTGCGGTCATGTGCGCGGATCCAGGACGACCTTGGAAACCCCGTCGGCACGGTCGGCGAACATGCGGTAGGCGCTCGCGCCGTCCGACATCGGAAAGCGGTGTGTAACAACCGCTTCGGGCCGAATTCGTCCGGCCGCGGTGAGCCGCAACAGTGCGGGCAGCTCGTATTGGATCGAGCAGAGTCCGATATGGAATTCGAGCTCCTTGACCTGCGCCAACTGCATATGGAACGGAAAGGCGCGGTTATGACTGACCCCGACCACGCCGACTCGGCCGCGATGTCCGACGGCGCTGATGGCGAGACTGATGGTCGCGTCGGTGCCGACCGCCTCGATCGCGACATCCGAGCCGCCGCTGAGCATTTCGCGGATGACAGTCTTGGGCTCCTCGGATTCGACTATCTCCGCGCCCAATTCGGCGGCACGCTTGCGGCGCTCGGCCACCAGATCCACCCCGAGCACCCGCGACGCGCCCATCGCGAATGCCGACTGCACGGCCATCAGCCCGACCGGTCCGAGCCCGATCACCACAACGGTCTCACCCGGTGCGATGCGGGTGCGGCGTGCGCCGTACCAGGCGGTCGGCGCATTATCAGTGAGCACGATCGCCGCTTCATCGCTGACCGTATCGGGAAGCCGTACCAGATTCCCCTCGGCATGGGGGACCGCGAGATATTCGGCCTGCGCACCCGCGAGCGATCCGCCGAGTCCGTAGCAGGCATCGGCGGGCATTGGATGGCGTTCGCAGGCCGCCACGATGCCTGTCTTGCACTTCGCGCAGCGGTTGCAGCCGACGGATGCGGAGACCAGCACTCGGTCGCCGATCGCGAACCCCTGTATACCCGAACCCAATTCGACGATCTCGCCGACCGCCTCGTGCCCCACGCTGTATCCGGTGCCATCGGTAAAACCGTGCCCGGCATAGATGTGCAGATCGCTACCGCAGATTCCGGCAGCGCTCACGCGAACGATGGCCCCGTCGCGCCCCGGCAGCACCGGATCGGGGACCTCTGTGTAGGAGATCTGTTGGGGTCCTTGGTAAGTCAGAGCCTTCATCGCCAGCCGCCGTCCAGTGCCAGGGTTGCGCCGGTACAGTACGCTGCGTCGTCCGTCGCGAAGTACAGTGCCGCGCCGACGATTTCATCCGGGCGGCCGACCCGCCCGAGAGCCATATGTCGAGTCAGCTCCGCCCGCAACTCATCGGGCCATGCCTTGGAAATATCCGTCTCGAACGGACCGCATTGAATCGTGTTGACCCGCACCGTCGGTGCGAAACTCTGCGCGAGACCGCCGGTGAGATTGGCCAATCCGGCCTTGGCGGCCGCGTACGGGACCGCGAGCGGTTCCGGTCGCGCCGCCTCTATCGAGGAGATATTGATGATCGATCCGCCGTCGGCGGCGGCCATCCGGGTGCCGATCAAGGTCGACAAACGGAACGGACCCTTGAGATTCACCGCGATCACCTTGTCGAACATCTCCTCGCTCACCTGATCCAGACTCGGATACAGCAGTGACATCCCGGCGTTGTTGACCAGCACGTCGACCTTGCCGAACTCCGCGTAGGCCGCCTCGACCAGCGCATCGCACTGCGCCCAATCGCTGACATTGCACGCCACCGGTAACGCGCGCCGACCATGGGTGTTCTTCACCTCATCGGCGAGCGCGGCGCACGCGTCGAGTTTGCGACTGGCGATCACCACATCCGCACCGGCCGCTGCGAAGGCCAGCACCATCTCCCGACCGAGTCCGCGGCTACCGCCGGTGACCAGCGCGACCTTATCCGCTAACGACTGTCCTGGCATTGCGCTCCATTGCTCCGGCTGCCGGTAATGTTCCGATCAGTACATTAATTCCGCCGGACGATACAATCAAGGCCCCGACACACCGTCACATCACTACCGATGGGTAACATTGGTTGCGATTTTTCCCACCCGGCTTTCTCAAAAGTGAGGCAGTAGATGACAGAGCGGATTCAGGTCGGCGGGCTCCAGGTGGCCAGCGTTCTCCACGAGTTCATCGAGAACGAGGCGCTTCCCGGAACCGGCGTAGATTCCGCCGCGTTCTGGGCCGGAGCCGAGCGGGTCATCAATGACCTCGCTCCGCGCAACCGCGCCCTGCTGGCCGAACGCGACGAAATCCAGGGCAAACTCGATGCCTGGCACGCCGAACACCCCGGCACGAACTACGACAAGGCCGCCTACAAGAGCTTCCTCGGCGATATCGGCTACCTGCGTGCGAAACCGGCCGATTTCGAGATCGCCACCCAGAATGTGGACGACGAGATCGCCACCACCGCTGGCCCACAGCTCGTGGTGCCGGTGATGAACGCCCGGTTCGCGATCAATGCCGCGAATGCGCGCTGGGGTTCGCTCTACGACGCCCTTTACGGCACCGATGCCATTTCCGAGGCCGACGGCGGCGAGAAGGGCACCGGTTACAACCCGGTCCGCGGCGGTCGCGTGATCGAATTCGCGCGCAAGTTCCTCGATACCGCTGCCCCGCTGGCCAACGGCTCGCACGGTGGCTCGACGCACTACGCGATCGACGGTGGCAAGCTGGCGGTCACGCTGAGCGATGACGGGGTCACCACACTGGCCGCCGACGGCGCGGAACTGGTCGGTTACCTGGGCGATCCGGCCTCGCCGACCTCGATCCTTTTGAAGCACAACGGTTTGCACATCGACATCCAGATCGACCCCGCCTCGCCGATCGGCAAGACCGATCCGGCCGGTGTCAAGGATGTGGTACTGGAGTCCGCGGTCACCACAATCATGGACTTCGAGGATTCGGTCGCCGCGGTGGACGCCGAGGACAAGGTGCTGTGCTACCACAACTGGCTCGGCCTGATGAAAGGTGAGCTGGCGGAGAAGGTGACCAAGGGCGACAAGACCTTCACCCGCACCATGAACCCGGACCGCGTCTACACCGCGCTCGATGGTGGCGAGCTGGTGCTGCACGGCCGGTCGCTGCTGTTCGTGCGCAATGTCGGTCACCTGATGACCTCCGACGCGATCATCGATGCCGAGGGCAACGAGGTGCCCGAGGGCATCATGGACGGCTTGATCACCTCGCTGATCGCCAAGCACAGCCTGCTCGGCGATACGAAGTTGAAGAACAGCCGCACCGGTTCGGTGTACATCGTCAAGCCGAAGATGCACGGCCCGGACGAGGTCGCCTTCACCAACGAGCTGTTCGGCCGGATCGAGGACGTCCTCGGCCTGACCCGCAACACCCTCAAGGTCGGCATCATGGACGAGGAGCGCCGCACCACGGTCAACCTCGAGGCCTGTATCCAGGCCGCCGCCGAGCGCGTGGTGTTCATCAACACCGGCTTCCTGGACCGCACCGGCGATGAGATCCACACCTCCATGGAGGCCGGGCCGATGGTCCGCAAGGCCGAGATGAAGATCCAGCAGTGGATCCTGTCCTACGAGGATTGGAACGTCGACACCGGTCTGGCCGCCGGCCTGCCCGGTAGGGCACAGATCGGCAAGGGCATGTGGGCCATGCCGGATCTGATGCACGACATGCTCGAGCAGAAGATCGGCCACCCGCGTGCGGGCGCCAACACCGCCTGGGTGCCCTCGCCGACCGCGGCCACCCTGCATGCGACGCACTACCACCAGGTCGACGTGTTCGAGCGGCAGCGGGAGATCGCCGCCGGTGGTCGGCGCGCCACCGTCGATCAGATCCTGGAGATCCCGCTCGCGGCCGACCCGAACTGGACCGATGAGGAGAAGCGTCAGGAGCTGGACAACAACTCCCAGAGCATCCTCGGCTATGTGGTGCGCTGGATCGACCAGGGCGTCGGCTGCTCCAAGGTGCCCGACATCCGGGATGTCGGTCTCATGGAAGACCGCGCGACCCTGCGCATTTCGAGCCAGCTGATGGCGAACTGGTTGCGCCACGGCGTGGTCACCGCGGCGGAGGTGGTGGCCAGCCTGGAGCGGATGGCGCCGGTGGTCGACAAGCAGAATGCGGGCGATCCGAACTACCGGCCGATGGCGCCGGACTTCGCGAGCAGCATTGCGTTCCAGGCCGCGAAGGAGCTGGTGCTGGAAGGCACCAAGCAGCCCAACGGCTACACCGAGCCGATCCTGCACCGCCGTCGCCGAGAGGCCAAGGCGCTGGCTTGCGTCTAAGTCATTACGCGTCCGAGTAACTCGTGAATCCCCCGCCCGGGAGCCTGCCGGGCGGGGGATTCCTCTATCACGCGACGGCCCGTCGGCAGAGTGGATCACTGGTTTCGACCCACATAACGATCCGTTACCCTGGGCGCTGCACGAGGTAGTCGGATGTGAGGAAGTTTTATGGGAAGCGTTGTCCTTGATGTATTCGCCCTGGTTGTGAACCGCGCGGCACAGTTCTGGAACTGGATGGCAACCGGTTCGGCCGGTTTCCCGCCGCTGTAATAACCGAGCCGAACGTCTGGTACGACGGCCCCCGGTCACGGCCCCTCGATGGGATGCCGAGGCCGGGGGTCTTCCTTCGTCCATTGAGATATTTCCACCAGATGGTGAACCGATTCCCTTCGGGGACAGGGCAGGTCGACGTATCTTCTTTGGCATGAGCAGCGCCACCCGACCGACACCGTTGTGGTTCGAACTCTGGATGGGCGCCATCACCACCGTCATCGCGCTACTTTGCGCCGCGTTGTGCTGGGAATTGGCTGCTCAGGGCAGCTTTCCGGCCAAAGTGCTGCTGTGGGTGGGACTTTCGGTGGTCGGCCTGGTCGCGATCGTCTTCGCCATCTTCGGCCTGATCCGCTATCACGCTGTCCTGGTGAGCCTGACGGCACCGCTGCTGATCGCCGCCCTCGCCGCGCTGGTGTGGTACGAAGTCCCCGAAACCACCGGTTGGCGCCTGTCCCGCCCCATCCTCGAGGATCAGGCCGCCGCCTGCGCCAACCCCGGCCATCGCACCCGTCTGGGCGTCTACACCGTCACCTATATCACCCGCCGCGACGGCGCCTGCCTGTTCTACGTCAGTGGCGGAGCCACCGATTCCGAAGGCTTCGCCTATTTCCCGGACAGCGCCCCGAGTACCGGCCCCGCCGGACAAGGCGGTATCGGCTACGAACCCTTCCACGGCCCCTGGTATCGGTTCACCGAAAACACCTGACAGATCCGCCGAGGCCGCTCAGTGCCAGACACCAACCAGTGTCCGGATGATCATGAAGATGGCGGTCACACCGAAACAGGCCAGTCCGACCACCCAGACTGTGAACATCTGCCGCATCGGTATCAGGTTGTCCAGCCAGCCGACGTCGAGATTGGCATTCTGCTGTTGCGTCTCGAAGACGCTGCCGTGGGCACCCCAGGCGCCCGCGCCGATCCGCTGCTGTTCGAACCGCTCCAGCCACAGCGCGTCCTTGCGTTCGGCGAGGCGATGGCTCGCCATGAGCATGATCGAAATGATGGACACGATCAGCGCGAGCGACGCCGAGGCTATTCGCGCGACGGAATCGTTGGCGGATGCCATCGAGATGCTGAACAAGAATGCCTGGGCGGTCAGACTGAGGGTGGGAACCTGCCAGAGCAGGTTCTCGTTTTGCAGACGTCGGTCCGCGACGGCCTGGTAGACCATCTCCAGATCGGCCGAAGGGCGAGGAACTGGCTCCTCCACAAGGGGTACTGTCGCACAGTCGCGCAGACCTGGTGGGTGTTTGTCACGTTCGGGATGGGGAGCGAACCAGGATGAGGACGCTGACCACGAGCACCCACGCTGGGAAGGCAAGGGTCATCCATCTGGTCGTTTCGCTGGCGACCAGGAGCGCCACGGCGGCCAGATAGCTGAGACCCGCGAGCCAGCGGGGCATCAGCCCGGTCTTCAGCCAAATCGTCGCGAGCGAGATCATGAATACGGCCGCCATCCGCAGTGCGTAGGTCTGGCACGCCGAAACCACGACCATCTTGCCGAAGTCGACCACTTCGGCGCGGGCCGCCGGGTCGGTGACGTCGGTGTCGCTGGACACCAGACCGGCCGCGACGGCGGTGCCGACGAACATCATCGCCAGGAACAGCAGTCCGCTGCCGAGGAATACCGACAGGAAGAACCGGTCCTCGTAGCGCCCGAATCCGTCACGGACGACGCCGATGAACCATAAGAAGCTGATTCCGGCGAACGGCATGAGCACCGTCGCTATTCGGATCGCGCTCCGCTGGCTGTTCAGCCAATGAGTCGAGCCTTCGATGCCGTCAGGCATGTCGATACGGATCAAGATCAGCGTTGTGCCGAACAAGACCGCGAAGACCACTCCGGCGAGTGCGGCGGCTCGTGGCGTCGATAACCGGCGCGGGGTCGGCGCCGACTCGGTGTCTTCCGGCGATGTCGACATGACGTAATTCTGTCAAATCCGAGCGCCGGTGGGCAGGAATTCCAATCAATTTGAATTTTCTACAATGTAGCCCGTCGCACCTCCACCGAACCTACGTGGGTGATTACTGCTGTCTCGATTACCGCACATCAGGGGTTTCGGGGTCATGCGCCGAAGGCATAGCATGAGCAAGGGGCCAGCCTTACTGTCGCGGAAGGTGGGTGAAGGTATGTCGATAACCGAGCATGACTGGAGTAAACCGGCGGCGATGGCCATCCCGGCGGAGGGCTATTTCGAACTGGAACGGGGAAGGTACGGTCCGATCTATCCCCGGACGCCTTCGTGTTATGGGTTCTCGATCATCGCCAAAGTGAAACCCGGTCGGGAAGAAGCTATTCGCGCGCACGGCAAGGATCTCGAGGCCGCGGTCGCAGCTGATCCAGAGGTGCTGGCACCGCTGCGACTGCACTATCTACGGTGGCTGTTGTTCGATGTCGGATTCGGTCTGCATTTCCAATATCAAGGCATCTTCGATACCGATTTCGACAAATACACCGAGGATGCCGTTACGCTGTTCTCGCAGACTGGCATAACAACGGTTTTCACGAATCTGGAAGGATTCCCCGAGGATTGGAAGGAAAATCCGGCGTCGTTCGTGAAATATGTTCGCGAGCACCAATTCCCGAGCTTCCTCGAATACGGTGAATACCCCTACGTCACCGGCATCGAGATCAAAAAGGCGCTGCGACTGAAGGCGGCGTTCTCCGAAATGCTCGATCAGATGCAGTAAGTACCGTGACCCATGCTAGAACTCGACGATATTCAGCACATCCTGCTGACCCGGACCCCGGCGGTGACCGGCCGCTACGAGTTTCTGTCCTTCGATGATCCCATGGGGGCTCGGGCTTGGTTGACGCCGCTGGTGGACCGCGTGCAATCGGCGGCAGATGCGAGCGCAACGATGGATAGTTCCGACCGCTGGGTCACGCTGGCCTTCACCTGGCACGGGCTGCGGGCGCTCGGCGTGCCGGAGGAAGTGCTCAGCACCTTCCCGGACGAGTTCCGCGAAGGCATGGCCGCACGCGCGGATATCCTGGGCGACACGGGCGCTGCTCATCCCGACAACTGGGTAGGCGGGCTGGCAGGTGAGGACCTGCACGCCATCGCGATCCTGTTCGCCCGCACCGATGCCGAGCATCAGCGCTGCACTACCGAACATGACAAGCTAGTGGCCCGCTGCCCCGGTGTGCGCGTGTTGTCGTTCCTGGATCTGAACGCGACGCCGCCCTTCGATTACGCCCACGATCATTTCGGGTTCCGAGACCGGTTGTCCCAGCCCGTGATCGACGGATCCGGCGAAACACCGACCCCCGGGTCGGGAGCCGCGCTGCAACCCGGCGAATTCATCCTGGGCTATCCCGACGAGGAAGGACCACCGCGAGCGCTGCCGCAGCCGGAGGTGTTGTTCCGCAACGGCAGCTATATGGCCTACCGGCGGCTGCAAGAACATGTCGGTGCGTTTCGGAGCTATCTGCGCGAGCACGCGGACACCCCGGACGGGCAGGAGTTGCTAGCCGCGAAGATCATGGGACGCTGGCGCAGCGGCGCACCGCTGGTGCTGGCCCCGGACCGGGATGATCCGGCGCTGGGTGCGGATCCCATGCGCAACAACGACTTCAACTACAAGGAGATGGATCCGCACGGCTACGCTGTACCACTCGGCGCGCATGCACGACGCCTCAATCCTCGCGACACCGCGGCAAACATGAACCGCCGCAGAATGATTCGCCGCGGCGCCACCTACGGCCCCGCGCTACCCGAGGATGCCCCCGACGACGGAGTGGACCGCGGGATCGCCGCATTCATCATCTGCGCCAGCCTGGTACGCCAATTCGAGTTCGCCCAAAACGTCTGGATCAACGACAAGACATTCCACGAACTCGGCAACGAGCACGACCCCATCTGCGGCACCCAGGACGGCACCTTCGACTTCACGATCCCCAAGCGGCCCATTCGCAAGGTGCACCCGGGACTGCCTGCGTTCACCACGCTCACCGGCGGCGCGTACTTCTTCCTTCCGAGCATCAGCGCTCTGCGATACCTGGCCACGCTCGACAGCCGAGAGGTCACACCATGAGCACGCTGCCGCTGGCACGCACCTACAACCAGACCCACATTCCGCGCAGCCATGACGGGCGGCGGCGGATGACCATCTATTGGACGTGGAGCTATCCGTGGGAGGCTCAACGCGATCCTGCCGCGATGTACAACCGCTTCTCGACGATGACCGAGGTCCGCAACGTGCTGTGGCCGAGCTACGAGACCCCGGAATACGACGCCGCGCACTTTCTACAGGGCATCGCAGGCACGTTGGAACTGTTCCATCGCTCGACCCTGGCGTTTCAGCAGTTGGCCGGGGAGGCCACCGGTCACCCCGTCGCGGTGTTCCAGCGTATAGACCAGGCGGGCTACACCTTGCCGATCGACGAGCGGATCCTGGAAGACACCGACACCCTGATGGTGTTCGGGCTCGATCACGTGCTCTCCGAGCAGCAAGCCACACCGGAGGAGTGCGAGGCGATCCGCGACTGGCTGCAACGTGAAGGCACCTGTCTGCTGCTGGCACCGCACCACGACGTCGGCTGCACCGACGACTATGCGCAGCGGCAAATGGAATACGAGCATCACGGCGACCCGCTGGTGCCGCGGCAGCAACGATTCGGCCAGTACACACGCTCGCTCATGCGGGCCCTCGATGTTCCGGTGCACAACAAATGGGGCCTGCGACCCGCGGTGGTCGACGGCACCGATGAGATCGCACCCTTGACCGGGTTCCGCGATCTGGACGCGCCCCGGCTGCTGGACAACGTCACGACATTCAACTTCCACCCCCATCTGCCGCACTACGAGCTCACCGCGCCGGAAACCGATACGCTTCGTGTCCTGGGCCGCCAGCGTGTCGACCCCGGGCGGCCCCATCCCTTCACCGCCGCCGGCCACACGGAATTCAACGCGCTGATCTGGATGCCACCCGCTGGCAGGCGAGCCGGCGATATCGTGCTCATCGATTCCACCAACTTCACCACGCTATTCGGCGGCACCGACAGCCTGCGAAATCTCTGGCACAACCTCGCCACTATGAAGTAAGTGCCCACCGCGACCGAGCTGGTTCAAGGTTTGGGCTGAATCCAGAGGGCTTCGGCGACGGCGCAGAGATCGCCCGAGGGCGTTGCGAGGGCTATGCCGACAGTGTATTTGCGGCCCTGATGACTGATGGGCCAGGCGTAGGAGATGTAGGGGGAGTCGGGGTAGATGGGCTGAAGTTGGGTGGCGGTGAGGGCCGCGGTCACACCGCCGAAGCCCATGCCTTGTTTGCGCATGGCGGTCCAGCCACCGGGGCAGTCGAGGGCGGACCAGACGACTTCCGGTGGGAGTCGGCCGGATTCGTCGGCCAACTCGGGATCGGGAGTCCACGCGGCGAGGACGAGGTCGTGATCCGCGGTGTCCCAGGTGAGCAGGCGCAGGCCGCGGCCGGGTGCGCATGCGGCGCCACAGCCAAAGCAGTCGGTGACACGGCGCGACACCATGGCCGCGTCGGTGACGGCCTTGGCCTCGGCCCAACTCGGGGGGCTCGGCGGATCGATGCTGAGCACCGCCGGAGTCGATTCGGCGAGTAACGCACCGTCGGTGTCGGTGAGCGCATATCCACCTGATCTGGTGGGGCGCAATGACATCGGGGTCTCGAGCGGCACCCGTGCGCGGAAGTCGACGCGTATCTCGGTGGCCTCGCACGGCCCGGCCACCAGACCCGCGACGTATCCGCCGAATGCGACGTCGGGATATCCGTGCACGTGTTCGGGGATGGTGACTGTCTCGGTCCGGATCACGTGTCGCTCGAGCCTTTCTGTGCCGTCGATCTGGATCGACCTTACCTCCGCAGTTGCCTACAGCCGCACACCGTCTACGACCCAGCCGGACCTTTCCGAAAACCGAGGGACTCTGGCAAAAGCCCTGAGTTGGCACCGTGTGTTAGACCCGCATCCGGAGAGTGGGCGCGGGTCGGCTAATGCGGGGCCTGACCACCGAGTTGGGTGAGCAGCACGCTGATCACACCGGCCTCCTGGCTCTGACTCTGGAACATCGAGCGGGCGGTTTCCTTGACCGGGCCGGAGGTCAGCAGTTCGTCAGCGACACGAGCCATCGCCAGTCCACCCTGGTGATGACGGAACATCAGTTGCAGGAACAGGGTTTCGGCGTTGTGACCGCGGGCTGCGGCCAGCGCGTCGAGTTCGGCGGTAGTCGCCATGCCCGGCATCGCATCGCTATTCGCGTGGCTCGTATTCGAATGATGTTGCGAGGTAGCCGCATCGGTGTGCATCCACGCCATCGGATGCGCCGAGAGTGGCGACGCATCGGCCAACCGCAGCCACCCAAGCATGGTACCGATCTCGATGCGCTGCGCGTCCGAAAGCTGTTGCGCCAACCGCAGCACGGTCGGGTCCACGCCACGATCCAAGCGTTGCACCATGATCAGCGCTTGCTGATGATGTGCCGCCATATCCTGCGCGAATCCGATCTCGACCGCGTTGAGAATCGATGCGGCCGTGTGCGCTTCGGGCAGTACGAGCGGACGCAGCGCCGCCCCGAGCACCACCAGGACGAACGCGACAGAGGCGAGCGCCCCGACTCGGAACCAACGGGACACGGCTACGACCCGACGGTCGATTGCTGATTCGCCGGCACCGTATACACATCGTTCTCGAGTTGTAGCACCATGAATCCGTTATCGGAGCAGGCGACATACAACTGGTTGCCGCGCCACTCCGGCGGTGAGAAGCACCAATCGGTGGAGACATCGCCGAAGGCGAGCTTGCCGGTGCGCGGGGTGAGCGCGTCCAACGGATCGAATTGCCCCTCCAACACCGCGCGTGCGGCCGGTAGTGTGCTAATCAATGGCACGCCGATGATCGAGGCGAGGGCGTGCGGTGAGTTCCACAGGCTCAGGTTCTGGCCGGTCCGTGCGGGCGGATTGAAGTAGGCGATCTCACGGATATTGTGCGGATCACCGACGTCGAAAACCCGGATGCCGGAGGAGATCCAGCCGCATGCGAGTGCGGTCGGATTGTCCGGGCGGTCGGCGGCACAATAGTGCGATTCGTAGGCGAAGACCGAACCGCCCATCGAACTACCGATATTGCTATCGATGTTCTGCAGCAGGTTGATCTCCAGCTTCACCTTCCCGGCGACCTTGGGCGCGGTGTCGTTGGAGATATCGATGAGTTTCACGCCCCCGGAACCGCCTTCGTCGACGGTGTAGAGGTAGGGCTTACCGT
Organism: Nocardia sp. NPDC050630; assembly: GCF_044457245.1. Taxonomy (NCBI): domain Bacteria; kingdom Bacillati; phylum Actinomycetota; class Actinomycetes; order Mycobacteriales; family Nocardiaceae; genus Nocardia; species Nocardia sp. NPDC050630. The sequence continues at coordinate 193,702 of NZ_JBITGN010000008.1, forward strand.
CGTAGGTCACCGGGATGCTGTGCTGGGTAGCCCAGCCATCGGTCCAGAAGGTGCGGCCGATATGGGTGACCTGCGGATTGGGGTCGCGGCGCTGCACCGCGCTGATATCGAGGACGGTGAATCCGCCCAGCGCGGACAGGTACATGCGGTTGCCGTCCGGACTGATGCCGAAGCCGTGCGCCTCGATGCCGGTCAGTCCCTGCCAGATGACGTGGGGGTTGTTCGGATCGGTCAGATCGACCGCGCTGACGAAACCGGGCGCGATACCCGAGGTCCAGTAGGTGCGGCCATCGGGGGACCAACCGCCCTCGTGCGTGGTGATCGGCAGCGGCATTGCCAGATTGGTGCCCGGTCCCGGATTGAGCAGCTTCGGGTACGCGCAATCGGAGATGTCGTAGACCGACAGATAGCCGACGCCCTCGCCAACCGGCACACCGGTCCCGACCAGCAGCTTGCGTTCGGTATTGACCTTCAGACTCTCCCAGGTGCCCGCGAGCATCGCGGGTTCGGTCAGGGTGACTGTCGGGCGTGGGTGCGCCGGATCGGAGATATCGAGTACCTGGACGCCGCGGCCCTCGCTGAACAGGTCGCCGGGGAAGAATGAACCCATATACGCGCAATGGTCGAAGCTGGTGGAGGTGATGCCCGCGCCGCGCCCGGCGTAATTGCCGACCATCGACATATTGCAGGAGTAGCCCTGGGTGCTGCGCCGACTGTCGCGATCGGTGGCCGGGACATCGCCCTGCAGCCCGGTTTCCGGCATCGAACCCGGTCCGCAGTCCGCCCGGGGCACCGAGGTTCGGCCGACATCGAGGAACTCCTGGACCGCGGTGGCGATATCGTCTTGCAGATCGGCCGATGCGCTGCTCGGCAGCATCATCGCGGCCACAACCATGGTGGCGAACAAGGCCAAGGGCCTGGCACGGCGCAGTGTCAGCTTCGGGTGCATCGTTGCATCCCAACTTTCCTCATCATGGGCACATACTGCGCCGACTCAGACGGAGCATGAACTGACTGAATGGTATTAACAAGCAGCAACTCAAAGGTGGGTTTTGGCGGAAATGCCAGGTAATTGGTGTGTTTCGCTACTACGGTCAGCTGACGGCGAGTGCCTCGGTGTCGTATTTCAGTAGCGATGTGCAGACGTCGAGCAGCGACTGTCTGAGTCCCGCCGACCGCTCGGCCAGAGCCGACTGTGCCCGGACGTATTCGGCCCGCCCCGTGGGAGTTTCGATGCGGACCGGCTCGTAGCCGTATTCGGTCAGGTCATACGGGCTCGCGCGCATATCGAGTTCGCGTGCGGCGCAGGCGAATTCGAAGTAGTCGAGGAGCAGGTCGGAGCGCAGCAGCGGGGTCAGTTTGAAACCCCATTTGTAGAGGTCCATATTGGCGTGCAGGCAGCCGGGCTGTTCCCGGGCGACCTGGTCGGCGCGCGTCAATGGCTCGGCATTGCGACCGACGGCCTCCGGGGTGAAGAAGCGGAACGCGTCGAAGTGGCTGCAGCGCAAGGACATCGATTCGACGACCGCATCGGTGCCGATGCCGCCCAAGCGCAGCGGCACCTGTTGGTGGCGGACCTCGTCGGTTTTGTACACCATTGCCCACTCGTGCAGGCCGAAGCAAGACAGCTGTGCCGGGCGCGATGCGGTGGCGCGCAGCAGTTTTGCGATGAACTCGATGGTGTCGCGACGCCTGCGGATGAACGCGGGGTCGGCAGCGTAAACAGCCGGGCCGTGTTGGTGATACCCACGAGCCCCGTCGTACTCCCGCGCGCCCGCCAATGCGACACCGAATCCCGGATGCCAGCGCCGCAATTGGGCGGGCTTATGTCCGTAGTAGGTGAACAGGAAGTCGATCACCGGATGTGACGACCCCGCCGCGCGTCGTTGGAGATACGGTCCGACGAGCTCGTCCAGCCGAGCCCGGTGCGCGGCAGCCCCGGCCCGCCACTCGGACTCGGCCAGCACGATCATTCGATCACCCGGTGCGTCCCGTCGCGCACAGTGCCGACGAACTCTTCCACCAGATCCTCCAGCGCCACAATGCCCACAGTATTGCCGCGCGTATCCACCACGCGGCCGAGGTGGGAGTTGGTGCGCCGCAAGCGGGCCAGCGCCTCGTACAGGGGTGTACCAGTGCTCACCGTCGGCAATGGGCGAATATCGGTGCGCGGGATGGGCGTATTCGGTCCGGCGCTTTCATCGGCGACCTTGTCGAGCACATCCTTCACATGCAGGTACCCGACCAGCGAACCGTCACCAGCGCGCACCGGGTACCGGGAGAAGCCGGTTTCGGCGACCGCGGTTTCGATATCGCCGAGCGTGGTGCCATTGCCGCGCAGCGGAACCGAGCGGGTCGTCGCCAGCCGCACCATCACATCGCCGACCACGCGATCGGAGGTGCCGAGCGCCTGGGTGAGGCGGCGGTGCTCCTCCTCGTCGAGCAGTCCCTCCGAACGGGACTCACCGATCATCTCGGCGAGTTCCACACTGGAGACCGTCGCCTCCAGCTCGTCCTTCGGCTCGACCCGCAACATGCGCAGCGACAGATTCGCGGCCAGGTTGTAGAGCGCGATGAGCGGACGCGCCAAGCGCAACCACATCAGGTGCACCGGAACCAGCAGCAGCGCACTTCGTTCCGGTCCGGCCAGCGCGATATTCTTCGGAATCATCTCGCCGAACAGAATGTGCAGGATCGCCACGATCGCCAGCGCGATGGCGAAGGCCACCGGATGCAGCAGCTGTTCGGGCAGGCCGACCAGCTCGAATGGCCCCGCCAGCAGATGCGCCACCGCGGGTTCGCCGACCCGGCCGAGCAGGATCGAGCAGATGGTGATGCCGAGCTGTGCGGCGGCCAACATCATGGACAGGTTCTCACCAGCCCGGATCACCGTGTGCGCCTTGCGCTTTCCCTGCGCGGCGAGCGCTTCGAGACGGTCGCGGCGCGCGGAGATGAGGGCGAATTCGGCGGCGACGAAGAAGGCGTTGCAGGCCAGCAGCACCACCGTCAACAGGACACCCAGGAGATCACCCATGGCTGTTCTCCTTCAGCACGGCGGCCGCGACCGGGATCAGCCGAATCCGATCGATGCGCCGCCCGTCCATCCGTTCGACCTTGGCGATCCAGCCGCCGTCCTCGTCGTTGGGATGACGGTGCGAGGACCGTGGATTCGGCAGGATCACCTCATCGCCGGTCACCGGGATTCGGCCGAGCCGGGTGAGTACCAGACCGCCGAGGGTTTCGTATTCGCCCTCGGGCGCGTCATAGCCGGTGGCGCGAGAGACCTCGTCGATGCGCAGCAATCCCGAGCAGTCCCAGCCGTCGGCGACCCGGCGGACATCGCGTTCTTCCTCATCGTGCTCGTCGCGGACATCGCCGAGGATTTCCTCGATGAGATCCTCCATGGTGACGATGCCCGCGGTACCACCGTATTCGTCGACCACCAGCGCGACCTGCATGCCGTCGGCGCGCACCCGCTCGAGCACCTCGTCGCCGTCGAGGCTGGCGGGCACGATCGGCACCGGCCGGGCGAGCAGATACAGCGGGATGGTGTTGCGGACATTCGCCGCATGGGTGAACGCCTGTTTGACGTGCACCACCCCGAGGGTGTTGTCCAGATCGCCGTCGATTACCGGGAAGCGGGAGTACCCGGTGCGGCTGGCGGCCGCGATCAGATCGGCGATGGTGTCGGACTTGTCCAGGGATTCGATCTTGACTCGCGGCGTCATCAATTCCTCGGCGCTGCGCTCACCGAATTGCAGCGAGCGATCGACCAACTGCGCGGTGCGGTGGTCCAGCGCGCCGCGCAGTGCGGAAGTGCGCACCAGCGAGCCGAGTTCCTGCGGGGAGCGCGCCGAACGCAACTCCTCGGCCGGTTCCACACCCAGGCGGCGCACCACCCAGTTCGCGGTGCCATTGAGGAAGTGGATCATCCACTTGAACACCACCGAGAAGGCGATCATCGGGCCCGCGGTGACCCGGGCGGTGCCGAGCGGCTTCGATATCGCGATGTTCTTCGGGACCAGCTCGCCGTAGATCATCGACAGCGAGGTGGCAAGCAGCAGCGCCAGGGTGAGCGAGATGCCCTGCGCCGCACCTCGGCTCAGACCGAGCGCGGTGAAAAGCGGCGATATCAGTCGGGCCAGGACGGGTTCGGCGATATAACCGGTGATCAGGGTCGTGATGGTAATACCGAGCTGGGCGCCGGAGAGCTGGAACGACAACGTGGTGTGCGCCTGCCGGACCATGCGCGAGCGGGCATCCCCGACCGTACGCACATCCGATTCGACGGTGCTGCGCTCCAATGCGGTGAGTGAGAATTCGGCGGCAACGAATAATGCGGTGCCGACGGTGAGCGCGATGAACCCGATCAGGCTGAGCACGGTGAGCACGACGGACATCGTCAGCACCACCTGCGAAACATACGATGAGCTGAATCGGATCGGGCGGCTGTGGAATGGAGAGCGCCGGGTTTGTCACCCGGCTCGGTAGAGGAGCCCTCCTGTGCGGCGCCCTCGGACGCGGGTGACAACTTGTTCCTCTCGGCAATGGGTTCGTGAAGCCGGAAACCGGCAACCCCTATGCTACCGGCTCTGTCTAATGGCAGCGCCTTCGGCGCTGCGGGTTCGCGGCCCCCTGGTGTGGGGGGGGGGGGGCCGGGGCCCCCCCCCCCCCGGGGGCTGGGGGGGGGCGGGGGGGGCGCGCGCCCGGGCGCG
>NZ_JBITGN010000008.1:198421-384080 GCF_044457245.1 Nocardia sp. NPDC050630
CGTCCGAGCCGTCGAGACTCGCGACTTCGTCGCATGCGCTTCGACGGCTCGGACGCGAGACGGGCCGCGAACTCCTCGCTCGTAAGACTCGCTCCGTTGGGTTTGGTGATGGCGGGGGCGTTCGGTACCTGGTGCACGGGTGCCGGATGGTCGAGTCTCGCGCCTTCGGTGCATGTGCTTCGACGGCTCGGGCGCGAGATGGGCCGCGAACTCCTCGCTTGTAGGACTCGCTCCGTTGGGTTTGGTGATGGCGGGGGCGTTCGGTACCTGGTGCACGGGTGCCGGATGGTCGAGTCTCGCGCCTTCGGTGCGTGCGCTTCGACGGCTCGGGCGCGAGATGGGCCGCGAACTCCTCGCTTGTAGGACTCGCTCCGTTGGGTTTGGTGATGGCGGGGGCGTTCGGCACCTGGTGCACGGGTGCCGGATGGTCGAGTCTCGCGCCTTCGGTGCATGTGCTTCGACCGCTCGGGCGCGAGATGGGCCGCGAACTCCTCGCTTGTAGGACTCGCTCCGTGGTGGTTGGTGATGGCAGGGACGTTTCGGCACCTGGTGCACGGGTACTGGATGGTCGCGGCTCGCGGCTGTGTCGCATGTGCTTAGACCGCTCGGATGCGAGACGGGTCACGAACTCCGCGCTTGTCAGACTCGCTCCGTCGTAGTCGGTTGTGGTGGGAAGCCGCCGTCTTTAGCCATCGCTGAGCAGGGACTATTGGTTGTTCTGGTCAGCTGCCTGTGCGTGAGCGGACCACCGGTTGTTGGGGTGGGCTGTCTGTGTGTGAGGGGACCACCGGCTGTTCGGCTGGGCTGCCCGTTCGCCAGGGACTACCAGCCGCTCGGCAGTGGGCGTCCTTCCGCGAAACCTGCCGCTGACTGGACGCCGAGGACCGCCTTGTCGTGGAACTCCGAGAGGCTGCGGGCACCCGCGTAGGTGCATGCACTGCGGACGCCGGAGCAGATGTGGTCGATGAGGTCCTCGACGCCGGGGCGTTCCGGATCCAGGCGCATGCGCGAGCTGGAGATGCCCTCCTCGAACAGCGCCTTGCGGGCGCGGTCGAAGCCGCTGTCGGTGGCGGTGCGGGCGGCGACGGCGCGCTTGGAGGCCATGCCGAAACTTTCCTTGTAGGCATTGCCGTCGCGGTCCATGCGCAGGTCGCCGGGGGATTCGTAGGTGCCGGCGAACCAGGAGCCGATCATCACATTGGACGCGCCCGCGGCCAGGGCGAGAGCGACGTCGCGGGGATGTCGGACGCCGCCGTCGGCCCAGATGTGGACGCCGAGTTCCTTTGCGGCAGTAGCGCATTCGGCCACCGCGGAGAACTGCGGACGGCCGACGCCGGTCATCATGCGGGTGGTGCACATGGCGCCGGGGCCGACGCCGACCTTGATGATGTCCGCACCCGCCGCGGCCAGATCGCGGGTGCCATGGGCGGAGACCACATTGCCCGCGACCAGCGGCACACCGAGGTCGAGATCGCGGATGGCGCTGAGGGTTTCGAGCATCTTGGCCTGGTGTCCGTGGGCCGTATCGATGACGAGCAGATCCGCGCCCGCGTCGACGAGCGCCTTGGCCTTGGCCGCCACATCGCCGTTGATGCCGACCGCGGTGGCCACCCGCAAATGGTTATCGGCATCGACATTCGGCTGGTAGATCCCGGCGCGGACGGCACCGGTACGGGTCATCACGCCCGCGAGGCTGCCGTCTTCGGCGATGAGCACGGCGAGCTGCGCGTGCTCGGCCTCGAGCAGATCGAACAGATCGCGCGGCGAGGTGCTGGCCGGTGCCTGCACGAAGTCGGTGACCGCGACATCGCGCAGTCGGGCGAACCGGTCGACATCAGTGCAGGCCATCTCGGTGACCACGCCGACCGGCTTACCGCCGTCGACGACAACCACCGCACCGTGGGCGCGCTTGTGCATCAGAGCGACGGCCTCGGAGACCGAACGCTCCGGATCCAGCGTCACCGGAGTATCGGCGGTGAGCGAGCGGCTCTTGACGAAAGCGATGGTTTCCGATGCCGCGGCGATCGGGAGATCCTGCGGTAGGACGACAATGCCGCCGCGACGAGCGACCGTCTCGGCCATCCGACGTCCGGCGACCGCGGTCATATTCGCGACGACAATGGGAATGGTGGTGCCGGACCCGTCAACGGTCGACAGATCCACATCGAACCGTGACGCGACATCCGTCCGATTCGGGACGAGGAAGAGGTCGTCGTAGGTCAGGTCGTACGGCGGCTGATGACCAGGGAGAAACTGCACTTAACCGATTCTAACCGGTGTGCCGTACTCCCGTGCAATCACCCAGCATTCGGTCCCGGCCCACCTCGGATATGAGGCGCGGCACCGGAATCAAGATCAGGTGGAATGGCGGCGGCGCTTCTCGGCCGATGCCGCCATGGTTTCCACGTGATCCCGAGCCGTGTGTCATGCCTCGGCTTGGATGCGGGACAGTTGGATTGTGGTCGCGCACATAATGATTACGGCGACGGTGATTACGGCGAGTCCGATGTGATTGGTGCGGAGGCGTTCGTCGAGGACGGTGATGCCGATGAAGGCGGCGGCCAGGGGTTCGGCGATGGTTACGGCGGGCAACGATGCGACAAGGGGGCCGGATTGGAAGGCGCGTTGCTGCAGATAGAGGCCGATCAGGCCGGAGGCCAATAGGGCCCAGGTCTGCCAGCTGCCCGTTACGTGGGTCAGGCCGCCATCGAAGAGTTCGGTTACATACTCGGTGAGCGCGGCGGCCAGACCGAACAGGGCCCCGCCCACGACGCCGAACAGGAGTGCGCGGCGGGTCGGGTCGGAGGTACCGAGGGCGGCGACGACGGCTACCGCCAGCACACCGAGCAGGCCGACCAGCGGCGGGATCCAATCACGCAGGGGCGCATTGGTATTGCCCTCGGACGGATCGCCGACAATCAAGAAGCAGGCAAGCGCCGCCGCGAGGGCGATGGCGGTCGCCCACGTGCGCGGGGTGACGCGGCGGTGGTTGATCCGGGCGGAGAGCGGGAGCGCGAAGACCAACATGCTCACCAGAATTGGCTGGACGAGCAGCACCGCACCCAGAGCCAGGGCGGCGACCTGCATCGCGAAGCCGCCCGCGTCACCGACGATTCCGGCCCACCAGCGCGGATTGCGGATCAGCGAACGAATGAGCGACTCGTCCTGCGGAACCGCGGCCGCTGCATGCTGCTGCGTGACGGCGGCCACCGCGAAGAGCAATGCCGAGATCAGTGCACAGACGACCGCACCCACCTGATGATTCGCCACCAGGCTAGTTTGCCCCCCGATTGCGGCCGCCCGGCACCCCCTGCGCTCGTCCGGCGCGTCGACGCGTATGGCCGGGCGTGTCGCCGCTGGTCGCAGCGGTGTGGCCGGACGCGGCACCGCGACCGGAGGTGGCTCCTGTGCCATGGCTGGCCGATGTCCCGCGAGTGGATGAGCCTGTTCCGCGGGCTGCCTTGCCCGAACCCGGCGCGCTAGCACGACCCGACCCGGCAGCGCGACCGGGCGCGGCCGTTGCCAAGCTCGCGGTTCGTCCCGAAGTCGTATTCGCTGAACCCGCGCTGCGGCCGGAGGCGGCCGTTGCCGTCCCCGTGGATCGACCGGCGGCGGGGGCGGCCGTCGACCCACGACCCGACGTGCCGACACCACGCCGACTCGACGTCCCGTTGGCGCTGGCCGACCCACCCGAGGAGTTCTTCGCACCCCCTGCGCGACTGCTCGAACCGGTGCTACGCCGCCCGGCACCAGCTGAGTCCGAGCGTGCGCCGCGACCACGACCGCCGTGACCCGCACCGCTCGCCTGGCGACTTGACCTGCCGACCTGCCGCTCACCCTCGTCACCCGCGGTGACCGCCGAGTTCGTCGCCGCGATCGGCACACCTGATGGCTGCTTCGCGCCGGTGATCTGAATCAGTCGCCGATCGCCCGGACGGACCTGCACGCCATCGACATCGACGCCAGCCTTGCGGGTCATCTTTTCGACCTCGGCGCGCTCCTCCTCGGTGACCAACGTGACGACGACGCCGTCTTCACCGGCGCGGGCGGTACGGCCCGCGCGATGCAGGTACGCCTTGGACTCCGCGGGCGGATCTACATGCACGACAAGGGAAATCCCGTCCACGTGGATGCCGCGCGCGGCTACGTCGGTGGTCACCAGCACGGGGGTCGTACCGTCGGCGAATGCGGCCAGGGTCCGCACGCGGTTGTTCTGTGCCTTACCGCCGTGTAGCGCGCCCGCGGCGATGCCCGCCGCGCGAAACTGCTTGGCGAGTCGGTCCGCACCGTGTTTGGTGCGGACGAACATGATGGTCAGCCCGTCGCGGGCAGCGATCTGCGCGGTGATGTCGCGCTTATCGGCCTTGCGCAGGTAGAGCAGATGATGCGACATCGTTGCGACCGAGGCCGACGGCGGCGCGGTGGAGTGGGTGACCGGGGAGCGCAGGTAGCGCTTGACCAGCTTGTCGACCTCGCCGTCGAGGGTGGCCGAAAACAGCAGGCGCTGACCATCTTTCGGCGTCCGGTCGAGCAGCTTGGTGACCTGTGGCAGGAAGCCCATATCGGCCATGTGGTCGGCCTCGTCCAATGCGGTGATCCGCACGTCGGACAGGTTGGCGGAGCGCTGGTTGATCAGATCCTCGAGCCGCCCTGGCGTGGCGATGAGCAGGTCCACACCGCGCGCGAGCCGATCGGCCTGTCGCTTGATCGGCGCGCCGCCGACCACCGAGGCGACCCGCAGCCCGAGCGAGAGTGCGACATTGTCCAGCGCCTTTTCGATCTGGGCCGCCAGTTCGCGGGTCGGCACCAGCACCAGACCGCGCGGACGGCCCGGCTTGGCCTGGGCGCCCGCGAGCAGCGCGAGCATGGGCAGTCCGAAGGCCAGGGTCTTGCCGGAGCCGGTCGGGCCGCGCCCGAGCACATCCTTACCCGCCAGCGCATCGGTCGCGGTCGCGGCCTGGATCGGGAACGGCGCCTCGATGCCGTCGCGGCGTAGCGCCTGGACGAGCACGGCGGGTAGGCCCAGCTCCGCGAAGGTGGTGGCAGGGGTGGAGGAGGTCAACGGGTTTGTGTGCCTTTCATGTCTCGGCGCGGGGGATCCGGGCGCGCGTGGTGCCGCCGAGATGGTTGGGCCCGGTCATCGGGATGGGGTAGGACCGGGTGTGTCGGGGGGAACCGGAGGAATCAGTTACGCAGCAGTCGATCCAGTTCGACCAGCCAGGGTACCGCGACGGCCATGGTCGGGACCACCAGGATGGCCGCCGACCCCAGATATGCGGCCGAGGCGACCCGAAGATCGCCGATCCGTCCACCCAGGCGCTGGATGCGGATCAAGGTGGTCGGGCCGCCCGCGGCGAGCGCGCCCTGCGGAGCGGTGGATTTGGCGCACGCGACCAGTGCGCGGGCCAGTGGCTTGGGGCCGGTGACCTTCACCGCGGAGTCGTCGGCGAGCAGTTCGATCAGCAGTTTGACCGAGCCGAGCGCGGCCTTGCTGCGCACCACCCGGGGGAACGCCTCGTGCACCGCGGTGAATGCCTCGAGTACCAGGTCGTGCCGGGCGCGCAGGTGCGAACGCTCATGGCTCACGATGGCGGTGACCTCCGCGTCCTGCAGGCTGGTCAGCGTGCCTTCGCTCAGTACGACCCGCTGGCGAATGCCGGGCAGACAGTAGGCGATCGGTTCGGTCGAGGCGAGGACCCGGATATCGGCGGCGCGGCGCTGCGGTCCGCTCTGGTCGAGTAGATCGACGAGCATGCGGTGGCGTGCCCGACGCCTGCGGGTGTGCACACCGACGCGCACGATCGCGTATATCAGCCGGGCGCCGACCAGTAGGGTCAGCGCGAAGACGAAGACATAGGCCAACCACAGCGGCAGTCCGAGCGCATCGATTTCCCGGGCCGGGGAGGTGGTCGGGCGACCGTCTGATCCGGGAACGAGTAGTTGGGCGGCGATGGCCAGGCCCGAGCCGAATGCGCTGAGCACGGCTGCGAGCGCGATGGCCTGCCACAACACGAGCGCGGCGCGCGGTGTTCGATACGGCCAGGTCGCGCGGCTCAGCAGCGCTGGGGCAGGCCCCGCGAGAAGCAAAGCGAGACCGGCGAAGACCGGCGCGGTTGCGTTCATCGACTCAGCTCACTGCGTTGTGGGGCCAGGGCACTCACCTCATTGTGAGGCCAGAATCCCAAGACTACTGCTTCGGCGGCCCAGTATCTTCGGATGCCTCGAGCTTAGCGAGTGCTTCTCGCAACGCATCCGTATCGTCCCTGCCGACCTGTTCGACGAAATGCACCAGCGCCGCCGCGCGGCTGCCCGCCGCATCGGCCTGCTGCAGTGCATCGACCATCAAGCTGGCCACCAGTTCGTCGCGGGTATGCACCGGCGCGTAGCGATGGGCGCGGTCGTCGCGGCGCTGGACCACCAGATTCTTCTTCGCCAGCCGTTGCAGCACCGTCATCACCGTGGTGTACGCGAGCTCACGGCGGGCGGCCAAAGCCTCGTGTACCTGCCGTACGGTTTGCGGCTCGTCGCTGGACCACAGTTGGTCCATGACTGCCCTCTCGAGTTCACCAAGTCCTGCCATTCTTCAAGCTTACGGACTCAACGACACAATTGCGTACTACACGCCGTCGTAACTGCCTGATAGCTGGTGTGTCATTTGTCATACCCGGGCAGAACGTGCCGGGTACCGATGGGCACGACCATCGGTCGGCCGGAGACCGGATCCTCGAGTACCGAGGCGTGGAGGTCGAAGACCTCACGCAGCAGTGTGACATTGACGATGTCGGCGGGCGCACCCTGAGCGACAATGCGTCCGTCGCGCATGACGATGAGTTGATCACTATAGCGAATTGCCAGGTTGAGATCGTGCAGCACCATCACCACGGTGCGGCCGAGGTCGTCGTGCAGGCGATCGATCAGATCCAGGACCTCGACCGAATGCGCGAGGTCGAGGTAGGTGGTCGGCTCGTCGAGCAGCAGGATATCGGTGCCCTGGGCCAGTGCCATCGAGATCCAGGCGCGCTGGCGCTGACCGCCGGACAATTCGTCGAGTGAGCGATCGGCCAGATCGGCGATGCCCGTCGCCGCCAGTGCGGACGTGACCTCGGCCTCGTCGGTGGCCGACCATTGCCGGATCCAGGACTGATGCGGATGACGCCCGCGTGCAACGAGGTCCGCCACAGTGAGCCCCTCGGGCGCCACTGGCGACTGCGGGAGCATGCCGATGATGCGTGCCACGTCCTTGGTCTTCATCGTCGAAATCGCCTTGCCGTCCAAGAGGATTCGGCCCTGACGCGGACGCAGCAGGCGGCCGAGTGAGCGCAGCATGGTCGACTTGCCGCAGCCGTTGGGGCCGATGACGGTGGTGACGAGGCCGGGTGCGATATCGATATCGAGTCGGTCGACGATGACGCGGTCGCCGTAGCCGAGGGTGACTTCCTGTGCGGAAAGCCGCGTATCGCTGGTCATGACAGGGTCGCCTTCCGATTCATACGCACGAGCAGGTAGAGCAGGAACGGTCCGCCGAAGGCGGCGGTCACGACACCCACCGGCAGATCGACCGGAAACAGCGTGCGCGAGCCGACATCCGCGCCGAGTATCAGGGTGGCACCGATGAGCGCCGAGCCGATGAGCGGTTCGCCAGGAGTTCGCAGCAGGCGGCGCGCGATCTGTGGTGCGGCGAGCGCCACAAAAGTGACCGGACCGACGGCCGCGGTCGCGACGGAAGCGACCACCACAGCCGCGCCGATCAATAGCGTCTGCTGGGTCTGGATCCGTACGCCCAGCATCCGGGTGGTATCGGTGCCGAGACGCAGTGCGGCAAGGGTTCTGGCGGAGCCGACCGCGACCACGACGACAACGGCAAGTGTCAGGGCAGCCGGGACGAGTTCGGTCCGGTCAACGTTGTTGAGTGAGCCATTGAGCCAGAGTTGGGCACGGGCGGCGTCCTGCAGGCTGGCGCGGGTGAGCAGGAAGCTGATGCCCGACAACAACACTGCGTTCACACCAATGCCGATCAGCACCAGTCGCATCGGCGTGACGCCGCGGTCGCCGGTCACACTGCGACCCCAGGCGAGCAGGTAGATCACGATAGCGGTGAGCAGACCGCCGGTCAGCGCCGCCAGTGGCGTGCCGACGCTCGCGGCGAGTCCCGTTGTCGCGCCGCCGGTTCCGACCAGTACCGCGACCGCGCCGAGGCTCGAGCCGGTGGTGATGCCGAGCATATCCGGTGCGGCGAGCGGGTTGTGCAGGATCGATTGGGTGATCGCGCCCGCGATGCCCAGTGCCGCACCGACGACCGCGGCGGTGAGCGCGCGTGGCAATCGGGACTCCAACACGATGAAGCGCTGGGACCGCGTGCCGCCGCCGCTGAGCACATCCAGTACCCGGCCGATCGGAATGTGGGTGTCGCCGAAGGCGATATCGAGGCAGAACAGCGTGAGCACGGTCGCGGCGAGCGCCAGAACTATCAGCGCCATGGTGGGTCGCAGCACGATCGACACCGGACCGAAACGCAGCGCGGGCCGGATCCGGCCTGAAGGTGCTGTTGCGGCGTGAGTGGGGTTGGGCTCGGTCGAGGTGTAGTCCGGGGACGTTTCGGCCATGATTCGTTCGCTCATGAACGCTCCCCGGCGTTAGGCGAATTCGCTTCCGACGATCGCCGTGCCGTCGCCCTCACAGGCTCACCAGCTTCTTGCGGCGAACGAGCAGAATGAAGAAGGGTGCACCCAGAGCCGAGATCATCACGCCGACCTGTAATTCGCCCGGTGGCGCCACAATTCGCCCGACCGCATCGGCGACGAGCAACAGCAATGCGCCGAGCAGTCCGGAGTACGGGATCAGCCAGCGATAGTCGGGACCGGTGAAAACCCTTGCGATATGCGGCACTATCAATCCGATGAACGCGATCGGGCCGACCGCCGCCGTCGCGGCACCACACAGCAACACAATCGCGGCCAGGCCGAGCGCGCGACTGCGTCCGATATGTACGCCGAGTCCGCGTGCGACCTCGTCACCGAGGCTCAGCATATTGAGGCCGGGCGAAGCCGTCACCGCCAGCACCACGCCGATCGCCAAGAACGGCAACACCTGCCAGAACACCTCGGCATCGCGGCCGTTCACCGTGCCGACCACCCAGAATCGGTAGGTGTCCAGTGCCGCGTTGTCCATGAGCACAATGGCGTTCGTCATCGCCTGCAGGAATGCGGTCACCGCGGCACCGGCCAGTACCAGGCTGAGCGGACTCGCCTTGCCGCCACCGATCGCGGATACACCGAACACCACCAGCCCCGCGATCAGCGCCCCCGCGAAGGCGAACCAGATGTACTGCTCGGGTGCGGTCAGGGCGAACAGGTAAACGCTCAGTGCCGCAAGGAAGGCCGCGCCCGCATTCAAGCCGAGTAGGCCCGCGTCGGCGAGTGGGTTGCGGGTGTAGCCCTGGATCAGTGCACCCGCGATTCCCAGTGCGAGCCCGGTGGCCAATCCAAGTGCGGTGCGCGGCAACCGAAGTCCGCGCACGATCTCCTCGGCGGTCGACCGCGCGGGGCAGGTGAACGGCCCGCCCGGGCAGGTAAGGGCATTGTGCACGGCATCGTAGACGGTGCCTGGAGACAGCGATCGGGTGCCGATGGCGATGCTGGCCACGGTAGCGACGAGGAGCAGTGCGGTCAGCGCGACGAGTCCGAGCCGACGACGGCGCGCCGTATTCGTTCGTCGCGCCACCGGCGCGATGGTGCTTGATGCCGTCACGGCGACGAACTACTCCTGACTCGATATCTGGTATCCGATTGTTAGGTCTGGTAAGCCTAACCTATCTTTCCGATCCGCCCCATTACGGAGCCGACCCGAGGAGGTTCGATGTCCGAGCCAGTCACGACCTACATGCCTCGCCAGTCCCAGGCGGCATTCGGTAGGGCCTGTGCGCGGTTGCGCTCGCTGCAACCCGAACATCCGCGGGTATATGCGGTGGCCGCCATGTCCGAGCAGGGCAAACGACGTTGGTGGCGGCTGGCCGACGGGTTGCGCGAGGGGCGGATCGAAGTGATGTACCGGCGGCACGCCGCGGAGATGATCAGCGCCGACACTGCCGCCGAGGTGGTGGCCACCGCATTGATCCACGCGGTGATCGGCCGGGTGGTCGCGCTGCTGGTGGCCGAGGGGCGGGTCTGGGATCCGGGTCTAGAGAATCTGTGGCTGCACACCGACAACGACGGCGGCATCGACTGGGCGGGCTTGGCGGATACCACGATTCGCGTGCTCGACGGCGATCGGCTGGCCGGGGCGGCTGGCGTGGTGGCATTGCCGTGTGAGCAGGCCATGTATGTCTGGCTCGCGCATCGGTGTGAGCCGTCGTTGCGGTTGATTCAGCGGACATTGGCGGGATGTGCCGAGCTCGGCGAACGTCGATTCTGGTCACTGGTCGGCGAGTCCATTGTCGGAGCGGCCACTTACGTGCCGGATTTGGCGCGGACGGATTCGCTGGTCGCTGCACGCCGGGGCGAGGGGTTGCTGTCGGTGCTGGAAGAACGTGGTTTGCCCGTGCGCCGCGTCGTGGGTTGCCCAGCTCGATAGGCGGCCGTCGATCGAGTCCGCACTCGTCGAGCGTGGAATGGGTTCCGGCGGAAAGTGTCTGGAGTCCGTATAACCTTGATCGAATACGTCACCGCGAGCGGCGTGCGGTTCGATCAAAAGTTGCCTACTTAGGTAAGCCTGACCTATACTGATTTCGGCGTTGGGATCGGCAGAGTGTTCCGGAGGGCTGCCGTGAACCCCCGATCCACTGCCGCGGCGGGCTCCATCTGCGTGTGGAGCCCGCCGCTCTGTCTCGCCGAGCGAACACCGGGAAGTGGCCGTCGTGCGAGGGTCGGGATGTCCTGTGTCAAGGTGAATGCATGACACAGCAGGAAGTTGCCCAGATCCAGTCGCTGGCCGACGTGACGCCTGAGCTGATGACTGAGCTCAGCAAGAACACCTTCACCGACCTGATCGGCCTCGAATTCACCGAGGTCACGCCGGATCGGGTGCGCGGTCAACTGACCGCGGGACCGCAGTTGCTGCAGCTGGCGGGGATTGTCAACGGTGGTGTGTACTGCACCGTCGTCGAAACGCTTGCCAGTGTGGGCGGCGGCGTCTGGTACAACGCCCAGGACAATAAGGGCACCGTAGTCGGGGTGAACAACAACACCGACTTTCTGCGTTCGGTCCGCGAGGGCAACGTCTTCGGCGAGGCGACGCCGCTGCACCGCGGCCGCCTGCAGCAGCTGTGGCAGGTCGTGCTGACCGATGACGAAGGTCGTACGGTGGCGCGCGGCCAGGTGCGGCTGCAGAATCTGCCCGCCCGGGATTGATCGGCGGTCCCGGAACGGGCGTGCCAGAATTACCATCACCCTGATCCACGAACGCTGAGGAGCCCGGATGCGACTGTCGCCGCACGAGCAGGAACGGCTGCTGCTGAGCTACGCGGCCGAACTGGCCCGGCGCAGGCGGGCGCGCGGGCTCGAGCTGAACCATCCGGAGGCGATCGCACTCATCACCGATCATGTGCTCGAGGGCGCGCGCGACGGACGCACCGTCGCGGAGCTGATGTCGTCGGGGCGAACAGTGCTCACGCGTGCCGATGTGATGGAGGGTGTGCCGGAGATGATCCACGACGTACAGGTCGAGGCCACCTTTCCGGATGGCACCAAGCTGGTTACCGTCCACCAGCCGATCGGCTAGGGCGGCTGATGATTCCGGGTGAATACTTCTGCGTCGAGGGCACTATCGAGTTGAACGCGGGCGCGGACCGCATCGAGCTCGATGTGGTGAATACCGGTGACCGTCCGGTGCAGGTCGGTAGCCATGTGCATTTTCCGCAGGCCAATGCCGCACTGCGGTTCGATCGGGAGGTCGCGCACGGACGTCGGCTCGATATTCCCGCCGGTACCGCGGTGCGCTTCGAACCCGGCCTAGGCCAACGGGTTTCGCTGGTTCCGCTCGGCGGCAGCCGAGAGGTCCACGGCATCAGCCTGAATCCCCCCGGACATTTGGATGGTGCGTCATGAGTGAGCTGAGCCGTGCGCGCTACGCCGAACTGTTCGGTCCGACCACCGGCGACCGAATTCGCCTGGCGGACACCGATCTGCTCATCGAGATCACCGAA
Source organism: Nocardia sp. NPDC050630 (assembly GCF_044457245.1). Taxonomy (NCBI): domain Bacteria; kingdom Bacillati; phylum Actinomycetota; class Actinomycetes; order Mycobacteriales; family Nocardiaceae; genus Nocardia; species Nocardia sp. NPDC050630. The sequence goes on from NZ_JBITGN010000008.1 coordinate 210,561, forward strand.
GACCGCAGTGGCGGGCCGGGACTCGCGGGTGACGAGGCCGTCTTCGGCGGCGGCAAGGTGTTGCGCGAATCCATGGGCCAGGCCCGCGCCACCAGAGCCGACGGCACTCCCGACACCGTGATCACCGGCGTGGTCATCATCGATCACTGGGGAATCATCAAGGCCGACGTCGGAATACGCGACGGCCGCATCAGTGCGATCGGCAAGGCGGGCAATCCGGACACGATGAACGGGGTACATCCGGACCTCGTCGTCGGCCCGAATACCGAGATCATCGCGGGCAACGGCCGCATCCTCACCGCGGGAGCGATCGACTGTCACGTGCATTTCATCTGTCCGCAGTTGATGGACGAGGCGCTCGGCGGCGGCATCACCACACTGATCGGCGGCGGCACCGGTCCGGCCGAGGGCAGCAAGGCGACAACCGTGACGCCAGGCTCCTGGCATCTGGCCCGGATGTTGGAGGCCACCGACGCGTGGCCGCTGAATATCGTGTTGCTCGGCAAGGGCAATACCGTCAGCGCCGAAGCCATGTGGGAGCAATTGCGTGCTGGCGCAGCGGGTTTCAAGCTGCACGAGGACTGGGGTTCCACACCCGCCGCGATTGATGCGTGCCTGACTGTCGCCGATGCGGCGGGCGTGCAGGTGGCATTGCACTCGGACACCTTGAACGAGGCGGGATTCGTCGAGGACACGCTCGGCGCCATCGCAGGCCGCGGCATCCACGCGTATCACACCGAGGGTGCGGGCGGCGGGCACGCACCCGACATCATCACCGTCGCGGCGCATCTCAATGTGCTGCCCAGCTCGACCAACCCGACCCGTCCGCATACGGTCAACACTTTGGACGAGCACCTGGACATGCTCATGGTGTGCCACCATCTCAGCGCGTCCATCCCGGAGGATCTCGCCTTCGCGGAGAGTCGAATTCGGCCCTCCACCATCGCCGCCGAGGATCTGCTGCATGATCTCGGCGCGATTTCCATGATCGGCAGCGACTCGCAGGCCATGGGCCGCATCGGCGAGGTGGTCATGCGTACCTGGCAGACCGCGCACGTCATGAAGCGCCGCCGCGGCGCGCTGGCCGGTGACGGCGCCGCCGATAACGTCCGCGTACGGCGCTATATCGCGAAGTACACCATCTGTCCTGCCATTGCCCATGGACTCGATCACGAAATCGGTTCCGTGGAGGTCGGCAAGCTCGCCGACCTCGTGCTGTGGGATCCGGCGTTCTTCGGTGTTCGCCCACATGCCGTGCTCAAGGGCGGCGCGATCGCCTGGGCCGCCATGGGCGATGCCAACGCCTCCATCCCGACCCCGCAGCCGGTGCTGCCGCGACCCATGTTCGGTGCCGCGCCGCTGGCGGCCGCCGCGACCTCGCTGCACTTCGTATCCGAGCAGGCCATCGATGACGGTCTCGCCGAACGCTTGGGTCTGCGCCGAAAACTGGCTTCCGTCAAGAACGTTCGTCGCGTGACCAAGGCGGATATGCCGAACAATGACGCCATGCCACGGATCGAAGTCGATCCGGATACCTTCACCGTGCGCATCGACGGCGAGGTCTGGACCGAGCAGCCCGCCACCGAGTTACCCATGGCCCAGCGCTACTTCCTGTTCTGATCGGCGGGGAACAGCTGGTTGCCGAGCACCGGCTCGACGCCGCCCACGTCACAGCGCTCGGAGTATCGGCTCGGATCTGGTCAAGAGCGTCACACTGGCCGAATTCGGCCCGTTCAACTTCCTCGGTGGGCTGCTGATGGGTGGGTGCTCGAACATGTCGAGCCGATGCGGAAACATGCCGTCGATCGCGACCCGAGGCGGCAGTGGTTCCGGCGGTACCGCTGCCTCCGGTGGCAGACTTCATGGCATGACGACGTTCGAGTGGGCCGACGTGGACAGCTACATCGTGGACTCTCTGGTGGGAGGCGAGGATTCGACCGCGACGGCGATAGCCGCCAATGCGGCGGCGGGACTGCCCGCCATCGACGTATCGCCGGCGCAGGGAAAGTTTCTGCATTTGATCGCGCGGTCGATCGGGGCGCGGCGGGTACTCGAGATCGGCACGCTCGGCGGGTACAGCACGATCTGGTTGGCGCGGGCGGTGGGGAAGGACGGCCAGGTCATCACCCTGGAATTCGAGCCGCGGCACGCGCGGGTGGCACGGGAGAATCTGGATCGGGCCGAGGTCGGGGATCGGGTGGAGATCCGAGTGGGTGCGGCGCTGGACAGTCTGCCGGTGCTGGCGGAAGAGGATCCGGAGCCGTTCGATCTGGTGTTCATCGATGCCGACAAGGTCAACAATTCGAACTACGTGCTCTGGGCGCTGCGTCTGACCCGGCCGGGCTCGGTGATCATCGTCGACAATGTCGTGCGCAATGGTGCTGTCGCCGATGAGCATTCGGACGATCCGGCGGTTCAGGCCAGCCGCGATCTAGTCGAATTGCTCGCCGCCGAACCCAGCCTCGACGCCACCGTCGTACAGACCGTGGGTAGCAAGGGGTGGGACGGTTTCGCTTATGCCGTGGTCAACGGTGAGGTCCTCGACTGAACACAGCTGCTATCCGGTGCGCAGTGGCGGCACGATCAGCACCACCTTGCCGACGGTGCCGCGCGTCTCCAGCGCGCGATGCGCCTCGGCCGCCTCGGCAAGCGGGAAACGCTGGACCGCGGGCCGTAGTCGACCGGCTGCGGCCTCGGCCATGGCCTTGTCCTCGAGTGGGCGCAGGTCGCCTTCGACGCGCTGGAGCATGCGCGGTCCGACGACCATCTCGGACGTGATGCCGCGGGTGGCCAATTCCTCCTCCGACAGCGATAGCGGTGCACCGTCGGCCGCGCCGTAGATCAGATGCTGACCGCCCTTACCCAGCAGATCGACCGCGGCGCGGCTTATTTCGCCGCCGACGCCATCGAACAACACGGTGGCCCTGCGGTCGGCGAGCTCGGCGCGTACCTGATCCGGCCAGTCGGGTCGTAAGTAATCGATCGCGATATCCGCGCCATTGCGTCGCACGAGTTCGACTTTCGCGGGCCCACCGGCCAGCCCGACCACCGTCGCCCCGAGATTCTTCGCATATTGAACCAGCAGTGTCCCGATGCCGCCCGCGGCGGCGGTTACCACCACCACGCTGTCCGGACCGAGTTCGGTGAACAATAAGATTCCCATGGTCGTTCGCCCGGTGCCGACGATCGCGACCGCCTCCGCCGGATCGAGATCGGCCGGAATCTCGTGCAGCCGAGCGGTTTCCATCACGGCCAACTCGGCATAGCCGCCCGGTACGGGACCGAGGTGCGCGACGACCCGCTTATCGAGCCAGGCCCCATCGACATCCGGCCCGATTCGATCTACGGTCCCAGCCACCTCGCGACCCGGGATGGTCGGCAGCGTGGGCAGCGGATAGGGGCCGGGCGCACCGCTGCGCAGCGCCGTATCGATGAAATGCACGCCCGCCGCCGCGACCCGGATCAGCACCTGCCCCGGCCCGGGCACCGGATCGGAAACCGTTTCGTAGCGCAGATTTTCGGCTGGTCCGAAGTCATGAAGGCGGATGGCGTGCACAGTGGCTCCTACTCGTCGGCGAACCAACCCACCCTGCAACCTGAAGCGCCGTTCAGGTCAAGCGGTGGTGGACTTCGCGCACCGTGCCTCGAATCCGTCGCAGAGTGCGGACAATCCGATATACAGCAGATCCTCCGAGGTCAGATCGCTGACGCCACTGCCGTTCAGATCTGCCAGCGCGGGCGGAATGGGAAGTTGTGATTTTCCTTCCAACAGTGCCCGCAGGCCGTTCGAGCCCTCCGGATTCATGCCCTTGCGCGCGACCAGCGCACCGCTGATATGCGGCAGCGTGGCACCGGAGATGTAGTTCCACACCGCGAAGGCCATGGTGGACGCCTCGCGCGTAGAGACATTCAGCTCGCGCAGCCCCTCGACCAGCCATGCGAAACAGGCCAGCCCCTGCGGTCCGAAGCTGTAGCGGGGCATCGCGAAGGTGAGCAGCACCCACGGATGCTTCTGGTAGAGCGCCCAGTCGATTTCGGCGGCGATGCGCACGCGGTCGCGCCAAGTCCAGTTCATGCCCTCCGGTGACGGATACGGATTGCGAGCCGATATCTCGTCGGTCATCAGCGCGAGCAATTCGTCCTTGTTCGCGACGTGCCGGTACAGCGACATGGCGCCGACACCCAGTTGCTCGGCGATATGTCGCATGGACAGCCCGTCCAGCCCCGCCTCGTCGGCAAGGGCGATCGCGGTGTCGACAATGGCCGCTCGCGTGAGCTTCGACTCGGTCATCCCATGACTCGCTTCCGGTTTTCGGACCGCATGCGTACACTGTACCCGGACTGATGCGTACGCTGTACGCGACACGGGAGAGGAGACGACATGACACAGGTGGAGGTCGCACAGGCGGCGCCGACCAGTTCACGGCGTGCTCGGCTCGGTCTCGCGGTATTGCTACTGCCGGTGCTGCTGGTCTCGATGGACATCTCGGTGCTGTTCCTGGCCATGCCGACGCTCACCCTCGATCTCGACCCGTCGGCCGCGCAGCAACTGTGGATTCTCGATATCTACGGCTTCCTCATCGCGGGCCTGCTGATCACCATGGGCAACCTCGGCGACCGGATCGGGCGACGCAATATTCTGCTCGCCGGTGCGTCGGTGTTCGGTATCGCCTCGATCATGGCCGCTTTCGCGCCGAGCGCCGCGGTGTTGATCATCGCTCGGGCGCTGATGGGTCTGGGCGGTGCGACCCTGCTGCCGTCGAGTCTGGCGCTGATCTCCAGCCTATTCCCGAACGCCCGCGAACGCGCCGCCGCGATCGGTGTGTGGACCGCATTCTTCGCGGGCGGGTCCGCGGTCGGCCCGATCCTCGGTGGACTGCTGCTGCACCACTTCTGGTGGGGCTCGGTATTCCTCATCAATATTCCGGTGCTGCTGATCCTGCTCGCCTTTGGTCCGTTCGTACTGCCCGAGCATCGCGCCGGTGTGGTGGGTCCGTTGGATATTCCGAGTGTGCTGCTGTCGATCGGCGGCATTCTGCCGGTGGTGTACGCGGTGAAGCAGATCGCTGCCGAAGGGTTCGATATCGAACCGCTTGTGATCGGAATCATCGGTGCGGTGCTGCTCGCGGTGTTCGTGCGGCGGCAGCGGCAGCTGGTCGAACCACTGCTGGATCTGCGCCTGTTCCGGCGGGCGCAGTTCTCGGTCGCCATCGGCTCCAGCTTGGTCGGCATGATGTCGCTGGCCGCAATGAGCTACCTGACCAGCGTCTACCTGCAATCGGTGACCGGCCGTGACCCGCTGGCGGCCGCGCTGCTCGGGATTCCGATGGCGATCGCGGTCTTCGTGTGCTCGATGGGCGGTGCGCGAGTCGGGCATAAGCTCGGGGTGCGCCCCACCTTCGTGCTGGCGCTGCTGGCATCGGCGATCGGCAATGTGATGCTGATCGGTGTCGGCGTGGACGGCGGCATCGCCTGGTACCTCGCGGGATCCACGATTGCGGGCATCGGCTACGGCTTGGCGTTCACGCTGGTGTCGGATGTGGCGGTGTCCTCGGTGCCGCCGGAGCGGGCGGGATCGGCGGTCGGAATCTCCGAGACGAGTTTCGAATTGGGCAATGCCCTTGGTCTCGCGCTGCTGGGTTCGGTTGCGGCACTGGTCTTCCGGTCGGGCGGCGACTTTGCGGCAACGCTCGGCGAGACCATCCAGCATGCGGGCGACAATTCCGCGCTGATCGATGCCGCGCGCGAATCCTTTGTCTCCGGAATGCATGTGGCGACCTCGGTCGGTGCGGCGCTCTTGGTGGTGATGGCGGCCGTCGCCGCATTCGCACCGCGGCGCTGACCGGCGCGCCTCCCGGAGTTCGGATGCGAATCGCGATATAATTAAATGTCATGATTTCGCATGACATCACCTCGATCGAGGGTTTCATCCGCAGCTACGACGAGATCGTCGCGGCATCGGATTTCGCCGCACTGCCAAGCCTTTTCGAACCGATGATCCTGGTGACCACGCCGACATCGAGTCGCTGTGTGAGCCGGGAGGAATTCGTGGCCGCGGCGCAGGCGCGTGCTGACCAGTTCGATGCGGGGTCGACGCCGCGCACCAGACTGGTCGAGCAAACCACCTTCGAACTGGGCGGACACTGCTGGCTGACGTCGGCCCGTTGGGCGCTGTCGCTCGGCGAGCGGTCCCTCGACGTTTACAGCGACTTCCTGGTGCGCCATGCCGAAGACGGATTGCGGATCGCCGCCTATCTGCCCCGACAGGACCTGCCGGCGCTCCTGCGTGCCTCGTTGGATGATCGCGAATAGGGCAGTTCGGCGCAGACAGTCGAGGGGGTGAACGACACCCGGCATCGAGCAATGCCCGCCCGCTCGTCGAGCGGGGGGCCTGGCTCCTGTACCTGACTACCGCCCGCGCGAGAAATCCCCGCGCGGGCAGGCGCAGCGCTTGATGGAACTGATCGTCACGCGTCCGGCGTCCGGCGCGGACGCGGGCCGATCTGATCGAGCAGGACGTTGACCTCGTCCGGGAAACCGTTGGTCACCGCCTTCGGCGTCTTGTTCGGGAACCGGCGCGTGACATGTTCTTCCGCGGCTGATCCCGGCAGGACATAGACGGGTTCGGCCTTGTTCTGCAACGGACGCACGACATCATCGAGGTGCGTCTTGCGATCGTCGAGGTAGGCGCCGATCACATCCTCCCCGGCCGGGCAGACGGCCATGCAGTATCCCGCCTTGTAGTTGGGTTTGAACGACAGGCTCTGCCACATCGAGAACGATTCGCCGGTGGTGACCCGCTCGCGGTATTCGGTGGCGCTATCGCTGTCGGCGACGGTTTCGGCCCAATCGGTGAAGCCGCCCATGAACTCGCGGTAGTTGTGGGTATAGCAGGCCTGGAAATCGAACCCGCCGTCATTGGTGATCGCGCCGACCGGACAGGCCGATACGCACAGCTTGCATTCCAGACACGGATTGAAATCCAGTGCGGCGCTGGGCTCATCGATCACGGCATCGGTGACCACCGTGCCCAGCAGGATGAAATTGCCGAACTTCGGGTGAATCACGTTGCGGTGGATGCCCATAACGCCCAATCCGGCGGCCTCGGCCACTACCTTGTGTGCGATCACCCAAATCCGACCCGGAAACTTGTCGACCTCCATCGGATAGCCGGGCGCGGGGTAGACGGCACGGTACCCGGCATCTTGCAGGGCCCTGGTAATTCGGCGCGACACTTCATTGGTCTCGTCGTCGGCGTGGTTGAATTCGGTATTGGCCAGGCTGCGCATAGTGCTGCGCAGGTTGTCCCGGTTCATCCGGACGCAGAAGGCCACGAATGTGCGGGCCGAGGGCAGGATTTCGCGCGCATGCTCGAGTTCGACCGCCACCCTCGGATCGTCTACCGGTACGAAGCCCACATCGTCGGCTCCGGCCGCGAGGCACAGCTCACGCAGCCGCGCCGCATTCAGCACCGGATCCGGTGTCGTGCGTGCCATTTCGGTCATCCGCTTGACAGTCGGATGCTCCGCCAATCGTCGCTGTCCCGTTGGTTCCTTATCCGTCATCGGCCCTCCTCATAACCACGAGACCGATACGGCCTCAGGTAGATAGACTGCGCAGCCCACCAAAACTCATCGCCCTCCGGGCGTGTCGGACGGTAAGTCGTTGGCGGTATTGCGGTTCGGGCGCAACTTGCTGGTCGTCCACGCGACGGCACCGCCGACGCCCACGCCGAGCAGCCAACCTGCCAGCACATCGGTCGGCCAGTGCGCACCGAGGTACACCATGCACCCGCCGATGAACACCACCGCCACGACGAGCGCGGTGCCCGCCGCGTGGCGCATATGGGGCGAGCGCCACTCCACCGCCAGGAATATGCCCATCGCCAGTGCCGACGTGGCCGCAGCATGAGTAGAAGGCATTGCCCAGCTATGGATTTCGGGCCACAAGGTCAGATCTCCAGCCGGCCGTGCTCGCCTGACCACCTGCTTCAGCCAATGTGCGATGAAATCGCCCAGCAATAGACTCGCCGCCGCGATACCGCCGACCCGCCAGCTCCGCGTCGCGACCACGGCAAATACCCCGGCCAGCGCGCCGATCTCTAGCACCTCGATGCGCATTCCGGCATCGCCGATGCCCTGGATCACCTGCGTCATCGCGTCGGTGCGCCGGACCGAGATGACGCGCATGATGCTCTCATCGAACCCCATCGCGTCCATGTTTCCAGACCCCCAGCGGTGGCAGGAGTCATCCCGACCCCGCCCCGGTCCGAAGATCATGTGTGGCCCGGTCGGGGTGAGGGAGCCCGACCGTGTCACGCATAGGATCGACGGGTGCACGGATCGGATGCGGGGACCGCGGGGTTGGCGACATTGTTCGCTTTGGCGGACTCTCGCTTGCCGATCGGGGGACATGTGCATTCCGGGGGAGTGGAGGAGGCGGTGGCATCCGGTTTGGTGCGGGATGTAGCGACCGTCGAGCTGTATCTGCGGCGGCGGATCCAGACGTCCGGACTGGTGGCGGCATCATTGGCGGCGGCGGTGTGTGCCGGACAGTTGACCGCGCAGCGGGCCGAGGCCGAAGCCGATGCGCGGACACCGGCCCCGGCAGCGCGGGCGGCGTCGCGGGCACAGGGACGTGGCCTGGTGCGGTTGGCGAAACAGGTTTGGCCCGGGGAGGATTGGGCGATTGTCGGTGTGCGGCCGCATCTGTCGACGGCCTTCGGTGTCGCCGGGCAGGTCTGTGGCGCGAGTCCCGAGCAGGCCGCCGCGGTCGTCGTCTACACGACCATGGCCGGCGCGGCGACCGCGGCACAGCGGTTGCTGGCGTTGGATCCTGCCGCAGTCGCCGCCTGCACGATCCGTCTCGGCGAACTCTGCGACCGGACCGCCGCGGCGGCCGCGACCGAACTCGCCGCGCTCTCGGACCCACTACAGGACGTCCTCGCCCACCGACACCTCGTCCGCGATATGCCCCTGTTCGCGTCCTAGGTGCGCGATCGGCAAGGATGGAAGCGGAAAGGAGCACCGATATGCCACCCCACCTGATCGACGGCGAGCCGCACGATCACTCGCACGACCGGCCCAAGCGAGTACGCACGCGCGGCGATGCGCTGCGCATCGGAATCGGCGGACCGGTCGGTTCGGGCAAGACCGCCCTGGTGGCTGCCCTGTGCCGGCAGTTGCGTGACGAACTCTCGCTCGCGGTGCTGACCAACGACATCTACACCACCGAGGACGCCGATTTCCTGCGTCGGCACGCGGTGCTGCCGGATGAGCGGATCACCGCCGTGCAGACCGGTGGCTGCCCGCATACCGCCATTCGCGACGACATCACCGCGAACCTCGATGCCATCGACGATCTGATCGCGGCCAACCCGCCGCTGGACCTGATCCTGGTCGAATCCGGCGGCGACAACCTCACCGCCACCTTCTCCTCCGGCCTCATCGACGTACAGATCTTCGTCATCGATGTCGCGGGCGGCGATAAGGTCCCGCGTAAGGGTGGCCCAGGCGTGACGTTCTCGGATCTGCTGGTGATCAATAAGACCGACCTTGCCCCGCTGGTCGGTGCCGACCTCGACGTTATGGAACGCGATGCCGCGAAGGTACGCGAGGGCCGTCGCACGGCAATGATCTCGCTGACCGAGGATCCGGCCGCCACCGCGGTGCTGGCCTGGGTGCGCGAGCAACTGCAGGCAATCGCCGAACAGGACAAATCCGCCGCCGAATCCGCTGTTGCGCACTGAGGTTCGCATTGTCGCCGCAGCCGGCACGCTGCCCGAGATCCACGCGAGCGGCGGCCTCGCGGCCCGTCGCACCGGCCCGGACACCGTCCATCTGATCGGCACCGCGGCCACCCCGCTCGGTGGCGATGAACTCGATATCCGGATCGTGGTGGGCCCCGGGGCACGGCTGGTGGTGCGCTCGGTCGCGGCAACCATCGCGCTACCGAGCACCCGGACGCCATTCTCGTTGGCGCACTGGCTTTTCGACGTCGCGGGCGAGCTGGATTTCGATCCGGAGCCGACCATCGTGGCGGGCGGCGCGCACCACCACGCCGTCACCGAGGTGCGATTGACAGCTGATGCCCGGCTACGGTTGCGCGAACGCGTGCAGATCGGGCGCACCGGCGAGGACGTCGGCGGTTGGCGCGGCGACCTGTGCGCCGATATCGGTGACCTGCCTCTGCTGCGACATCGACTCGAACTCGGCGCGGGTAGTGCCACCGATGACAATCTCACCGCACCACGGGCATTGGACAGCGAACTCGTCTATCCGGACGACCGACGAGCGGAAACGGACGGACTGGTCGCTGCCCGTCTCCCGCTCGCTTTGGGCGGGACCCTGTCCACACGAACGGGACCTCTGCTGGTCAGCACGCGATAGCTCCCGATTCGCCCCGGAATGTGTCATCCATCACAGCGACCGTTTGCCTGGACCGACACGGTGTAGCGAAGCACCAGGCGGGGGAATGAAAAAGGGTGGGGACCCGACAACGTCGTCAGGTTCCCACCCCGGTTCGGTGCTCGATCAGTCGCCGACGACCCGTGAGGGCGCGTTGAACGCATTGACCGCGCCGACGGCCGCACCGGCCGCCGCCCCGATGGCGGCCGCGGGGACCGTGATCACGGCCGCACCGAAACTCGCCCCGAGCATCGGACCCGCAACCATGCCCACCGGCATGAACGGAAGTCCGAATACCAGACCCAGCGTCCCGCCGACCAGCGCGGAAGTCGCCGCGACCGGGACTGCCGCCCCCGCCCCCGCCGCCGCACCCATCGCGGCGGTGCCGATGGTTTGTCCGGCGATCCGGTCGGAACGACTGCGCTCCATGCCGATGGAATCGAGGAATGTCGCCAGATTCGCCTCGGCGATCGCCGAGCTGTCGTTGATCTGGATCGCCTGTTCCTGGTTGATCCAATCAGGTGCGTCGAGAACGACGTCACCGAAGCGGAACTTGCCGGGTGGCGGGGCGATCGGCGGCACCGGTGCCACGGCGCCGGGCGCGTGCAGCACGCCGACGGGGGCGAGGTACTTCTTATCCGGCGCGGACCGCGACCACTGCAGCGAGCTCTTGGTGTCGTCCGGGATCTGCAGACCCTCGTACGGCATCGCGTTGGGGGCGTCGGCTGCGGGCCACTGCGGCTTCTGCTCCGGCTGGGCCACCGTATTCGACTGTGCGGGCTCGGCATTCGCGGCGCCGGTGCCTACCAGCGCCAGAACGAGCGGTACTGCGCCCGCCGCGACCATCGTCCCCATCTTCTGCCGCTGCGGGTTAGGAGCTCTGTGCTTACCTGTCCCCATACATCGCCTTCCATCCGGAGAAATGTCATCCGACATTCGGATTCGAGGCGCGCTCGGATGGGTGGAGATTACGATGTGGCAACGTCCCGGCATGAATTCGCTAACTATTAGCTGCCTCGAGTCGCTGTCCGTATTCAGCACTGTCCGGATGAACCCGTTCGAGTATCCGGTAGCACTGGCACAGGATTCAGTGCGCGAGCGGGTCGGACAGCGAATCAGCCCACCTTGCGGTCGGCAGCCTTCTCAGTGAGCCCGGCTTTCCCGTTCTCCGCGGGTGGTGCGCCCAGCGCGGCCGCGAGGTCGTCGGCCTCCTGCTGATCGGCCTGCACCGCCTCCACCGCGAGCCGGGCGAAGACCCACTGCTCGGTGGCCGCCATCTGCCCGCGGGTGCGGCCGAGGAAGGTCACGAACCACTGGATGACGGTGATGATCCGGCTGCGGTAGCCGACCAGGTAGTACAGGTGCAGCGCGAGCCAGGCCAGCCAGGCGATGAATCCGCCGAACTCCAGCTTGCCGACCTGGCAGACCGCGCTGAACCGCGACACCGTCGCCATGCTGCCCTTGTTGAAGTACTTGAACGGCTTGCGGTCCTGCGGCGCTTGGCCTTTGAGTCCGGCCTTGATCTGCTTGGCCGCATAGGTCGCACCCTGGATCGCGCCCTGTGCCTGACCGGGCACATTCGGCACCGACATCAGGTCGCCGACCACGAACACATTCGGGTGGCCCTTGATGGTCAGATCCGGTTCGACGATCACGCGTCCGGCGCGGTCGGTCTCGGTGCCGTCGGAGCGTTCGGCGAGCATCTTGCCCAGCGGGCTGGCCTGCACACCGGCCGACCACACCTTGCACGAGGATTCGATCCGGCGCACCGTGCCGTCGGCATCCTTCACCGTGACCCCGTGCGCGTCGACATCGGTGACCATGGCGTTGAGCTGGATCTCGACCCCCATCTTTTCCAGCCGCCGCTTGGCCTTACCGCCCAGCTTCGGACCCATCGGGCCCAGCACCGCACCCGCGCCTTCGACCAGGATCACCCTGGCATCGCGCGGATCGATGTTGTGGAAGGTGCCCTCCAGGGTGCGATCGGCCAGTTCCGCGATCTGACCGGCCAATTCTACACCGGTAGGTCCGGCGCCGATCACCACGAAAGTGAGCAGGCGGTCCCGCACTTCCTGGGTGGTCGCCAGTTCGGCGCCTTCGAATGAGCCAAGGATGCGCGCGCGTAGCTCCAGCGCGTCATCGATGGTCTTCATGCCGGGGGCATAGGTGGCGAACTGGTCGTTCCCGAAGTAGGACTGCTGCGCGCCGGTCGCCACGATCAGACTGTCGAAAGGGGTGACGGTGTTCTGGTTGAGCAGCTGCGAGGTGACCGTCTTGTGCTCGAGATCGATGTTGATGACATCGCCGAGCAGTACCTGGGCGTTCTTCTGCTTGCGCAACACCAGCCGGGTCGCCGGGGCGATCTCGCCGACCGACAGGATGCCGGTGGCGACCTGGTAGAGCAGCGGCTGGAACAGGTGGGTCGAGGTCTTGGAGATCAAGGTGACGTCGACGTCGGCATGCTTGAGGTGCTTGGTACCGAACAAGCCGCCGAATCCGGAGCCGATCACCACCACCCGGTGGCGATGGTTCTCCTCGACAGACTGAGTGCTCATCGTCGGTGCTCCTCAAACCTGGGGTGCGGCCCCTCGAACGTTGTTGACCCGACTTACGGTAGTCGGCGCTGTCCTGGCCGTCACGGCGAGATCCCGGTTGCTGATGTGCCGATTCTTTTCGAGCGAACGAATGTGAAAAGAGAATACGATAGATCCTGTCGTTCAGGGAGGTTTGTCATGGTCGGCGGGGGCCGTGTCCTACACATCCGCAGCGGGAATGGAAAGCCCAGCGTGCGGCCCGAATCCGAGAATGTGTCGCTCATCGACATTCCGGACGACCACCTGATCGATCGACTGCTGCGCCGAGTTCCCGAACGTCCACATGTGCTGGCCTCACCGCCGAACGGCAGCAGCGCGACCGCGGTAACGGGCGATGCCGGACTTCCGTATTTCGGCCGGGGTCTGCACTATCTGCGCTGGGGTCCGGCGGAAATGATGCAGCGGTATCGCCGCTACGGTCCGGTATCGCTGAATTCGTCGCTCGGCTTGGATCGGGTCCTGGTCTGCGGTCCGGAGGCGATCGATGAGGTGCTCGGGAAGCGGCGTCGCGATTTCGGCCAGGGCTGGGACTACTTTATCGGCCCGTTCTTCCGGCGCGGACTGCTGCTATTGGAATTCGACGAGCACATGTTCCATCGCCGGATCATGCAGCAGGCATTCACCAGGGAGCGGCTGGAGGCGCATCTTGCGACATTGACGCCGGTAGCGCGGGCCGCGATCGATCGGTGGGTGCCGCAGAACGGCGGCACTGTCCGGCTCTATCCGACGATCAAGGAACTGACCCTGGAGATCGCGGGCGAGACCTTCATGGCCGTCGATGTCGGGACGCAGCGCCGCAAGCTCATCGATGCGTTCATCGATTGCACCCATGCCGGGCTGTCGGTTATTCGACATCCGGTACCAGGCGGCAATTGGCGTGCCGGCCTGCGCGGACGCAAGGTGCTCGAGCAGTACTTCACCGAGATGCTGCCGCGCAAGCGCCGGATCGAGTCGGCGGATTTCTTCTCCGGACTGTGTCATGCGCGCACGGAGGACGGCGCCGCGTTCAGTGACACGGATGTGGTCAACCACATGATCTTCCTGATCATGGCCGCGCACGACACCACCACGACCACCGCCACCGCCGTGGCCTACTACCTCGGTAAACATCCCGAATGGCAGCGGAGGGTGCGCGCGGAGGTGCGCGCGGTCGATGCCGAAATCGGCGGCGCCGCACCGACAATCGCCGATCTGGACCGGATGGGTGACCTGGATCTGGTGCTGAAGGAGAGTTTGCGCTTGATGCCGCCGGTGCCGGGACTACCGCGGCGGGCGGTACGCGACACCGAAATCCTCGGGCACTACATTCCGGCAGGCACGCCGATCGACTGCGCGTATACCGTCAATCATTTCCTGCCGGAGCTGTGGACCCGACCGGAGTTGTTCGACCCGGAACGCTTCGGTGCAGCCCGGCGCGAGGACAAATCGCATCGACTCGCATGGGTGCCCTTCGGCGCGGGTGCGCACAAGTGCATCGGGATGCACTTCGGAACCTTCGAGGTGAAGACGATCATTGCCGCGCTGGTGCGCGATTACGAGTGGGAACTCCCGGGGGATTACCGAATGCCGTGGGGCTTCACGACGATTCCGTTCCCCCGGGATGGCGCGCCCGTGCTGTTGCGGCGCCGCTAGCGATCGCTTGCGGGTCGTTCGACACCGATCAGCTCAGCGACCGCTGAACAGCAGTTCGGCGACCTTGGTGTCGGTCGCGGCGCCTTCGGTGTAGCCGCCGTCGCTGCCGAGCGAGCTCATGATGGCCAGCGTGTACCGCTCGCCGGGTCCGGCGAAGCCGACCGAGTTCACCACCCAGCCGCCCTGTTCCTCGGACCAGCCGTTCTTGAGCCCGGGCCGCATCGCGGCACCCGCACCCCACACGCCCCAGTGCTGGTTGCTGTCGACCGAGCGCATGCGGTCGAACAGGTAGTTCCGGTCGTCGGGGTGCATATTGTTGAAGATCGAGTCCATCAGCCGATCCAGATCGGCGGGGGTGCACTTCTGGAACGACCAGTCCGGGAACATCGCGGTATTCGTCGGCTGCGGAACCAGGTTCACCATGCCGCTGGCGCGGAAGGCGTTGTTGTAGGCCATCCGATCGATGCCGGCGTATTTGTTCCAGAGGATATCGGCGGCCTGGTCATTGGAGGTGGCCAGCATCGATTCCATCAGGCCGCGGTCCTCGGGACCGAGGCCGATCACGCCCGCCCGCGCGCGGTTGAGCAGATCGGCCGCGATCGCCAGTTTGATGGTGGAGGCGGTCCAGACCGAGTTCTCCGCATTCTCGTTCGCGTACACCCCACCGCTCACGCGATCGCGGACCACGTAACCGGTTACGCCGGGGCGACTCTTCAAATACGCGTCGACAGCTGCGATTCGGCTGCTCATATCGCAATCGAATCCGGCGATGCAGCCCTGTGTATGCGCCGGAGGCGCAGCATAGGCCGACGGAATCAGCGCGGTGGTAGTGGGGACCAGGATCGCCGCAGCGGCGAGGACAGAGACGGAGGCGTGACGCACGAGGCAACACGATCGCACATCGGCGGGCCGGACGCACGTCTTGAGCTCTGCCCGACGCTGTGGTAAACGGCGTTGTGCTTGTACCGCAGCGTCTTTCGCGCTAGCGGAATGCGGCGTGCAATTCCTCGACGGTGCGACCGTTGAGGCGGTAGCAGTGGGCGAAGGCCTCGGCATGCTGATCGCGCGGCCAGGAGTGTAGGACGACGGTGCGACCGTAGGAGCGCGAGTTGACCAGCTCCCATCTGTCACCGACCCGGCGGACCGTGAACCCGCCTCTCGGCATCAGGGGAATCACCATCGCCATCATGAACGCGAACCAGCCTTTCGTGCAGCTATCCCGTTCCTCCCCGGTTGAGCACTGTTGCACATGGACGGCCGCGATCCGACGTGACACGACGAAGGAAATCGTTCGCGTGTGGCTTATTTCACTCCTGCGGGTATGGGGTCGCTAGGTTGCGTGCTGGTCGCTGGGCGTATAAACGTGCGGGAGCGCCGAGCCGTGCGGATAGTCGACTTGACGCGCGGTGCGGACATACCGGACCAACTGATGAGAGGGCGCAGATGCCGCTGCACATACATCGCGCCGAGCGCGCCGATGCGTTGGCGGCGGCGTTGGCCGCACTGCTTGCTGAACCTTTGCCGGACGCCTTCGCGGCCGAGGTGGTCGCGGTGCCCGCGAAGGGGGTGGAGCGCTGGTTGACACAGCGGTTGTCGACCGTACTCGGCGTGGCGGGTGGCTCGGACGGTGTTGCCGCGAATATCCAATTCCCGTCTCCCGGTGCGTTGGTCGCCGAAGTATCAGCGGCGGCGAGTGGGGTGCGGCCCGAGACGGATCCGTGGGCGTCGGAGCAGGTCGTCTGGACCTTGCTGCGGGTGATCGACGCATCGCTTGGCGAACCGTGGAGTGCGGTGCTCGCGCGGCATCTCGGGTCCGGGGAACCCGCCGGACATCGGGTCGGTCGGCGGTATGCGACTGCCGCGCATCTGACGGCGCTTTTCGACAGTTACGCGGCGCAGCGACCTGGGCTCATACAGGAGTGGGCAGCGGGTTCGGATACCGACGGTGCCGGGCGGGCGGTGCCGGATGATTTGCTGTGGCAACCGGAATTGTGGCGGCGGTTGCGGGCCGAAGTCGGGGTGCCGAGTCCGGCCGAGCGGTTGGACGCGGCCTGCGCAAGGTTGCGGGACGAGCCGGATCTGGTGGGCCTGCCTGCGCGTTTGTCATTGTTCGGGGTGACGCGATTGCCGAGCGATCAACTCGCGGTGTTGTCGGCGCTGGCGCAGCGGCGGGATGTGCATCTGTGGCTCGCGCACCCCAGTCCGGTGATGTGGGCGCAGTTGAGTGGACTGCCCGCCGCGGTGGCGCGGGCCGATGATGTCAGTGCGACGGTGGTGCGGCATCCATTGCTCGCGGGCCTCGGCAGGGATGTGCGGGAGCTGCAGCAGCGGCTGGTCGGTGCCGTGGACCAGTACCATGCGGCTATCGCATCGAATCACTCTGGCATCCAGGAGGATTCGGGTAGGACACTGTTGGCGGCCCTGCAGTCCGGGATTCGCGACGATGTGTGGCCGCCCGAACCGGCGAGCTTCGATGACCGGACCGTGCAGGTGCATTCGTGTCACGGGCCGGCACGACAGGTCGAAGTGTTGCGCGAATGTCTGCTCGGCTTGTTCGCGGCCGATCACACACTGGAACCGCGCGATGTGTTGATCATGTGTCCCGAGGTGGAGGCGTATGCGCCGCTGGTGCGGGCGGCGTTCGGGCAGAAAATGGTGGGATCGGTGGAGTCGGTGGGGGATTCGGCGCATCCGGCGCATCTGCTGCGGGTGCGGCTCGCCGATCGGGGGCGCGGGGTGACCAATCCGATGCTCGCGGTGATCGCGGTATTGCTCGAACTCGCCGACGGGCGAGTGACGGTGACCCAGGTGCTGGATCTGGCGGCGTCCGAAACCGTCCGTCGCCGTTGCGGATTCGATGACGACGATATCGAGCGATTGCGCGAATGGGCGGCCGAATCCGGTGCGCGCTGGGGAATCGGCCAGCGCCAGCGACAGGCATTCGGACTTGCCGACTTCGCGCAGAACACGCTGAACAGCGCGGTCGACCGCATCCTGCTCGGTGTCACCGCGGACGAATCTTGCGAGGACTGGCTGGATCTCGCGCTGCCGCTGGACGATGTGGACAGCAACGATGTCGATCTGGCTGGCCGGTTCGCGGAATTCATCGACCGGCTCGCGGTCTGCCTGCGTGACCTGCGCGGACCGCGTCCGGCGCAGGAGTGGGCTGCGGTGCTCGGGCGCTGCCTCGAACTGCTCACCGATGTGCCCGACAGTCAGGCGTGGGTGCGCACCGAGGCCCGCCGTGAGCTGGCGGCCGCCACCGAACACGCGGGTGAGGTGCCATTGCGGCTGGCGGATATCGGTGTGCTGCTGTCGAGCCGGCTGGCGGCGCGACCGACAAGGGCGAATTTCCGGACCGGCGAACTGACGGTGTGCACGATGGTGCCGATGCGTTCGGTACCGCATCGCGTGGTGGTGTTGCTCGGTCTCGACGACGAGATCTTCCCGCGCACCAGCGGCGTGGACGGCGATGACGTGCTGGCCCGAAATCCGCTGCTCGGCGAACGGGACGCGCGCAGCGAGGATCGCCAACTGCTGCTGGACGCGGTGCTCGCGGCCACGGAACAACTGCTGATCTTCCACACCGGTGCCGATCCGGTGACCGGTGCGCATCGTCCGCCCGCCATCCCGGTCGCCGAGCTGCTCGATGCACTGCGCGCACACGTCGGCGCGGTAGGTATGGACGCGGTGGTGACCCGACATCCGTTGCAGGGCTTCGACCGTCGCAATTTCGAGGCCGATCGCCCGTTCAGCTTCGATACCGTTGCCTTCGCGGGAGCGCGGGCCGCGGGACAACCCGCACAGCCGCGGCCCGCATTCCTGCCCGAACCGCTGTCCCCGCTCGAACCCGCGGATGTCGCACTGGCCGACCTGATTTCGTTCGTCGAACACCCGGTGCGCGCATTTCTGTGGCAGCGCCTCGGACTACGCGTTCCCGAACACGAAGACGATATTGCCGACCGGTTGCCGATCGAACTCGACGGCCTCGCCAAATGGGAGCTGGGCGAACGACTGCTGTCCGCGCGGCTCACCGGCGCGGACCCATCGACGCTGCGCGCGGCGGAGTGGCGGCGCGGGACATTGCCGCCGTTCGGCTTCGGTGGTGCGGTGCTCGACGAGGTCGAGTCGACGGTGGACAAGCTCGTGCGCGCGGCGCTGCCGGAGTACCAGGGTGCGCCGCGGGCGGTCGATATCGCGGTGGATCTCGGCAATGGCCGTCGGCTCACCGGCACAGTGCCCGAGGTGCGCGGCGAATCGCTGGTTCGCACCACGTTCTCTCGGCTCGCTCCGAAACACCGCATTGCCGCGTGGGTTTCGTTGCTGGGCTTGGCGGTGACCGAGGACCGCTCGTGGCGCGCGGTCACCACCGGACGTGGACAATTCGGCCGTCCCGCATGGCGTTGCGAGCTCATGGCTCCGGAACCGCCTTCCGCACTGTCGATCCTGCGTGAGCTGGTGCGGCTGCGGGATGCCGGGCTGACCGAACCGCTGCCGGTTGCTCCCAGCGCCACCGCCGTGTACGCCGAACGTCGCTTCCGCGGCTCGAGTGCCGACGAAGCGGTGAGCGCCGCCGAACGCGAATTCAACGGTGGGCCCAACGGTCCCGGTCCGTTCGGTGACCACACCGACCGTCACCTGCGCTACATCTGGGGACCTGCCCCTCGCCTGGAACACCTCATGGCCGCTCCCGCGCCCGCGGGCGAGCCCGGTGAAACCACCCGCTTCGGGTCGCTGGCTCGTCGCATGTGGGCACCGCTATTGGCCGCCGAGAATCAGGGCCAGCCATGAGGTGTACTCGTCGAATGGAACGGCACTTCGCACGGCGCGCCTCCCGGATACGGGCGGGCGTCGGGTGGACGGTGGAGGCGAGTATCGGATTTGCCGGGCACGGAAAGGGGCGGCGGGGATGACCCTCGAGGACACCGCATTCGCCACGCCCTCGCTCGATGCCGACCGCTTCGATCCCAACGGGCCACTGCCGACCGCAACCACCGTGCTCGAGGCGAGCGCCGGTACCGGTAAGACGCATGCGATTGTCGGATTGGCGGTGCGGTATGTCGCCGAGATCGGGATCGACATTTCGCAGCTGTTGCTGGTGACGTTCAGTCGGGCGGCCACACAGGAACTGCGGGAACGAACGCGGGACCGGTTCGTCGCGGTGGCGGCGGCACTGGCCGATCCGGAGACGGCTCGGGCCCATGCCGATGAGCTGATTCGGCTACTGGCGCAGACGGATTCGGCCGAGGTGCTGCTGCGTCGGCGACGATTGCTCACCGCGCTCTCGGATTTCGATGCCGGAACCATCGCGACGACCCACAGTTTCTGTCAGCGAATGCTGGACGAGCTCGGTCTGGCGGGCGAACATGATCCCGGATCGCGGTTGGTCGAGACGATCGATGATCTGGTCGGCACGGTCGCCGATGATCTGTACCTGAATCGGTATGCCCGTGCGGAGCCGCCGTTTTCGCTGAAAGAGGCGCATACGCTGGCGCTGGCGGCGGTGCAGGATCGGCACGCCGTATTGGTGCCGAAGGGGGAGGGCTCGGCGGGGGAGCGAGTGACCTTTGCTGCCGCGGTGCGTAAGGAAACCGAGCGCCGTAAACGCCTTGCCGGACTTCGTGATTTCGACGATCTGCTGGTGCTGCTGCACGATGTGCTCGCCGATCCGGAGCACGGCCAGCGGGCCTGTGGCCGCATCCGCGAGCGGTACCGGGTCGCCCTGGTCGACGAATTCCAGGACACCGACCCGCTGCAGTGGGACATTTTGCGGCTGGCCTTCCACGGACATTCGACCCTGGTACTCGTCGGTGATCCGAAGCAGGCCATCTACGCCTTCCGCGGCGCGGAGGTGCTCAGCTACCTCGATGCCGTCGCGCACGCCGACACCCGCATGGAGCTCACCGACAACTGGCGCAGTGATGCGGGTCTGCTCGCCGCGCTGGATCATCTGCAGGGCGGTGCGGCGTTGGGGCACAAGGAGATCACGGTTTATCCGGTCACCGCGACTCGTGGCTGGTCGCGACTGTCCGGCCCCCCGAACCTGACGACGCCGCTGCGCATGCGGTGTCTGCCGCGCACCGGAGCCGGGCCGTTGAACAAATCGGGGTTCCCAGCGGTCGGGCGCATGCGGTCGAAGGTCGCCGAGGATCTCGCGGCAGATATCGTGCGGTTGCTCGAATCCGGTGTGCTGTTCGAGGCGAAGACCGGACCGCGACCGATCGGGCCGGGTGATATCGCGGTATTGGTGCGGACTCGGTCCCAAATCGACGTGGTGCGAACCGCTTTGGATCGGGTCGGGGTCGCCTCGGTACTCGCCGGTGGCACCAGCGTCTTCGCCACCAGCAGTGCGACGGACTGGCTCTGGTTACTGCGTGCGCTCGAACAGCCGCATCGCTCTGATCGTGTCCGCCTTGCCGCCTGCACACCGCTACTCGGCGTGACGGCGGTCGACATCGATAGCGGCGGTGCGGATCTGGTTGGTCGCATCTCCGCCCAACTGCGGGAAGCTGCCAGGGTGTTCGCCCGCGCGGGTTTCGCGGCGGTTTTCGAAAAGATCTCCGCCGAAGCCGATCTGGCCCAGCGCCTGCTCTCGGTCGAGAACGGTGAACGCGAGCTGACCGATCTGCGGCACATCGCGCAACTGCTGGATCAGGTCGCACTGACCGAAGGTCTCGGCCTCACCGCGCTGACCCGCTGGCTCGCCGACCGTGTGCGCGACCCCGCTTCCGGATCGGTCGCCGACCGCAGCCGTCGCCTCGATCGCGATGCGGCGGCCGTGCAGATCGCGACCGTGCACGCCAGCAAGGGACTCGAATTCCCCATCGTCTACCTGCCATTCGCGTGGGACAACGCGAAGAACCCGTACCCGCAGACCCTGCTGTTCCACACCGATGACGGCGCCCGCGTACTCGATGTCGGCGGCCAGGACGCCCCCGGGTACGGCGAGCGCAAGCTGCGCAGTGAAACCGAGGAGGCGGGTGAGGAACTGCGCCTGCTGTACGTCGCGCTCACCCGCGCGATGTGTCAGATCGTCGCCTGGTGGGCGCCCGCGATCACCACCGCCAACGCGCCGTTGCATCGAATGGTCCTCGGCCGCCCCGACGGCGGGGATCTCGTACCGAGCAAGGCGGCAGTCCCGGCGGATGCTGTTGCGGTGTCGATGCTTTCTGCTTGGGCCGCCGCAGCGCCTGAGGCCATTTCGGTGGAAGGTGTCGAGCACACCGATACGGTCGAGATCCGCCGTGTGCGTACCGAACTCCCGACCGGAGCCATCGCCGCGGCGCGGTTCGCCCGCACAATGGACCTGCAGTGGCGTCGTACTTCCTATTCGGCACTGACCGCCGGTGCACACGATGCTGCTGTCCCGGAGGCCGAGCCGGAGGACGACCGCGGTCCATCCGATGAACCCGGCACGCCGCTTCTCGTCGAAACCGAACCCACGATCGCCGGTGCGGCGCCGTCCCTGATGAACGCGCTGCCCTACGGCGCCGAATTCGGCACGCTGGTGCACGGTGTGCTCGAGCGAATCGATACCGACGCACCGGATCTGGCCACCGAGGTGCACACCCGCTGCCGCGCGGCCACCGAAGAGCTGATGGCCGAAGCGGATCCGGTGGTACTCGGCGCCGCCCTACTCGCCGTACTGCACACGCCCCTCGGATTCGGCTGTCTCGCCGACATTTCCACCCGCGACCGGCTCAACGAACTCGACTTCGAGCTCCCGCTCGCCGGCGGGGATCTCCCCGGTGCGCATACGGTCACGCTGCGCCGGATCGCCGAACTGCTGCGGACCCATCTCCCGGCCGACGACTCCTTGTCCGGCTACGCCGACCAACTCGCGTCCCTGGACGACACCCCACTGCGCGGCTACCTCACCGGCAGTATCGATGCCGTACTGCGCATCACCGAAAGCCCGAGTGCGCAGCCACGCTTCGTGATCGTCGACTACAAGACCAACCGCCTCGGCACCGGCGATCTGACCGTCGACCACTACACCCACGACCGCATGGCCGCCGAGATGCTGCGCTCGCACTACCCGCTACAGGCCCTGCTCTACGCGGTCGCCCTGCACCGCTACCTGCGCTGGCGGCTGCCCGGTTACGACCCGGCGCGCCACCTCGGCGGTGCCCGCTACCTGTTCGTGCGCGGCATGATCGGTCCCGACACTCCGTCGGGCTGTGGTGTTTTCGACTGGAATCCACCGGCCGCGCTGATCGTCGCCCTGTCCGACCTGCTGGCGGGGGAGGCTGCCCGATGACCGACGGTCGCCCGCACACCCACTGTGGTAACCGTAACCGCACCATTTTCGACACCCCTCTCGCGTCGACGGCGCAGGTCCGCCGATGACGTCAATTCAGCTGGCGCAGCGGGGAACCGGGCTGCTGCGCATATTCAACGAGGCGGGGGTGCTCGCCGCCGCCGACGTGCACGTTGCCCTCCGACTGGGGCGGATGGGGCGCGAATCCTCGGAGGAGGTGCTGTTCGCGGCGGCCTTGGCCGTGCGAGCGGTGCGCTCCGGCTCGGTCTGCCTGGAACTGCACCGCATGCGCGAAATCGGTGTCGATGCCGACGAAACCTGGGATGCGCGTTCGGATATCGATCCCGCGACATTGCCGTGGCCGGATATCGATGCCGTGGTCGCCGCGCTGCGAGTCAGTCCATTGGTATGCGGCGGACCGGCTGGCCCCTTGCAGCCGTTGCGCCTGGTCGACGTGCGGGCCACCGGGCCATTGCTCTATCTGGACCGCTACTACCAGCAGGAACAGACGATCCGCCGGGTGCTCACCGAGCGCTCCGGACATCATCCGAAGGTCGATCCGGCCATCGTGCGTCGCGAACTCGACCGACTCTTCGACGCCCCGGTCGGCGCGGCCCCCGACCGTCAGCGGATCGCCGCCACACTCGCGGCGACGCACTGGACCACGGTGGTGGCGGGCGGGCCGGGTACCGGCAAGACCCACACCATCGCCCGCATCCTGGCCCTGCTCGACGCGCATCAGAAGGCGCATCCGAAGCTGCCCGCACTGCGCATCGCCATGGCCGCCCCCACCGGCAAAGCGGCCGCACGATTGCAGGAAGCGGTGCGTGAACAGGCGGAATCGCTCGCGCTGCCGGAGCTCACCGCGGCCACCCTGCATCGCCTGCTCGGCTGGCAGCGCGGCCGGGCTACCCGGTTCCGGTATCACGCATTCAACCGGCTGCCCTATGACGTGATTGTGGTCGACGAGACCTCCATGGTGTCGCTGACCATGATGAGCAGCCTGCTGGCCGCACTGCGGCCCGATACCCGCCTGGTGCTCGTCGGCGATCCCGATCAGCTCGCTTCGGTCGACGCCGGTGCGGTACTCGCTGATCTCGTCGCCGGACCTATTGTCGGCCAACCGAATCCGGTGCTCGAGCAGGTACTCGGTGCCGAACCAGTTGCGGCCGCGGGTAATCCGGAGGCGTTGACCGATCTCGAGCGAATGCGGTTGCGCGGCGGCATCGTCCGGCTGACCCGTGGCCGCCGATTCGGCGGCAAGATCGCCGAACTCGCCGTCGCGGTCCGCGCTGGTGACGCCGACACCGCGCTCGCGTTATTGCGCGCGGGCGGTGATGAAATCTCGCTCTGCACGCCGGAGGACACCGCGCCGGTGCGCGCCGACGTCGTGCGGGCCGCCCGCGAGGTCACCGCGGCCGCACTCGACGGCGATGCCGCGGCCGCACTGACCGCCCTCGAATCCCACCGCCTCCTGTGTGCGCATCGCCAAGGTCCGTTCGGCGTCGAACGCTGGGACCGCATGGCCGGTGAGTGGGCCGCGGCCGCTGGCGCGGGGCCGGATTCGCATCAGGCTCCGTGGTACCCGGGCCAGCCCCTGCTGGTCACCGCCAACGACCACGAGGCGCGCATCTACAACGGCGATACCGGTGTCATCGTGCGCCTGCCCGACGGTTCGCTGCGCGCGGCCCTGCAGCGCGGCAGCGAACCCTACCTGGTGCACCCGACCCAATTTCCGGCTGTGGTCACCGTCTTCGCCATGACCATCCACCGCAGCCAGGGCAGCCAATACGACACCGTCTCGGTCGTGCTGCCCGAGCCGGAATCCACCCTGCTCACCAGGGAACTGCTGTACACGGCCATTACCCGGGCCCGTCGCCACGTGCGCATCATCGGCACCGACGACTCCATCCGCGCCGCGATCGACCGCCGAGTTCTGCGTGCCAGCGGCTTGTCGCGCACTCCGGAATCGCATTGACCTGGGATTCTCACGTTTTCCGAGCTCGGGACGTCTACCTAACGTGAGATTGCCTCCGTTCGAGGATGTGGTGGCCGAGTACGGCCCGATGGTGCTGCGCGTGTGCCGGGCGGTGCTCGGTCCGACAGATGCCGCCGATGCGTGGTCGGAGACCTTTCTGTCCGCCCTGCGCGCCTATCCCGGCCTCGACCCGAAGACGAATATCGAGGCATGGCTGGTCACCATCGCGCATCGGCGCGCGATCGATGTGGGGCGCGCACTGACTCGCGCACCCGTTCCCGCAGAAACCCTGCCCGAACGCACGGCACCGGATGCCGACCCGGCCGATTACGACCCTGATCTATGGAACGCACTCGCCTCGCTGCCGCCCACACAGCGTCGAGCGGTGGCCTACCGCTACCTGGCGGGTCTACCGCACGCCGAAATCGCTCAGCTGCTGGGCAATTCGACCGATGCCGCCCGGCGCGCCGCCGCCGACGGCCTCAAAACATTGCGCAAGCTCTACCCGAAGGATCGAACATGATGGCCACTATCGACCGGGATCCGGACGGCCTCTTCGACGGCCTGGACGCGAACTCCGCCGAGATCCTGTCCCAATTGCGTCGCCGGTTGGCCGCCGACGCTCAAGCCGCGGGCCTGCTCGACGTCGCCTATCGCACGCTGGACACGCCCGTCGGCGCCTTGCTGCTCGCGGCCACCCCCGCGGGTTTGGTGCGGGTCGCCTACCCCAACGAGAATCACGAAACCGTACTCGCCACGCTCGCCGAGCGCATCAGCCCGCGCATCCTGGCTGCCCCGAGCCGCCTCGATGCCGCGGCAGTCCAGATCGAGGAGTACTTCGCCGGTGCGCGAACACAATTCGATCTGCCACTCGATCTCCGGCTGACCGTCGGATTCCGGCGCCAGGTGATCGAGCATCTGAGCGATATCGGCTACGGACATCGCGAGAGCTACGCCGATGTCGCCGCGGCCGTCGGAAGTCCGCGTGCGGTGCGCGCGGTCGGCTCAGCCTGTGCGCACAATCCGCTACCGGTAGTCATCCCGTGCCACCGGGTGGTTCGCAGCGACGGTTCGATCGGCCAGTACGTCGGCGGAGTCACCGCCAAAACCACCCTGCTCACGCTCGAAGCCGCGTAAAAGGAGAGGTGATGAAAACCCTTGCCGCACTGGAAGAACGAGTCGAAGCGCAGCCGTGGAGCGCGCTGACCGAGGAGATCGACGCCTACGGCTGCGCCCAGACCGGGCCGCTGCTGACACCGGACGAATGCGCCGAATTCAGCACCATGTGGGAGGATCTGGGCCGCTTCCGGTCGACGATCGATATGGCACGCTACCGATTCGGTCAGGGCACCTACCGTTACTTCGCCGATCCGGTCCCCGCGCCGATCATGGGGTTGCGCAGGGCTTTCTATCGCAGATTGCTGCCCATCGCCCGTACTTGGGCAGAGCGACTCGGCGACCCGACGCCGTGGCCCGACGAGTTCGACGCTTGGCTCGACGCCTGTCACGCCGCGGGGCAAACGAAACCGACGCCAATCCTGTTGCGCTACACCGCAGGTGACTGGAACGCCCTGCACCGAGACCTCTACGGTGAGCTCGTCTTTCCGCTGCAGGTCGTCATCGGCCTGGACCGCCCTGGCATCGACCATACCGGCGGAGAATTTCTCCTGGTCGAGCAGCGCCCCCGCGCTCAATCCAAGCCGACGGTCACCATCCTGGAACAGGGCCACGCGCTCGTCTTCACCACCCGGGACCGGCCGACTCCATCGTCGCGTGGTTGGTCTCGCGCCCCGATCCGCCACGGTGTCAGTCGAATTCGTAGCGGCCACCGACACACCCTTGGCCTGGTCCTGCACGACGCCGAATGAGATGTACACCCTGACCGACGTCGATGGTCGCCCGTATCCCAGTCCTACTCCGGGCCGATTCGGCGGTCACCGGCGCGGCAAACTCTATGGCCGCCTCGACTGCCCGTCGGCCTTGCGCGCCTTGGCGCGCGGCCACTACCGCGCCCACCGCGTCTTCTTCGCCGACGAACAAACCGCCATCGCCGCCGGTTACCGACCGTGCGCGGTCTGTCTGCCTGCCGCATACATGGCATGGAAAGTTCACCACGGCAGGTGATCTCACGTTCATGCGCCGGGCAGCGTCTACCTGATGAAGGCTCGAAAGAAGGGAGCAACATCATGTCCGATACCGCCATCGCACGACTGGTGCACGGCTCGACGCTGGGCAACCTGCTGATCGAAGCGAACCAGACCGGTGTCACCCTGGTCGCATTCACCGACGCTCCGCCGACCGGATCGTCGGGCGAAGACGTCACGGCGCGTGAGCATCTGGAGATCGCCGCAGATCAGATCGACGAATACCTCACCGGCGAACGCCAGCAGTTCACGGTACCGATGGATCTGACGGATATGCGCGCATTCGATCGAGAGGTCCTGCGGATACTCGAGGCGACCACCGGATACGGCCGGACAACCACCTATGGTGCTCTGACCCGCCAACTCGGCCGCACCGCAGCCGACGCTCGCAAGGTTGGCGGCGCGCTGTCTCGGAACCGACTGCTGATCCTGCTCCCGTGCCATCGCGTGGTCGGGGCCGACGGATCCCTGACCGGCTATGCGGGTGGACTGCCCGCCAAACGAGCCCTGCTCGACCTCGAATCGGCCGACCTACTGCTGCCGCTGGGCGGATAACGGCACGATCGGGAATATCGGCGGCGGCTGTGTGCTTGCATGAGGTCATGACGAGCGCTGAGTTGTTGGTCGATGCCTTCGGACGAGTGCGGGAGAATGTGCACGGCGCGGTCGAGGGGCTCGGACAGGACGAGCTGGCCGCTCGGATCGATCCGGGCGCCAACTCCATCGCCTGGCTGGTCTGGCATCTGACCCGGGTGCAGGACGACCACGTCGCGGAGGTGGCGGAACTGGAACAGGTGTGGACCGCGGCGGGCTGGGCCAAGCGGTTCGACCTGCCGTTCGCCGACGAGGCAACCGGTTACGGGCACCGCGCCGCCGAGGTCGCCGAACTCGGCGGGGTTTCCGCCGAGCTGCTGTTGGGCTACTACGACGCGGTGCACGCCCAGACAATCGACTATGTCTCCGGACTCACCGATGCCGATCTGCCCCGCATCGTCGATACCCGCTGGGATCCGCCGGTCACCCTCGGCGTGCGGTTGATCAGTGTCGTGGACGACGATATCCAGCACGCCGGCCAAGCCGCCTTCATTCGCGGTGTTCTGCTGCGCCGCAGGTAGTTTCAGTTTTCCGGCGCATCACCGAACAGTAGATCCGCGGCACGGACGACTACTTCGAGGCGGTACGCCTGCGGACCTGCTACTTGTGCATGCGGTGATAAGTGCCAGCGCGGCCGCCGACAGCGGTAAGCCGCCGATTGCGCAATGGCAGGCTCAGACGCGGATCGCTCGAAGCTGACGGGCGAACTCGGCATCGGTCTGCTCGTAGGTCTCACGGATGGTCTTGAACAGGTTCTGGACCTCGGTGGCGACCGTTATGTAGTCGCCGATGGTGTCGTACGCATTGTTCGGACCGCCGAAGGCCTTCTCCTGGAACAACTCGACCAGTTCGACGGCCGACGTGAGCCGGGGATTGTTCTCGCCCAGGCCCCAGGACTCTTTCTCGCTGAGCGACCGGGCATCGTCCTGCGCGACCGTGAGCTCGTCGATGAGGCTCTGGCAGGCCGCGTCGATATCCAGAAACGCCTGTGGTTCCATCCGCACCTGCAGCGCCCCGGTCTTCGCATCCTCGATATACCCGCCGAACGTGCTGTCAACAGCCATGCGGTCGCCCCTTCCAGTGGTCCGTCTGATCATAGAGACGCACACGCCGACGAAACGGTTCCATCGGAACACAGATCAGTGACCTCGGGCATTTCGCCGAACCGGACAGATCCGGCCCATGTCATTGAGCCGAACCACATCCGGCGCGGTCGGGCGCTGCCGCCGATTCCGAGGCTCCCGCGGACCCCGGAGCCGTTGCGATATGTAACGCCGCGTGTATCGGGCTTCGGCGCATGGGCCTCGACTGAACCGCAACGGATAGGCTGGAGCTGAAGTCGGTGCGAATCGCGCCGGCCGAATATCGGAGGAAGAGATCGATGAGGGTCGCTGGCGAGCACGTCGATGTGCTCATTGTCGGTGCCGGGCTGTCCGGCATAGGCGCGGCGTATCACCTGCGGCGGGCCTTTCCGAGGAAGAGCTATGCGATTCTGGAGAGCCGCGACAGGATCGGTGGCACCTGGGATCTGTTCCGTTATCCGGGAATTCGCTCCGATTCCGATATGTACACCCTCGGCTACCGTTTCCGTCCGTGGCTGGGCGACAAATCGATCGCCGACGGGGCGGACATCCTCGACTATGTGCGCGCTACCGCCGCCGAGAGCGGAATCGACCGCAATATCCGCTTCAATCATCGAGTCGTCGGTGCCGAATGGTCGTCACAGGAGAACCAGTGGACGGTGCGCGCCGAACGGACCGATTCCGGCGAAACCGTTACGCTCACAGCGGGATTCCTGTTCTGCTGCTCCGGTTACTACCGCTACGATGCGGGCTACACCCCGGATTTCGCGGGTACCGAGCGTTTCGCCGGGCCGATCATCCACCCGCAGCACTGGCCGCGCGAGCTGGATGTCGCTGGTAAGCGCGTCGTGTTGATCGGCAGCGGCGCGACCGCGGTGACGCTGGGACCGGCACTGACCGACCAGGGCGCGCACGTGACGATGCTGCAACGCTCACCGAGCTACATCATCTCCGCACCCGCCCGCGACGACCTCGCGGTCAAGGCGCGCAAATTCCTACCGACCCGCGCCGCCTATACGGTGGCCAGGGCCAAGAATGTGGCGCTGACCACCGCGATTTACCAACTGAGCCAACGGTATCCGCAATCCATGCGCAAGCGGATCAAGGGTTGGCAGCAGCGCTGGCTGCCCGCGGGCTATGACATCGATACGCACTTCACCCCGACCTACAACCCCTGGGATCAGCGACTGTGCTTGGCTCCCAACGGCGATTTCTTCCGCGCCATCCGCAAGGGGCGGCTGGATATCGTCACCGACAAGGTCGAGACGTTCACGGAGACGGGCCTGGCCTTGGCCTCCGGCGCTACCCTCGATGCCGACATCATAATTACCGCAACGGGTTTGAATCTGCTCGCCTTCGGCGGGATGGAACTCGCGGTCGACGGACGGCCGGTGCGACTCTCGGAACATATGGCCTATAAGGCCATGATGCTGTCGGATGTGCCGAATTTCGCGTACGTCATCGGATATACCAACGCTTCATGGACGCTGAAGGCGGATCTGGTATGCGAGTACGTCGTTCGGCTACTGCGCCACATGTACGACAACGGATATGCCCGCTGCACACCGGTGCGCGATCCGTCCGTCGGCGCTGCATCGCTATTCCTGAATTTCAATCCGGGCTATGTCCAGCGCGCCGCGAGCCAATTCCCGATCCAGGGCACCAAGGCGCCGTGGCGCCTACGCATGAATTACCTGCGTGATCTGTTCACGCTGCGCCACGGCAAAATCACCGATAGTGCGATGGTGTTCGAACGGGCGCGGGATCGGGCTCCGGTATCCACGCAGGGGTAGTGGCAGGTCAGTGTGTCTCCTGCGGCTCGGACGACCGCGCGGCCGCGATATGGCGTAACACGCTGGTCGCGTGATCGTCGAACCGTTCGCGCGGAATATCGATCGTTCCGTCCAGCCACGGGCGGTACATATACGCCATCGCGCCGAAGATGGCGTTCGAGTTGAGACTGTTCTCGTACTGATCCGGCGGGGTCTGCGGCCCATCGTCACCCAACCCGATAGTGAACGCGATCGGGGCGGTGAACAATTCGATGAGCTCATTGCCCCGGTCGCCGAGTACCCGGGTGGCCTGCGATTCCACGAACATGATCTGGCCGCGGCGTCGATCCTCGATCAGATAATCCGTGAACGCCGAAATGGCATGACGAAATAGTTTCTCGGGTTCGGGCGGCGCGGTGGCCAGCGCCGCGAGTAGGCGTTCCTGCGCACCGAGAACGACGGTTTCCAATGCCGCGGTGAGCAGTTTATCCAGATTCGGGAAGCTCTCGTAGAAGTAGCGCTCGGTGAGGCCGGCCTGCCGGCAGACCCCGCGCATGGAGATATCGGATGCTCCGATCGTGGCCATCAACTCGATGGCGGCCTCTACGAGCTGTTCGCGGCGCGCGGCGATTCGGTCGGCCGGGGGCGTGCCGCGCCAGCGGCGCATACCCGGTATCGATCCATCGGAAACGGCGTCGTTCATGGCTCGATCCTCCCATAGCCAGGAAGTTGACATCATGTGATGTTGACAGCATTTGCTGTTGACAGCGTCTGATGTTGACAGCGTCTGATGTCGGCAATACCCTGATCTGCCAGGGACCAGACGTGAGGACCATCAGATGGGCACTGCTTACGCCGATCAGGCTCATGCCATCAACGCGCGGGACGTCAGCTTCGATTTCGATTCGGTGCCGATGCACTACATCCCCGGCGAAGTCATGGCCACCCACATCATCAATGTGATGCACCTGGTGCTCCCCGAGGGTGAGCGGGCCATGGCGCAGGCACTGGCCGAGGCGTTACCGCTGATCGATGACGAGCGGTTGCGAGAAGAGGTCCGCGGCTTCATCGGTCAGGAGACGATGCACGCCGGTTCGCACGAAAAGGCCCGCCACCAACTGGAACGCCTCGGACTCGAGGTCGGCCCGATGGTGGATCGCGTCTCCTGGCTGATCGATCGGCTGCTCGGTGACCACGGCCTGTCCGGCCGAGCCAAACACGAATGGCTGTGTGAGCGACTCGCTCTGTTCGCGGGAATGGAGCACTACACCGCGGTCATCGGCGAATGGCTGCTCACCAATGACAAATTGGCGGAAAAAGGGATGCATCCGGCAATGCTGGATCTGGTCCGCTGGCACGGTGCCGAGGAGGTCGAGCACCGCAGCGTCGTCTACGACGCGTACATGCATCTCGACGGCGGCTACGCCCGCAAGGCACGTCAGGCGCTGATCGCCAGTTCGGGATTGCTCGCGTTGTTCGTGATTTCGGGCGCCTACCTGTTCCAGCGGGACCCGTCGCCGAATAAGGGCCGGTGGTGGCCGCTACAGATGGCCAGCGCCTCATTGCGTGGCGTGGTGCCGAACTTCACGACTTTCTTGACCGAGATTCCGCGGTACCTGCGGCCGGGATTCCATCCCTCCCAACTCGGTCCGATGGATAACGCACTGCGCTACCTCGCGCAGTCGCCGGCGGCACGGGCAAACGCATGACTGCCGTGGAGGAGCAGTTCCGGCCGGGGACCGGGCTGCGGATGATCGCGTCGGCGGTGGACACCTACAAGCGGGTATTCACCGAAGGGAAAGCGGCGCAGCTGCTTTCGCGACCACAGCCGGTGCGGCGCACCGGTTTCGATTTCGAGCTGGCGATCATCGGAATCGAGGTCGAGGCCGACGAGGTGGTCAGCCTGACCCTGTGCGATCCAGGCGGCGCGGACCTGCCCGCCTGGACGCCGGGCGCCCATATCGATGTATTCCTGCCCTCGGGTCGTCAGCGGCAGTATTCGCTGAACAGTGATCCGGAGGATCGCAGCTGCTACCGAATCGCGGTGCGCTACATCGCCGATGGCGACGGTGGTTCTCGCGAGATCCACGAGCAGCTGCGTGTCGGCGACCGACTGTGGGTGCGGGGACCACGCAATGCGTTCCCGCTCATCGACGCACCGGAGTATCTCTTCGTGGCTGGCGGAATCGGGATTACGCCGATCCTGCCGATGGTCACCGCCACCGAACGTGCCGGAATACCATGGCGGCTGATGTATTTCGGTCGCTCGCGGGCGCGGATGCCCTTCCTGTACGAGCTCGCCCACTTCACCGGTGGTGATGTGGTGGTGCGACCGGATGACGAGTACGGGGTACCGGATCCGCGGATGATCTTCGAACAGACGCCGACCGGTGCCGCGGTATATGTCTGCGGACCACCGGCATTGGCGGAAGCCGCGCGCAAGGTGCTGCTGCTTCATGATCCGACGGCTTCGCTGCATACCGAGCGCTTCTCGGCGGTACCCGTCAGCAACGGCGCGCCATTCCGTATTCGGTTGCGCCGCAGTGGAACCGAGGTCGATGTCGCGGCCGACGAATCCGCGCTGACCGCGATCCGGCGGGCGGTGCCCGGCGTCGCCTACTCCTGCCAGCAGGGTTTCTGCGGGACGTGCCGGGCGAGTGTGCTCGCCGGGGATGTCGAGCACCGGGACCGGGCCCTACTGCCCGGCGAGCGCAACAATGCGATGCTCACCTGCGTATCGCGTTCTCGCGGCGGCGAACTCGAACTCGATCTGTAGGTTCACCGTGCGGCCGGGAAGATGGCCGGCAGCGTCATCGCGTATTCGAGATCGGCGCGGGTGCCGAGCGTGGTGAGCAGCACGCGGATCATGGTGAGCCGTCCAGCGGCAACGGTTTCCGCGTCCGGCTCTGCGCCGGGCTCGGTACCCGCCGAAATGCGATAGACCACATACTCGCAAACATGCAGGGCGGCATCGAGATCCAGCGGTGAGGGGACCGGGCGGCCCAATTCCGTGAATGTTTCGCGCACCAATGCGCGGATATCGTCCAGTGCCCGTTCGCGATAGGCCGATACCGGCGAGGCCGGATCGTGCAGTTCGGCGAACAGCGGGCGCAGCATCGCACCGTGCCCACGGGCCCAGCCGAGGTAGGCGTCGATGAGACGAATGCCGAGTTCGACCGGCTCGTCCGGACCGGTCAGTGCCGTGCGGATGCCGTCGACCAGGCCGTCGTTGGATGCCTCCAATACGACGTGCAACGGTTCGGTGGCATTGCCGAAATAGCGGTAGAACGTGGGGCGGGCCAGTCCGGCCTGCTCGATGATCTGGGCGACGCTGAGTCCGCGCGAGCCGCCGCGGGTGAATACCGTCGCGGTGGCGAGCACGATGCGAGCGCGGACCTCCTCGGCCTGCTCCTGGGTCTGCGGTGGTCGGCCCCGGCGCACCGCGCCATTCGCCTGGGGAATGTCAGTGGACATGGTGATGCCTCACAACTCGAAGCCTGACCCGTATGTGTCCCACACCGACAGCTTGACACGAGGTGCGGCACCGGCATTAATCTAACACCAGTGTTCAGGAAATAGCTGAACCCGGCTTACCGCCTCGTCCAGCACAGGCGCCCGACCCAGGAGAGGGCCGACAATGACGACCGCCCGCCAACTGACCGAACCGACGGCCCTGCCCGCGGCCCTGGTGCGACCCCTGCTAGATCGTGCGATCGCGGGTGGAGCTCCCGCGGTGGAGATGTTCGCGCCCGCGACCGGGCGCAAGATCGCGGATCTGCCCCAGTCCTCGACCGGCGATATCGAGACCGCCTTCGCGACCGCGCGCACCGCACAGCGCGAATGGGCGCGGCGCTCGGTCCGTGAGCGGGTCGCGGTGCTGCGGAAATTCCACGACATCGTGCTGGCCGAACAGGACACCATCCTCGATATCGTGCAGACCGAGACCGGCAAGTCGCGCGCGCACGCCTTCGACGAGGTCGGCGATGTGGCCGTCAATGCCAGGTACTACGCGTCGGTTGCCAACAAGCTGTTGGCCACCCGCAAGCCGCGCGGTGTGCTGCCGGTACTGACCCAGGTCGATGTGCGGCATCGGCCCAAGGGCGTGGTCGCGGTGATTTCCCCATGGAACTATCCCCTGGCTCTGGCCGTCTCCGACGCCCTGCCCGCATTGGTCGCCGGAAATGCCGTGGTCGCGCGCCCGGATAACCAGACCGCGCTGACCGCGCTGTGGGCCATTGATGCCGCCGAGCGCGCCGGGCTACCGCGCGGGCTCTGGCAGGCGGTGCTCGGCCGTGGTTCGGTGATCGGCGGTGAGGTGATCGCGCGCGCCGACTATGTCGACTACACCGGGTCCAGTGCGACCGGCCGAATCATCGCACAGCAGGCCGGTGAGCGGCTCATCGGCTATTCACTCGAACTCGGCGGTAAGAATCCGCTGCTGGTGCTGGCCGATGCGGATGTGTCCCGAGCGGCCAAGATCGCGATTCGGGCCTGCTTCGCCTCGGCGGGGCAACTGTGCGAGTCGATGGAGCGAATCTATGTGCACGACAAGGTCTACGACCGGTTCGTCGGCGAATTCATCGAACATGTGCGGGCCATCGAATTGGGTGGTGCGCTCGATTACCACAGTGATATGGGGTCTTTGACGTTCCAGCGCCAATTGGACACCGTCAGTGCGCATGTCGACGATGCCGTCGCGAAGGGTGCGCAGGTGCTCGCGGGCGGGAAGGCTCGTCCCGATCTCGGACCGTACTTCTACGAGCCGACCGTGCTGACCGGAGTGCGTCCCGGGATGACGGTGTACCGCGAGGAGACCTTCGGGCCCGTTGTGTCGATATATCGGGTCGGCAGCGACGACGAGGCGGTCGAGCAGGCCAATGACACCGCATACGGGCTCAATGCGAGCGTCTGGACCAAGGATGTCGATCGAGGTCGCAAGGTGGCCGCGCGCATCAATGCGGGTTCGGTGAATGTGAACGAGGGCTTCATCGCCGCATGGGGGAGTGCGGACGCGCCATCCGGTGGACTCGGCATTTCGGGTACCGGGCGTCGGCACGGGCCAGAGGGCTTGTTGAAGTACATCGACACCCAGACGATCGCGGTGCAGCGGATGTTCCCCATCGCGCCGCTGCCCGGCATGTCCGAGGAACTGTGGGCGAAGACGATGACGCTGTTCTTCGGTGTCATGAAGGCGCTGCGTCAAAAATAGTTGCGCCATCACAAGTAACCGCGCCGTCGAAAATAACTGCGCCAGAAGCTGCTCACGAAGAAATCAGGATGAGGACGAATGAAACTGGACACGGTAGCCGATAAGAAGGTCCTGGTCACGGGCGCGGCGATGGGCCTTGGCAAGCGGTTCGCCGAGCGTGCGGTGCGCGAGGGTGCCTCCGCGGTGGTGCTGTGGGATATCAACGAATCCGCGCTGAAGGAGACCGCGGTCGAATTATCCGGTCACGGCGTCGCTATTCATCACTATGTGGTCGACGTATCCGCTCACGACGCTATCAGCGAGGCCGCGGCCGCCGTACGCGCCGACGTGGGCGATATCGATATCCTGATCAACAATGCGGGCATTGTGCGCGGCAACAGTTACTTCTGGGAGACCGCCGATCGCGCCGATATCGATAAGACGATGGCAATCAATTCCCTTGCGCCGATGTACATTACGCTCGAATTCCTGCCAGCGATGGTGCGTGGCACGGGTGCGGCGCGGGTCATGACCATCGCGTCATCGGCGGGTCTGGTTTCCAATCCGCGCATGAGCGTGTACGCGGCCTCGAAGTGGGCGGCGCTGGGCTGGTCGGACTCGGTGCGTATCGAGTTGGAACAGGCGGGTCACGACCACGTGCGGGTCACCACGGTCTGTCCGACCTATATCAACACCGGAATGTTCGATGGCGCAAAGGGTTTCCTGTTCACGCCGATCCTGGAACAAGATGATGTGGTCGATACCTCGTGGCGCGAAATGAAGGCGGGTACTCCACTTGTGATCCTGCCGTGGACCTCCCGGCTCAACAAGGCGATCTCCGGTCTGCTGCCGATCAAGCTGCGCGATCTGTTCCTGAATTCGGTTGGTGTGTACCACTCGATGGACGAGTTCACCGGGCGTAAGAAGTAGCGGCCTCAGCTGGTCGTGACCGGTTCATCGGTGTTGGGTAGTGATCCGCATCACGCATCGGGCTTGGTGCCGATCACGACGGTGGAGTAGAGCTGATCTGATTCGGCGCTGCGGCCGGTGAAGCCGTGCGCGGTGAGGATGCCGATCGAGGGCATGGCCTGAGCTTCGGTGGATTCAACGAGCAGGTGGCCGCCCGGCGCGAGCCAGGTGCGGGCGGCCGCGACGACACGGCGGAAGATATCGAGGCCATCGGGTCCGCCGTCGAGGGCGGTGCGCGGTTCATGATCGCGTGCCTCCGGCGGCATCCTGGAGATCATCTCCGATGGCACGTACGGGGTGTTGGCGAGCAGGATATTGATGCGCCCGCACAATTCACAGGGGAGCGGCTCGAAAAGGTCGCCTTCGTAGACGGGTGCGCCGATCGGGGTGAGATTGCGGCGGGCGCATTCGACCGCCGTAGGTTCGATATCGGTGGCGGCGAGTTCTATCGGACGCCCTTCGGCGGCCAGGGTTTTGGCCAGTGCCAGACCCAATGCGCCTGAGCCGCAACATATATCGACGACGATAGGGTGCGTCGGCATGGCGCGGGCGAGGTCGGCGGCCTCGTCGACGAGGAAGGCGGTGCGTTGGCGCGGGACGAACACACCCGGGACGACCGCGACTCGCATGCCGTGGAATTCGGTCCAGCCCAGCAGGTATTCCAGCGGTGTACCCGACACTCGTTGCGCGACCAACTCCGCGAGATCGGCACCGGTCTCCGTCGCGGCGGCGATGAGCAACCGTGCCTCGTCCTCGGCGAAAACACACCCCGCGGCGCGCAGTCGCGCGACCACATCTCCGGTTGGCATCATCGGAATATCGTGCCGTGTTTGCCGGTGCGCTGGGGGCCGAGCGTGCATTTTTGCGTCGTTTCTGACATTTCGGAGCCGAAAGCGCACGCTCGTACCCGTATCGCTCAGCGCGAGGTGGCGAGCTGGAATGTCCGCGTAGCGTCCAGGTAGATGCCGCGCTGCGCCTGCCTGGTGGGTGGCGGCAACTGCGATACCAGCTGCTCGAGTGAGGTCGTCGCCCCGACCACCCGGGTGCCCGCGACAATGAAATCGGCGACCGCGCGCCGGATGTGGTTCGGCGAGGTGACCACGACCGCGCTGCTCGCGCCGATATCCCGCAGCATATCGGTGCTGAAAAGTGCGTTCTGCACCGTCGATCCGGCCCGGCTCTCGACATTGATCCGGGATGCGGGCAGGCCCATGCCGACCAACCAGGCCCGCATGGCCTCGGCCTCGGTGATCCCGTTCTGTGGATTGCCGCCGGTGACGACGATCGGTGAAAGTGGTGCCGCGACCGCCTGCAACCAGGCCGCGGTCAACCGGTTCACCAGTTCGGGACGCAGCGAACCGTCGGGAAGCAGGCCATAGCCGAGTACCACGATTCCGGTCTGCGGTCCGACGAGCGCCGGCAGCGGATTCGGCAGGGTGCCGAGGGCAGCGCCGATCGCGCCGAGCACGTTGTTGGTGCCCTGGGCCATTGCCGGGTCGACCGCGGCGAGGCGGGCCAGCGCATCGGCCATGGCGGGCAGGTCATTGGCGTAATGCGACCAGATCGCCTGCAGCGAAAGGGCCTCGGCGTCGGCCGGGTCGGCGGCGATGAGCTGTCGGAGTTCGGCGCGCCCTGCGGCGTCGTCGCCGTCGGTGAAGGCGCGCTGGGCGGAGTTGTATAGGGCGTCGGTTTCCGGCACCGCGATGGCGGGTGCGCTGGATAGTCCGGTGATGGTCGCGGCCGCGAACGCGGTCGCGACCCATAGTTTCCAATGCCTCGCGATTTTCACTACAGTCGACACCTTTCCACGCGTGAAACGGGGCTTTCGGTAGGTCAGCTGATAGTTAGCTGAGATGGGGTGTTATCACAATACGGCTGGTAGTGGCGCTAACCCGGTAATTGCTATCCGTTGATTCCGGCATTCGAGCGAACCGAGCGGCGCGCGAGACGACCAGCGGAACCGTCGGCATGGTGCAGCCGATAAGGTGTGACAACGTGGATACCGTTTCGCTGTCCGGCAAGGAACTCGCCGCCGCCATCAACGCCGACACCAAGCAGCGCGCCGCCGCGCTCACCGCGAGCGGAACCGCGCCGCGCCTGGCCCTGATCGTGGCCAATGATGATCCGGCCAGCGCGTGGTACGTGAACTCGCTGCGCAAGGCCGCCGAACGTCTCGGAATCGCTTGCGACACCATCGAACTCGGCGCTGACGCGAGCATCGAGCGGATAAGCGCCGAACTCACTGCCCGCAGCGCGGACAGCACCATCGACGCGATCATGCTGCAGACACCGCTGCCCGCCGGTGTCACCCTCGACGATGTCAGCTCCGCGATCGCCGCCACCAAGGACGTCGACGGCGTCAGCCCGCTCTCGCTCGGCCTGCTCGCCTCCGGCCTCGACGGCTTCGTCCCCGCCACCTCCGAGGCCGTCGTCGAACTACTGAAGCATCACGAAATCCCGCTCGCCGGTCGGCATGTCGCGGTCGTCGGCCGCTCCAATATCGTCGGCAAGCCCCTTGCTCAACTTCTGCTGGCCGAAAACGCCACCGTCACCATCTGCCATTCCCGAACCACCGACCTCCCCGCAGTAACCTCCGCCGCCGATATCGTGGTAGCCGCCGCCGGCCGCATCGGCCTGGTCACCGGCAAACACATCCGCGAGGGCGCCACCGTCATCGACGTGGGCACCAACGAAGCCCCCGACGGCAAAATCGTTGGCGACGTAGACGCGGAGACCGTCCGCGGCAAAGCCTTCGCCCTCAGCCCCGTCCCCGGCGGCATAGGCCCGGTGACCACCGCCCTTCTCATGCGCCACGTGGTAACCGCCGCCGAGAACACGCACCCCGCCTGAACAACCACCGCACCAACGACTTCGGCCCGCGCAACGCGTCGATCCGCTGCAACAGACTCTCCCGCACAGCGCCGATGCGTTGCGCATGCAACCTCCGCAGGCAAACGGGCCAACCACCGCGCCGCAGCTAGCGTCCCTGCGACATCCACGCCATAGCGGGACAAGGTAATGCCTGCCCGTTGTGGGCTACGTCTGAACTTGCCAGAGGCGCACGGTTCCGTCGTATGAGGCGCTCGCTAAACGCCCGTCGGGGAGCGCGGCGAGGCTGCGGACGAAATCGTCGTGGTGGAACACCTCGAGTTCGGTGAGATCGGGTGCGTGCCAGATTCGTACGGCCCCGTCCTCGCCGCCGGTGGCCACCAGTCCGTCGGGCAGCGGCGTCACCGCGCAGATGGCACCTGTGTGCGCCCGTCGCGCGCTCAGCTCGGATATCGCGGAATGCGGTATCCGGTCGGTGGGCGTCGCCGAGTCCGAGGGCAATGTCTGTTCGTGTGCCGCAGTCGGATTCGACGCAAAAGGGCGTGCTTCGTCGGGAAGTGGCCGAGGCAGGTTCCAGACGCGCAACCAGCCTTCGGCGTCACCACTTATCACCG
Organism: Nocardia sp. NPDC050630; assembly: GCF_044457245.1. Lineage (NCBI taxonomy): Bacteria > Bacillati > Actinomycetota > Actinomycetes > Mycobacteriales > Nocardiaceae > Nocardia > Nocardia sp. NPDC050630. Next base: position 250,623 of record NZ_JBITGN010000008.1, read on the forward strand.
TGCCCGATGGCGTAACGGCCAGCGCGCGTACAGGGGCGGGCGCCCGCACACTCCCAACGAGACTGCCGTCCGCATCCCGGACCGCGATCGTGCCGTCCTCGGAACCGATAACCAATTGTGCGCCAGCATAAGCCACTGCCCATACCCAGCCACCGACGTCGAGCACGCCTTCCGACCCATCCGCACGCCACCATCGAACCCGCCCGTCCGCACCGCCGGTAACCACTTGCCCGTCGGGCAAGGCGTTCGCACACAGCACCGCGCCGCAATGATGCCCGACCGTATGCGGTTCCCACGAACGCCAGCGGCGAACGGCACCGTCGCGCGAGCCGCTCCACAGCTCGCCGTTCGGGTGCGCGAGCAGGGCGGTCACCGAACTATCGTGACCGCGCAGCGTGCGCCGCTGGGCATAGCCAGCCCCGGTCGGCTCCCAGATCCGGATGGTGCGGTCGCGCGAGGCGCTCACAAGCGTGCCGTTCGCGCGGGCCGCGACACTCCACACATACCCATCGTGTCCGCGCAGGATGCCCTCCGATGATGCGATGGTTTGCTCCCGCTCGTAGAGCACATCGGTGCGCATCACCCACTTGGTGCCGCCGGTCACCGGCTCGCCGTCGTGCCAGAGCGCATGATCGAAAACCACGATGGCGCCGGTCTCGGGCCGAACCACCCCGAGTGAGGCGGCACCCGGTTCGCCGCTGGCGTAGAAGCGAGTTTGTCCGCCGTCGAACTCGGTGCTGTCGTTGAGATAGATCATGCACGTCAGCCGGGAGACGACGGTCGCGCTGCTGGCATGCGCGCCATCGCGATGGGTGGCGAAGGATTGGCCGCCGCGGTAGCGGCAGTACCGGAACCGCTCGTTGAGCCCGACCAGCCGCCAGTCGGCGCCATCGATATGCAGCCGCGACGGAAGGTATTCGGCGATCCTGCTGAACAGCGCATCCGCCAGCACCGGGTCGTCGCGGACCAACCGGTCATTGTTGCGATAGGACGCCGGATAGTGCGCGCCGGTCGGCGCGAAGCCCGAATCGGTGGCTGTATCGATGATTTCGGCGCACTCGGCGGCGTCGAACACCCCTCGCAACAGAAAGCAGGTCCGCGCTTCGGCGGCAATGCCGGCCTGCACCTTCACAATCGGACCGGCGGGCATGTCCAGCATGTCCCAATTCAGCTCCGGCGCGGCAGGGAAGTCAACGAGATGTTCGTCCCAGTGGATGGGCCGACCGATGCCTGCGCATCGAGTGCGGCAAGCAAGTCACGAAGCGTTGTGCGCTGCTCGACGCTCAGGCTGGCAAAGACCTCTTCGGCCGCGGCGCGGCGGGCCGCGGCCATCTGCGAGAGCGCGGTTCGGCCGGAGTCGGTCAGCGTCACCAGGGTGGAACGGCGGTTGGTCGGGTCCGGCGCGCGCGAGACCAAGTCCGCGGCTTCGAGCGCATCGACGACGGTGGTGGCCGAGCGCGGCACGATGCCGAGGTGATCGGCGAGCGCGGCCATCCGCAGGGGCTCGTCGTGATGGCCGACAATGCGGAGCGCACGGGCCTGACCTGGGGTAATGCCGAGTGGGGCGAGTCTGGCGACCTGGTTGCGGCGGATGCGTTTGGCCGTGCGTAGGAACAGCTCGGGGAGGTCGAGATCGAGCGCGTTGTCCATTTGTTGAGCATAACTCATTGTTTTCGGAACAATTATGAGTCATGCTCAGTTTTATGCAGTAGTCCTCGGAAGGGAGGCGCCTATGCGGCCCCCACATCAACTTCGCCGGATCGTCCGGCTGTTTCGTCCCTATCGCACGCGCTTGGCATTGGTCGCCGCGCTCGTCGGTTTATCGTCACTGGTCTCGCTGGCGTCGCCGTTCATGTTGCGCGGCATCCTCGATGACGCCCTGCCGCACGGCCGCACCGGTCTGCTGACCGCGCTGGCGGCGGGCATGGTCGCGGTCGCCGCACTCACGAGCATCTTCGGCGTGCTCCAGACCTACATTTCCACCGCGGTCGGTCAACAGGTCATGCACGATCTGCGCGCCGCGGTATATGCGCAGTTGCAGCGAATGCCGTTGTCGTTCTTCACGACTACCCGCACCGGTGAGGTGCAGTCGCGGATCGCCAACGATATCGGCGGGATGCAATCCACCGTCACTTCGACCGCGACCTCACTGGTCTCGAATTTCACCACCGTGACCGCCTCGGTGATCGCCATGATCGCCCTGGACTGGCGGCTCACCGTGGTCTCGCTGATCATGCTGCCGTTCTTCGTCTGGATCAGCCGCCGCGTCGGAGACGAACGCAGGAAGATCACCGCACAGCGGCAACAGAAATTGGCGGGCATGTCGGCGATCGTGGAGGAATCGCTCTCGGTGAGCGGCATTCTGCTCGGGCGCACGATGGGCCGCTCGCCGGCTCTGGTCGACGATTTCGCGCAGGAGTCGCGCGGACTGGTGGACCTGGAGATCCGGTCCGGCATGGCGGGACGGTGGCGGCAGTCGACGATTCAGATCGTCATGGCGGCCATGCCCGCGATCGTCTACTGGGCGGCGGGATTGACCGTGGCGGCGGGACATCCGCTGGTGTCGATCGGCACCCTGGTCGCCTTCACGACCTTGCAGACGAGCCTGCTGCGCCCGATGGTGCAGTTGCTGTACACCGGTGTGGAGGTGCAGAGTTCCATGTCGCTGTTCGGCCGGATCTTCGAATACTTGGACTTGAAGCCGGATATCGAGGAACCGATAACGCCGGTGCCGGTGCCGGATCCGGGCGTGCAAGGTGAGGTTCGCTTCGAGCATGTTGGCTTCACCTACGGATCCGGGACACGGGATGTGTTGCAGGACATCGACATCACTGTGCCCGCCGGGTCCAGCCTGGCCATCGTCGGCGAAACCGGTTCGGGCAAAACCACACTCGGCTATCTGGTGGCGCGACTCTACGATGCGACCTCCGGACGGGTTCAGATCGACGGAATCGACGTGCGGGACTTGACGTTTGCCGATCTGGCCGCAGCCGTCGGTGTGGTCTCCCAGGAAACCTATCTGTTCCACGCCTCGGTCGCGGACAATCTGCGGTTCGCCAAACCCGATGCGACCGATGAGCAGTTATATGCAGCGGCGCGGGCCGCGCAGATCCACGACCACATCGCGAGTCTGCCGGACGGGTACGACACGCTGGTCGGCGAACGCGGCTATCGGTTCTCCGGCGGTGAGAAGCAGCGTTTGGCGGTGGCGCGCGTGATCCTGCGCAATCCGCCGATCCTGGTACTCGACGAGGCCACCAGCGCACTGGACAACCGGACCGAGCAGGAGGTGCAGGCGGCCATCGACGCGCTATCCGAAGGTCGAACGACCATCACCATCGCGCATCGGCTCTCCACCATCCGCGACGCCGACCAGATCGTCGTACTCGACCGCGGTCACATCATCGAACGCGGCACCCACCGCGAGCTCATGGACGCCGACGGCCGCTATGCGGCGCTGGCGTCGGGCGGCGACCTCCTCCGCGCGGCCTGAGGTGTTCAGATGGGTTCGGGTTCGGCGCGGTTGTCGAATTTCTCACGGGCGGAGTGGATTTCGCTGTGGTGCCGCACCGACCAGACTCCCATTGCATGACTGAGCTCCCCGAGGCTGGCACCCAATTCGGTCAGTGAGTACTCCACCCGCGGTGGAACGGTGGGGTAGACCGCACGGCGGACCAGCCCGTCGCGCTCCAGGTTGCGCAGAGTGCGGGTGAGCATCTTCTGGGTGATGCCGTCGAGCCGACGCCGCAGATCGTTGAATCGCACCGGCCCGCCCGCCGTGCGCAGCACGCCGAGCACCAGGAGCACCCATTTGTCGGCGAGCACCGTCAGCACTTCGCGGGCCGGGCAGTTGGTCAGATAGCTCTTGACCAGGTTATCGGAACCGGACCAGTCGACAACGGTATCCATTGGGTACCTCGGGATCATTGAAGTGCCTTCTTTCCCTTGGATACTAGGGGACCGCAGAATCGGTGGCATGCTCGCAATCACGCAACAAAGATTCGGTGGTCCCGAGGTTCTGGAAATCGTCGAGGTCGATCGGCCGAGCGCCGGGCCTGGCGAGGTGCTGGTGCGGGTCGCCGCCACCGGTATGAATGCGGCGGACTGGAAGCTGCGGTCCGGACTGGTGCGCAAACTCGGGGATCCGCCGTTCACCCTCGGCTTCGATGTGTCCGGGATCGTCGATGCGGTCGGCGCCGGTGTCGAGCGATTCCGGGTCGGCGACGAGGTTTACGGCATGGTGCTCAGTCGGTCGGGTGGGTATGCGGAATACGTTGTGGCGCAGGAGGAGTTCCTCGCACCGAAACCGGCGATCCTGGATCACATCCATGCGGCCGCCGTGCCGACCGCGGTGCTGACCGCATGGCAGGGACTTACCGAAGTCGTTGCCGGACAACGCGTGCTGGTGCATGCGGCTGCCGGTGGTGTCGGACATTTCGCCGTGCAGATCGCCAAGGACCGTGGCGCGTATGTGATCGGCACGGCCCGCGCCGCCAATCACGAATTCCTTCGTGGTATCGGAGCGGATGAGTTGATCGATTACACGACAAGCGATTTCGCGGGGATCGTGCGTGATGTCGATGTCGTCTTCGATCTCGTCGGCGGCGACTACGGGTCGCGTTCGCTGCCGGTGCTCGCCGCGGACGGTCGCCTGATCGACGCGCAGGGCAATGATGCCGACAGCGATCCGCGGTACGAGCGGCTGTATGTCGATCCGTCCGGCCGCGATCTACGCGAGCTGACCGCCCTGTTCGAGACGGGCCGGTTGCATGTCGAGGTCGATCAGGTGCTGCCGATGGCCGAGGTGGTCAAGGCGCATCACCTGAGCGAATCCGGGCGCGTCCGCGGGAAAATCGTACTGGTGCCGTGGAATTCGCCGGTGTGACCGTCAGGCCGCGCCGATCCCGGTGATGAGTGTCTGGTTGCCCACGCGCGCCGTCGTGACGACCTGGGGTTTGTAGGTGACCGATGTCGAATCGGGCCGATGCTCGGTCACCTGCACCAGATACTGGCCGACGGACGTCCCCGGCGTAATGCTGATGCAGTGGGTGGTACCGGCCGGAATGCCATCGATGCCCTGTTGAATTGTCCCGGCGGGGGAGACGGATGCATTGGGCGCCACGAACTCTCGGGTCGCCACACCGGACCGGGTGACGTAATACGCGTATTGGAACGCGAAGATGACGCCCGGTCCGGAATCCATTCCGCCCGCACCGTTGCCGGTGATGGTGTCCCCGACGCGCTCGGCCGGGCACTCGGCGGCGGGGGTGGGTCCGGAGACCGCGACCTGGCTGAGTGTGGACGAGGCAACCGTCGCCGGTTGCGGATCCGGGCGAATCTGCACGAACGCCACGACGAGCAGTCCGGCCGCCGCGACCGATCCGACCAGCACGGGCACCCACCGGCGCTTCGACCGATTCCGCCCGGAACGATCGATCATGGCCGCCAATGCCTCCTCGTGCCGGAAGTAATCCGGCGCAGCGGGTTTCGGTTCCTCGGGAACTTCTTCGACCCACTCGGACCACTCACCTCGATAGTCGAGTTCCTGCCGCGTGAATTCGCTGTCGTCTACCTGAATCAGGTTCTGCTCGTACGTGCCCGGTGCGTCATGGTTCGAATCGTGTCGAGTGGCTTCGGCGTGGGGAGGCCCCGGGTGAATCGGGTTCTGGCGCATCGGATCTTCTTGGAGCGGAGCCCGCATGGGCGGCTCCTGAGGAACAGGGGGGTGCCAATGGGGATCTTGCACGGCGGGCGGACGCGGTGCGCCAGGCGCGGGAGGGTTCGGGTTTGCGGTGATGGGTGCCTGACGGATCGGATCCGGCAATGTCAGCGATTGCTGCTCACTGTCCTGCACGGTCGGCGCCTGGTGCATCGAGATGTTTGGAACCGGTGCCTGACGCGCGGGAACGTCTTGGATCGGAATCCGCGGTATCGGTCCGATTTGCCTCGGGCCCTGGGGATTCGGAGCTTGGCCGCCGGGAACCTGTTGGCCGCGAATGCGCCGGAACGGATCGGTATTCGTCGGCGCCCGGTCGACCGGCACTCGGGGCAGCGGCCCGGATTGCGTTGCGGCGCTGTCGATTGGAACGAGCCGTAGTGGACCGGTGTCGATGGGTGCGCCGTCGACCGGGATCCGCGGAATCGGACCGGTCGGCGCATCGTCCTCGGTGGAGCCGATCCGGTGGAACGGGTTCGGCGGTGTCGGAGTCCGGTATGTCCTCGGCGCACCGAGCGGTTGTTGTGGCGCAGCGCCCGGCTGCGGGCCCATATTCGCCCGCGAGGTCATATCCGGTCGATCCATCGCCCCACCTTCATCAGGTCATACGATCACGTGTGTCCCGCAGTTGTATCAACCCCGGCAGGATACTGCCAGGTTTGCTGCCCGTGACGACATTGAGAGAAGGTGTCGCGAAGGAAAAACGGATTGTTTACGGGTCACCAGTGCACGGTGACCGGATCGCCGACGCCGACGGTCTGGTAGTACCAGGCGGCGTCGTCGGGAGCCAGATTGATGCAGCCGTGGCTGACATTGGCATGGCCCTGCGAATCCACCGACCACGGCGCGGAGTGCACGAAAACGCCGCCCCACGTGAGGCGTTCGGCGTACTCGCCGTTGATGACGTAGCCCTCGGGGGAGCTCAGCGGTATCCCGATGGTGCGCGAGTCGAAGACGACCGAACGGAACTTTTCCAGTATCGGGAAGGTACCTGTCGGTGTCTCGTAGCCGGGCTTGCCCATGGACGCGGGCACCGACCGCGCGACCGCGCCGCCGACGCTCACGGTGAAGGTATGCGCTGACATATCGGCGTCGGCCACCACGCCCGCATTGGTGCGGAACTCGGTGCGAGTGTTACCGACCTGCACCGAGATCGGCGCTCGGGCGGGCAGGAAACTTGTTGGTGTCCAAGTCAATTCACGATCACTCGCCCAGGAGAAGGCTCCCGGCAGTGGCTCGGTGGCTCGGATATCGACCAGTCGTTCAGCTCGGTCGCGGTTGGCGACCGAATCGGCGAATCGAATCGTCACCGGTGCCGCGATGCCGACTTCCTGGCCTGCCGACGGGGTAATCGTCGCGACGACGTCGGCGCTCGGTTCGAGGATCGTAGTGGCGAATGCCGTTCCGGACCCGAAGGCCGCCAAGGCGACGATCGTGATCGCGAGGAATAGGTATCTGAGTGCGCTCCGCATGGTCCACCCCTTCACGCTGGTGTGGGACGCAGAAATCCAGTCTAGGACTTCATGATCAACTCGACGTACCGGTTCTATAACGGCCGTCCGAGTCCACAGGTTTTTCGTATAGAGGCGACATACCCGGCATAAAACCGGGCAAACGATCCGACCGGTTGGTCGAATTCAGCTGCGTACCGCATGCAATACATCCGCGTGCAATGCGTCCGCACGAGCAGTGATCTCGTCGATGCGGATCAGAACTGCCGCGAACTTATCGCCCTGTTCGGCGCTGAGTGAGCGGACGTTTATTTCGATATTGAGCTGCGAACTGGTGGCCGCGGCCCGCGCCGCATCGGCGGCGGCGCCGATATCGGTGACCACATTGGGATTTCCGATCGGCAGCAGTTCGGTGGCGAGTGAGAGCACCTCATCGGCCTCGTCGACGACCGCGGCGGGCACCCGGGCAGCCTCGAGCAGCGCGGCGGTAATGGCATCGCTGCGCGCGGCGACCTGCTCCGGGGAATCCTTCGGCAACTTGTAGGCGTTGCCGACGGCGGTGAACGCCGCCGCATCCGCATCGGCCAACGCCAGCGCGCGCTCGCGGGCCGCATCGGCCGCCTCGATGATCCGGTCGATGACCGGCCGGTGCTCGGCATCCTTGGCCCGGGTGGTGTAGCGCGCGACCATCGCGACCAGCGCGGCGCCCTGTGCGGCGTGCAGTGCGGCGACGGCACCGCCGCCTGGTGCCGGCACCTTCGCGGCCAGGTCGGTCAAGTACTGCGCGAGAGTGACCTCAGCGAAGGCGGGCTGCGACACGTCGGGTGGCCTTTCGTTTTCCTGCGACGATAGTGGAGAACTACGGCGAATACGCTACCGCTCGCACCGGTGGCCGGTGCGCGGCCGGTGCGTAGCTGCGGTTATGTTGAGTGCTATGCGGATCGGATTGAGCATCAACTACTCGGGCGGCTTCAAAGAGGCGGCCGCCGAGGTGGCCGACCTGGAAAGGGCCGGACTCGACATCGTGTTCGTGCCCGAGGCCTACTCGTTCGACGCGGTGAGCGCGCTCGGATATCTCGCGGCCAAGACCACCCGGCTGCAGCTGGCCTCGGGCATCCTGCAGATCTACACCCGCACGCCGAGCCTGACCGCCATGACCGCCGCCGGGTTGGACTTCGTCTCCGACGGCCGCTATGTGCTCGGCCTCGGCGCGTCGGGCCCGCAGGTGATCGAGGGCTTCCACGGCGTTCCCTACGACGCGCCCATTGGACGCACCAGGGAGTTGGTGGAGATCTGCCGCAAGGTGTGGCGTCGCGAGCGACTGGAGTACCAGGGCAAGTATTACCAGATCCCGCTGCCCGCCGATCAGGGCACCGGCCTGGGCAAACCGCTCAAGCTGATCAATCATCCGGTGCGCGAACGTATTCCGGTGCTGCTGGCCGCGCTGGGCCCGAAGAATGTGGAGCTGGCCGCGGAGATCGCCGAGGGTTGGCAGCCGATCTTCTTCGTACCGGAGAAGGCCAAGCAGATCTGGGGCGAATCGCTGGATGCTGGTCTGGCCAAGCGCGATCCGAGCCTCGGCGAGCTCGACGTCTACGCGGGGCCCGCACTGGCCATCGGTGAGAATGTCACGCCGCTATTGGAATTCGTGAAACCGCATCTGGCGCTCTACATCGGCGGCATGGGCGCCAAGGGCAAGAACTTCTACCACACGTTGGCCACCAAGTACGGCTACGGTGCCGAAGCGGACCGGATCCAGGAGCTGTATCTGGCGGGCAAGAAGGAAGAGGCCGTCACAGTGGTCCCGGATGATCTGGTCCGCGATATCTCGCTGGTCGGCCCGGCCGGCTTCGTGAAGGAACGGATCGCCGCATTCCGTGCGGCGGGTGTCACGGTGCTGAATGTGGTGCCGATGGCCGCGACCTCGGCCGAGCGGGTCAAGCTGATCGAGCAACTGCGCGAACTCTGCTGATTCGCAGCGCCCGCGGCGCTGCGTGTTCACGGCCCCCTAGCGTCTGGAGGCCGAGCGGTCGAGACTGGCGACTTCGTCGCATGCGCTTCGACAGCTCGGCCTCGAGACGGGCCGTGAACGTCGCTCGTAAGACTCGCTCCGTGGTGGTCGGGTGATCGGAAAGGGTTCGGGTCGAAGTCGGGGCGCTACCGGAGTGAGGCCAGCGCCGCGGCCAGGGTGGTGTGCAGTGCGAACACCTGATCGAGGCTCGTCATCTTGAGCTGCCGACTGGTGGCCGGACCGTCCGCGACCACCACAATGGTCGTCGTATCGCCCGCACGCTGATGCGCCGCGACCAGGGTCGCCATACCCGCTGAGGCGAGGAAGCTCACACCGGTCAGGTCGATGATCAGAACCGCCGGTTTGCCGGTGAGGATGGCCTCGATGGTGTTCTCCAGCGCTGGCGCGGTCGCCAGATCGACCTCGCCGGAAACCGTGAGCACGGTCGCGCCATCGTGTGCCTCGACTGTGGTGGTCATCGTGTCCGCCAAGGGATACGCGTCTCCGGAGTTGTTTGTCACATCATCACAATCTGCCATGAACCCGCCTCTCGCGCCGCATTCCTCAGCCAGAAATCTGGCGGTTCGTGCCACGCAGCGGGTTCGCTACGGGGGATTTGATCGCGGGCAACGTTACCGACATGCGGACGCGGGTGCCCACCCCGCTGTGGTCTATCTCCAATTCTTCCGTCAGTGCCCGCATCATGTCGATGCCGCGTCCGCGCGGCCCTGGGTCGGCGGAGCGTGGTTTCCACGTTCCGGTGTCGGCGACCAGAATGACGACCTTTTGGGTATCACATTCGGCGGTCAGTTCGACGAGTCCGGGAGCGGTGGTGGCCGCCGCAGCGCTGGTGGCGCGGCCGAGCAGTTCGGCCGTGGAGTTGATCGCGCGGGTGACCGGCCCGCCGCCATTGCGATAGGCGTGCTCCATGCTGTTGCTACACGCCTCGTTCGCCGCGGCGATGAGGTCGGAGGCGAGGTCGTGCGGCACCGCGGCCGCGGCGAGCCAGGCCTTGAGCCGCTTGCGCATCGCCGAGAGCTGATCCGGATTGGCGGGAATCTCGAGCCGCAGCGGTGCCGGGGGTTGCCGGTACACGACCATGGCGACGTCATCGTCGTAGCCCGCCGCCGGACGTAGTCGGGAGAGCACGGCATCGGCGACCTCACGCGGCAGCTTGCCCGCGGTATCGGCGAGCACCCCCGAAATCTTCGCGAAACTGTCATCGATATCGACGCCGCGCTGTTCGACCAAGCCGTCGGTGAACAACACCAGCGTCGAACCCGGTGTGAGCGCTGTGGTTGCTTCGGGGCGTCGTGGCGTATCGAAGGTTGCCAGCGGTACCGCACGGCCGCCCTCGAGCAGTCGACCCGGCTGACCGACATCGGCGAGAATCGGCGGCATATGTCCGGCACTGCTGTAGCGGACCAACCCGCGCACCGGATCGAGAACGGCCGCGCAGACCGTCGTGCACATCGCGCCGGGAATCCGGCCCGCAACGGTATCGAGTTCCGCGAGCAGCTGTGCCGGGCCCGCGCCACGCAGCAGCAGAGCTCGTGCGGCCGTACGCAATTGGCCCATCACCACGGCCGCCGACAGACCGCGCCCGACACAGTCGCCGACCACGACGCCGATGGTGCCATCGCGCAGCGGCACCACGTCGTACCAGTCGCCGCCGATCTCCAGCGGCGGCAGCGCGGGCTCGTAATGCACCGAGAAGCGCGGCGGCAGTTCGATCGGACCGAGCATGGCACGCTGCAGCGTCAGCGAGGTCGAGCGCGCCTGATCGAAGTTGCGCGCCCGCTGCACGGCCAGACTCAGATGGCCGATGAGCAGCGAGAACAACGTCCAGTCGGCGGCGCTGATGGCGCGCGGCGCGGCGAAGCGCAGCCACAGTGCCGCATCACCGGTCTCGCCGAGCGGGGCGACGATGCCCTCGGAACTCTCGGTGCCCTCCGGAATGGCGAACAGACTGCGCGCCGGACGGCGGCGAGCTCGATCCAGTAGCGCCCGCGCGCGGGCGTCGAGCACCGAGCCCTCCGGATCACCCTCGGCCCCCGAAACATACGTCTCCGGCCCGGTATTGCGATTGGGCCACACCATCACCACCGCGGTTTCCGCGCCGACGGTGCGTCGCAGTTCGTCCAGCCCGACGGCGAGCACCTCGACCACACTCGTCGCCGCGCCGACCGCGGTGGCCAGTCGTGACGCGGCCTGATCGCGGGCCTGCGCATCGTGTTCGGCGGTGACATCGCGGATGGTGCCGACGAAGATTTGCTCGTACTTCTCCGGTTCGACCATCGCGCTGGTGCTCACCGCGAGCCAGACCGTGCGGCCGTCGCGGTGTTTGACCGGAATCACGAACCGCTGGGCCTCGCTACCCAGATCGGGATAGCGCGGACCTTCCGGCGTCGACCACGGATGCGGCAGCGGGAACGGAAGTTCCGATGCGCCATAGCCGGTCAGCGCGCCGAAGGCGGAGTTGACCTCGATGATGGTGCCGCGCGCATCGGCGACGAAGAATCCGTCCTGCAGCGACTCCACCAGGGCGGTGCGGAAGGCATCGCGCCCGGCCAGATCGTCGATGCGCGAACGCTGTTGTTCGGCGCGGCGGGTGCCGTCGATATAGCCGCGGGTGGCGATGTCCAGGGCGGCGAGGGTCTGCAGCAGGAACTCGAGTGCGGTCTCGGCGTGTTTGGGGGATTCCTCGGCTTCCGCAGTGCTCGATTCCGCGGCTTGCACCACGCGGTAATGGTTTTCGGTGAGGTCGAGCAGGCTGATGCCCTCGACGAGGGCGCGGCGGCCGAGTTCGTACCCCTCGCCGAGACTCGCCTGCGACGGTGAGTTCAGATGCCGCCGTAGCGCATCCGAGTAAGCGTCGAGAAATGCGGCCAATGCCGCGCTCATTTCATGCCACCGTTCACGCTGGTGCCTCCAGTACGCCGCCCCGGTGGCGGGCCGCGAGCACCAATGCGTCGTCGGTGTCCTTGGCATGCCTGGCCAGGATTTCGGCGGTGATCTCGGCGGTGGATTTGGACGGATCGATGCCGCTGTCGGCGGCTTCGGTGACGATGCCGTCGGTTGACATCAACAGCAGATCGCCAGGACGCACCGGGACGGTCTGTACCGGTAGGTTCTGGGGTAGTCGATAGCCGACGATGCCGCCGGTCATCAGGACCGTCGCGCGCATAGTGAGCCCGACCGGACCCGCGGTCAGAATCCGGCAATCGACATTGCCGACGCCGAGCCAGTGCACCGTATCGGATGTGCCGAACAGCGCCAGAGACACCGCCGCGCCTCGGGTGTCGGCCATGGCCCGATGACATAGCACCATCAGCACGTCCAGCGGTTCGGCGCGGTTCTCCGAGAGCACCTGCGCTGCGCGATCGGCGGCGTCCGCGGCCGCCGAGCCGTGGCCGAGTCCGTCGAGCACGGCGAACAGCACCGCGCCGCCGCCCGCGTCGAGGACCACACCGCGATCACCGGAGACCCGCTGACCGGGCAGGGCACGGCCGGCCACCGCCCATTCGATCCGGCCGATGATCCCGTCCTCATGCACCGTTGGGTACCCACTTCCACATCTCCACCAACGTGCCGCGACCAGGCGCCGAATCAACGGTGAGCCGGTCCATCAGCCGGCGTGCGCCGGGCAGGCCGAGTCCGAGACCGCGGCCGGTGGAGTACCCGTCGTCGAGTGCGCGGGCGATATCGAGGATGCCGGGGCCCTGGTCTTCGGCCTGGACGACCAGCGCCTGGCGACCCTCCCGGTCATCGACCAGCAAACGAATTTCACCACTGCCCGCGTAACTGGTTATGTTGCGGGCGATCTCGGAGATCGCCGTCGAGATCATGGTCATATCTGTCAGAGAAAATCCGAGCTTGGCCGCCAGCTCACGTCCGGCTTGACGTGCGATCACGATGTCACCCGACACCCTGACCGCAATCACCAAGTTCTCAGCGGCCACTGTCACGACCATCTCGCTGGCGGCGGGCCGGAGTCATGCGGTTCAGCCACGCCAAGCCCTCTTCCAGGTCGAGGGCGGTGTGCATATCCTCGAAGGTGAGGCCCAGCTGCACCATGGCGAACGCGACTTCGGGCTGTAATCCGACGATGACCGTTTCGGCACCGCGGAGCTGGGTCATGTGCGCGATGGTACGCAGCGATCTGGCCGCGAACGAATCCATCACATCGATCGCGGTGACGTCCACGATGATCCCGTGTGCGCGGTATCTGCTGACCTGTTTCATCAGGTCGTCCTGCAGACGCTCGGTATCGGCGTCGGTCAAGGCTGACTGGACCGACGCAATTAGATAGGTACCTTGTTTGAGGATCGGAACCGGCATAGGGGGGCCCGATCAGCGCCCATCGCGCTCGGTGAGCATTCGATCCGTGACGCGGGTCACCTCATAGCCGAGTAAGCGTTCGGCCTCTTCGATACCTCCCTGGAGGTCACCGACCGCGTTCATCTTGGACAGGTCCAGGCCGATGGTCACCAGGGTGAGGGCGATCTCGGAGGACAGGCCGGTGATGATCACATTGGCGCCCATCAGGCCGGATGCGTCGACGGTCTGGACCAGGTGGTTGGCCACCGTGGAGTCGATCGCGGGCACACCGGTGATGTCGATGACCACCACCTTCGCGCGATTGGCGCGGATGGCGCGCAGTAGCTGTTCGGTGAGCTGGCGGGCGCGTTGCGAATCGAGCACACCGATGATCGGGAGGATGAGCAGCTGCTCACGCACCTGGAGCACCGGGGTGGACAGCTCGCGAATGGCTTCCTGCTGCTGGCGGATGACGCGCTCGCGCTCCTGCACGAACGAGATGGCCACGGTGCTCGCGATGCGGTTCGCGGCGGGCTCGTACGCGTCGAGTACGGCGTTGAGCATTTCGAAATCGGCCTGGTACTTCTCGAACAGCGAGCGGGCCAGTACGTCGCGCAGCAGCAGCACGATGCCGAGGACCTCGTCGGTTTCGACGCCTCTCGGAATAATGCGCTCGGACAGATCGCGGGCGTAGGCCTGCAGCGCCTCGACGCTACCGGTTACCAGCACCTCGACGTAGTTGTCGTACATGGAGGTCGCTTCGGAGAAGATTTCCTCCGGGGTCATCGCGGTCAGCAGCTGGGCCTCGGTGATGCGCCTCGCCCACTCTTCACGCAGCCCGGTTCGGTTCTGCCGCAGGTGTTCGACCAGCTGCGGAAGCAGGTTGTCGACCGGTCCTACGGGCAGGGAATCCGCCGAAAGGCTCATGGACACCTCGGACATGGAAATTCCAGCCCCTTTCGACGGGATTGTCGGGATAGTCATGCATGCGGCTGCGTGCCGATACCGAGCCTAGTCATACCCCATCCCGGTCGCCGGTGAAACCTGCCGTTAGCTCGATGGTAGATGCGAATCCTCGGAAGGCGGTGCGAATCCACGCGCCAGGGCCGCCAGCGCTTGGTCGAGATAGACCGTGAGGTCGGTGTCTGCGCGGGTCAGCCAGGCATCGAAGGCGGCGCGCGCCGCGGCCAGGGTGGTGCGCCCGACCGCCATCGCGACCAGGTTGTCCTCCGGTACGCCGAGGCGGCGTGCGGCGAAGGCGCTGACGGCCCGTTCCCAGGCGTCATAGTGCGCGCCCGCGGTGGCGGCCAGTGCCGGATCGCCGCCGACGAGTTGCATGCGAACGCGTAGCTCGGGCACGTCTTCGGCGCGATATCGGTTGGCGTTCACCACAACTCGGCGTACCGCCGTCATCATCGGTACCTCGTCCGGCACCGTCGCGAAGGCCGCGCGCAGTGCCTCGACCTCGGCGTCGAACTGGTACCAGAGCACCTCCGCCTTGGTAGGGAAGTAACGGAAAAAGGTGCGTCCGCTGATACCCGCGGCGGCGGCGATCTGCTCGACGGTGGTTTCGGCGAAGCCCTGTTCGGTGAACAGTCGCATGGCGATCAATTCGAGTTCGCGCTTGGTTGTGCCGCGTGGGCGGCCCCGCACCTTGGCATCGGTCACGGCTGTTGATTATGGGCGTCGATCGCCGGATCTTGATTATGTCAGTCACTGACGATAATCTCTCGGCATGGTGGAACGTGTCGCGGAACACACTGTGGCCGCGCGATTGACCTGGCCGGAGGTCGGGTCGCGCGCGGCTGCGGGCGCGATTCTCGCCGTGCCGGTCGGGGCGACCGAACAGCACGGACCGCATCTGCCCCTGTCCACCGATACCGATATCGCGGTGGCATTGTGCGCGCGGCTGGCCGGGTTGCGGTCGGATGTGCTTATCGCGCCGGCGATCCCGTACGGAGCCAGCGGCGAGCACGCGGGTTTCGCGGGCACGCTGTCGATCGGGCAGGCCGCGCTGGAGTTGCTGATCGTCGAGTTGTGCCGCTCGGCCACCGATACTTTCGACCGCATCGTGCTCGTCAACGGGCACGGCGGCAATCTCGCACCGCTGCGCAAAGCCGAGGCGTTGCTGCGTTCCGAATCCCGGGACGTGCGGGTATTCATGCCGCGCTATCCGGGTGATCCGCACGCGGGCCGCGCCGAGACCTCGATGCAGTTGGCGCTGCGGCCGGAGGCGGTGCGCACCGAACACGCCGTCGCCGGTGATACGAGGCCGCTCGCCGAACTCCTACCCCTGCTGCGCGCCGGGGGAGTGCGCGCGGTCAGCGCCAACGGCGTGCTCGGCGACCCGACGGGCGCGAACGCCGATGAAGGCACCGCACTGCTCGCCCAATTGACCACTGACCTGCATGAACAGATCCGGCTGTGGTGGCCGGTGGCTTCCCCGAAAGGATCCCTCTCGTGAACACCTGGTTCGAAACCGTTGCCGAGGCGCAGCGGCGGGCAAAGAAACGACTGCCGCGGTCGGTGTACGGCGCACTCATCGCCGGATCCGAGCGCGGGCAGACCATCGATGAAAATCAGCAGGCATTCACCGAACTCGGCTTCGCACCGCATTGCGCGGGCCCGATCGGCGACCGCGACCAGTCGACAACCGTATTGGGACAGCAGCTCTCGATGCCGGTGCTGATCTCACCCACCGGCGTGCAGGCGGTACATCCGGATGGCGAGGTGGCCGTGGCGCGTGCGGCGGCAGCTCGTGGGATTGCGATGGGGCTCAGTTCCTTCGCGAGCAAGCCCATCGAGGAAGTCATCGCGGCGAATCCGGCGACATTCTTCCAGCTGTACTGGTGTGGTTCGAAAGATGAGATCCTGCAGCGGATGTCGCGCGCCAAGACGGCAGGCGCGGTCGGTCTTATCCTGACCCTGGACTGGTCCTTCTCGCACGGGCGCGACTGGGGCAGCCCGGTGATCCCGGAGAAGCTGGACTTCAAGACCATGCTGACATTCGCACCGCAGACTCTGGCGCGGCCGCGCTGGCTCGCGACTTATGTTCGCTCCGGCCGCATTCCGGATCTCACCGCGCCGAATATGGCTGTCGGTGACGGTCCGGCGCCAGGTTTCTTCGGTGCCTACGGGGAGTGGATGGGTACGCCAGCGCCGGATTGGGCGGATGTGGCGTGGATCTGCGAACAGTGGGACGGGCCGGTCATGCTCAAGGGCGTGATGCGCGTCGATGATGCGCTGCGCGCGGTCGATGCCGGTGTCGCGGCGATTTCGGTGTCCAATCACGGCGGAAACAATCTGGACGGCACGCCCGCCGCGATTCGGGCATTGCCCGTGGTGGCCGATGCGGTCGGATCGCAGATCGAGGTGGTGCTCGACGGCGGCATCCGGCGCGGCAGCGATGTGGTGAAGGCCGTGGCGCTCGGCGCCCGCGCGGTCATGATCGGGCGGGCCTACCTGTGGGGGCTCGCCGCGAACGGGCAGGCCGGTGTCGAGAATGTGCTCGACATCCTGCGCGGCGGTATTGATTCGGCGCTGCTGGGACTTCGCAAGACCAGCGTCGGCGAGCTCGATCGGGGCGATCTGGTGGTGCCGGACGGGTTCGAGCGGGCATTGGGGCTGCCGGACCCGGCCGTGCAATCGGCTTGACCTGGCGGATTATTCGGTGGCCGCGACTTTTCGATGATGGGCGAGCAGTGTGTCGTAGATATCGGCGAGGGCGGCCAATTGCTGGCGGTCGAGCACGTCGACCATATGTCTGCGCACGCTCTGCACATGCGCGGGCGCGGCCGTGGCCAGCACGTCGGCGCCGCGCGGGGTGAGCCGCGCGGCGGTGCGGCGGGCGTCGTCCGGAATCGGCTCCCTGGCGACCAGGGTGCGTTTCTCCATCCGAGTGATCTGATGCGACAGTCTGCTCTGCGACCATTCGAGTTGGGCGGCGAGATCGGCGAAGGTGAGTCGATGATCCGGTGCGTCGGCCAGGTAGGCCAGCACCGAGTATTCGACATAGGTGAGGTTCGATTCGCGAGATGAGTCGCGTCCGACCGCGGCGGCGATGAGGTCCCTGGTGCGCACATACCCCACCCATGCGCGCATTTCGACGTCATCGAGCCAATGGGGATCGGTCACGAGAGCGCTCCAAACTCTGACATGTCATTGAAATGTCCCGCCGCGTGCTGTCGCGCGACAACTGCCAGATCTGAGAGGTAGCACTGGTGGGGTTGAACGTGCAACCTTTTCGTGGGATGTACCGAGTGAGGGTTGCCTAAGCAACAGTCGACCTCTTATTACTGGATACGCTCCTTGTGCTCGTGACCAGTTTGCCGAAGACCTTCCCGAGGCTCCGGCTGTGCGTCAGCCCTGAGACCGAATAAGGAGTGCGTCCGTGACCGCGCCGGATTTCCGCTATTCAGATCTGCTGCCGATCGGCGCCGACGACACCCCGTACCGGTTGATCACCACCGAGGGTGTCAGCACCTTCGAACACAACGGCCGCACCTTCCTGCAGGTCGAACCCGAGGCATTGCGCCTGCTCACCGCCGAGGCGATGCACGACATCAGCCATTACCTGCGGCCGGCGCATCTTTCGCAGCTGCGCCGGATCATCGATGATCCCGAGGCCAGCGGTAATGACCGCTTCGTCGCGCTGGACCTGCTCAAGAACGTCAACATTTCCGCGGGCGGCATCCTGCCGATGTGTCAGGACACCGGCACCGCGATCGTGATGGGTAAGAAGTCCGAGGGTGTGCTCACCGGTGTCGATGACGCCGAATGGATCAGCCGCGGCGTATTCGACGCCTACACCAAGCTGAATCTGCGCTACTCGCAGCTCGCCCCCATCACCATGTGGGAGGAGAAGAACACCGGCACCAATCTGCCCGCGCAGATCGAGTTGTATTCGACGGCGGGCGATCCCGCGCATCCGTCCTACAAGTTCCTGTTCATGGCCAAGGGTGGCGGTTCGGCGAACAAGTCGTTCCTGTACCAGGAGACCAAGGCCGTGCTGAATCCCACGCGCATGCTGGAGTTTCTCGACGAGAAGATTCGCTCGCTCGGCACCGCCGCCTGCCCGCCCTACCACCTCGCGGTCGTAATCGGCGGCACCAGTGCGGAATTCGCGTTGAAGACGGCCAAATACGCCTCCGCGCACTACCTGGACAGCTTGCCCACCGAGGGTTCGCTCGCGGCGCATGCCTTCCGGGATCTGGAGCTCGAGGAAGAGGTCTTCAAGCTGACCCAGTCCTTCGGTATCGGTGCGCAATTCGGCGGTAAGTACTTCTGCCACGACGTGCGCGTGGTGCGTCTGCCCCGGCACGGCGCCAGCTGCCCGGTTGCCATCGCGGTGTCCTGCTCGGCCGACCGGCAGGCGCTTGCCAAGATCACGCCGGAGGGTGTGTTCCTGGAGCAGCTCGAGCGCGAGCCCGCGCACTACCTGCCCGAGCAGACCGATTCCATCCTCGGCGGCGACGTGGTCGAGGTCGACCTGAACCGGCCGATGTCGGAGATTCGCGCCGAACTGTCGAAATACCCGGTGAAGACCCGGCTTTCGCTCACCGGTCCGCTGGTTGTCGCCCGCGATATCGCGCACGCCAAGATCAAGGAGCGTCTCGACGCGGGCGAGCCGATGCCGGAATACCTGCGCGAGATGGCCGTGTACTACGCGGGACCGGCGAAAACGCCCGAGGGTTACGCCTCCGGTTCCTTCGGTCCGACCACCGCGGGTCGGATGGACTCCTATGTCGATCAGTTCCAGGCCGCGGGGGGTTCGTTCGTCATGTTGGCCAAGGGCAATCGCTCGGCGCAGGTGACCAAGGCGTGCAAGGAACACGGTGGTTTCTACCTCGGTTCCATCGGCGGGCCCGCGGCGCGACTGGCATTGGATTGCATCAAATCCGTCGAGGTTCTGGAGTATCCGGAGCTGGGCATGGAGGCGGTCTGGAAGATCGAGGTCGAAGATTTTCCGGCATTCATCGTCGTGGACGATAAGGGCAACGACTTCTTCGCGGAAACGCAGAAGCCGATCGCGTTGCGGGTGCGTACCCGTTCGAAGGAACGCGTCTGAACGGTTCTCTGACCTGGCATTGCGCCGCTGGCGATCGCTTGCGGGTCGCTCGAACGCAGCCATCAGGGCATGTGCCCGGACACCGAAATGTCACCCCGTTCGCCGGGGTAACAATCCGCTGACGCGAGGCACTCTTGATCAGGGGGACGTCGTTGCACCGGTGTCGATGGAGGTCGAGGAGGGCAATGAGTACGTCGTTTCGTATCTCGGAATCCGCCAGCCGTCGGTTGGTCGAACGCGCCGCTCGTGAGGGAACCAGTTCCACCGCACTACTCGACCGCCTGATCCGGGAGGGTTTCGACCAGCTCGACCACCCCGGAATAGTTTTCCGCGGCCCCATCTGCGACCGCCGCGCGGCTTTGGCTGCGGGTCCGGAGGTGTGGGAAGTCGTTGCGCGCCTACAGGAACTGGATGGTCCGGTGGAACGGCGTATCGCTGTTCTGAGCCAGCAATCGGATCTGCATTCCCGCAAGATCAAGGTCGCTATCGCCTACGCGCGGGCGCACGGCCAAGAGATCATCGAGCGCATCGACCGCAATCGTGAAGCGGCCGAAGCGATTCGCGGGTCGGCCCCCGTGCGCCCCTGACGTTCAGCCGATCACCACCACATAGCGCATCAGCACCACGCAGAGCAAGTGGCTATCGCATACAGGCAATGGCTTGTGAGCGATAGCCATTTGCTATGCGTCGACTGCTTTTGCATCGAGGCGGAAGGGCTTGTGGTGCAATAGGGTTGGTCGAATGTGGGCGATCGTGGGGCATTGGGTTGCCGATCGGGACGGCGGCTTCGGGGTCGTGACAACCGAGTCGTGCGAGCAGTTCGTGGTGCGCGATGCGGTGATCGAGTCCGATTCGCCACTGCGTACGGGTGACCGGGTGTGGCTCGAGTTCGTCGACGGTGGGGATTGCGGCGAGGTCATGAAACTTGTGAAGGCGCGGTAGGTTCCGGGTTTCTCGCGGGTTGCTGGGGATTGTTGATCGTGCTCCACAACACTGGAATACATTGTGGACAGTGGCATTTCCGCTGCGACAAATCGGGCGTGGCACAGGATGTTTCGGACATTGGTGATTTATTGTGCTGTGAGTATGTGGAAAGCTATGTGAATGACGTCCGTTCGGACAGGCCGATGTCCTCCTGTTCGCCGGTATGTTGCTAGCGGTGATCGACAGTGCGATGTGGGCCGTAGGGGAGTAGATGCGGGGACCGCGGCCGCGCGGCCGTTACTATCGCTGACATGTCGATCACGCTTCGTACCCGGACCCTGCTGGGCGTATCGGCCACGGTGTTCTCGGTGATCGCCGCGGCCGGGCTGTCCATGCCCACCGCCACGGCCGCGCCGGTCGTGCAGGTGGCCCAGGCCAGCGGGACCGAGGGACTGGAGCCGATGCTTGCCGCGGCGTACACGCAGGCCGAGAACCAGGCGCATGCCGAAGGGGTCGCGCTGTACATCAACTCCGGCTACCGCACGCCCGCCGAGCAGCAGGCGCTCTGGGACGAGGGAGTGCGGACCTACGGCAGTCCCGACGAGGCGCGGCGGTGGGTGCTGCCGCCCAACGAGTCGACGCATGTGCAGGGCCGCGCCATCGACGTGGGACCGCAGGCGGGGGCGCAGTGGCTGGAGGCGAAGGGAAATCGCTGGGGCCTGTGTCGGATCTATCAGAACGAATGGTGGCATTTCGAACTGGCTACCGGCCCGGGTGGAGCGTGTCCGGCGCTGCGCGCGGATGCCAGCGAGGGCGGTGCCGCCCCGGCCCCCTCTTCGCCGATCCCGCCCGTCCTCCCGGCGCTGCCGTCGATCCCACTTCCACCGTGGTTGAGCGGCTCCTTCGGTCTGTAGCCGTTCAGCTGACCCGTACGAATCCCGCGACCTCGGGTCCGGATCCGTCGGACTTCCGGGCTCGGTTGGTCGCTGTCGGTGCCCATCCGCCGTGGTTCAGCAGTATCCGCGGAAATCGCCGGTCGCTGATGGATGGCGTTGGTCCAGGACTGTTCAGCCGACCGGCACGGGTGCCTGAGTGTCGGCGGGCCCCTCAGCTGTCCGGTTCGGTAGCGTCCGGATGAGTACCGCCGTGCTGATCGTGCTCAACGCGCAGACGGCGACGATGTAGCAGGTCACGGCTGCCGAGGTCGAGCCAGCGGTCCACAGTCCGGTGGCGATGAGTGGCGCGAGCCCCCCACCGAGGACGACCGAGATCTGCACGATCAGCGAGGTACCGGAGTAGCGGACCGATGGTGGGAAGAGTTCGGCGATGATGATGCCGCCGACGCTGTGGGCGATGGGCAGCGCCACGCCCATGCCGAGCAATGCGAGGAAGACAACGGCCTTGCTGCCGGTGTTCAGCAGCGGGAAGTACATCGCACACCACACCGTCAGCGCGGCGGTGCCGGCGAGGAATATCCGACGCGTGCCATACCGGTCGGCGAGCGAGCCCCAGAAGGGCATTGTGGCGCACCAGAAAACGGCGGAAACGATGACACCGAGCAACAGGAAGTCTCGGCTGAACCCGAGCGCCTCGGTGCCATAGGTCAGTGTGAACACCATGAAGATATAGACGACCGCCGAGGTGGCGACGGCTGCGAACAGAATCAACAGCAGCCGCACAGGTCCTACCCGAAGGGCATCGCGAAGTGGGAACGACGCGACCTCGCCGCGTCGGACGAGTTCGGCGTAGTCCGCGGATTCGGTGATCCCGAGCCGGACCCAGAGCCCGACAATGACGAGAATCGCGCTGAGCAGGAACGGGATTCGCCAACCCCAGCTCAGAAACGTCGAATCCGGCAGGAGCGCACTGGTGCCGAGGAAGAACGCATTGGCCAGAATCAGCCCGGCCGGCGTGCCCATCTGCGGGTAGCTGGCATACCGGTTGAGTCGTCCCGGTGGCGCATGCTCCATCGACAGCACCACGGCACCCGCACCTTCACCGCCGAGTCCCACGCCCTGCATCAGTCGCAGCACGACAAGCAGTGCGGGAGCCCAGAATCCGATGCTGCCGTAGCTCGGGATCACCCCGATGAGTATGGTGCTCACACCCATCAGAAACAGCGAGACCACGAGGGTGTTCTTGCGACCGAGGCGATCACCGAAATGGCCGAAGAGCAGCCCGCCGATCGGTCGCGCGCCGAAGCCGACCGCAAAAGTGCTGAATGCCGCCAGCGTTGCGGCGGCGGTGCTCAGCGTTGGAAAGAACTGCTTACTGAAGATCAGCGCGGATGCCGTGCCGTAGAGCATGAAGTCGTACCACTCGAGGGTGGTGCCGACCAAGGTGGCGATGGCGACCTTGCGGTGGGGCGGGGTGGAGCTCGAAGACACTGCTATCCATTCACAATCAGCCGACGGGGGCCGGGCTGCCCGGCATATTGTCCAGTGCCAGCCCGCCCTCGATCGAATTCGGGACGCGGCGGCGGTTGGGGGAACCGAGGGCGGCGGTGAGATCGGTTCCATCGTGTTCGGCCAGCAGATCGCCGCTGTCCCACACCAGCAGCGTCGCGCTGACGGTGTTCTCGGCGGCCGAATGCGCGAGATCGTAATGGGCGCAGCCGGGGACATGCGGGTAGGTGATCCACAGGTCGTAGCCGGTCATGAACAGGTCGAGGTCGAATTGCACACTCAGGCCGAGCAATTCGCTGCGCCCGTTGTCGTCGACACCGGCGAATGCCTCGTCCAGCGCGAGCAGACGCGGTGCTTGCGGATCGGCGGAGTCGAGCATGACGTGCGCGGCCGCGAACAGCGGCAGATGCAGTGAGACCGACTGTTCACCGCCGGAGAGCGCACTGTGCCTGGCCACGGTCAGCTTGTCCTCGCTGCCGTCGGCGGAGATGAGAGTGAAGGAAAACACCCGCCAGGTCCGGTAATCCAATGTCGAGCCGAGGATTTCGGGGTAGGAACGTTCCGGATGCGCGGCGCGGGCGGTCCTGATCTCCGCGGCGAAGTGGGCGCGGATGGCCGCCAGATCATCGGCGCCGAGGGAGGAGGCGTCGCGATCCAACAGCTTGCACATGGCCCGGGCCGCATCCGAGAGCGAATCGGACAGCACCCAGTGCACGCCGATAGTATTGCCCGAGGACATGCGGCGCTGCTTCATTTCCGCACCCATGCGGGCGATGAGATCGCGCGCGTCGCTGGTTCGTTCGTAGATCTGCTGCGCCAGGCCGCTGAGCAGTGCGTCCTCCAGGATCCGGCGTTCGGCGTCGGTGAGCAGCAATTCCTGATCGCGGCGGGCGGCGTCGATGCGAGTGGCGAAATCCGCCAGTGCGGACAGTCCGTTGTCGTCCTGTACTTGCACGACGGTCAGGCCGTCCGCGGCATCCCAGTGCAGTCGGTAGTCGCGGCCGGAAGCCGCGAGTGCGGCGTCGAATTCCTGCAATGCGGAGGTCACCGCACTGCGGGTCGATTTTCGGGCCGCCTCGCCAGCCCGCACGGAAGATGTTGCGGCGGTGAGGTTGTCGAAGAGTTCGGCCACTTCCTCCGGCAGCACCTGTGGTTCGGCCTCCGGCCCGGCCGCCGAAATGCGATAGAGCAGTTGTTCCGGGGTCGACCAAGCGGCATCGCTGCTCGGCCAGCGGCTGTCGGCGGGTGCGCCGAGCAGGGTGAGCAGATCCGGCTGGGCGTAGGGCGCGAGGGCTTTCACATCGGCCAGCACCTCGGTGAGCGCGGTACCGAGCGACTCGTGTGCGGTCCGGTAGGCCGCCTCCGCGTCACCGACCGCCTCGATCGCCTCATTGGCGGCCTTGCGAGCGGCCTTCTGCTCGGCTCGGGTCGCCTCGATCTTCGTGCGCGCCTGTTCGAGTTCGCGATCGATATCGGCGGCACCCGCGCCGAGTGCCTCACGCAGGGTGTCGAGTTTGCGCAGCTGCTCCTGGTAGCCGGCGTTGGCGGCCTCGGCCTCTTCGGCGAAGGCCTCGGCCAGATCGCGGGCCTCGTCGAAGCGGTCGGAAGCCTCGCGTTCGCGTTCGCGCTCCCGTTCGTGGTCAGCGCGCAGGCGCAGTAGCCCGGTTCCGGTGTTCTCGAAATGGCGGATGGCCGCGGCGAGGGCGTCGATCTCGCGGGCGGCGCGCGGAGTGCGATGCGCCTGGGCGACCGAGCGCAGCTTCTTCTCGACCGCCGATGCCTCGGCCACCGCCTGGTCGAGGTCGCGTTCGGCCTGGGCCAGCGCCTCGGAGCGCGAGCGCATCATGCCCGCGGCTTCCGAAACCGCGCGCAGGGCTGCGGTGACGGTCGAGGGGCGCGGTAATGCCTTGGCAGCGGCGGAGATTCGCGCGAGTTCGGCGTTCGCCGCGGACTCATCGGCCAGGGCTTGCCGCTGTGTCCGCTCGGCGGACTCGATTGCCACGGCCAGCTCGGCGAGCCGGATTTCCCGGCGCTTGGCGCGGGCGGTGGCTCCGATGAATTCGGCATCGGGTTTGTGATGGCGCCCGACCTGGACGCCTTGGCGGAATCCGCCGGTGGTGCTCACACCGACTTCGGTGCCGAGGTCGCAGTCCTTGTCGTACAGGGCAATGGAGGCGAGCACATCGGCGACGACCTGTTTCGGCACTGTAAGTTCGGCCGAATCATCTTCCACGACAAGGACATCGGCGAGTGTGCGACCGGATGGCCGGGCATCGGCAGGCAATGGAACCAAGAACTGGTCGGAAGTGTATTCCGGGCGTTCGGATTCCGCGCAGACCCAACTGTCGAGCAGGTCGGCAGCGTGCAGGGCGGCCTCGATGCCCGCGGCTTGCGCTGGTGTCACGGAATCAGCGAAGCGGACCAGTCGCCACAGCGGCGCACCCGGACGGCCCTGCGCATTTCGCGCACGAGCGGCGGGAACCGGTGGGGCCTCGTCCCGTTGGGCCGCGACTTCATCGCGTTCGGCATTGAGCTCGACGAGGCGGTCACCGGCCAGCGCGGCGGCGGCGCGTGCTTCCTGACGGCGGGTGCGGATGTCCTCGAGTAGCGGTTCGGCACGTTCGGCCAAGACCTCGGCGACACCGGCGGCGTCATCGGAGCCCGCGGTCGCCAGTGCGGCATCGAGTGCATCGAAGAGGCCTTTCCGAATGGGGGAGTACACCTCCCGATGCGCGTCCCACCAGGTGCGCAGAGCGCCACTGGCTTCGGTGCGCGCCAGCACAACGGCTGCCTCGGCGGCCGAGACCTCGGCCGCGGCCGATTCGCGCAGCGCCCTGGCGCGTTCGGCGAGCTGCTCGGCCCGATTGCGTTCGGCTGTGGCGGAATCCGTCAGACCGAGCGCCTTGCGGACCGCGCGCACGTCGGCGTCACGCTCCTCGGCATGTCCGCGAACCGCGGCGGTGAGCTGATCGCCACGCGCCTGGTCGGCCAATCCGGCCCAGGTAATTCCCGCCTCTTCTGCCGCGGCACGCAACTCGTCCTCGCCGCGGGCCAGTGCGGCCGCCGCGGTCTGTACCGCCGCCTTGGCGCGTTCGGCTTCCTGTGCGCGCTGATCGAGGGCTTGCCTGGCCTTGAGCGCCTTGTCTTTGTGCACACCCGCCGAGGTCTCCAGGCGGCGAACCGCGTCGGCGAGATCATCGAGCTGCTGTTTGCCCTCGTAGGCGCTGGAACGCTGCAGGGTTTCCCGGTCGGAGAGCGCTTGTTCGTAGGCGCGGTCGGCATCGTCGGCACGCGCCTCGGCGGCCGTGCGTTGGGCCTCGCGACGTTCGCGCAGTGCGGTGGCGGCAAACAGCGCCGTGCTGGCGTGGGTCACCGCATCGAGACGGGTCCGCACCTGATCCACATCGGTCTTCGCCTGTACCGCAAGATACTTCCGGTACACACCGACAAAGGATCTGGTGGCGGTATCGGCGTGGACCAGCCCCTCCAGGGTGCGCCCGACCTCCTCCATATCGCTGAACGAACGCGCCGCGTCCAGGATCAGCTGTTCGTCGAGCGGGCGCAGACCATCGGTGAGCGCCTGTGAAAGTCCACGCGGATCAAGGTTTTTCGCGAGCTGGGGGCGGCGCAGCGTGAGAATGAGATTGATCAGCTGGTCGTAGCGCTGGGTGCCGAGACCGAACATGCGCGCGTCGATCGCATTGCGGTATTCGACCGGTCGATCGACGATGGCATCGGTGCCGATCTGTTCGGCCAATTGCTTGCGCGTCAGCGGCCGGTCGTCCGGGCCGATGAGCGAAAAGTCCACGCCCGCGCGACCGTCGGCGACGAAGTACCAGCGCGTCACCTTGTCCGAGGAGCGGGTGGCGCGCATACCGATGCCGATGGTGACGACCTCGGGATCGTCCCACTTACCGCGCGCGAACTCCATCCATACATACGAATACGCGGATTCCTGCTTGCGGTACAACAGGTTCGACTTCATTGTGCGCTCTTCACCGGCGAACGGATTGAGCCTGCGCGGTTCGATCCGGCCGTCGAGCACGAATGGGAACAGCACCTCGAGCGCCTTGGTCTTACCGGAACCGTTGGGCCCGCGCAGCACCAGCCTGCCGTCGGCGAAGCAGTATTCCTGGTCGCGGTAATCCCACAGGTTGATGATGCCGGCGCGCGTCGGGACGAACCGCACTCCGCCATGGATGAGCGACATGGTTTAAATCCCTTCCGTACCAACGCTATCGGCCCCGCGGGTGTCGGAGGCGGTGACGAACAGTTCGGCGGCCCGCTTGGTGCGGACGGTGACGACCGCGCCGCGATAGCGGGCCAGTGCGGGCAGAATGATCAGACCGTCCGCCACCACCTGTACCAGCCGCAGCCGCTCGAGCAGGGCGGTAACCTCCCTGGTCAGACCGGGGACATCGGCCTGCCACTGGGCCGCGAAGGTGACACCGTAGCGGTCGGTCAGCGCCTGTACGGTCTCGCGGACCCAGCTCGCCTCGACGAACGGATACGTCGCGCGCGCATGGGCCATCGCCGCCGCATCAGGATCCGAAACCTCTTCCACCACTTCGGGGTCGGTCGACGGGAGATCGGCGAGCGGAACGAATACGGTGGATTCCGGGATGGCACCGTCGAGTTGTTCGGCCAGCGCGACCGCCGGATCGGGCGCGCCGGGACGCACCGGCACCGGATGGTCGATATCGAGTACACGATCGGCGATCTCGCCCACCAGCAACAGCGCAACCTGCGCCAATGTGCCGGTGCCCGGGAAACGGACATCGGAGAGACGTCCGGAGACGTCGATCAGGGCGACGCCCTCCGCACGGCGTTCTGCTCGCAATCCGGTGAACAATTCGACATCCGCGACGACCCGATCCTGCAGCAACAGTGGACGCTCGTCATAGTTCAGATCCTCGGCGTACACCACCGGACGCTCCACGAGACTGCGCCGCACCCGCCGAGCCGCATCGGCGACTTGGGCGTTCGCCGCCGGACCGTGCGCCAGCGCGTCCTCTGTCAACAGACCACGAACGCTGTGCAAATGCTGCAGCGCGCGCGGCGGTCGAAACAGCGCGAAAACCACCGGCCGGTCGATGTCGTAGAGCGCTTCACCCGCCTCCGGATCGGCGGCCCAGCCACCCGCATCGCCATCGGCCAGGGTGAGTGCCCCCCGATGTGCGAGCCATCCGACGGCATCGACGAAGGCATCGCGATCGGCGGCGCGATCGGGGGAAAGTTCGAGCCCGTCGACCCGGCCGGTATAGGCGGCGACCTGATCGGCCAACTCCGACAAGGTGATCTGATCGCCCGCACGGCCCAGCGCCGCCAGCGCCAAGGCCAGGTAGGCGTAGCGGCGGCGATCGAAGACACGATCGGTGACGGAGCGGGCCGGTTTGCCGGAATCGAGCCGATCGATGACCGGAAAAACCCGGGCAGTCGTTTCGGTGACCTCGAGCCGGTAGCCGAACAATTCGGCCAGATCCTCGCGGAGTTCGGTGGCCCAGCGACGGATCAGCGGCAGTGCGATCCGGTCCGGATAGGTCCGGGTGATCAGGTGATTGGCCAGGATCACCCGGGCGGCGCGCTGGTAGTTGTCGAGTGCGAGCGAGTCGATGCGGCGGGCGTTGATCATCCGCGCCGCCCGCGGTTCGACTGCTTCACCTCGAGGCGACGGTTGTTCAAATGCAGCAGGCCACGCGCGGTACGGATCACCGTCGGACCAGGATGTTCGGAGACGGTGAGGGTGACGCCGCTATCGGAGCCGGTGGTGCCGTCGATGCGGCCGCTCACCGGAACCCAGGCCGTGGACGCCGCGTCGAGCAGGCGCAGCAGCACCTCGGTCTCGCGTTCGTCGAGGACGCGCTCGTGCACCGAGGCTGCGGCCAAGGATTTGGCGGCCTCGGCGCGGGCGCGCTGCGCATCGAGCTGCGCCTCGCGGAGCCGGCGAATTCCGGCGTCGTTGCGTTGAATTCGGGCGGGGGCGCCGGCTTGCGGCGGCCTGCCCGTTTCGGCGAGGGTGCGCGAGATCTCCAATGGCGGTGCCTCCCACCAGGAGCGGATCGCGGGAATCAGATCCGCATCCGGATGTTCCAGCGAAATATGGCGCGGCCTACCGAGACCGAAGACGGCGTCGAAGAGCGCATGCGCGCTCTCGGTGGTCGGTGCGGCGGTGAACCAGCCCGCGAGATGGCGCAGCGCTGATTCGCGACTCACTCCGCCCTTGCGTGAATCGGTGACCCGCCGCAGCAGCGACAGCACGGCGGCAATGGCACTCATGGTCGCCTCCCGCAGCCGATCCGCCTCGGTGCCGGAGGATTCACCGGGAATATCGGAGGCCGTCGCCACGAACCAGGTCCGCAGCCCCTGCCAGCGCGCTCGCCAATCCGCTTGCCGCTCGGTCGGACTCAGCAGTACCCGCTCGTCACAGCGCGCCGCACGCTCGATGAGTTCTTCGACGTCGGTCTCCTCGATCTCGCCGATCGCGGCGGCCAGGCGCGGCGCGAAGCGAGCCAGATCCATGCTGAATTCGCGCATATGAGCGAGCAATGCGTCCTTGTGCGCCAGGAACGACTCCGGAGTGATCTCGGTGGTGCGGACCATATCGCCGAGCGAGAGGTAGAAATGCGCGGCCCGTGCCGCCATATCGGAGAGTGCGGCATCCAGACGGCGCAGCGTCCGGTAGACGCGCTCGGCATCGCCGGCCTTATTCGCCTCGGCGAGAGTATTGAGATCCGAGAGCAGTTCGGGCAGGACCAGACGCGACAGCGCCGCCTCGTCCAGTCGCGCCTCGAGCACCCCCGCGACCGCGCGATATGCCTTGAAGCCGGCCTGTGTGAGTTGGTAGACGTAGTGCCGATTCCGATATTCCGCGAGCGTCGCTGCGCGCGTGCCGTCATAGCTGCGCTCGACGACACCCCACTGATGCAGCTGATCCAACAGCGGCCCGATCTCCGCGCCGGTCAGCTGCGGCGCATCGGGCGCACTGCGTTCGATCCAGGTCGCGACATCATCGGCGTGCAGCAGCACCACATACGCCGCCCGCGCACTGTCGAATGCCCGCAGCACCCACAGATACTCCGCCCGCTTCTCGGCCGTGGCGAAGGAGAACAGCCGCAACCGCTCATCCCATAGCGCGGGCGCGGCATACGGCAGGCCGTCAACGGAGTCGGTCACCGGGAACAGGGTAGTAGCGGGCCGGTCGCGGGTGTCGAGAGCGACCCCCATTCGGCGTGGCCGCGTCCGGTTTGCCGCTGTTCGCCACCTGGTGACTCACAGGTCGAACCGAGCCCGCAGCCCGATCTTCACCTGCTCGAGCAACTCCGAGGTGAGCTCACCGACCTGCTCGGTGAGACTGTCCTTCGGCACGATGGCGATGTCGTACAGCGCGATCACCTGCGAACTCTCCGGCATTGCGACGGTGAGCAATTGATGGCGCGACGGCACCTCGCGGGCCTCGCGCACCGGCGCGGCGACCAACATCGGCCGTTGCCGAATCACCACATCGGAATCCACGATCACCACCGTCGCGCGGCGCCCGGAGATCCGGCTGACGAGATTCCAAATCTGGCCTTGGTGCGTGGGTTCAGCTGGCACGGCCGAACAATACTTGTTCGGCGGTCTGCTCTGCGTCCTTCGCCCATTCGGTTCCGGTGCTATCGGGCAATGCCCGGAGTTCATCCTCGAGCAACTGCCTGCGCACGGCCTTGGAGATGTAGTCGCTCAGCTTGTCCTCGGATGCCGCACGGAGACGGGCCGCGAGATCGTCGTCCATCGAGATATTCAGGCGCACCGTCATACAGCAGACTTTACAGCGGACACCGCGCATAGTGGTACAGAGATATGCGCCACCTGCCATTACGCTGGCGGTCGCAGGCGCCGCAGCAGTATCTTTCCCTGTTCGAATAGAGCGTCGAAGCGCGTCGACCCCGGTGGGTGCGGGTCGACGACATCGAGCACGCGGCCCAGGTTGGTCAACGCGAATTCCATATCGCGCAAGGCGCGGGGGCTGGTCGGATCGGTTTCGAGGACGTCATGGGCGATCGCGAGCGCCTCGCGGTAGACCTCGACGGCGCAGTCGTAGTCGTGCTCGCGTTCGGCGGCGTCCCCGATGGCCCAGAGAATCAGAGCGACATCGCGATGCAGTTGCAGATTTTGCGGATCGGCCGTGGCCAAGCGGCGGGCGATGGTCAGTGCCTCGGTGTTGTGACGAAACGCGAGGGCGAACGCGCCGGTCGCGGCGGCGACCCTGGCGAGCTGGTGATGGGAGATGCTCAGGTCGCGCTGCTTTTCGGTATTGGTCGGGTCGGCGGCGGCAAGCTGCTGCGCGAGGGTGAGGGATTGGGTGTAGTGGTGGTCGGCGGTCAGATAATCGCTGGTGTGGATGGCCAAGTCGCCGAGTTTGTCATGGGAAATGCTGAGGTCGCGCTGATTCCGGGCATTGCCCGGGTCGGTGTCGGCGAATCCGCGGTGGATGGCCAAGGCTTGGGTGTAGTGGTTGGCGGCCGTGGTGAGTTCGCCGAGTCGCAGTGCCACATCGCCGGCTCGGTTGAGCGCGATGGCCAGATCGCGTCGGTATTCGGCATTGCCAGGGTCCTTCTCGGCGAGTTCGCGGTGGATGGCGAGGGATTCGGTGAAGAAGGTGAACGCTTCCTCAGGGGTTTCGTAGAGCAATGAGGTGTCGCCGATCTGCTGCATGGCAATGGCGACGTCGCGGGTGATTTCGGTATCGCCCGGATCAGCCAGTGAGAGTTCGGTACTGATGCGCAGCTTTTCGAAATAGTGCCTGCTCGCGGTCTCGCCGTGCCCCGTGCGCATGGCGAGATCGCCGAGTTTGCCGTGTGCGATCGCCAGGCCGCGCCGGGATTCGGCGGCGTCGGGGCCGGATTCGATGAGGGCGCTGTGCAGGGTGAGCGATTCGGTGTAGAGGTACTGTGCGCCGTCGAGATCGGCGGTGAGTACGGCCAGGTCACCGAGTCGGGTGCAGGCATTGGCGAGGTCACGCCGCAGGTCGACGCGGGCGCGGTCGTTATCGGCGAGGGAGCGCCGGATGGCCAGCGCCTCGGTGTGGTGGGCAAGAGCAGCCGTCAGATCGCCGGTGCGCACGGCGATATCGCCGAGGCTCTCCAGTGCGCGGCTGAGGACCTGTTGCATATCGACGTTGTGCGGGTCGCTATTCGTCAGATGTCGTGCGGTGCGCAGGGATCGGCTGTAATGCTCGCGCGCCGTGCCGAGATCTCCGGCCGACATGGCGAGTTCGCCGAGGGTGTCCAGGCCGATGACCAGTGCGCGGCGGGCATCGGCGCTGCCCGCCGTCGATTGGACCCGCGCCCGCAGCACCTCGACCAGCGCGCATTGACGATCCATTGCGGCACGCAGGTTTCCGGTCCGGCGCAGTGCGCGTACCTCGCGCTCGCCGAGTTCGAGATAGCCGGAAGTGTCGGTCGGCAGGGTCGGCATGATCTCGCCGAGCAGGGCGGCAACCTGCAGTTGATCCAACTCGCGGCAGAAGGGAATGGCGAGTTCGGTGAGTTCGGCGTACCGGCCCGCGGCGAGTAGGTGTCCGCATGCCTCGCTGTAGTCGTCGAAATCCCGGAAACCAGCTGCGATTCGAGCCATCCGCATTGCATGGGCTCGGTTGTGACGGCAAATCCGATCAGTGCCCTGGTGGGTATCGAGAGCCTGAGCGACCCACGGGTGCACGAGGTATCGGTCATCGTCGGTGGTCACCAGCGTCAGCCTGAGCAACGTTTCGATGGCCGCCATCACCTCGCGGCGCTGGTCTCGTGTCGCGTCGGCCCCGAAGCGGGCATGGGAGATGTCCAGATCGCGCAACGGTGTCCGAGACAATGAAATCTGCAGCAGCAGTTCGCGTTCGGAAGTATCGAGCAGATCGAGCAGTGCGTCGACAAGGATGTCGCGAGTGCCGAGAACCACTGCGGTGTCGAGACTTTCGCTCAGCGTCCGGTCCTGGTCGAGATCGACTGCGTGCTCGCCGGCCAACCGGCGCAACCGCTCACCGACCGGACGTAATGTTCCGTCGCCACCACGCAATAGCGCGTCGACGAATTCGATGAGCCGCGGGTGCCCACCGATCGTCCGTGCGACCAGCCGCTGCTCCTCCGCCCGCAAACCGCTGATCTGTGGCAGCCGCAAGAACATTCGCTTCAACTCGGCAGGACTCAGCGGAGTTAGACCGACCTCGGTCAGACCACCGGGAACCGGATAGCGACAGGTGACCAGCAATCGCCCCGTCCTGGCAGACCGGCACAACAGCGAAAACTGCTCGGCGAAACCGGGATCCAGGAATTGCGCACCGCCGGGCCGAGTCAGATTCTGCTCGAAATCATCGAACAGCAATAACACTCGGCTACCCGCCAACAACCGGTGGACATGCTTCAGCGCCTGCTCGCCGCTATCGCGGGCGAGCGCATTGGATACCGGGCGCAATGCCGGGTCGTCTTCGATCGCCGCACGGACCGCGCGGCACAGCGCGGATGGATTCCATTGCCCCACATGCTCGGCGATATGCCAGCCGCGCTCGCGCATGCGTGCCGCTACGCGACCAGCCACGGCCGTCTTCCCGAGCCCTCCCATCCCGGTGATCACTACCGGTCGTCCACGCGTCGACTCGAGCATGCGGACGATATCGCGCACCGGCCCGCGCCGGCCGATCAGATATCCGACCGGCAACTCGCGCACCGTAGCACCGCTCGGTGCTTGCGTCCGGCGCCCGAGCGGCCGCGGTGGTGCCGTCGGATGCCACAGCGGTCGATCCGCGATACCGGTCAGTAGCGTCGGTACGAACCATTCGGGTGGAACCGCAGCGCCATCGGCGAGCCGCTGCCGCTCCAGGGCACAGCGCGCCTGCGCCAACGCGAAGGCAACCGACTCGGTCGGATGCGCGGAAAGCATGGCGTAGAACGATGTGGCCAACAGCGTGGCATACCGGTCCGAAACCCGCGTCTGCATGACCAGCACCCGCTCGACACCCCCGTTGATCAGCGTGCGCGCCAATCCGGCAGGCCCACCGTCGACACCGCCGCAACTGGACAAAACCACCAATGGCAGCGCCCGTTCCGAAGCACGCAGTGCGGCAATGAGGTCCGCGGCCTCGATCACGTCCGGATCGCCGTCCTCATCCTCCAATTCCAAATTCGTCGCCGACCCGTGCGCACTCAGATGCAGCACCTGGAACTCCTCGGCCCGCAGCGCCGCGGTGATCTGCTGCAGCGAAGCGACTTCCAGCATGCGCACGCCGCCGCCACCCCCGGTCGGCACCTTCGAGACCGCGTCGAGGATCGCCTGCATCTCCGCTTCCACATCCAATGCCGTATTGGCCGTGCGGGTCTCGGTCGGTGCGGCGACCGCGGCGAGGATCTTCAACGGTCCCGGTGCCAGTACCGGGGCGCGCTGCCCGGCACCCGAATGCCTGCGGGAGATGGCTACGGTCGGCCGAGTGGCCAGGGGCATATCGTCGGCGAGCACCAGCATCTCGTAGGGGAGCAGCATCGTATCGTCGTCGACATCGAAGACCACGTCGGCAGCCGAGCCGTCGACCAGCCGCGTCAGCTGCCGGATCGTGCGCGGTTCGAACAGTGCGTCACGCAGGGCGGTACCGATCTGAACGACCGTTCGACGCACCGTCTCCGGTTGACCACCTATCGCGTCCCACGCGCACGCCACCAGATCAGGCAGTGGCGCTACCCGTTCACCGATGGGCGCACCCGCCTCTAACACCGTGGTGCGTAGCGATTCGTCCGCATCGCGACGCACAATGACGCGAACCCGATTCATCGCCCACCCCTTACCGCTGGCGATGAGTCAAACGTACGCCGAAATGATCACTCGCAGGACAAGGTCCGCAACTGATCCAGATACACCCGGGTACGGGGATCGCCCGGATAGCGCTCGATGATTTCGCGCGCCGCTTCGCCCGCGATCCACATCAGCGACGGCAGTGACCTGCGCTTGCCCGTGAAGGCACGCATGCCCTCGTCCAGTGCGAGTTCCAGATCGCGATTGCGCACCGCGACGACCGCGAGGGTGAGGTGTGCCTCCGATACCCGCATGGGATTGCGTATCGTGCCGTCGGCGCGCGTCGAGTGGCGGATGACCTCGCGCGCATACGATTCCGCGAGCGAATCCTCACCCGCGACCCGGCAGCAGTCCATGGCATAGAAGTCGAACTTCTGCGGATCGACCACGAAATGGTTGTCCAGATTGGTCGGATGGTCGAGGCGCTCGAGAATAGCTCGCCCCTGATCCAGCGACGCCTCCACCTCACGCCGATCACCAAGGCGGGCCCAGGCCTTCGCACGTTGTGCGCACAACTGGACACCGACGCCGAGTTCGCCGCTGGTCGCCAACGCCGGATCGACCGCCTCGATCGCACCCCGATAGTTGCCCTGGGTCAGCGCGAACCAGGCCGCCATTTCCGCACTCCAGCCGGTGATCTCGGCGTTCTCGGCTTCCTGGCCGAGCGAATAGGCGGCGCGGCGAGTGGCTTCCGCGGTGGTGCGCCGACCGAGGTCGTAGTCCACGCAACCGACGAGCAGCGCAACCCAACCGGCCAGTACGAGAATTTCTCGATGCTGTGCCAGCGTCAGTCGGCCATCCAGCAGTGAAGTGATGCGGCGCAACCAGGATGTGCCCTCGGTATGCAGATCGTGCGGATCGGCGAACGGATATTCGCAGCACAGCCGCTCCGCGGTGATCCGGATGGCATCGAGCGTGGCCGTGGAAACATCGGACATCCGCAGCCTGCCAATGAATTCCAGGGTGTCCATCCCCGTCGCCGAGAGCAGCTCATCGTCGCGGTTCGGGCGATTTTTGGGGAAGAACGCGGCGGTCACCGTATCGAATGCGGCCGCGATGATCGGGGCATAGAAATCATCCGGACGCGACTCACCCGACTCCCAGCGTCGCCAATTACGCAGCAGGGTACTGTCCGTCGGCAGGTTGTGCGAAGACTTCGCGCGCATCACACGGACGGCGTCTGCTTGTGACCACCCCCGCGCATCACGTTCGGAGCGCATTCGGACAGCCCAGACGGGTCGATCGTCTCCAGCGGCCACGTCTGTAGTATCTCATCAGTTAACGCTCAGTGGCCCGGATAGGGCATACAGATGTCACTGGGTTGACACCTGCACTCGCAGTTTTGCGTCCGACATGATGGATATGGGCGCGGAAGATTTGCCACGCTCCGGATGTAAGGACATCTGCTCTTGCAAGTACGCAGTGCCCCTCGGCGACGGGGGTGATCCACATAAGAGAACAGCGATTATCCCCAATCCAACGGAGGTTCGGGTGGACGCGTTGATCTATGGATACTTGCGTGACGATCTGGCCGATGGCCACAGTGCAGAGCTGGAGGATGCGATGAGCAGCCTCGCACGCGAGGAAGGGCTCTGCTTCGCCGCAACATTCCATGAATCGACTTCCGGTGACGGCACGGCATTCGCCGAGCTGACCCAGGAGCTCAAGCGGGCGGACGCGCACCATGTGGTAGTGCCGTCACTCGATCACTTTGCCGGCCAGACGATTCCGCGAGACATTCTCCTCGCGAAGCTGGCCCAGGATGCGGCGGCGCAGGTGTGGACCATCGAGAGCTGCGCGCTTCCAGACGAGGCCCTTGACGAAGAAGCTGTGCACCAGGACTGATCTGCGCCGCAGGTTCGCCACCAGCCAGGTCGCGACCGCACCGGCCGCCAGGGATGCGAGCAGCGCCGCGACATGGTGTTGCCCGAATGGCGGATAGACCTGCCAGTGCAGCAGATACACGAATAACGAACTATCGGCCAGCAGCGCGGCGACCCCGGCGACCAGGGCGGGTACGCGAACCGCGGGCAGCCAGATCAACAGCAGCAGCCCGGACATCACCAGCCGCTCCCGATCGGGAACGCCGAAGTAGCCGGGCACCGAGATGAGCAGCACCGCGCTGACCAGCAGCCGCTGCCAGATCGCCGTAGCCTTCGCGGCCGCCCAACCGAGGGCGAAGAACCAGCAGGCCAGCGGTGAGAACGGCACATCCTTGGCCGGGTAGAGTCCGAACGACCAGACCCGGAAGACCATGGTGAGACCGACCAGCCCCATGGCGAACCAGAACGGCTCGCGCCGCTGCACAGTATCGATGAACGGCACCCGCACCAACAGCGCGGACACGACCATGAACAGTACGAGCACCTCGATGAACCACAGGTGCCCCGCGGTATCGCTGTCGCGCGGTCCGAGAAACTTATTGAGCAGCAACACGTTCTGCCAGCTGTAATAGTCGGTGAACAGCAGCGTGAGGGCCACCCAGGCCGCGGTCGGGATCGCGATGAGCGCCACCGTGTGCAGCGCGTGCCGCAATCTTTCGGCGCGCGGGGTCATGGTGACCGCGAAGCGGGCGAAGTTGAACCCGGCGACGCCGAGCAGGATATGCGCCGCGCCCCAGAGCACGAACATGCCGATGTGGGAGCCCGCGATCAGCACGATCCCGGCGGCGCGCAATACGGTCGGGGTGTCCACCGTGCGACCGAATGCCCTGTGGCCATCGGGAACTCGCTCGAGTTCGGCGACGGTCAGGTCCGGCCAGTTCGCGGGCAGTCGGCCGAGTGCGCGCTCGAGCCGGGTCGAGGTGGTGATGTAGGTCAGCGAATTGCCGCCGAGATCGACGAAGGTGCTGTCGGGTCGGATCCGGGCGGGATCGATGCCGAGGGCAATGGCATAGAGCGAGCGGATATCCCGTGGCGGCAGATCGGTTTCGGGCGCGGCGAGTCGGCGGATCGCTGGATAGTCGGGCTTGCCATTGGGCAGGCGCGGTATTTCGTCGACCGCGCACGCGCGAATGGCCGCGGCGGGCAGACCGGACAGTTCGGCGGCGGTCGCGGCGAGTGCTTGCGCGGGATATTCGGCAGCGACGATCAACTGGTCGTCGCTTTCGGTGCAGCAGGCCGTGAAGCCGGCAGCGGCCAAACCGGATTCGAGCCGCTGCAGGTCGATGCGTAGGCCGAAGATCTTGGCGAACCGGCTGCGCCTGCCGACTATCTGATACAGGCCCTCGGGTGTGCGCCGGGCCAGATCGCCGGTGCGCAGCGATTCGACCGTGCGGCCGAGCGTGAGATCGCTTGGGGCGTCGGCATAGCCGAGCATCACATTGGGCCCGTGATAGACCAGTTCCTCGTCGTCGGTATCCGGCACCGGCTCGAGGGTGAATCGGCCGCCGGGAATAGGCTTGCCGATGCAGTCGGGGTGTTGGGCGGCCAATTCCGGTGGCAGAAAAGCCATTCGCGCGGTGGCCTCGGTCTGGCCGTACATGACGACGAAGTCCCAGCCCGCCCGTTCGCCCCGCTCGGCGTAGTCGCGGACCCGCTCGGCCGCGAGGCGGCCGCCCGCCTGGGTGATGTAGCGCAGGCTCGGCAGTGTCATCTCGGCGAAGCCGATGCGCTCGAGCAGATCGATCGTGTACGGCACCGCCGCGAAAGATGTTGCGCCGTAGCGACGGAACTGGACCCAGAATTCGTCGTCGAGGACCGACCGGTCGGTGAGCAGCAGGCTCGCGCCGCGCAGCAGATGGCTGTGCACGACCGACAGCCCGTAGCAATAGAATATCGGCAGCGTTGTCGCGGCGCGATCATCGGCGTCGATGGCCAGATAGTCGGCAATCGCGTTCGCATTCGACAGCAGGTTGGCCGCGGACAATCGCACCAGCTTCGGGGAGCCGGTCGAACCCGAAGTGCTCAGCAGTAGCGCCAACTCCGGATGTAGACGATGTGCGGAGCGGGGCCGCCGAATATCGGGCGGACCCGCATCGATCACGACATCGGGATCGTAGGTACCCAGCAATTCACTGGTGATCTCCGCTGTGAGCAGAACCACACAGCCCGCGCTCAGCGCGCCCAGATACGCGACGAGCGAGTCGATATCGTTGCGCGCGGCGATCGCGACGAGACGCCGGTTCGCTCCGAGCTGCCGCGCGTACTCCTCGACACGTGCCGCCAGCTGCGCATAGGTGATCCGCTCCAAACCATCCGGCACCGATTCCGCTGCTGTGACGGCCGCCGATGGAGATCGAGAGCAGAGGACGGCGATCCGGTCGTCGAAATTGCGAAGGTGCGCGACGATCCGGTGAATAGTCACCCGGGAAGTCTAGATGGCAAGCCTTTCCGTACCCGCGTGTGGCCCCATGGCGAACTTCCGGTGAATTGTCCGACCTCGAACCGCAACGGCGCGAACCGATTACAGCCCGAAGCTGCCCGGACCCCGCCTGCGCAGGTACTTTTCGAATTCGGCCGCGATCGCGTCGCCATCGATCTTGGCCATCGCGTCGTTGAGATCGACGGCCGCGTCGCCGCGTTCCTCGAGCGAGCGCACATACTCGCTGATCTCGTCGTCACCGACGGTCATCTCATTGACAGCGGTCTCCCAGTCCTCGGCCTGTTTGGGCAGTTCGCCGAGGGGCACCTCGATATCGAGCACATCCTCGACGCGGTGCAGCAGCGCGATGGTCGCCTTCGGATTCGGCGGCTGGGAGACGTAATGCGGGACCGCCGCCCAGAACGAGACGGCGGGTACGCCCGCCTTGACGCACTGATCCTGCAGCACCCCGGTGATACCGGTCGGCCCCTCGTAGCGGGTCTGCTCCAAGCTGAACCGCTCGGCGGCTTCCTTGCTATAGGCAGAGCCGGTGACCGGCACCGGGCGGGTGTGCGGAGTATCGGCGAGCAGTGCGCCGAGTATGACGACGGTCTGCACGCCGAGTTGTTCGATGAACTCGAGCAGGTCCGCGCAGAAGCTGCGCCAGCGCATATTGGGTTCGATACCGCGCAGCAGCACCACATCGCGATCGCTGCCCGGCGGCGAGCAGACCGAGAGCATGGTGGAGGGCCACTGGATTTCCCTGGTTACGCCGTCGACCTGACGTACCGTCGGCCGATTGACCTGGTAGTCG
Source organism: Nocardia sp. NPDC050630 (assembly GCF_044457245.1). NCBI lineage: Bacteria > Bacillati > Actinomycetota > Actinomycetes > Mycobacteriales > Nocardiaceae > Nocardia > Nocardia sp. NPDC050630. Next base: position 290,447 of record NZ_JBITGN010000008.1, read on the forward strand.
TAGTAGTCCTCGGAGTCGAGTTCGGCCAGCGGCTCGGCATCCCAGATCAGTTCCAGATGCTCGACGGCACCGCTTGCCGCATCACCCGCGTCGTTCCAGCCTTCGAAGGCGGCGACCAGCACAGGTTCCCGCAATGTCGGCAGTTCCGGCTCGGGTGACACCGGAGATTCACTGGAGTTCACCCCGGTCAGCCTACGGCGTGTGAGGACGCGGCGTTGAATTTGTGCAGTCGGCGCGGCATCGTCGGTTCATCTGTCTGGGCAGGTGTGGCGCCCGACACCGATAGGGTGGTTCGGCCTGTCGTAGCGGCCCACTACGCTTGGTCGCATGTCTGCGTCCAGCTCAGCCGCCTTCGATACCACCCTTCTCGATACGCTCCGTCGGCGTGTCGTGATCGGCGACGGAGCGATGGGCACGATGTTGCAGGCGGCCGAACTGACCCTGGACGACTTCCGTGGTCTGGAGGGCTGCAACGAAATCCTCAACGACACCCGCCCGGATGTGCTGCGCAATATCCATCGCGCGTATTTCGAAGCCGGTGCCGATGCGGTCGAGACCAATACCTTCGGCTGCAATCTGCCGAACCTCGCCGACTACGGTATCGCCGACCGGATTCGCGATCTTTCCGAGCGCGGCACGCGGCTGGCGCGTGAGGTCGCCGACGAGATGGGCCCGAGCGCGGACGGCACCCCGCGGTATGTGCTGGGTTCGATGGGACCGGGCACCAAGCTGCCGACGCTGGGTCATGCTCCCTACACCGCGCTGCGCGATGCCTACACCGAGGCCGCCCTCGGCATGCTCGAGGCCGGTGCGGATGCCATCCTGATCGAGACTTGCCAGGACCTGTTGCAGGTCAAGGCCGCGGTGACCGGAAGTCAGCGCGCGATGGTCGAGCTGGGTAGGCGCATTCCGATCATCACCCACGTCACGGTGGAGACCACCGGCACCATGCTGGTCGGCAGTGAGATCGGCGCGGCGCTCACCGCGCTGGAGCCGCTCGGCATCGACATGATCGGCCTGAACTGCGCCACCGGCCCGGCCGAGATGAGCGAACATCTGCGCCACCTGTCCCGGCACGCGACGGTTCCGGTGTCGGTCATGCCGAATGCCGGTCTGCCGGTGCTCGGCGCGAACGGCGCGGAATACCCGCTGACTCCCGAGGAGCTGGCGATCGCATTGCGCGGCTTCGTATCCGAATTCGGGCTCGCACTGGTCGGCGGCTGCTGTGGTACGACGCCCGAGCATATTCGTCAGGTCACCGCCGCGGTACGCGAGGTGGAACCGACGCTGCCGCCGCTGGACGCACGCCGCGAACCGGTGCACGAGCCGAGTGTATCGAGCATGTACACCGCGGTGCCGTTCGAACAGGATGCCTCGGTCCTGATGATCGGCGAGCGCACGAATGCCAATGGTTCCAAGGCATTCCGCGATGCCATGCTGGCCGAGGACTGGCAGAAATGCCTCGATATCGCCAAGGATCAGACCCGCGACGGCGCGCATATGCTCGATCTGTGCGTCGACTACGTCGGACGCGACGGCACGACGGATATGGCGGCACTGGCGTCGCGGCTGGCGACCGCCTCGACCCTGCCGATCATGCTCGATTCCACCGAAACCCCGGTCCTGCAAGCGGGTTTGGAACATCTTGGTGGTCGCTGCGCGGTCAACTCGGTGAATTACGAGGACGGTGACGGTCCGGAATCCCGGTTCCAGCAGACAATGAAGCTGGTCGCCGAACACGGCGCCGCGGTGGTCGCGCTGACCATCGACGAGGAGGGCCAGGCCCGCACCGCCGAGAAGAAGGTGGAGATCGCCGAGCGGCTCATTGCCGATATCACCGGCAACTGGGGTCTGCGCGAAAGCGACATCATCATCGATACGCTGACCTTCACCCTCGGCACCGGCCAAGAGGAGTCACGGCGCGACGGCGCCGAAACCATCGAGGCCATCCGGCTGCTCAAGCAGAAGCATCCCGAGGTGCAGACCACCCTCGGTCTGTCGAATATCTCCTTCGGCCTCAATCCCGCCGCACGCCAGGTGCTGAATTCGGTATTCATGCACGAATGCGTCCAGGCCGGTCTGGATTCGGCGATTGTGCACGCCTCCAAGATCCTGCCGATCGCCCGCATTCCCGAGGAACAGCGCGAGACCGCGCTGGATCTGGTCTACGACCGACGCCGCGACGATTACGACCCGCTGCAGAAGCTCATGTCGCTGTTCGAGGGGGTGTCGGCCTCTTCGTCGCGGGCCTCGCGCGCGGAGGAATTGGCGGCGCTGCCGCTGTTCGAGCGGCTGGAACGCCGGATCGTCGACGGTGAGAAGGCCGGGATGGAGGCCGATCTCGATGCCGCAATGACCGAGGTGCCGCCGCTGCAAATCATCAACGAAACGCTGCTGTCGGGCATGAAGACGGTCGGTGAGCTGTTCGGCTCCGGCCAGATGCAGTTGCCGTTCGTGCTCCAGTCGGCCGAGGTCATGAAGGCGGCGGTCGCCTACCTCGAGCCGCATATGGAGGCCACCGACGACAGCGGTAAGGGGCGCATCGTGCTGGCCACCGTCAAGGGCGACGTGCACGATATCGGCAAGAATCTGGTCGACATCATCCTGTCCAATAACGGCTACGAGGTGGTCAACCTCGGCATCAAACAGCCGATCGCGACCATTCTCGACGCCGCCGTCGACAAGAAGGCCGATGTGATCGGCATGTCCGGTCTGCTGGTGAAGTCGACCGTGGTGATGAAGGAGAATCTCGAGGAGCTCAACGCCAAGGGCGTCGCCGACCAGTTCCCGGTGCTGCTCGGCGGTGCGGCGCTCACCCGCGCCTACGTCGAGAACGATCTCACCGAGGTCTACCACGGCGATGTGCACTACGCCCGCGACGCCTTCGAGGGCCTGCGGCTGATGGACGACATCATGACCCGCAAGCGCGGCGGCGGCCTCGATCCGGACAGCCCGGAGGCGATCGCCGAACGCGAGAAGGCGGCCGAGCGCAAGGCGCGGCACGAGCGCTCCAAGCGAATCGCCGAACAGCGCAAGGCGGTCGAGGTGCCGATCGAGGTGCCGGAGCGCTCCGATGTGGCCGCTGATCTGCCGGTCGCGGTGCCACCGTTCTGGGGCACCCGGGTGGTGAAAGGCGTTTCGCTGCACGAGTATTCGGGACTGCTCGATGAGCGTGCGCTATTCCTTGGTCAGTGGGGTCTGCGCGGTCAGCGCGGCGGTGAGGGCCCGAGCTACGAGGAGTTGGTGGAGACCGAGGGGCGGCCGCGACTGCGGTACTGGCTTGATCGGCTTTCCACCGAAGGCGTGCTACAGCATGCGGCCCTGGTCTATGGGTACTTTCCCGCGGTCTCCGAAGGCGATGACGTGATCGTGCTGACCCAGCCCGATCCGGAGGCGCCGCAACGGTACCGGTTCACCTTCCCGCGCCAGCAGCGCGACCGGTTCCTGTGCATCGCCGACTTCATTCGCTCGCGCGAACGCGCACGCGAAACCGGTCAGGTCGATGTGCTGCCGTTCCAGCTGGTCACCATGGGCCAGCCGATCGCCGATTTCGCCAACGAGCTATTCGCGGCCGACAACTATCGCGACTACCTCGAGGTGCACGGCATCGGCGTCCAGCTCACCGAGGCGCTTGCCGAATACTGGCATCGTCGGGTCCGCGAAGAGTTGGTGCTGGAAGGACATTCGATCGCCGATTCCGACCCCTCGGATGTGCAGGAGTACTTCAAACTCGGCTACCGCGGTGCGCGCTACTCCTTCGGTTACGGCGCCTGCCCGGAGCTGGAGGACCGCGCGAAACTGGTCGATCTGCTCGAGGCCGACCGCATCGGCGTCGTACTGTCCGAGGAGCTGCAGCTGCATCCGGAACAGTCGACCGATGCGTTCGTGCTGCTGCATCCGGAGGCCAAGTACTTCAACGCCTGAGGGCCGACTAGTCTGTTTCCGAGCGGGATTCGTCATCCGCCCGGTCCGGGCGTTGTGATTCTCACCGCATCGGAATCGGTTCGATCGGTGCGTTTCCGCCTCCGGTGCGGGCCTTGATTACCTCGTGATATGTGGGATCAATTGCTATCGAGACGACACGAGGGTTTGCGACGCGCGGGTGTATCCGTTCGGCTGCGCGCCTCTGACCTGCGCCATCGCGTTCGGGTTCGGGCGACAGTGGATGGATGTCGGTCAAGTGTGACAAAGTCTGAACTGTTGCAACTGCATCCGAGGCAGTCGGCGGATGCGAGCGTCCTTCGGCAATTCGGGTGCAAAGGACTTCGGCGCGTAGCATTTTCGAAGATTTCCGCTTACGCGCGGAGTGCGGAATTGGCTCGGCGGTAAAGCAGGAGGGGCACAACACCATGACGGCGGACCGGTTGATCGCTGGACGGTATCGGCTGACGGATCCGATCGGCACCGGCGCCATGGGCGTGGTGTGGCGGGCGACCGACGTCCGGCTGCGCCGCACCGTCGCGGTGAAGCAGCTGCTGCTCGCGCCCGGTTTGTCCCGGTCACAGGCCATGGAGGCCAAACTGCGGGCCATGCGGGAGGGCCGCATCGCGGCGCGACTGCACCATCCCAACGCGATCACCGTCTTCGATGTCGCCGAGGAAGACGGCCAGCCGTGGCTGGTCATGGAATACATGAACGCGCCGAGTCTGGCCGCGAAACTGGCGGGCAAGCGTACCCTCGCACCGACCGAGGTGGCACGCATCGGCGCCCAGGCCGCGGGCGCGCTGGCCGCCGCACACGATGCGGGCATCATGCATCGGGACGTGAAACCGGCGAATCTGCTCGTCGGGGACGACGGCACAGTGAAGATCACCGATTTCGGCATCTCCCGCGCTGTGGGCGATGTGACGGTCACCGCGACCGGATTCCTGGCGGGCACCCCGGCCTATCTCGCGCCGGAGGTGGCGCGTGGCGAGAATCCGGAACCGGCCTCGGATGTCTTCGCGCTCGGTTCCACGCTGTATGCGGCGGTCGAGGGCAGTCCGCCCTTCGGTGAGGGCGATAACGCGCTCGCGGTCCTGCACGCCGCGGCGCGGGCACAGATCCCACCACCACGGCGCGCCGGAGAACTCGGTCCGGTGTTGATGCGGCTGCTGGCCGCCTCGATCGATGGCCGCCCGAATATGCGCGAGGCCAAGGAGGCGCTGGAAGCCGTTGCGGCGGGCCGGACGCCGGCGCTGGTGAGCACACCCACGGTGACCAAGGTGATGCCCGCGCCCGGCGCGGATGCGACCACGGTTCTGAACAACTCGGCTCCCGCGGCAGAAGACGCGACGCAGGTCGTCCCACTCGCGGGGCCCGCCGCTCCGCCCGTCACGGTCGCGCCGCCGCCCGCACCACCCAAGTCCGGCGGCACCCTGCCCGGCGGTGGCGGCGATGGCGAGCAGAGTCGTGGCCGTCTGATCGCGGTGGCCGCGGCCGCCGCGGTCGCGGTACTCGTGCTGGTCGCGATTGTCGTGTCGTCGCTGAACCACGACGACAAGGGCGGTTCGGCGGTCGGGTCGACGACACCCACATCCGCGCCAACCAACTCGGCGACCGGTCCGGAGTCGTCGATCGCCATCCAACCCGGTCAGCCGGAGCAGCAGGCGCCTGCGACCACAGCCGCGCCGACCACCCAGCCCAGCACCACGGTGCCGCCGACGTCTGCCAAGCCGTCGACCACCGCACCGCCGACCAGCACCACTGCCCCGGTCGGTCCGGCCACTGCGGATCGGATCTCGCAATTCATCTACGGCTACTACGGGATGCTGCCGGGCAATGTGCAAGGGGGCTGGTCCGAGCTGTCGCCGTCATACCAGGCTCAGACCGGTGGCTTCGGCTCCTACTCGCAGTTCTGGTCCACCGTTCGTTCGGTGAGCGTGGGTGGCGTCACACCGAACGGCGAGAACCGGGCGGTCGTTTCGCTTACCTATAACCTGAAGAACGGTTCGACCTCCTCGGAGAATCGGTGGATCCAGGTCACGTCGGACAACGGGCGATTGCTGATCGTCGCTTCGGGCGTTTAGGAAAGAGAGACGAATCGCGACGTGAGCGAGCCAACCACTGACACAGCCGTATCGTCGGCGGCGCAACCGAGCGCCAGCGAGGCTCGGTTGATCCCGCGACTTGCCGGGGTGCTGTGGGATATGGACGGCACGCTGCTCGATTCGGAGAAGTTGTGGGATGTCGCCGTGCGCGAGCTGGCTCGCACACACGGCCACGAGATGACCGATGAACTTCGGCATGCCTTGATCGGTGCGTCCGGACCGAATGCCCTTCGGCTCATTTTCGACGGATTGGGTATCGAGCGGACACCGGATGCGTTGCGAGCCGCCGGTGAATTCATCGAGCGGCGGGTGACCGAATTGATGGCGGGCCCGATCCCATGGCGGCCCGGCGCGAAGGATGCGCTCGCGTTGGTACGCACCGCGGGTCTCGCGACTGCGTTGGTCACCAATACCAAGCGGTCGCTTACGGAATTCGGATTGGATACCCTCGGCCGCGACTTCTTCGACGTTTCGGTCTGCGGTGACGAAGTCGCGCACGGTAAGCCCGCGCCCGAGATCTATCTGCGCGCTGCCGAACTGCTCGGCGTGCGCCCGCGAGACTGTGTGGCGCTGGAGGATTCGCCGACCGGCGCGGCCGCCGCCGCTGCCGCGGGCTGTGCGGTCATCGTGATCCCGTGTGAGATACGGGTTTCGGCGGCGCCTGGGCGGGTATTCCGTGATTCATTGGTGGGACTGACCCTGCGGGATCTGGAAGACGCGCTACGCGTCAGAGGTTGAACCGCGCGCCCGAGCGGAGGCGCTTTCGGGACGGATCATGATCACGAGTCCCGTTGTCTGTGAGCCGACACTCCCGACCTCGGCATAGTGAGAGTTACTGTGCCGCAACGTAAGTGGACGCAGTTGATACGTGTGACCGTAGTCACCGGCAACTTTGTCGAATCCCGGGCGTGTCGCCGATTGCTCTACCAAAATGACGCCATGGCAGCGACGGATGTCCTGGACGAGATCGTCGATACGGCACGGTATCCGCTGGGGGATCCGACCGGCGCGGCGTGGGGGGAAGCGGTGGCGCGGGCACGCGCGGAACTGGCCGAAAGTGGCTGCACCGTACTGCGCGAGTTCATCCGTCCGGAATTGATCGCGACTCTGCGCGCCGAGGGCGAGGCGATGGCCCCGGATGCGCACTACGAGGTCGAACGGGTCAACGCCTACAACATCCCGCTGAATACCGAACTGCCACAAGATCACCCGGGCAGGATTGTGCTGGAACGCGGCAATGCTTTCGTCCCGCGCGACCGCATCCCCGCCGAGGCCCTGATCCATCGGCTCTACACCAGTACGGTGTTCCAGCGCTTTGTCGCGGATTGTTTCGGATTGACCGAATTGCATGAATTCGCAGACCCTTTGGCCGGATTGTGCCTGAATGTGGTGGCACCCGGAATGTCGCATCCGTGGCATTTCGACACCAATGAATTCACCGTCAGCATGTTGACCCAGCCGGCGCAGACCGGCGGAATCTTCGAGTACTGCCCGAATATTCGCTCACCACACGCCGAGAACCTCGACGATGTGCGGGATGTGCTCACCGGATCCGGTGCGCAGCTGATCCGGCACCTCGATCTGCGGCCCGGCGATCTGCAATTGTTCCAGGGCCGCTTCTCGCTGCACCGGGTTTCACCGGTCGAGGGCGGCACGGCACGGCATTCGGCGATCTTCGCCTATACCGATCGGCCCGGTGTCATCGGCACCGTGGAACGCACCCGCCAATTGTTCGGGCGGGTGCTGCCCGATCACCTAGCCGCCGCGGCCGACGCCGTCCGTGGCGATCGGTTGCTCGACTGAGAGGGACGACATGCCAGTGCCGTTGCATACGACCGGAAAAGCTTCCTTCGACGATATCTACGACCGCCCCGATCCGCGCGATTACTACGCCCGGATGGCCGAATTGGATTACCGCATACCGGAACTGGCGAAACCGTACTTCCAGCAGCAGATTCGGGAATACCGCGCCTCCGCGCGGGTGGACACCCCGACCGTGCTCGACATCGGTTGCTCCTACGGCGTCAACGCGGCCCTGCTGCGCTTCGACACCACCGTGAGCGAACTCGCCGAGCACTACGGCGGCGCCGAGGACGCCGACCAAGCCGCACTCATCGCCCGCGACAGGGCCCGCCTTGGCACCCGCGACCAACTCCCCGGCGTCCGCTTCATCGGCATGGATGCCGCACGCCCAGCGCTGGCCTACGCCCAGGAAGCCGGCTTCCTGCACGACACGGTGCATGCGGATCTCGAGGCCACCGACCCGACCGAGGCACAGCGTCGTATCCTGGCGAGCGCGGATATCGTCATCTCGACCGGCTGCGTCGGATACGTCACCGAGAAGACGCTGGCACGGGTGGCGACGGCGCACCCGCGTCGTCGGCCGTGGATGGCACACTTCGTACTACGCATGTTCAGCTTCGAACCGATCGCCGCGGAGCTGGCCGCGCTCGGCTACCGCACCGAGCGAGCCCCCGGGGTGTTCGAACAACGTAAGTTCGCATCCGATAATGAACGCACCCAGGTGCTGAACGCCTTGGCCGCCAACGGAATCGACACCGCTGGCCAGGAAAGCGCGGGTTGGCTGCTCGCCAACCTGTACATCTCGCGACCGTTACCGAAACACGCCGACCCCAAGGACCCGCATTGACCGAACGCACCTTCGCCGCCGACGACCACCTGCCACGGGTGCCCCTGCCGACGCTGGAGGAAAGCGGCGAGCGGTTGCTGCAGTGGTGTGCGCCACTGCTGACCGCCGACGAATTCGCCACCACCGAGGCCGCGGTCGCCGACCTGCTTCGACCCGACGGTCCGGGCCGAAGGCTGCACGCGGCACTGGCCGAATACGATGCCACCCCCGGTGTCGGGAGCTGGCTGGATCTGTTCTGGCCGTCACGCTATCTGGGCCGTCGCGATCGCATCGCCTTGAATGCCAACTTCTTCTTCCTGTTCCGTGATGACACCGCACTGGCCACCTCCACCGCGGCCGCGCAGGTGGAGCGGGCGGCCGGAATAATCACGGCCGCGGTCGATTACAAGCTGGCGCTCGATAACGAGGCGATTGCACCGGTCACCCAGCGCGGACAGAAACTGTCGATGTGGCAGAACAGATACCTGTTCTCCGAAACCCGGATTCCGGGGGAGACACAGGATTCCGTGCGCGTGCCCTACAGCGACGAATGGCCGGGACCGTCGGCCGCCAGGCATATCGTGGTGTTCTTCCACGGCAGCATGTTCCGGATGGATGTGATCGGCCCGGACGGTGTGCCCTACTCGCTGGAGGATCTTGCCGACGGGCTGCGCGCGGTGCTCAAGGCCGGTGCGCGCTCGGCCCGCACCGATACCGCCGTCGGCCATCTCACCACCAAGCCGCGTGCCGAATGGGCCATCAGTAGACAGGGATTGCTGACCGAACCCGCCAATGTCGCGGCGTTGGACACCATCGAGACCGCGCTGTTCGCCGTGTGCCTGGAGGATTTCCCGCCGCGCGATGAATTGCACGCCTGTGATCAGCTGCTGCACGGTGACAGCGCCAACCGTTGGTTCGACAAGTCGGTGTCATTCATCGTCTTCGCCGATGGTCAGGCTGGCATCAATGTCGAGCACTGCGGTTTGGACGGGACCACCATCCTGTCCTTCGTCGACACGCTGCTGCAGACTCCGGCTGTCGAGCACGCCGCACGGGCCGGGGCGCAGCCGCAGGGGTTGCCCCCGGTCGAGCCGATCGAATTCGTCCTCGATCAGGCGCAGCGCGCCGATATCGCGGCGGCTGGCGCGGCGTTCTCTCGGTATGCGGCCGAGAATGCCACCGCGACAGTATCTTTCGATTTCGGCACCACTCGCGCCAAACAGCTCGGCATCTCACCGGATGCGTTCGCACAGCTGAGCTATCAGCTGGCGCACCGGCGCAGCAAGGGATTGACCGGCGCCACCTACGAATCCATTGCCACCAGGCAGTACCGCAACGGTCGAACCGAGGCCATGCGGGTGGTGACACCGGAGATGGTGGCCTTCGTCGACGCGATGCAGGATCCGGCGGTCGCACCGGCAGACCGGCTCGCTGCCGCGCGGATCGCCGCGAGCGCGCATGTCGAACGCGCCAAGCAGTGTCAGGCGGGTGACGCGCCCGAACAGCATCTTTGGGAACTCGAGTGGATTCAGCGGCGGCGCGGCACCGAACTCGGCGTCACCGAGCCGATCCCGCTCTATACCAGCCCCGGCTGGACGATCATGCGCGACGACTACCTGAGCACCAGCTCGGCTCCGTCGGTCAATATCCGCTACTTCGGTTTCGGCTCCACCAGCCAGAAGTGCATCGGCATCGCCTACGTCCTGCTGCCGGACCGCTGGAACATCTACCTGGCCACCCCCAAACCGGTCGCCGGCGAGATGTACGCCTTCGCCGATCACCTGCGCACCGCCGTAGCCGAACTGGAGGCCCTCCTCGCAGAGGCCTGATGCGGCTCTTCGCACCCCTTGTGGCCGCCACAAGGGGCGCGAAGAGTCCGCTCGATCCGGTGGTGCCGGGCCGGAGCAACGGGTCCGCATACCGGTCTGAAACAATGGCTCATCGTGAAGAACTTCGAAACCCTGTTCGCCGAGCTGCAAGATCGTGCGGTCACCCGCCCTGAGGGGTCCGGGACCGTGGCGGCATTGGACGCGGGCGTGCATTTTCAGGGTAAGAAGGTGCTCGAGGAGGCCGGTGAGATCTGGTTGGCCGCCGAGCACGAGGGCGACGAGGCGCTCGCCGAGGAGATTTCGCAACTGCTGTACTGGGTCCAGGTGCTGATGGTCGGCCGTGGGCTGAAGTTGGAAGACGTGTACCGACATCTGTGACGGCGGTGTTGAATTTGCGGCACTCGCGGTCACCTGCGTGGTTGGGCTCCGCAACCGCCTTCGGGGCCGTCGCTCACGCCGCCGCGTCGATTCTCAGACCTCCTCCTCGAAAGGACCCTCCCCATGCTGCGCGTCGCAGTCCCCAATAAAGGCGCACTTTCCGAATCGGCCACCTCGATCCTCGCCGAGGCCGGTTACCGCAAGCGCACCGATTCCCGCGACCTGACCGTCCTCGATCCGGCAAACCAGGTCGAGTTCTTCTTCCTGCGGCCCAAGGACATCGCCATCTATGTCGGCTCCGGCGAGCTCGACCTCGGCATCACCGGACGGGACCTGGCGCTGGATTCCGGTGCGCCGGTTCAGGAACGGCTCGCCCTCGGCTTCGGCCGCTCCACCTTCCGCTACGCCGCCCCTGCCGGGCGCGAATGGAAGGTCGAGGACCTCTACGACAAGCGCATCGCCACCTCGTACCCGAATCTGGTCCTGAGCGATCTGCAGCGCCGCGGGATCGAGGCCGAGGTGATCCGCCTCGACGGCGCGGTCGAGATCTCCATCCAACTCGGGGTGGCCGATGCCATCGCCGATGTGGTCGGTTCCGGCCGCACACTGCGCCAGCACAATCTGGTCGCCTTCGGCGAGACCCTGTGCGATTCGGAGGGCGTGCTCATCGAACGCACCGGCTCCGATCAGAACGAACGGGCCCGCAATCAGCTCATCGCCCGCATCCAGGGCGTCGTATTCGGTCAGCAGTACATCATGTTGGACTACGACTGCCCGAAGGAACTTCTGGACGAGGCGGTCGAGATCACGCCCGGTCTGGAGTCGCCGACGGTGTCCCCACTGGCCGATCCGAACTGGGTCGCCATCCGCGCTATGGTGCCGCGCAAGCAGGGTAATGAGGTGATGGACCAGCTTGCCGAGCTCGGCGCGAAGGCGATTCTGGCGTTCGATATCCGGTCCTGCCGCGCATTCTGATCCGATTTCGATCACTCGGCCCCGTCGCTCGGCGGGGCCGAGTTGTTTTGTGCGGGTGATCGATTCATCCGGATTGCAATCGGTGCGCTGACCTGCGGTTGATTGGTACGTTGCGGCCTCGATGAGGAAATGCAAGGAGTACCACTGTGTCGCAGACATCGCCCGCGAAATCTTCGGGCAGCACATTCGCATGGAATGAGGACTGGCTGGCCGCCATCGTCGGCTTGGTCCTGATTGCCCTGGTCCTGGTCGGCGCCATCCCGGATTGGTTGGTGCCGTGATGTCGGAGCGCGAATCCAGGACCGAGACGACCGCCGTGAGCGCCGATGCCGTGCCCGCGGAATCCGAATTCGCGGCGTCCAGCGCGGAGGCGGTCGAGCAAACCGCGGTCGGATCCGAAACCGCTGCACTGCAGGCGATCGCACGTCCCACGGTAGCCGAGATCGGAGCCGGGGTCGTGGTGGTCATCCTGCTCGGCGCGCTGACCCGCTACTTCGACACCCATGTGCCGCAGTGGGCGGTCGGTACACCGTTCAACCGGGTCGCCAAGTCGATCGAATTCCCGGTCTACGCCATTGCCATCGGCCTGATCGGCAATGTCGTACTCGCGAGACTCGATCTCCGGGAACGGCTTTCGGCCGGTTTCCGCACCGAATTCTTCATCAAGACCGGTGTGGTGCTGCTAGGCGCATCGATCAATCTGAAGATCCTGGTAACCGCGGCGGGCCCGTCGATCGTGCAGGCGCTGCTGCTGATCACCGCGGTCTTCGGTTTCACATGGTGGCTGGGCGGTCGACTCGGCCTCGACGATAAGCTGCGTGCCCTGCTGTCATCGGCCGTCTCGATCTGCGGTGTCAGCGCCGCCATCGCGGCCGCGGGCGCGGTGCAGGCCAAACGCGAGCAGATCGCGTACGCGGCATCGCTTGTGATCATCTTCGCGCTCCCGTCGATCTTCGTATTACCGTGGCTCGCAGAGGTTTTCGATCTCTCCGATGCGGTCGCGGGCGCGTGGATCGGCGGCAATATCGATACGACCGCGGCGGTTGCCGCCTCCGGTGCGATCGCCGGGGAGAAGGCGCTGCAGATCGCCACCATCGTGAAGACCACGCAGAATGCGCTCATCGGCATTGTCGCCATCGCGCTGACCGCCTACTTCACGATCCGGGTCGAGCGCATTCCCGGTGCGTCCCGGCCCTCGCTGCGCCAGTTCTGGGAGCGGTTCCCGAAGTTCGTGATCGGCTTCGTCGCCGCCTCCGTCATCGGCACGCTGTATCTGCAATCGGTGGACAAGAAGATCGGCGCGGCGCATATCGCGATCGTCAACGATCTGCGGACCTGGTTCCTGATCTTCGCGTTCGTCTCCATCGGTCTGGAGTTCTCGCTGGGCGGCCTGCGTGCGGCGGGCTGGCGTCCGGTCGTGGTCTTCGGATCCGCGGCGGTCTTCAATCTGGCCGTCGGCTTGGGTCTGTCTGTGCTGCTGTTCCACAACTTCACCGCATAGATCCGCACCGGCAACCTGCCGTTTCGGTGCTCGCCGGTCGCCCCGGCGAGCATCGCAGGGGATGGCAGCCGGCGGAGCTTGCGTAGTCGGCGGGTGGGTGAGCCCGGCGACGTCGTGTGGGTTCGTTCGCGACGAACTCACGAAAAATTCAAGCTCGACTGTCAACACTGGGGCGGTGTTGGGCGAAACAACTAGGGAAGACCTCGAACGGGCAGTGCCGTTCGGGAACCTAAGGACAGGGGAGAACCCAAGTGAAATCGAGTGTCGAGTCGGTCGGTTCGTGGTGGTGGATTCGGAATCTGCTCATCATGATCGGTGATGCCGTCGGGGTGCTCGTGCTCATCGGCGTCATCGCCGCACTCGGTTCCCACGGACTCGATCTGAATCTGTTCGGCGGCTGAGCTCAGTCGGTGACCGCGTCGGCGAAGGTTTCGTCCGGCGATTCCCCGGTGCCACTGTCCGGCCAGCCGGGATAGACCGGTGGTGTGCCGCCGAATGCGGGGCACAGACTCTTGTAGCTGCAATGCCCGCACAGCCAACTGGTGCTAGGTGGGAACTCGCCGGTCCGCCCCGCCGCCAGAATGGCCTGCCATAGGGCCGATAGCGTGCGCTCGAAGCGCAGCAATTCGTCCTCGTCGGGGGCATAGGTGAGGATCTGCTCGTCGGCCAGGTAGATCAGTCGTAATTGGGTGGGCAGGATGCCGCGGGTGCGCAGCACGACCAGGGCATAGAACTTGAGCTGGAACAGCGCCTTGGTCTCCTGGGCGAGTCCGGGAGCCCGGCCGGTCTTGTAGTCGACGACGCGCAGCTCACCGGTCGGCGCCACATCGATCCGGTCGACGAACCCACGCAAGAGCGCACCGTCGTCGAGTTCGACCTCTACGCGCGACTCACAGGACTCAGGATCGAATCGGGTCGGATCCTCCAGTCGGTAGTACGTCTCGACGAACGCGCGCACTTCACCGAGAAAGCCCGCCAGTCCGTCCGCTGCGACCACTTCGGCGACCTCGGGTCTATCGGCCAGCACTCGGGCCCATGCGGGCTCGACGAGCCCGGCAGCGCGTTCGAATCGGCGTTCCCCGGCGGGCAGGCCATACAAATCCTCCAGCACCGCGTGCACCACCGTGCCGCGCACCGCGATCCGCGTCGGTGGCTCCGGAAGTCGATCGATCGCCCGGAACCGGTACTTCAGCGGGCACTGCTTGAAATCCATTGCCCGCGAAGGCGAGAGCGCCGGACGCGGACGATCGGGTGCGGCCTCCCGCACAGTGTCGGCAGGGGGCGTGGTAACCGGCGGATGCATACCTGGCAGGCTATCCGGGCGCACCGACACGCCGGTGCGGCACAGTGCGGATAGCAGCGACGACCAGCGAACGGAGATACATGACGGCCAGACGGACCGGGCCATTCACCATCGGGGACCGGGTACAGCTGACCGATGCCAAGGGGCGCCTCTACACCGTGGTGCTGGAACCGGGTAAGGAATTCCACACGCATCGCGGCGGTATCAAACACGACAACCTGATCGGCGCCGATGAGGGCAGTGTCGTGCAATCCACCAATGGCACACCGTATTTGGCATTGCGGCCGTTGCTGATCGATTACGTGCTTTCCATGCCGCGCGGCGCTGCGGTCATCTATCCCAAGGATGCCGCCCAGATCGTGCACGAGGGCGATATGTTCCCCGGCGCGCGAGTGCTGGAGGCCGGTGCGGGTTCGGGTGCGTTGACGTGCTCGCTGTTGCGAGCGGTCGGCCCGCAGGGCCAAGTGGTCTCCTACGAGATCCGCGAGGACCATGCCGAACACGCGATCCGCAATGTGGAGACCTTCTTCGGCGAGCGCCCGGACAACTGGTCGATCACTGTCGCGGATGTCGCCGACTACGACGGTGCGCCGGTCGACCGCGTCGTCCTGGACATGCTCGCGCCATGGGATGCATTACCCGCTGTGTCCAAGGCGCTCGTCCCAGGCGGTGTGCTGATCGTCTATGTGGCGACTGTCACACAATTGTCGAAGGTGGTCGAGGCGCTGCGCGAGCAGGAGTGCTGGACCGAGCCGCGCTCATGGGAATCGATGGTGCGCGGCTGGCATGTGGTGGGTCTGGCGGTGCGGCCCGAACATCGCATGCAGGGCCACACCGCCTTCTTGGTCAGCGCCCGTCGTCTCGCCGAGGGCACGGTGACCCCGAAGCCGCAGCGTCGACCGTCGAAGGGCTGAATCAGGCCGGAACGCATGGCGCCTGTGCGAAACCGAGCATCAGACAGCCGCTGGCATCCGAGAGCTTCCAGGTGCCGTCGGCATATTCCCAGGTCAGCGGCATGGCGGGAGCTGTGCCGTGCGGTGAGGTGATGGTCACCTGGGCGGTCGCGGAATTGCCGCTGGTGGTGATATCGGCGACCGCGTAGGTGAGCTTGCCGTAGCCGCCGAGCGCCTGGTTCATCTGGTCGATATTGGCGGTGCGCTTTTCGCCGTTGACGATCAGCTTGGTCTTCTCGGAGGTGGGTTTCGCCGGGTCGGAAAGGGAATCCAGCACCGCGGTGAGCGTCTCGACGGTGGGTGCCGCGGCGCTGCCGTGGTCGCCGTGACCTGCGGCGCTGGTCGTCGCGGCGGCGGAAAGGGTAGTCGTGGCCTTGGTATCGGGCTTATCGTCGGAGCCACAGCCGGTCAGACCGACGGTAGCGGCCATCGCCGCCGCGGTGATAACCATGGACATACGCAGCGTCCTGGCGGGAAGGAGCATCCTCAGCAACCTTTCGGTTCGGGTGGCGAAGCGGGTCGCCGTTGCCTGGTTAGGGCAGGCTAACATGGTGCATCCGCCGCCGACCGCAGCCCAGATGTGATCACGACGAAACCATGTCGGAAAGCGAGAACGGTTCGCGCCCGGTAGCGTTAATAGACCGGGACTGGGAGGAGCAGCACATGAGCCCCATCGAGAATTCGGATTCGGCGGCCTGGAGAGAGCTCGAGGCGGTACGCGCCGAAGCGGCTGCACTCCGCAGGCAACTCGCCGATTCGCCGGATCGCGCACGGGAATTGGAAGCCCGCATCGATTCGCTGACCATTCGCAACACCAAGCTGATGGACACCCTCAAGGAAGCGCGCCAACAGCTGGTGGCCTTGCGCGAGGAGGTCGATCGGCTGGGTCAGCCACCCAGCGGGTACGGAATTCTGATCGGCGTGTACGAGGACCAGACGGTCGATGTGTTCACTTCGGGCCGCAAGATGCGCTTGACGTGTTCACCCAATATCGACACCTCGACCCTCGAATACGGTCAGACCGTCCGCCTCAACGAGGCACTCACGGTGGTCGAAGCCGGAATCTTCGATGCCGTCGGTGAGATCGGCACCTTGCGCGAGATCCTCGACGACGGACGTCGGGCGCTGGTCGTCGGACATGCCGACGAGGAGCGCGTGGTGTGGTTGGCCGGTCCGCTGGCCAAAGTCGCCGAGGTCGACGATCTCGACGATCCCGATTCGCCGATCCGTAAGCTGCGGCCGGGTGATTCGCTGCTCGTGGACACCAAGGCCGGTTTCGCCTTCGAGCGAATCCCCAAGGCAGAGGTCGAGGATCTGGTACTCGAGGAAGTCCCCGATGTCGACTACAGCGATATCGGTGGCCTCGGTCGGCAGATCGAGCAGATCCGCGATGCGGTCGAATTGCCGTTCCTGCACAAGGATCTGTTCCGCGAATACGCGCTGCGCCCGCCCAAGGGTGTGCTGCTCTACGGTCCGCCCGGCTGCGGTAAGACGTTGATCGCCAAGGCCGTTGCCAACTCGCTGGCGAAGAAGATCGCCGAGGCGCGCGGTGAGGATGCCAAGGAAGCCAAGTCGTTCTTCCTGAACATCAAGGGCCCAGAGCTGCTGAACAAGTTCGTGGGTGAGACCGAGCGCCACATCCGGATCATCTTCCAGCGCGCGCGGGAGAAGGCGTCCGAGGGGACGCCGGTGATCGTGTTCTTCGACGAGATGGATTCGATCTTCCGCACCCGTGGTTCGGGTGTGTCCTCCGATGTGGAGACCACGGTCGTGCCGCAGTTGCTCTCGGAGATCGACGGTGTGGAGGGTCTCGAGAATGTCATCGTGATCGGTGCCTCCAACCGCGAGGACATGATCGACCCCGCGATCCTGCGGCCGGGACGTCTCGATGTGAAGATCAAGATCGAACGCCCGGACGCCGAATCGGCTCAGGACATCTTCTCGAAGTACCTGACCGAGCACCTGCCGCTGCACGCCGACGATCTCGAAGAGTTCGGCGGCGACAAGGGTCTGTGCATCCGCGCGATGATCGAACGGGTCGTCGACCGGATGTACGCCGAGAGCGAGGACAACCGCTTCCTGGAGGTCACCTACGCCAACGGTGACAAGGAAGTCCTGTACTTCAAGGATTTCAACTCCGGCGCCATGATCCAGAACATCGTGGACCGCTCCAAGAAGTACGCCATCAAGGCCGTCCTCGACACCGGCAATCCCGGCCTGCGCATCCAGCATCTCTACGATTCGATCGTGGACGAGTTCTCCGAAAACGAGGACCTGCCCAACACCACGAATCCCGATGACTGGGCCCGCATTTCGGGTAAGAAGGGCGAGCGGATCGTGTACATCCGCACCTTGGTCACCGGCAAGAACGCCAGTGCCAGCCGTGCCATCGATACCGAGTCGAATACGGGCCAGTACCTGTAGTTCGGTTGACTCCGAGGGCCGTGCTTCCGTCTGGGGCACGGCTTTCGGCTGCTTCGGGCGGGTGGATCGTATGCATCCGGCTGCATCTAATTCACCGGCAAGAACGCCAGTGCCAGCCGTGCCATCCGATACCGAGTCGAATACGGGCCGGTACCTGTAGTTCGGTTGACTCCGAGGGCCGTGCTTCCGTCTGGGGCACGGCTTTCGGCTCGTTCGGGCGAGCGGATCGTCGACGTCCGGCTGTGTCCAATTCACCGGTAAGAACACCATTGCCAGCTGTTGGCGACACTGAGTCGAACATGTAGGTTTCGGGACCGAAGGGCCGCGCTTCCATCTGGGAGCGTGGCCCTTCGGCGTTTTCGGGGTCATCCTCGTGGGGTAGATCGGGTCGTCCTTTGGGTTGATGTGCGGGTTTGGGCGGGCGGGTTAAAATTTGGCCATGCGGCCAGAAAACGAGTCGGGTGGTCGGCAGCGATCGTTCATCGAGGAGGCGCGGCGGCGGCAGATCATTGCTTCGGCGGTGGAGGTGATTTCGGAGGAGGGGTACGGGCGGGCTTCGCTGGCGCGGATCGCCAAACACGCGGGGATCTCCAAGGGCGTCATTTCGTATCACTTCGCCGGGAAGGACGAGTTGATGGAGCAGCTGGTGATCCAGCTGTATGTGTCCGGTGGCGAGCACATCGCGCCCGCGGTGATGGCAGCGGACGGGGCCCGGAATCAGCTGCTCGCCTATATCGGGGCGAATCTGGGATTCATCGATGCGAACAAGAAGTATGTCGCGGCGCTGACCGATGTGGTGCTGAATCTGCGTGATGCGGAGGGTAAGCCGCGGTTCGCCTCGGCGGAAGGGGAACAGGAGATCATCCAACCGCTCATCGACATCATGCGGGAAGGGCAGCGCACCGGCGAATTCGGCGAATTCGATCCAGCGGTCATGGCCAAGTCGATTCGCGATGCCATCGATGGTGCGGCCGGGCGTGCGATTCGGGAGAAGGACTTCGATATGACGACGTACTCGGCGCATGTGTGCCGACTATTCGATGTGGCGACTCGGAAGGGGGGACGCGATGACCGCCGTAGTGGAAAGTGAAGTACGGCAGGACGATAACGCCGAGGCAGCGCCCTTCGCGTGGCTCGGTGTCGGCGCGATCGCCGTGGTGGCGGCAACCATGCTGTTCGTATCGCTGGGACGGTACGGATATTTCGGGGACGAGCTGTATTTCCTGTCGGCTGGACGCCGCCTCGGGTTCGGCTACGCCGATCAGGGGCCGGTGTTGCCCGCGATTGCCCGGCTGATGGACGTGCTGGCACCGGGATCACTGGTAGCACTGCGGATTCCGGCCGCACTGGTGACCATTGCCGCAGTACTGATCACTGCCCAGATCGCCAGGGAGTTCGGCGGTTCGCGGACCGCGCAGGTGCTGAGTGCGGCAGCGTATGCGACCTCGCCGTTCCTGCTTGTGCAGGGAACTCAGTTGGCCACCAATACGATTGATACCGCACTGTGGGTGGTAGTCAGCTGGCTGGTGATCCGCTGGGTGCGCACTCGCCGGGACAGCCTGCTGTTGTGGGCCGCGCTGGTCACGGCGCTGGATATGCAGGTGAAGTGGCTGATCCCGTTCTTCTGGATCGCGGTCGCCGTTGGAGTCGCGATCTACGGTCCGCGCGAGTTGCTGCGGCGGCCGGCACTGTGGGTGGGCGCGATGTTGGTTGTCCTGGTGATGGTTCCGACGCTGATCTGGCAGGCCGAGCACGACTGGCCGCAGTTGCGATTGGGTGCGGTCGTCGCGGCGGAGCAGGCAACGATCGGTGGCCGCTACACCTGGCTGCCGCTGGCGCTGATCGCGGCCGGATTGTTCGGCGGGGTCCTGTTGGTCGTGGGAATCTGGGCGCTGTTCCGCTCGGAGACCTTGCGGCCGTACCGTTTCCTCGCACCACTGCCACTGCTGCTGGCCGTGGCGTTCATCGCGACCAACGGTCGCCCCTACTATGCGGCTGGTTGCTATGCGGCGATCATGGCGGCGGGTGCGGTGCGCTGGAGCGAGTACTCCGGACGATGGCGAATCTACGTGGCCGTTCCGCTGGTCGCGATTTCGGTCGCGATCGCGGTAGTCACTATGCCGTGGCAATCCGAGTCTTCCATCGATCCGGTCGACAGTCAGTCCGAGGCCGGGCTCGAAATCGGCCTGTACGGCAAATTCGGCTGGCCGGAACTTCGCGAGGCGACCGCCGACGCCTACCATGCACTCCCCCCTGCCGAGCGCGCGAACGCGGTGATCGTCACCGATTCCTACTGGCAGGCAAGTGCTTTGGATGTGGAACGGAGTCGCTACGGCCTACCGGCCGTCTATAGCCCCAACCGCGGCTTCGGATACTTCGGCACGCCATCGGATTCCGCGACAACGGTGCTATGGGTCGGCAATGCCGAGGACGAAATGCACGCCACCTGTGGTGACTTGACCCCGATCGGCCGCGTCGACACACGCCTCGGCTACCCGGATGTCACTCGCAATGTCACCATCTGGCGCTGCACCCCACGTCAGCCATGGTCGCAGGTCTGGCCCGACCTGCTGCGTCTCGACTGACCAGCCGCATAGCCCGATTCGTTCAAGACATCCGAATACCGCTCGCGTTGACTGAACCATGGCCGGGACGAAGCCTCGGCCATTGTTCGAGGATAAGGAGGATCGATGTGAAAACGAGTATCCGTGCGATCACCTTGGCCGTGAGCGATCTCGAACGGTCGCTGCGTTTCTACCGTGACGGCCTCGGTCTGTCCTCGCCGGGCATTATCGGCACCGAGTTCGTTCGCGACGAGCAGAACCCCGGTGGGTCGGTCGCCATGTTCACCCTGGACAACGGCCTGATCCTGTCCCTGTACTCGCGCACCGATCTGGCCATGGACGCGGGCATCGATCCCGACCGAGTCAGCGGTTCCCCGATGAGTTTCGGCTTCTTCGCCGACTCCCGCGAGGACGTCGACCGCATTCTGCGGCAGGCCGAACAAGCGGGCGGCACCATCTCCGCCAACCCCTCATCCGCCCATGGGGTATCTATGCGGGCTACTTCGCCGACCCCGACGGTCATTTGTGGGAAGCGGTGTACTTCCTGAACGCTCTGCCGGATTGAATCCATTGTCTCACAGTGCTATTCGGTAGCGAACAGACCGCCAAAGAACGGAGTCGATTGGGGCCGGGAGGCTTCGACGCCGCCCAGATGGTCGGTGGGGCAGCTCTGGGCCGGTATCGGGTTCCGGAAGCGCTCAGTTGGCCTAGGAGGACGGCGGTCGAGGGCGCCGGTGTTCAGGGCCGCCTGCCGCACATGCCCTTTCATAACCAAACACTGCGAAAGGGCATGTGCCGTAAGCGCGCTAACCGAGTTCGGCGAGTTGGGGGACCGCCGGCGCCATGTCCTCGATCCATGCCGCCGGGGAACCGGTGGTCGGGATAATGATCACGGTGTGCACGCCGAGCTTGGCGTAATCGGCCATCTGGCGGATGAATTCGTCGCGATTGTCCGGATTCGGGCGCGGATTGTTGGCCATGATGGTGATGCGGATATCGTCGAAATCGCGCCCGACATCGTCGCAATGGCGGCGCAGGACGTCGATTTTGTGGCCGACATCCTCGGGGGCGGAACCGAAAAGATTGCAGGCGTCGCCGTACTGGGCGACCAACCGCAATGTCTTGCGTTCGCCGCCACCGCCGATGAGCACCTTGGGCCGGTTGATCGGCTGCGGCGAGCACAGCGTTTCGGCCAGTTGGTAGTGCTTGCCGTCGAAGGGGCCGTTGTTCTGCGGGTCCCACATCTGCTGACAGATGCGCAGCGTCTCCTCCAGTCGCTCGAACCGCTCGGCGATCGGAGGGAACTGCACGCCGAGCCCGCGATGTTCACGCTCGAACCAGGCGGCGCCGAGTCCGAGCACCGCGCGTCCGCCCGACAGGACATCGAGGGTGGTGACGATCTTGGCGAGCAGGCCGGGATGCCGGTAGGTCACACCGGTGACGAGCAGGCCGAGGTTGATGCGTGAGGTGTGCGCGGCCAGATAGCCGAGGGTGGTGTAGCCCTCCAGCATATTCGCCTCGGCGGGGAGGCCGGTCGGCTCGATCTGGAAGTAGTGGTCCATGAACGACAGCCAGGTCGCCCCGGATGCCTCCGCCGCGGCGCCGACCCTGGCCAGCTCACCGGCAATGGCGGTGGTGCCGCCGTCGATATCGAAGATCGGTAGGTGAAAACCGAGTTCCATGAAGTGATCCCCTGGTACTAGACGATTTTGCACTCCAACGCTATGACCTGGAGTGCACTCCAAGTCAAGTCTCGCGACGTGGAATTGGTGCCCACCCGGGAATTTCGGGTATTGATGGGACGACCGCGGTAGCGGCCTGACCGCCCCGGCAGCAGCGGAAGGAAGGCTATGACGCTGACACGCTCGAATATCAACCGCCGTTCGTTATTCGCCGCGGCGGCGTTGCTGCCACTGGCTGGATGCGCGACCGGCGAAGGTGCGTCACCTCCCGCTTCCGTCGCACCCACCGAGGATCACCACGTTCATCTGACCGAGTTGGAGCGAAAGTTCGCCGCACGTCTCGGTGTGTACGCGTTGGCCACCGGAACGGGCACGACTATCACCTATCGCGCGGATGAGCGTTTTGCGTTCTGCTCGACCTTCAAGGGGTTGGCCGCTGCAGCGGTTCTACAGCGTAATCCGTTGTCGCACTTGGATGTTACCGTCACCTACACGGAGGCCGATCTGTTGCGGAATGCCCCGATCACCCCGCAACACGTGGCATCGGGCATGACGATCCGCGAGCTGTGCGACGCCGCCGTCCGCTACAGCGACGGCACCGCGGGCAATCTGTTGCTCCGCGATATCGGCGGACCGGGCGAACTCACGGTCTACGCGCGCAGCCTCGGCGACACGATCACCCGAATGGATCGAATCGAACCCGCGATCACCGAAGCCACGCCCGGTGATCCCCGAGACACCACCTCGCCGAGGGCGCTCGGCACGGACTATCAGAAGATCGTGCTCGGCGACGCTCTACCGGACGATAAGCGCGCCTTTCTGCGTGGTCTCCTCGAACGCAATGCCACCGGCGCTGGCGCCAAGCGCATTCGAGCCGGGCTACCACCGGGTTGGACCGTCGCCGACAAGACCGGGACGGGCGACTACGGCACGCTCAACGACATAGCGGTCGTATGGCCGCCGAACGCTGCTCCGCTTGTCATCGCGATCATGTCCAGCAAGTTCACCAGGGACGCCGAGTACAACCAGGCCCTCATCGCCGAGGCCGCCGCGTACGTCGTCGCCACGCTCGGCTGAGCGGTGGTGGCGGTGTCGCCATGGGCGACACCGCCACCAGCTTATGTCGATCAGCCCTGAGCGGTGGTCACCGAATTCAGGACGACAGCGGCGTTCGGGCGACCGTCCTCGCCGTCCGCGGCGCCCGCGTTGGCGACCCGCTGCACAACGTCGAGACCGTCGGTGATCTTGCCGAACGGGGTGTAGTTCGGCGGCAGCTGCGAATCCTTGTAGACCAGGAAGAACTGGCTGCCGTTGGTGTCGGGACCCGCGTTTGCCATGGCGACCGTGCCGGCCGGATAGGTGGCGCCGTCCAGGTTCTCGTTCGGGAACTGGTACCCCGGACCGCCGGTGCCGGTCGCGGTGGGATCACCGCACTGCAGGACGAAGATGCCCGCGGTGGTCAAGCGGTGGCACTGGGTGTGGTCGAAATACTTCTGCCCGGCCAGGAATACGAAGGAGTTCACTGTGCGCGGCGCGCGGGCGGCCTCCAGGGCGATATTGACTGTGCCGCAGGTGGTTTCCAGCTGTGCGGTGTACTTCGCACCCGTATCGATCGCCATCGCGGGCTCGCTGGCCCACTGCTTGCTCTCGGGCTTGGCCGAATCGGGGGCCACACATCCGGCGACCGGGGCGCCTGGATCCGCCGAGACCCCGCCTGGGGCGAAGATCGCGAGGGTGGTGCCGACGGCGAGTGCACCGAGGCCACGTAGCAGGGCAGGCCCGACTCTGCGAGGCTGCCCGATGGGCTGATGGTGGTCGAATTGCCGTGCCTGCACTTCGCTGCTCACCGGTCGAGGTCTCCTTCTGTTGTGTATCGCATCGGGTGATGCTGAGCGGATCATTCCATCTCGACGCTTCCAGCGGGACGAGATGCGCATTGCGACTGTGTGGCAATGGAAATCGCCGATGTGCGGCGAGTGGTCGGTTAGCATGGCTGCGACGGAGGCGCATCTGATCGGCTAACCGGCTCGGCACGCACCGACTCTGTCGGTGACATCGCCTCCATGGGAGGTGTATCAGCTTGTCGCGATACGTATTTCGCTGGTGTACCGCGGTGGTGTGTGTCGGCGCACTAGTGGCCGGATGTACGGCCAGCGCCGTGACGAAATCGAACTCACAAACCGGTGCCTGGCCACCCAACGATGACCGTGGCACATGCGCGGTCGACAAGCAGGCCGACGTCCCGGCGACGATGCGCGACGGCACGGTGCTACGCGCCGATGTGTACCGCCCGCAGACCACCGACCCGGTGCCGGTGATCCTGATGCGCACCCAGTACGGCAAGGCCGCCGCGCAGATCCAGCCTTCGCGCTATCGCACACCCGACTGGTTCGCCTCGCACTGCTTCCTCGTGGTCATCCAGGACATTCGCGGAATCGGCAGCTCCGACGGCACATTCAGCGAATTCGGCAATGACACCGGCGATGGCTACGACACCGTGGAATGGGCCGCGCAACTGCCCGGTTCGAACGGCAAAGTCGGCATGTACGGCTCGTCATATGTGGGTGCCACACAATGGCTGGCCGCCATCGAGACGCCGCCGCACCTGACCACGATCGTGCCCGCGAATACCGCCTCCGACTATTACGACGGCTGGACCTACGAGGGCGGCGCGTTCCGGCTCGGTTTCGTCGAACCCTGGGCCATGGGCACCATCGGCGCCGAATCCGCCGAACGACGCGACGATAAGGCCACCGCCAACCAACTGCGCACAGATCTGCAGAACATCACATCGTGGCTGAATTACCGCCCCTACAAAGATTTTCCACCACTGCAGCCGAATAATCCGGTCGTCGCGTCATGGTACTTCGACTGGATCCGCCACTCGACACGCGATGACTACTGGAAGCAGTGGAGCATCCGCGACCGCTATCCGAATGTGCGGGTGCCGGTCCTCGATATCGAGGGCTGGTACGACGCGTTCCTCGCGGGCGGCATCGAGAACTTCACCGGAATGGTCGAGCGTGGCGCCGCACCGGCACGGCAGAATCAGCGATTGGTCATCGGCCCATGGGACCACCTGGGCTGGGGACGGCCGACCTCGATGATCGCGCCCCGGCTCGAGCAACTCGGCACGGTCGGCGACAGCCCGATCAACGAGTTGATGCTGGCTTGGTTCGAGCACTTCCTCAAGGGCACGGATAACGGCGTGGCGGGTAATCCACGTGTCGACTACTTCCTCATGGGTGCCAATCGGTGGAAGTCGGCAACGAATTGGCCCCTGCCGCAAACACAATGGAAGGAATATTTTTTCGCCGATAGCGGCGCCAACGGTGTTGCCGGTCGGGTCGGCAAACTCGTCGATCACGCACCCGGCGGGCCAGCGGCGGTCGACCGATATGTCTACGATCCGGCCGCACCCGCGCCGAGTACCGGCGGACATTCGTGCTGTTCGGTCGGATCGGGCCCGCAGGGACCATTCGACCAGACCGCGGTCGAGCAGCGTTCGGATGTGCTCACCTACACCACCGATCCGCTCGACACCGATACCGAGGTGACCGGCCCGATTACCGTGAAGCTGTGGGCGTCGTCCACCGCGCCGGATACCGACTTCGTCGCGCGGCTCGAGGTCGTCGCACCCGATGGATCCGCCGTCAACCTCAACAATGGCATTATCCGCGCCGCGTTCCGGGATTCGTTATCGGATCCGTCCCTTTTGGTGCCGGGCCAGCCCTATCAGTTCACGATCAAGATCTGGCCGACCAGCTACCAGTTCAAGGCGGGCGATCGAATCCGAGTAGCGATCAGCAGTAGTGACTATCCGCAGTACGCGCCGAACCCGAATACCGGCGAACCCTTCGGTGACAGTGCCCGCACGCAGCCGGCGACACAGATGATCTTCAAGGATTCCGAGCATCCGTCCTCGGTGATCGTGCCCATTATCCCGGCCGGTGACGACGGCGCTACCAGATTCGATATCGAGCCTGGATCCTAAGCACGACGAACGCGACGGTACGTGGGCGCCGCGGTGGTCGCGGTGGCGAGCTCGGTGGCGACCCAGTCCAGCTCGCCGTGGGCTATCGCGGCGACGGTGATGCGCAGGTGGTCGCCGAGCGGGTGGTCCTCGACTTCGAAGGGACGGCCGGGTGCGGCCTTGATGCCGGCGGCTGCCAGCGAGATCATGGCCGCGTTTTCGTCGGCGACCGGGAGCCACAGGTTGATGCCGTCACCACGGGCTACGGCGACACCTCTGCGAACCAGTGCGCGGCGGAGTTCGGTTGAACGCCTGCGGTATTCGGTGCGTGCGGCGGCGACGGTGCGCACGGCCTCGTCGCTGTCGAGCATGGTGAGCAGCAGGCGCTGCAGCAGTCGGCTGGTCCAGCCGGGGCCGAGCATGCGCCGTTCGATCATCGGATCGAGCACCTCGGCGGGGCCGCCGACCACCGCGAGGCGCAGGTCCGCGCCGTGGGATTTGGAGTAGGAGCGGATATGTACCGTTCGGCTCGGCAGTCGTGAGCCGAGGGATCGCAGCGTGGTGGCGGCGATGCCAGCGGAGTGGTCGTCCTCGATGACGAGAGTGTCTGTGCCGGTGAGGATCTCGGTCAGTTCGCGGATGCGTGCAGCGGTCAGCGAGACGCCCGTCGGATTCTGTGCGCGCGGTTGCAGGATCAGCGCTGCGACACCACGCGCCCGCTCGAGATCGTCCGGCAGTAAACCGGATTCATCCATACGGACCGGAATAGGCCGAGCACCGATCCGGGCGAGCAAGTCGAGAAATGGTGGGAAGCATGGATCTTCGACGGCCACCGCATCGCCGAGCCGCACGTGCGCGGCGAGCAGTCGATCGATGGCGTCCAGCGCCCCGTCGACGACCGCGATCCGTTCGGCGCGAAAGGGCCAATCGGTGCGCACCTTGGCGGCCAGTTCCGGCAGCACGGCCTCGCCGAGATAGTCCGCCGCGAGATCATTGCCGCGTCCCTGCTCGGTGACCGTGCGCAAGACGGCGACCAGATCCGGTAGGAGCCGCGGATCGGGGGTACCCCGGGATAGGTCGATGCGGAAGGCGCTGTCCGACGGTGGGTGCAGGCGCTGGTAGCGGCCGGTCGGCGCGGTGGCGCGGACGGTGGTGTGCTTGCCGACGAAGGTTCCGGCGCGTCCCCGCGCCACGATCGCGCCGGTGGCAGCCAGCGCGCGCCAAGCCTGGTTGACGGTAGCGGGGGACACGCGCAACTCGCGGGCGACTTCACGCACGGTCGGCAGCCGTGATCCGGGTTCGATTGCTCCGGAACGAATCCGCCGACTCACCGCGGCCGCGATTCCGGCCGGAGTTCGATCTTCGAGATCCGCGTTGAACAGCCCGGACCGGGCCGCGGCGGGTGCGGGCGCGGGGTCTCGCGGGTCGTCCGCGGGCACCTGCGGCGCGGTCGTCGGATCGAAGTTCACAGCGTCATTCTGCGTCGGGCGCAGCGCCGGAACGAGGACCGGCCCCAAGGTTTACGGCTACGAAACTGTTTCCGCAATCTTGTAACACAACCGAATTGGCTCTCGGTGAAGTATAACAAAGCATGGGAATCGTTCGAGCGGCGCTCGTCCAAACGAACTGGACGGGTGATAAAGAGTCCATGATCAAAGCACACGAGGACTACGCACACCAGGCCGCCGCACAGGGCGCCAAGGTGATCTGCTTCCAGGAGTTGTTCTACGGCCCATACTTCTGCCAGTTGCAGGATACGAAGTTCTACGACTACGCGGAATCGGTGCCGGGTCCGACGACGGAGCGATTCGGGGCGCTGGCAAAGGAATTGGGTTTGGTGATGATCTTGCCGGTATACGAGCAGGAACAGCCCGGTCTGCTCTACAACACCGCGGCGGTCATCGACGCGGACGGCAGCTATCTCGGCAAATACCGCAAACACCATATTCCGCATGTCAACGGATTCTGGGAGAAGTTCTACTTCCGGCCCGGAAATGTGGGCTGGCCGGTCTTCGATACCGCGGTGGGCAAGGTCGGCGTCTACATCTGTTACGACCGGCATTTCCCGGAGGGCTGGCGCGCCCTCGGCCTGGCGGGCGCGGAAATCGTCTTCAACCCCTCCGCGACATCACGCGGCCTATCCGGCTACCTGTGGAAACTGGAGCAACCCGCCTCCGCGGTCGCCAACGAATACTACATCGGTGCTATCAACCGGGTCGGCATCGAAGAATACGGCGATGACGATTTCTACGGAACCAGCTATTTCGTGGATCCGGAAGGTAAATTCGTCGGAGACGTCGCCTCGGACACCGATCCCGAACTGGTGATCCGTGACCTCGATATGGATCTGATCAAGGTGGTGCGCGACCGCTGGGCGTTCTATCGCGATCGCCGCCCCGACGCCTACGGACCAATGGTGGCTCCCTGAGGCTGGTGATATCGATATGACGAAGACATTCATTCACGGCGGCACGGTGGTCTCGGCCACCGGATCGCAACTGCTCGATGTGCTCGTCGACGGCGAGACCATTGTCGCCGTTCTGCAACCCGGCGCCACCGCATTGGGTGTGGATCTCGCCGAGTCCGCCGATGTGGTCATCAACGCGTCCGGCAAATATGTGATTCCCGGCGGCGTGGACGGCCACACTCATATGCAGCTGCCCTTCGGCGGCACCGAGGCATCGGATACCTTCGAGACCGGCACCCGCGCGGCCGCCTGGGGCGGCACTACGACCATTGTCGATTTCGCGGTGCAGAAGCCGGGGGAGCGAGTTCAGGACACCCTCGCTCTGTGGCACGAGAAGGCCGCGGGCAACTGCGCGATCGACTACGGCTTCCACCAGATCATCGGTGAGGTGAACGACGAATCCCTCAAGGGGATGAGCGAATTGGTGGCCGAGGGTGTCACCAGTTTCAAGTTGTTCATGGCCTATCCGGGTGTCTTCTACTCCGACGACGGTCAGATTCTGCGGGCCATGCAATCGGCGGGCGATTTGGGTGCGCTGCTGATGATGCACGCGGAGAACGGCATCGCCATCGATGTGCTGGTCGAGCAGGCGCTGGCGCGCGGTGAGACCTCACCGTACTACCACGGTGTCACCCGGCCGTGGCAGATGGAGGAGGAGGCCACTCATCGCGCGATCATGTTGGCCCAGTTGACGAATGCGCCGCTGTATATCGTGCACGTCTCGGCCAAACAGGCAATGGAGCAAATCGCCGCCGCGCGGGGCAATGGGCAGAACGTCTTCGGTGAAACCTGTCCGCAGTATCTGTACCTGTCGCTCGAAGAGCATTTGGGCGCATCGGGTTTCGAGGGCGCGAAGTGGGTGTGCTCGACGCCGCTGCGGGCGAAGGCGCAGGGGCATCAGGACGAGCTGTGGCGTTATATCCGCACCGGTGATGTCACCTCGGTCAGTACCGACCACTGCCCGTTCTGCATGAAAGATCAGAAAGAGTTGGGGCTCGGCGATTTCAGCAAGATTCCCAATGGGATCGGCGGTGTCGAACATCGGATGGATCTGATGTTCCAGGGCGTCAAGAACGGGCTGATATCACTCGAGCGCTGGGTCGAGGTCTGTTGCACCACCCCGGCCCGCATGTTCGGCATGTATCCGCGCAAGGGCGTGATCAGTCCGGGCGCCGACGCCGACCTCGTCATCTATGACCCGAGCGGGCATACCAGCATCGGTTTCGGCAAGACGCACCACATGAATATGGATCACTCGGCCTGGGAGGGCTTCGAGATCGACGGACACGTCGACACGGTGCTCTCGCGCGGCCGCGTGATCGTCGACGACGGTGCGTATCTGGGCAGTGCCGGTCACGGTCGGTTCATCGCCCGCGAACTGTCGCAGAACCTGATCTGACCTGATTGGAGAGTGCCGCATGGATATCGGTGTGGTGCTGCAATGCACACCTCCCGCATCGCGGGTGGTCGAACTGGCCAGACAGGCGGAGACACATGGCTTTTCGCATGTATGGACCTTCGACTCACACCTGCTGTGGCAGGAGCCCTACGTCATCCACAGCCAGATTCTGGCCGCCACCCGCAAGGTGATCGTCGGCCCGATGGTCACCAATCCGGCCACCAGGGACTGGACGGTGACCGCGTCCACCTTCGCGACGCTCAACGATATGTTCGGCAATCGCACGGTCTGTGGGATCGGCCGCGGTGACTCTGCGGTGCGCACCCTGGGCGCCAAGCCGACGACCTTGGCGATATTGCGCGAATCCATCGAGGTGATCAGGGAGCTCGGCAATGGTCGCAGCGCCCGCATCGGCGACACCGTGGTGCGCTTTCCGTGGGCGAGCGCCTCGCGGCTCGAGGTATGGGTGGCCGGGTACGGACCGCGTGCACTCGATCTGACCGGTGAGGTCGCCGACGGATTCATTCTGCAACTCGCCGACCCGGATATCGCGGCGTGGACGATCGCCCGGGTGCGGGCGGCCGCCGAGAAGGCGGGACGCGCGCCTGGATCGGTGAAAATCTGTGTAGCGGCACCGGCCTACGTCACCGACGGGTCCGATGGCGCGACCGCGCATGCCCGCGAGCAGTGCCGCTGGTTCGGCGGCATGGTCGGCAATCACGTCGCCGATATCGTCGCGAAATACGGTAGCGACGGCGACATTCCGGCCGCTCTCACCGATTACATCGCGGGCCGCCAGGGCTACGACTACAACGAGCACGGACGCGCGGGCAATACGCATGCCGAATTCGTGCCGGACGGCATCGTGGACCGCTTCTGTGTGATCGGCACGCCGGATGAGCAGTTGGCTCGGTTGCACGAGCTGGAGAAGTTGGGCGTCGACCAGTTCGCGGTCTATCTCCAGCATGACGCCAAGACCGCCACATTGGACGCGTACGGGGAGTCGGTGCTGCCCAGGTTGGCGCATCCGGTCACAGCGACGGCGGGAGCGCAGTGATCGCCTCGGCGGCGTTCGAGCTCGGGGCGATCTGTTCGGAGCTGGGTAAGCGGCAGCTCGCGGAGCCGGTTCGGGTGTCAGCGGGTCATCAATGAGAGCGGGCGCGTTGCGCGCGCGGCAGGTCGGCTATGCGATCGGTGTAATGGCGCTGGTGGTCGCGGTGTGGGAGCTGGTGAAGTATTTCGTGCCCGAGCGTGGGGTGAGTATCGGCGATACCCGGGTCCTCCCGCGCACGAGTGACGCTGCGCTGCCCCATGTCTGGTCGGTCATTACCGTGCTCGGCGATAAGGACGGCCCGGGCACGGTTGGTGGAACACTGTTGCGCACAGCGGGATTCACCTTCGGGCTCGCACTATTGGCCTTGACGATCGGCACCGTGGTCGGCGTCGTACTCGCGGTGATGATGCAGCGGTTCGCATTCATCGAGCGCGGTTTGCTGCCCTATATCATTGTCTCGCAGACAGTTCCACTGATCGCACTGGCACCCCTGGTAGCCGGTTGGGGCGGCAAGATCGTCATTGCCGGTGAACCGTGGCGGCCGTGGATGAGTATCGCGGTCATCGCATCGTATCTGGCCTTCTTCCCGATCGCGGTCGGGATGTTGCGCGGACTGCAGGCGCCGTCCAAGGCGTCGGTGGAATTACTGCACAGCTACTCCGCGAATTGGTGGGAGACATTGGTGCACTTGCGGTTTCCGGCCGCAATGCCGCACTTTCTGCCCGCCCTGCGTTTGGCAGCCGCGGCATCGGTGATCGGCGCGGTGGTCGCGGAGATCTCGACCGGCACCGCGGGCGGCATCGGCCGTCAAATAATCGTCTTCTCTCAACAGGCCACCGGCGATGCGGCCCGGCTTTACGCGGCCGTTCTCGCCGCAGCACTGCTCGGCGTCGCGGTTACGTCCATCGTCGGCCTGATCGAAGTGGCACTACGTCGTTACAGCCGTCCCGCCGGGGCACGCGGTTCTTCAGGAGGTACCCGTTGACCGGGAAAGTGGAAGCAGCCACCACGGGCAGCGATGCGGCCGACGAGCAGATTCAGGCACCTGATCCGAGTCCCGTCGCGGCGAAGGCCGAAGACGTTGCGGCGGTCGAACTCACCGATGTCGGCAAGATTTTCGACGCCGGTTCGGTGACCGCCCTCACTGGTGTCTCATTGAAAGTCCTTGCGGGGGAGTTCGTCTCGCTGATCGGTCCGTCGGGCTGCGGCAAATCCACCCTGCTGCGCATTATCGCGGATCTGGAACGGCCGAGCAACGGCACCGTGACCGTGCACGGCAAGTCCGCCCGGCAGGCCAGAATCGATCAGAACTACGGCATCGCCTTCCAGCAAGCGGGACTCCTGGACTGGCGCACCGTACGGGCCAATGTCGAATTGCCGCTGGAGTTGCACAAGGTTGCGAGGGCCGAAAGACGCGCTCGCAGTGCGGAACTTCTGCGGATGGCCGGACTCACCGAATTCGCCGACCGCTATCCGGCGGAACTATCCGGCGGCATGCAGCAGCGGGTAGCCATCGCCAGGGCACTGGCTCGCAAGCCCTCGCTGCTGCTCATGGACGAACCGTTCGGCGCGCTGGACGAGATGACCCGCGAACGTATGCAGGGCGAACTGCTGCGCATTGCCGCGGAGACCGGTGCCGCAGTGGTTTTCGTGACGCACTCGATTCCGGAGGCGGTATTCCTGTCCGACCGCGTCGTGGTCATGTCGCCGCGGCCCGGCCGCATCACCGAGATCGTGCCGACCGGAGGCTGGGGCCGCGAGGCGGGCGTCAGTGGCGACGATATCCGTTCCAGCGAGGCGTTTTTCGAAGCCGTCGCCGCCGTCCGCACCGCACTGCGCGGCGGTCACGAGACCGTCGACATCATCGTGGCCGGACAGGACATGCGATGAAGACGTGGCTGCCACCGGTGGTATTCGGCGTCGTCGGACTGGCGCTGTGGCAGGTGCTGACCGTCGCCGCGGGCGTGCCGTCGTTCCTGCTTCCGGCGCCGACCGCGATCGCGAAACAGTTCACCGAGAACTTCGACCGCATTGTCGATGCCGCCACCGCGACCGGTACGAATGCCCTCATCGGCCTGCTGGCCGGTGCGGTCCTCGGCATTGTGGCGGCCATGGTCGCGGTGCGGTTCCGGCTGGTCGAGGGACTGTTGACACCGCTGGCCGCCGCGGCCGCCGCCGTGCCGATCGTCGCGCTCGCCCCGCTGCTGAATTCGATGTATTCGACCACCACCGAGACTCCGCGCCGCATGGTCGTGGCCATTGTGGTGTTCTTCCCGATGTTCGTCAGCACCGCCCGTGGCCTGCGGCAAGTGCCACAGGTGCACGCCGATCTGATGACCTCGTACGCGGCCGGGGGTTGGCAGGTCACCCGCGCGGTGCGGCTGCCCGCGGCACTGCCCTACCTGTTCACCGGACTGCGCATCGCGGCGCCGGGCGCGGTGATCGCGGCCATTATCGCCGAATACTTCGGCGGTCTGCAGAACGGCCTCGGCAGCCGAATCACCTCCGCCGCGGCGAATACCGCCTATCCACGCGCCTGGGCGTATGTGGTCGGCGCCATGATGGTCGGTCTGCTCTTCCTCGCCGTCGTCATGATCCTCGAACAACTGACCCGCCGACCTCGGACCATCCTGCTCCGCGACATTTTTGGGAGATCGAAATGAGAACTGCCACAGGGCGTTTACGCGCTTGTCTCGCGCTGGCGGCGTTGGCGGCGGCCGCGCTGACCGGCTGCAGCACTACCGACAACGGTTCCGCAACCACCGCCGATGGCCTGACCAAGGTCCGTCTGCAGTTGCAGTGGTTCAAGCAGGGGCAGTTCGCGGGTTATCTGGCCGCCGTGGATCAGGGCTTCTATAAGGAGCAGGGACTTTCCGTCGAAATCCTCGATGGTGGAACGGATATCGTGCCGCAGACGGTACTTGCGCAGGGGCAGGCCGATTACGCGATCGCCTGGGTGCCCAAGGCGCTGGCATCCCGGGAGGCCGGGGCGGGTATCACCGATGTGGCACAGGTATTGCAGCGCTCGGGTACCAAGCAGGTGTCGTTCAAGTCCGACAACATTACCGGACCGGCCGCACTGCGCGGTAAGACTGTCGGAAACTGGGGCTACGGCAATGAATTCGAGCTGTTCGCGGGTATGACCAAGGCGGGCATCGATCCGTCCAAGGATGTCAAGCTGGTCCAGCAGCAGTTCGATATGAACGCCTTCCTCGCCAAGGACATCACCGCCGCCCAGGCCATGTCCTACAACGAATACGCCCAGCTGCTGGAGACGAAGAACCCCGCCACCGGAAAGCTCTACAGCGCGGACGATTTCGCCACCATCGACTGGAACGATGAGGGCGTGGCCATGCTGCAGGACGCGATCTGGGCGAATTCGGCGAAGCTGACGGATGCGAAATACCAGGAACAGACCGTCAAATTCATCGCGGCGTCGCTGAAGGGCTGGGCATTCTGCCGCGACAATGTCGACAAATGCCGCGATATCACCGTCGCTGCTGGCAGCACACTCGGTGCCAGCCACCAGCAGTGGCAGATCAACGAGGTGAACAAGCTGATCTGGCCCTCGCCCAACGGGATCGGCATGATCGACAAGTCCGCATGGGACCGCACCGTGAAGATCGCCGAGGAGACCAAGAACCAGGAGGGCGTCACGGTGCTGAAGCAAGATCCCGATGCGGGCGCGTTCACGAATGAATACGTCACCAAGGCGCTGGATCTACTGAAATCCGGTGGAATCGATGTAACCGGAACAGGATTCGTTCCGCAACAGGTGACGCTGACCGAAGGCGGTAAGTAGGTGGTCTATCCCTTCTACTGACCCCCGATCGAGGTGGACTCGCCTCGAGTGCGTGTTCATGGGATCAGCGGGTACATCCACTGGCGCCGCTCGGGCAATTGGGTGCGCAACTTGCGTGCCAGCGGATGGGGGTCCGCGCAACGCTAGGCGAAGATCGCGTGCACTTGGTCGATGGCTTCCGCGCCGTAGGCCACCGCACCCACCGGAACAGCCCCGCCGATCGCCTCGATCACCCGGGCTGTCCAAAGCGGGCCGAAACCGCCACACAGTTCGATCAACTGCACCCCGGAGCCCACCAACCGGCGGGCCACATCGGGCGCCTGTTCCGGTTGGTCCACACCCACGAAAACCGTTCGGCAACTCGCTGTGTCCATGACGGTCTCGCGGCTCGGATCACTACCGGGCGCGGTATATACGAAGCCCCATGCGGTAAGTGCCATGTGCGTCTCCTGTTCTGTGCGGCGGCGCCTCATCTCGACGCGGCCCGTCCGGCATCCAGCACAGCGGACGCGGCGGCCCGCTGTCCACGAGGCAACGCCGGACGCGTCTGCGGGACAGCCGCACACGCCAGGTCAGCGGCCCATTCCCGGAATTGTGCGGCCTGAGAATCACCGGCGTTCCAGGCCAGCGCGTGCCGGATTCGCGGTGCACCCTCCGCGAACGGCAACCAAACCAGCCCCGCCCCGCCCCGCCGGGCACGTCCCATGCCGGCCGCAGCCCGATCACGTCACCTCCGTGCCGTAGTTCGGCCTCGAATAGCGCACGCCGGGGCGCGCCTTCCCGCACCGCTGCCGGACGCCAGCCGGCGCGGGTCCACACGTCGCGAACCGCGTCGTAATAGCCCGGCGCCGACGCGCGCGCGAACCACAGCAGCGCACTGTCCTCCAGATCCGGCCATCGCACCGAATCCTGTCCGGCCAGACGATGACCGACGGCTGCCACCACACCGAGTTCGGCATCCGCGACCGTTACGCACTTGAGGTCGGGCGAGTCGACCGGCAACAACAGCAACCCCACGTCCAGCACGCCTCCGCGAAGCCCCCGCACCTGCTCCGCCGTCTGCATATCAGCGATATCGGGCGTGTGCGGCCGGGCCAACCGCCACAGCATCGCCACGACATCCGGCGATATCCCAGGCGTCACTGCCAGGCGCAGCAGCCGCCCGCTACGCACCGACTCCTCCGCCCGCCGAGCCTCCGCGACGACCACGCGCGCCCGATCGAACAGCCGTTCACCGGCGGGGGTCGGCGTCATTCCCGCCGATGTCCGCACGAACAGCCGCGCATCGAGATGGCGCTCCAGGGCGATGATCTGCTGGCTCAACGAGGTCGGCCGGATACCCAGCGTCTCCGCGGCGCGCGTCAGATTCCGCTCCTCGGCGACCGCCAGGAAGTACCGCAGCTGACGCAACTCCATTCCCCGACGTTAGCGCGGCCCCCCGACGTGTCACCCGGTGCCGGAGTTCGGTGCGGCCAAGCCGTTCCGGTAGGCCAGGACGACGAGTTGGGCCCGGTCTCGGGCGTCGAGTTTGGCCATCTGTGTGTCGTCGTGCGATCGACGGCACTTGGCTACTGAATTCGAACCCATTCCGCACCACGACGCTCATGCGGCAGCAGTAGCGGCCGCGCGGCGGAACAGATGCTGATGTAATCGTCAACTGCCGCCTCGTCGGCGCCGATCCCGCCGCTGATATGCCAGCCGAGGCGATCACGCGGCTTCCAGGACCGTGATCCGCCGATGCGTATCGACCGGACGCAATGAGTACCTGGCCGCGCAGGCGCCGCAATCGGGCTATGGTGCCAAGGTGCTGTCCTATCCAGGTTCGAAGGGGGAATTCGCCGCATGAGCGGGTCAGATCACGTCTTCTATCCCTGGAGTGCCCAGGCGACGCTGAACCCGGTGCCGATCGTCGGCGCCTCGGGATCGTGGTTCTGGGAGGAGAGCGGCAAACGCTATCTCGACTTCTCCTCCCAACTGGTGAATGTCAATATCGGACACCAACATCCGGATATCGTCGCGGCCATTATCGATCAGGTACAGAAGCTCGCGACCATCTCGCCGACCGTCGGCAACGAGGAGCGCAGCGAACTGGCCCGGTTGATCGTGGAACGCGCACCGGGGGAGCTGAATCGGATTCTGTTCACCACCGGCGGCGCGGAGGCCGTCGAACATGCGGTGCGGCTGGCTCGCAGCTACACCGGCCGCACCAAAATGCTCGCTGCTTACCGCTCCTATCACGGCGGCACCGGCGTCGCGATCGGGCTGACCGGTGAGCCGCGACGCTGGGGCGCGGAACCGACCAATGTCGACGTCGTCCGCTTCTTCGGGCCGTATCCCTACCGATCCCCATGGGGCTCGAGCACTCCAGCGGAAGAGACAACCGCGGCGTTGCGACACCTGCGCCAAGTGATCGAATTGGAAGGGCCGCAACACATCGCGGGTCTGATTCTGGAGACGGTGGTCGGCACCAACGGTGTGCTCGTGCCGCCGCCGGGCTACCTCGCCGGTGTCCGCGAACTGTGCGACGAATTCGGCATCGTTTATATCGCCGACGAAGTGATGGTCGGATTCGGTCGGGTCGGTGCGTGGTTCGCGGTCCAGGCCTTCGATGTCGCACCCGATATCATCACCTTCGCCAAGGGTGTCAACTCCGGTTATGTTCCGCTCGGCGGTGTGCTGATGGCGGAACGGATCGCGCAGCGCTATGACAATACGGTGTATCCCGGCGGACTCACCTATGCCGGACACCCCCTCGCCTGTGCCGCGGGCATCGCCTCGATCAACGTTTTCGAACGCGACGGCATACTCGACCACGTGCGCACAGTCGGCGCGGATGTCCTCGGAAAAGGCTTGGCGGAGTTGGCATCTCGACATCCGAGTGTCGGCGAGGCGCGCGGCATGGGCTTCTTCTGGGCACTGGAGTTGGTGCGCGATCCAGACGCCCGCGAGCCGCTGATCCCGTTCGCGGCCGCCGGTCCCGCCGCCGAACCGATGAACCGGGTGACCGCCGCCGCAAAGGAACGTGGGCTGTGGCCGTTCAATGCGGGTAACCGCTTCCAGATCGCACCGCCGCTGACCACCTCGGCCGACGAACTGCGCACGGGACTGGAGATCGTCGACGAGGTGTTGGAGGTCGCCGACGAATACGTGGGGTGAAGCACCGGCTGGCTGGCGGGCGAGCACTGGGAATTCGACCATATCGAACCAGTTGCCAAGGTGGACAGCCGAATCGGCTACCCGGCACGTCACCGTGTGGAAACGCACCGGCTTGCGCCACCTCTGGTCCCACGTGTGCCCGACCCGGATGCACCTGTCGGTACGCTGCGACCATGACATCTGGGCAAACCGAGATCTGGCACAACCCGCAGTGCAGCAAGAGCCGCAATGCCACCACGCACCTGGACGAGGTGGGCGTCGAGTACACGGTCCGGCGCTACCTCGACAATCCGCCGACCGCGGCGGAATTGCGGGCCGTGTTGAAGCGGCTCGGCGCCGAGCCCTGGGATATCACCCGCACCGGTGAACAGGTCGCCAAGGACCTGGGCATATCCGGCTGGGGACGCACCGAGGCCGACCGGGAGCGCTGGATCGAAGCATTGGCGGCGAATCCGAAGCTGATTCAGCGACCGATCGTGCTCACACCCGACGGTGGTGCGGTTGTCGCGCGGGATGCGAAGACCCTGGAATCGCTGAACCCGTCGTAGCCGAAATAGCCGGTAGGGTCGGCATTTATGAAGGTACAACTGCGTCATAGTCCGGCCTCCGCGGTCGCACGGTGCTTCCTGGCCGGCGGCGAGCCGATGCGGGTCGAGAGCGGCGCTATGGTCGCGCATTCGGCGGGAGTTTCGTTGCAGGCCAAGGCCGAAGGGGGCATTCTCGCCGGGCTGAAGCGTTCGGTGTTGGCGGGCGAATCATTCTTCGTCTCGACCTTCACCGCTCCACCGCAAGGCGGGTGGGTGGATGTGGCGCCCGCACTTCCCGGCGACATGCTGAATCTGCAGATCACTCCTGATCGGCCGTTCTTCATCAGCCGCGGCGGTTGGATCGCGAACTCGCATGGCGTGCAGGTCGAGGGCAAATGGGGCGGTTTGGCGAACCTGTTCGGTGGCGAGGGCGGCTTCGGGCTGCGCGCACACGGCGAGGGTGAGGTCGTCGTCGGTGTCTTCGGCGCGATCGATGTGATCGATCTGCAGCCGGGCGAGCCGATCACCATCGATACCGGCCATGTAGTGGCCTACGACTTGGCCATGAACTTCACTATTCGGCGCGCGGTATCCGGGCGCTCCATCCAGTCGCTGAAGTCGGGCGAGGGCTTTGTATTCGACTTCACGGGGCCTGGCCGGGTGCTGCTGCAGACCCGAAATCCGGGCGCTTTCGCGGCCTGGGCTGGCTCGGTGGCGTCCTCGGGTTAGTCGCCCGTTTTCACGGCCCTCTTACCTGCTGGACACCTAACTCGTGCAGAATGCAAATTTCATATCGGGTCCAGCAAGGGAATGTACATGGAGCTCCTCGAAGTCGTCGCGAACCTCTTCACCCAGGTCATGGGTGCTATGAGCGGTAGCGCCGCCTGACAGAACGCAGGCTCGTCGGCCCATCAGGTCCCCGACCTGATGGGTCGATGGCGTTTCAGGCCAGCAGTTGGTCGGTGAGGATGCGGGTATCGGGGACGAACGGCCAGGACGGGTCGGCCAGATGTGCGCGCAGTTCGGCATCGGTCCACCACCAGCCGTCCACGATCTCCTCGGGTTGGTGCCGGATGGGTCCGTCGTAGCGGAGTTCGTAGGCGAACATATGACAGCGCATCGGTGCGCCCTGCCATATGCCGTCCCAGGACGTGCGGGCCCGCAGGGGGAGCGGTGCCGCGTCGGCGGGCAGGACGATGCCAAGTTCCTCGGCGAGTTCGCGGACGGCCGTCTGTGCGGGGGTTTCGCCGGGATCGACGACACCACCGGCCAGGCAGTCGTGCATACCGGCGAAGACCATCTTGGTATCGGTGCGACGGTGCACATAGACGCGTTCGCCGTCGCCGGAGCGGACGAGTACCCCCGCACTGGCATGCCAGATGCCGTCGCGATAGACGGTGGCACGGTCGGCCGCGCCGATTTCGCGGCCCGCCTTGTCATAGACCGCGATCATCTCCGACTGAGGGTGCACGAACACCGCTCGAGAGTAACCTGATCTCCGCACGCCACCCTGAGAGAGGACCGCCCCAGATGGTGCTTCCGCGCACACTGGCGAAATTGAACCGGCACGTGACGAACCCGATCCTCGGCCGATTGGCCGGCAAAGTGCCCCCGATGAGCATGGTCGTCCACAAGGGCCGAAAATCCGGGCGGCCGTACAGAACTCCGGTGTGGGCGTTCGAAAACGACGGTGTCTACCGGATCGCGCTGACGTATGGCCGCGATACGGACTGGGTCAAGAACGTCTCGGCCGCAGGCGGTTTCGAACTCGAGACCAAGGGGACGGTCGTGCTGCTCGTCGATCCGCTGGTGGTGCACGACGGTTCGGCTGGGTGGGCGCCACTCGGTGTGCGCCAGGCGCTGAAGGTCATGTCTGCGACGGACTATCTGCAGGCGCGTCCGGCTTGACAACCTTCCGAAGCCGAAACCTTTTGTCCGAGTAGGCAAGAGGTTTCGGCAATCGCCACGAGTCAACCCGGGTGTAACCGGATCAGGCAGTCTTGAACCGCCATGTCGGGAACTTCCCGATCCAGGACCCCGGATCGTCGACATGCCGCTTCGATGTGGGCCCGGACGATCAGCGAATCCAATTCCGTGTCACTACCGGTGGTGGCTGCCACCTGCCCGACCTCAATGACTTGTTCTCGGGATCGGCGCCTTCGCTGTCACGACCGGCGACCGCCAGCAGATCCATGTCGATCGCGAGCGGGCTGCGGCGGCTCACTCGGCGCGATCATTCCGGTACGACAGAACTTCTCGACGTGTAGGTGCTGGGCGAGAACTCGGCCCAGGTGGTGTTCCGCACCACCGTGGAGATCGAGTGGAGTAAGCGGCCCGCGTGAGTGCCCGAGACGGTCATTCGCCAGTACTCGGTTCGGCACCCTGCACCGTCAGGGGATCGGTTTGCGTCGTCGGCGCAGGGAATTGTCTGGCGCGCCGCCGCGGGCCGACGGCAAGGCGGGTAGCCGTCTCCGCTGGTGGCGGTCGGTGTCTCGCTCAACGCGCCGCCAGTCCGATATTCCTCCGTCGATGTTCTCCGGCGATACGCTGGCATTGGCGAAAGGTGAGTGAATGTTGCCTGGTGTCCGGAGAGATGCTGGTCGGATCCCACCCGGCCGATGACCGATGACGATCCGCTGCGGACGCGCCGTGAGGCGATGAAGCCTGTCACGGCGGAGTTGGCTGCTGCGGGTTTGGAGGACGCCGTGGAGATCGGGCGCGGGGGTTTCGGTGTGGTGTATCGCTGCACGCAGGCATCGCTGGACCGGACGGTCGCGGTAAAGGTTCTGACCTCGGAATTGGACGAAGACAATCAGGCGCGGTTTGTCCGGGAGCAGCGCGCGATGGGCCGGTTGACCGGGCATCCCAATATCGTCACCGTGCTGGAAACCGGTACCACCGCCAGCGGGCAGCCATATCTGGTGATGCCGTACCACCCGCTGGATTCGCTGGATGCGTGGATCCGCGAGCACGGTCCGCTTCCTTTGGAGAAGGTGCTGCAGATCGGGGTGAAGATCGCTGGTGCGCTGGAGAGCGCACATCGTCTCGGTATCGTGCATCGGGACGTGAAGCCGGGAAACATTCTGCTCACCGAGTACGGTGAACCAGCGTTGACAGATTTCGGTATCGCGCACATCACCGGTGGGTTCCAGACGACTGCGAGCGTGGTGACCGGATCGCCGGCGTTCACCGCGCCGGAGGTGCTCGAGGGAGGCGAGCCGACCCCGGCCGCGGATGTCTATGGGCTCGGCGCCACCCTGTTCTGTGCATTGACCGGGCATGCCGCGTTCGAGCGTCGTAGCGGTGAGAAGATGGTCGCGCAGTTTATCCGGATCACCACCCAGCCGGTGCCCGACTTGCGG
This sequence comes from Nocardia sp. NPDC050630, assembly GCF_044457245.1. Classification (NCBI taxonomy): domain Bacteria; kingdom Bacillati; phylum Actinomycetota; class Actinomycetes; order Mycobacteriales; family Nocardiaceae; genus Nocardia; species Nocardia sp. NPDC050630. The sequence continues at coordinate 332,454 of NZ_JBITGN010000008.1, forward strand.
GAGGACGGCCTCCCCGAGGACGTGTCGGCGGTGGTGGCGACGGCGATGAGCCGCGACCGTGGGGAGCGGCCGTCGGCGGCGGCGCTGGGGCAGACACTTCGGCAACTGCAGCAGCGCCACGGGTTCGCGGTGGGCGAGATGGCGGTGGGGGGCGAACAGAGTCTCGCCGATTCCGACCAGAAGCCACCGATGCGGGTAGCGCGCAAGCCGACGGCGGCTACTCGGGACTACAGTGGCAATCTGCCGCTCGAGTTGACCAGTTTCATCGACCGGCGCACCGAGGTATCGGCGCTGAAGAATCTGCTGTCGAACGCGCGGCTGGTGACGTTGACCGGGACCGGGGGTGTCGGCAAGACGCGACTGGCGCTGCGGGCCGCGGCCAGTGCGCGACGGGGTTTCGCCGACGGTGTGTGGTTGATCGAGTTGGCCGAAGTGTCCGACCCCGCGCTGCTGGTCGACGTGGTGGCGGCCACCCTCGGTGTGCGCAACGAGTCGGCCAGCCCGTTGCTCGAGGTTCTGATCGGCTTCCTGAGTTCGCGAGAAACACTGCTCGTGGTGGACAACTGCGAGCAGATCGTGGATGCGGTGGCCAAGCTGACCGAGACGTTGCTGCGGACCTGTCCAGAGTTGCGGATCCTCGCCACTAGCCGCGAACCACTGAACATCGCTGGGGAAGCATTGCTGCGGGTGCCACCACTGTCGGTCCCCGACCCCGACCGGGAACCGACCCTGGCCGGGCTGCCCGGTTTCGATGCGGTGACGTTGTTCGTAGACCGCGCCGCGGCAGCGGTGCCGGGCTTCGAACTAGATGAGGGCAACAAGGCCGCCGTCACCGGGATCTGCGCCCACCTGGACGGGTTGCCGCTGGCGATCGAGCTGGCCGCGGCCCGGATGCGCACGATGTCACCGCAGCAGATCCTGGCCCGGCTTACCGATCGGTACGCGCTGCTCACCCGCGGCAGTCGCACAGCCCCGACACGACAACAGACGCTGCGATGGAGTATCGACTGGAGCTACGAGTTGTGCACTGGGACCGAACAGCGGCTGTGGGCCCGGATGTCGGTGTTCGCCGGCAGCTTCGAACTCGACGCCGTCGAGCAGATATGCGGCATAGACCTAGCACCGGATACGCCGCTGGATGTGGTTTCCTCCCTGGTCGACAAGTCCATCCTGATCCGGGAGGAATCCGATACCGCCGTGCGTTTCCGGATGCTCGAGACAGTTCGCGGCTACGGCCGGGAAAAACTACGAGAGTCCGGCGAAGACACTGAGCTGCGCCGACGCCACCGCGACTGGTATCGGCAGTTGGCGTTGGACGCGGAAGCCGGGTGGATCAGCGACCGGCAGCTCGACTGGATCATCCGCCTCGAACACGAACTACCCAACCTGCGCGAAGCGCTCGAATCCTGCCTGTCCGAGAACACGCAGGAAGCCGCTGAAGCAGGGCTGCGCACCACAGCGGCACTCTACGATTTCTGGAGCTTATCCGGTCAGTATGGGGAAGGCCGATCGTGGATCGACCGCGTTCTCGCCCACCCTGCCGCGCAACCGGTACTCGACCGCATCAAGGCGTTCTGCGTCGGCTGCCAACTGGCCGCGCCGCAGGGTGATGTCCAGTCTGCGGCCGCCCTGCTGGAGCAGGCACGAGTGCTCGCGGAACAGGCCCCCGCCCCCGCGAGCCAGGCGCAGATCGCCTATGCGACCGCCGTTCTCGCACTCGCTAGCGGCGAAACGGTCAACGTAGCGTCCTCCCTCGAACATGACATCGAGACACTCAGCTGGGAAAGGACGGGCGCTCTCTACATCGGTACCCTGACCATCCTCGGCTGGGCGTATGAGCTACGCGGCGACATGACTCGAGCAACCGAGCATTACCGCCGGGTATTTTCCATTAGCGAAGCGCAGGGCGAACTGCTCTATCGTTCGGCTGCGCTACGCGGATTGGGTGTGGCCGCATGGCAGCAAGGCTTGCGGGACAAAGCCCGACAGCTGCTCGAGGAAGCGCTGCGAGTCAACCGTCGGCCGAGTAGCCCGGTGCTTACCGCGTTCAGTCTCGAGGCGCTGGCCTGGACTGTCGCCGACCAGGGCGACGCCGAGCGCGCGGCCGTGCTGCTGGGAGCCGCGCAAGGAAGCTGGCTCGTGGGTAGCAGTGTTGGAGCTGTCTTCCCGGACATGGCGCGCTTTCACGAAAACTGTGAGCAGACAACGCGTCGCACCCTCGGCACCCGCGCATTCGACGCGGCCTTCCGCCACGGTCAGGCGATGGGGATCGGCGCCGCTGTGGCGTACGCGCTCGGGGAACAGCCCGCCGATACCGCGCGCGCATCCACGAAATTGACCAAGCGTGAGCTGCAGGTCGCCGACCTCATCGCTCAGGGACTCAGCAACAAGCAGATCGCCGCCAAACTCGTGATCTCGCAACGCACCGCCGAAGGCCACGTCGAACACATCCTGACCAAACTCGGCTTCACCTCACGCTCTCAGATCGCGGCCTGGATCGTGAAGGAAACCAAACAAGAGAGTCCGTGACCCCGATTATGTGTTGTGAAGCTCGTATTACTCGCTGCCGCTTCACCGATTAGCGGCCAGCACTGCCGCGAGGCCTTCTTGCAGGTCCTTGACGAAATACTCGGGAACCTCCAGCGACGGGAAATGTCCCCCGGTTTCGGGCGAGCGCCATCGGACGATCTGTCGATACCGCTCCTGCGCCCAGGGGCGCGGACACTTCTCGACGTCGCGGGGATACATGCTGATTGCTGTCGGGACGTCGACCCGAAGTTCGGGGTCGAGCGAGTTGTGGCTTTCGTAGTAGATGCGGGCTGAGGATGCGCCGGTCCGCGTCAGCCAGTACAGGGTGATGTTGTCCAGAATGCTGTCTCTGGAAATCGTCTCGAACGGGCTATCTTCGGTATCTGTCCACTCAGCGAACTTATCGAGAATCCAGGCAAGAAGCCCGACCGGTGAGTCGACGAGCGAGTAACCGATGGTCTGCGGTCGGGTCGCCTGCTGCTTCGCGTACGCCGCGCGGTGGCACCAGAAATCGCGGGTTTCCTCGGTCCACTTGCGCTCGGCCGCCGTCAGCCCGTCCGTTGTCAACCCGGGCGGTCCCTCCGCGAACGTTGTGTGGATGCCGAGAACGTGCGCCGGGAACCTGCCGCCGAGAACCGTGGTGATATTGCCTCCCCAGTCGCCGCCGTGGGCCGCGAACTCGCGATAGCCGAGCCTTCCCATCAGTTCCACCCATGCGGCCGCGATCTTTTCGGTTCCCCACCCGGTGGTGGCCGGCTTGTCGCTGTAACCAAAGCCCGGTAGCGACGGGACAACGACGTGGAACGCTGGCGCGTCTGCATCTTTCGGATCTGCCAGCTCGTCTACTACATCGATGAACCGAGCGATGCTGTCTGGCCAGCCATGCGTCAAGATCAGCGGAGTGGCATCTGCGCGCGCGGATCGACGGTGCAGGAAGTGGATTCCCAGATCATCAATGGTCGTGCGGAACTGGCCGATACGGTTGAGGCGCTCTTCGAATGACCGCCAGTTGTACCCGGTGCGCCAGTAGTTCACGACATCGACGAGGTCGGCGAGCGGAACGCCCTGTTCCCATCGGCGAGGGTCGGGCGCGGCGCGATAGACCGTCTCGACCTCCGGTAGCCGCGCCGCGGCTAATCGCGCGCGCAGCTCGTCGAGGTCAGCGTCACTTGCGCGGGCTTCAAATGCTTGCACGTCGCTGGGGTCGGGCGTGAAAACCGGATTGAGGAGTGCGGGCATGGGACCTCCTGGTCATCGCGGAACCGGCTACGACCTTTCATGAACCGGCTAAGACGGTTCTAACACGCCTCTGCGTCAGCCGCAACCAGCTAAGGTGGTTCCATGCCTGCTGGGTTCCCTGACTTTCGCCTCGGCACCGTGCTAGCGACCAGCTTCACGGGGACGCTGTCGGAGCGTCATGGCGATCCTGTGGAGCGCATTCCCACGCCGCAGCGACTCGTCGACTGGCTGGCAGTGAACGGCCTGGCCGTGGAGTCCTGCACCCCCGCTCAGCTCGAACTCGCTCGGGGACTGAGGGAAGCAATTCACGCCGCCGCGACAGCGGCCGCGATCCAAGACGCTCTCCCTGCGTCTGCTGTCCAGATCATCAATGACTGCAGCATTCAGGGTCGGGCCGCGGCTATCCTGACGCCCGAGGGCAATCGTCAATGGCGACTCAGCTCGGCTTCCTGCGTAGAAGATGCCCTAGGCGTGATCGCCGCCGACGCGATCAGCATCATCGCAGGCGAACGAGACGGAAAATTGGCCTTGTGCGCATCGCCAACCTGCCGAGCCGCCTTCTTCGACACCAGCCAAAGTCGCACCCGCAAATGGTGTGACATGAACACGTGCGGGAATCGTGAGAAGAAGGCGCGCTTCAATGCCAACCAGCGCAAAAGTCCCAGATCAGCGAAGTGATCGATGCACCCAGGTGGGTCCGGCCGCAACGTCCGCACCACAGATCGGTTGGGAAGTGCACTCTGGCGCGGATCGCGCGCCGGTAGCAGTGTCCGCAGGCTGAGTCCCCGGTTCGAGTCCAGGAAATTCGGATGACAGTGATCGGATAGGCCGGCTAGCTTCGCTGGGTGAATCGCCAGTGGATTCTTGTCAAACGACCGGCGGGCATGGTCGACGACAGCAGCTTCGAGCTCAGGAACGGCTCGGTCCCCACCCCCGGCCCGGGTGAGGCTCTCGTCAGGGTGGTCTGGCTGGCTTTCGATCCGACTCAGCGGGGCTGGCTCAATGACGGCCCGAACTACATGGATCCGGTGCCACTCGGTGCGGTGATGCGTGCCGGTGGTGTCGGGCAGGTCGTGGTCTCCCACAACGCCGACTACGCAGTGGGAGACTGGGTTTGCGGGATGGTCGGATGGCAGGACTACACGATCGCCTCGGGCCAGGGGCTGCTGGGACTGAATGTCGTTCCGCCAGGCGTTGATCCCAAGGCGATGCTCGGCATCTTCGGCGCGACCGGGCTAACCGCCTACTTCGGTATGATGGATATCGGTAGGCCCTCGGCCGGGGATACCGTGCTGGTGTCCGGAGCCGCCGGCGCGACAGGATCCATCGCGGGCCAGATCGCGAAAGCGTTGGGATGCAGGGTGATCGGGGTCGCGGGCGGTGCCGCCAAGTGCACCTGGGTCACCGAGATCGCCCGGTTCGATGCGTGCATCGACTACAAAGCCGACGACGTTGAGGCGAGGTTGCGCGAACTGGCTCCCGAAGGTATCCACGTGTTCTTCGACAACGTCGGTGGCGCCATCCTTGACGCCGGACTGGCGAATATCGCCGATCGAGCCCGAATCGTGGTCTGCGGCAGCATCTCTTCCGGCTACGAGGCGGGCGAACCGCCTCCTGGACCGCGCAACTACATGCAGCTCGGACTAAAGCGGGCACGGATGGAGGGATTCATCTTTCTGGACTACCTCGACCGATTCCCGGAGGCATTCGGCCGACTGAACGAATGGATGACCCAAGGCCACATCGTGTACGCCGAAGATATCCAGGACGGCCTCGAACTCGCGCCAGCCATGCTGCGCGGCCTCTTCGAAGGGCGCAACCTCGGCAAGCAACTGCTCCGCATCGCCCACGACCCACGATCGAAGCCCTGACCTTGCTTTTGATCTTGGCTGCTCGCCGACACGACATCCAAAACCATAGGGCCGGCGATGATCTCATCGGCCTGAAGCACAGCATCGGCTACCGAGCGCATCACCATCTGATACGCAGGAATGCGAGCATCGCGTGGACATCGAACATGAAATCCGCACCGCTGCGGGAGTCGTGCGTGGCAGGTGGGAAAGCCCTGTCGCGGTCTTCCGGGGCATCCGCTACGCGGAGCCGCCGGTTGGCGCACGACGGTTCGCAGCCCCAGTTCGCGCACTGCGGTGGGATGGCGTTCGCGACGCACGGGAATTCGGTCCGCGGGTTCCCCAAGCGAGCAATGCTGGGTCGGTGATGTCGTCGGTGTCCGGCAGCACCGACGATGGCTCTGAGGACTGTTTGACCCTCAACGTTTGGTCACCCGACCTCGGTGCCGCGAAACTGCCGGTGATGGTGTGGATCCAGGGCGGCACGTACCTGGAGAACAACACCGCCAACCCGCACTGCGATGGTGCGACACTCGCTGGGGCGGGTGTGGTGGTGGTCAGCATGAACTATCGCGTCGGCGTCGACGGGTTCGCCCACATCACCGGTGCCCCGGACAACCGCGGCATCCTCGACCAGATCGCCGCCCTGCACTGGGTCCAGGACAACATCGCCGCATTCGGCGGCGACCCGGCCAACGTCACCGTTTTCGGCCAATCCGCCGGCGGCGCAGCCATCGCGGCACTGCTCGTCATGCCGAGGGCGGCCGGACTGTTTCGACGGGCGATCAGCCAGAGCATGCCCGGCACGTACTTCACCCCACAGCTCGCCGCCGCGATCTCGACCACGATCGCCGCCCAGCTCGGCGTCCGGGCCACGATCTCCGACCTTGTCCGTCTCCCACCGCGCGCCCTGACCGACGCGACTACTGCGGTTATCACGAAAATGCCGGAGTTCGTAGATGTCTGGGGCCCGATGGCGCTCACACCCACCCCGTTCTCGCCTGTCGTCGACGGCGACGTGCTTCCGTGCGCACCGTGGAGTGCGGTCGCTGGCGGTGCCGCGCGTAAGGTGGATCTGCTCGTCGGTCACACCCGTGACGAGTTCCGGCTCTACACCTCACGGCCCGGCAGCGAACCGAGCCCGGCTCGCATGACTGCGGCATTCGACCACCTCGGACCAGGCGCGGACGGCGACAGGCTCTATCGCACCGCCTACCCGGATGCCACACGCAGCCAACGATTCGAACTTCTCAACACCGACTGGCTGTTCCGGATGCCGAGCCTGCACCTGGCCGACGCCGCGCACGCCGGCGGTGGACCCGTGTGGCTCTACGAACTGGCCTGGAGCTTCAACTCCGAACAGGGCGCCTCACACTGCCTGGACTTCCTGCTCCTGTTCGGTACTCTCAGCCCCGACGAGGTACGCGCCCACCGCTCCGCCCACCCGAACGCCGCGAACGAAATCACCCGCGTAGCCCAGCACATGCGCACCGACTGGGTGAACTTCGCGACCACCGGCAACCCCGGGTGGGCTCCCTACGATCCGCAGACACGAACCACCCGCGTTTACCAGGCTGAACCGATCATCCAGCCCTACCCCGAAGAGATCTCACGACGCATCTGGTCCGCCCACCAATTCGGCACCCTGGACCTCGCGCGCTGAACCAGCGAGCTGAGACAACCAGCAAAACAACGGTTTCCTGCTTTCAGACGGCCGGCTCGGCTCGCTGAACGATCGTTGAAGTGCCGTCGCGGCTGTGGCGGCGGCCCGTCAATCGAGGGATTCGCCGGTGACACCGCAGCCGCGGCGCGTTGCGCTCTTTCTGTCATGCGGGTCTGAAATGCGAATTCGCCTACCGTTCGTCCGCGTCGGTGAGCCGTCTTACCTGGCTGCTTCAGGGTCCGTATGATATGTAAGCCGTATAAATGTGGGCGAGGTGGGAAAAGGTGGGTTCAGTAGCGGGGCGGGCTTCGACGCGGAGCCGGCGGAGATTGACCGCAGACGTGCGGGAAGCCTTGCGTGACTTGAATATTCAGTTGTCGCTGCTCAATCGGAGGTTTGGTGGCCGGGTTGAGCTCAAGGATGTCGATTGGACGTGCCTGGATCTGATAAACCGAGATGGCCCGCTGTCACCCACGACGCTGGCACGTCGTGCCGGGTTGCATCCTGCGACGATGACGGGGATCTTGGATCGCTTGGAGAAGGGCGGATGGATCGTGCGCGAGCGTGATCCAGAATCCTCGGACCGTCGTGCGGTCACGTTGCGTAGTGTGCGCGAACGGAATTCCGAACTGTTCGAGTTGTTCGCTGGGATGAACAACCGGATGGATAGCTTGTGTACTCGTTATTCTGTTGCCGAGCTCGAAGTGATCGCCGACTTTCTGCAGCGAACCGGCGTAGCGGGTCGCGAGGCGGCGGAGGAGTTGGCAGAAGGCTGAGACGTCCTCACGGCTGCACCAGGCCCGGCGTTCGAGCACGTTCTTCTGCAGGAGCGCGGGGAAGCTTCCTTGCGGCGTTGTCACCAGCCACGCCGACGCGGCCCATCAAACCGGTCATGTTGTGGTGGTTCCCTGCGTGTCAGGCTGAGTTGAGTCGATTGGGGCACAGCAGATCAGACTGACGCATCCGTATTAGCAGCTTTTCTCGACGCTGAAACCTCGTTCGCGTGTACAAGAGGTTATTCATGCGCGCTCGCGTGGGCCGTGCACCGCCGGAGCGCGCACCGAGGCTTGCATTCTTTGGGATAGTCGCAGATGGCGACGACAGATTTACATCCCAATCTTGCGAGCGAATTTTCATCTGAGGGTCAAAGTCTTGTTCAGGCGAACTTGATTTTATGCGTTCTCCTCCGGTCAATACCGGTGAATTGTCTCGGGCGCGCCACCGTCGAGGACGAGGCGCTGCATCGTAGCTTTATCCGAGCTGACTCCATCCAAGTCGATAATTCTTGACGAAGCCGATGTTCCGGCGCCGCCCAGCGGACCGCCCACCCGCGCGGCCCATGCCGGTCGTGTGGCTCTCTTCCTCACGGCGACCAGGAGGGCGGCGCCGATTGCGACCGGCCATCTTCGACGCTCGGACCAGAAGTTCTTCGCTGCCTCGAATTGGGACTGGTTTTCACGCGAACGTCAAATTCATCGCGGAAAGAAAACCCGTGCCACCGCCGATGACTTCAAGTAGCGGGCCGAGGCATAGCGATTCTCGACCTAGATCCCCGTACTTCATACGTAGTGCGGGTCAACGAGTCGGGCGTGCGATCAGTTTAATTTCTTGTAGTGATTGTCGTCGTTCCCCAAATGCACTGCTTTTGCGTATCACACGTATATAGTTGACGGGCTCGTCCGCTTTCTGTGATGGCTAGTGATCCCCGAGCGTTGGGCTGCTGAAGTTTACTTCTCCAAGTCCCTTGTGCAGCAATACTACGCACGACTTCTCCGCGATGATGATCGAACGACTCGCTACCGAACGGCCTCTGCTGGCGAGGGTGCAGGCCCAGGCTCGCTAGCTCGACACCGAAGCCGTAATAGCGCCGGGACCTGGGCACTTCGACACTGGACGTGGTGTCGAGATCGCTGACGGGCAGTTGGACGGTGCTCACAGGGTGCCCGGAGGGAGCTACCCGCGGAGCCGCACTGGACCGCCGTCTCACTGTAAGCGACAGTCGAATTACATCCTCGCGATTTCACCGGTTTCGCGCTCGATCGCAGTGGCTCGGCGGGCATTCGTCGGGCTGATCGATTCGCGTCGAGTGCAAGACATGAAAGCCGGTATTCAGTAGCATTAAATGGGTACGGTGCAGCGGGTTTCCATATACCGCGGCCGCAGCAGTCTCCTGCGTCGGTACCGGCTGGGGGATGTTGTGAGCATGTTGTCTTTTCGACCGAACGAAGGGGCAGAGTAATGTTCGAAGCGGCAGTCGCCCGGGCCCGGGGTCGACTTTGGGGTGACGTCCTGAACCGAAGTGGGGTACGGGAATCGGCCGATCCGACCAGACAAATCTCGGGCGAATCCGGACATAACGTACGTGGTTTGACACGTGCGGTCGAGTGTGCAATGACCCGCTAGTGCATGGGTTTCCGGACCGAAACACACTGCAGCGGCGTATTGCCGCGCCGCTGTCACGGCAAAATTGCTGTTCGATAGGGTTGGGGGACAGGGGGTCGAAGTACCTTTTGATGGGCACCGATGCAAGGCCGTATCCATCGGGGAGCGGCCGGGTTTTTGTGCTGCCCTACGCAACGTAGGTGAGGTGCATATGTAGGTGCATCCGTAAGTCACAATGCACGTTCGGGAAATGCCGGGCACGGGCAGGATTTTTGTTGGTGCTGTTCTCGTGTCCGGAATTCGAGGAGGGGTAAGACGATGAGTTCGAATTCAGCCACAAATGCCGACCGAGATCCGGATCTGATTCCGCTTACGAGGGCGCAGTACGGAATGTGGCTCGCGAACAACCTGCCGGGCGGCCCGAACGTCAATATCGCGCACTACGTCGAGATCCAGGGACCGATCGACTACGCCGTATTCACCACGGCGGTCAACGTTGCCGGCCACGAGACCGAATCGCTCGTGGTCCGTGTGGTCGAATCCGGCGGTCATCCTTACCAGTTCGTCGATCGCAGCATCGTCTACGAAGAACCGTTGTTGGATCTCAGCGCCGAAGACGATCCGTATGCGGCGGCGATGGAATGGATGCGCCGGGACTACAACACCAAGGCCATCGATCTGGCACGCGACCGGCTCGCCGCGACGAAACTGATCCGGCTCGGCGAGGAACGGTATCTATGGTACGCACGCGCCCATCACCTGGTGATCGATGGTTATGGCGCGTTCAATGCCTTGAAGCGGGTGGCCGAGCACTACAACGCGCTGCTGGAAGACAGGCCGCCCGCCCGGCTGGTGGCTGCCCGGCTGGCCGACATCATCACGGTGGAGCAGGAGTATCGCGCCGGTCCCCGATTCGGCAAGGATCGGGCGTACTGGCTCGGCAAGGTCGCCGATCTGCCGCCGATGACGAGTCTGTCCGGTCGCACGGCGAAATGGAGCGACGACGACCGCTTCGCCGGTCGGCGGCTGCCGTCGGAACTGACCGCCGAGCTCGACCATTTCGCCGAGGATCTGGACGCCTCGCCCGCCCAGGTACTCGGGGGCGCCTTCGCCGCGTTCCTCGCCCGCATGACCGACACCGACGACGTCGTCTTGTCGCTGCCGGTGACCGGACGGGTGACGATGCGTCTGCGCAACGCCGCCGCGATGTTGGCGAACATGGTGCCGATCCGATTCGCCGTGGACGCGACGACCACCGTGGAAGGTCTGATTCGCGCGTCGGTGTCCGAGCTCGTCCTGGCGATGCGGCATCAGCTCTACCGGTTCGAGGATCTGCGCCGCGATTCCGAGGCGTTGGACCCGGCCGCGACCTCATTCGGTCCGATCGTCAACATCCTGTTCTTCGATTCCGAGATTCGCCTCGGTTCGGCGGTGGGCCGCTACCGCGCCTTGACCTCTGGAGCCCTGGACGATCTGCAGCTGAACCTGTACCGCTCCGGGGTCGACGCGCCGCTGCTCATCGAACTGCACGGCAATGCCAATCTTTACAGTCAGGACGAACTCGACCTGCACACCAGTCGATTCGTCGACTTCCTGCAGCGCATGATCACCGCGCCCGTCGATACCCGCGTGGTCGACATCCCGCTCGGCGACCCCGCGGAGCAGCAGCGCATCCTCGGTGAACTCGCTGGCCGCGACGGCGTGGCGACCGCCGCCACGCTCGTCGATATGCTGACCCGGCAGGCCGCGGCCACGCCGTCCGCGATCGCCGTTACCGCGGGCACGACCGCCCTGACCTACCGCGAGCTGGACGAGCGTTCGAACCGGTTCGCCCGCACGCTCATCGCCCGGGGCGCCGGGCCGGAATCGCTGGTGGCCATCGCGATGCCGCGTGCTGCCGACCTGATCGTCGTGGCGCTGGCCGTGTTGAAGTCGGGTGCCGGATATCTGCCGCTGGATCTGGCGCATCCGGTCGATCGACTCGGCTATGTGCTGCACGACGCGGATCCGGTCGCGGTCGTGACAATACGAGATCTGCTCGATCGGGTGCCCGCCGATCCGGGGCGAGTGGTGGTGTTCGACGACGAACGGGAAGCCGAGACCGCGCCCGCGATCACCGATGCCGATCGCATCCGCCCGCTGCGCCCCGACAACATCGCCTACGTTATCTACACCTCCGGATCGACGGGACGGCCGAAAGGCGTGCCGATTACCCACCGCGCGGTGGCCACCTACCTGACGAACGCCTGTGCCGACATCGGAATCCGCACCGACGACGTCTGGACGTTGTTCCATTCGTTCGCGTTCGACTATTCGGTATGGGAGATCTTCGGCGCGCTGGTTACCGGCGGTCGCGTGGTCGTGGTGGACGGCCCGACCACGCGTTCGCCCGACGACGTGGTGCGGCTGGTGGCGCGCGAGGGGGTGAGTGTCTTCAGCCAAACACCCTCGGCTTTCGAGCAATTCGTGACCGCGCGTGCGCGATATGCGGATGCGGGCGAGCCCGACGGTGAGCTTGGGCTGCGGCTGGTCGTTCTCTCCGGCGAAGCGCTCGATCCAGCTGGTTTGGCGGCCTGGTACCGGCACAATCCGAATCTGCCCGTGCTGGCCAACAGCTACGGCATCACCGAGACAACCGTCTTCGTCACCTATCTGGAGCTGACGCCGGACATCGCCGCGCCGGGGGCGCCGAGCACGATCGGGCGGCCGCTGCCGGGGTTGCGGGTCTACATCCTCGATGAGCACTTGCGCCCGGTGCCGCTGGGGGCATGGGGCCAGATCTACGTCGCGGGTGGCCAACTCGCCCGCGGCTACCTCGACCGTCCAGGATTGACCGCGGGACGCTTCGTCGCCGATCCGTTCGGCCACGCGGGCGAGCGGCTGTATCGCAGCGGCGATGTCGCTCGCCGAAACACCAAGGGCGAGTTGGAGTATCGCGGTCGCGCCGACCAGCAGGTACAGCTGCGCGGCTTCCGGATCGAGCTGGACGAGATCCGCAGCGCGCTGCTGAGCCACGGCGCGGTCGCGGCGGCGGCGGTCATCGTGCACCTGGCGGGGACGCAAGCGGCCCGGCTGGTCGCGTACGTCGTGCCCGCCGACGACGCGGTCTGCGTACCCGAGGCGCTGCGCGCGCACGTCGGGTCGCTGTTGCCGGAGTATATGGTCCCGGCGCATATCGTCGTTTTGCCGGCGTTGCCATTGACCGTCAACGGCAAAGTGGATTATCGGGCGCTGCCCGAGCCGGTCATCGATTCGGTTACGGCGTATGTCGCGCCGAGCACCGTGGTCGAGGAGACCGTCGCCGACGTCTTCGCCGAGGTTCTCGGTGTCGAGCGGATCGGTGTGCTGGACGACTTCTTCGAACTGGGCGGTAATTCCCTCACCGCGACCAGCGCCGCGGTGCGGATCACCGAGCTGACCCGCTGCGAGGTGTCGGTGCGCGACCTGTTCGGCAAGCCGACCGTCGCCCGACTCGCCGCCCATATCGCCGCCGGGCAGCACTACAGCCGCGCCGCTCTGCAGGCACAGCCACGCGTCGAGCCCATCCCGCTGGCACCGGCACAGAACCGGATCTGGCTGATCAATCAGGTGGATCCGACCTCGGCGGCCTACAACATTCCGCTGGTGCTGCAGCTGACCGGACAGCTCGACGTCACAGCGCTGCGTTCGGCGCTGACCGACCTGCTCCAACGACACGAATCCTTGCGCACCGTGTACCCGGCCGTGAATGGTCAAGGGACCCAGGTGATCCTGCCCGCCGAGCAGGTCGCCGCCGATCTCGACACGACCCCGCGACCCGCTGATCCCGACGAGCTCGAGCATCGAATCCGCGAGTTGGCCTCGACCGGCACCGATGTGCGCCGACGTCCGCCGATCCGGGTCGCGCTGTTCTCGTCCGCCGACCATCTACGACACACCTTGGTTGTCGTCCTGCATCACATCTGCTGCGACGGATCGTCACTGCCACCGCTTGCGGCCGATTTCGCCGCGGCCTACCGAGCCAGGTCGCAGGGACGTGTGCCGGACTGGCAACCACTGAGCGTGCAGTACGCCGACTACAGCATCTGGCATCGCAACCTGCTCGGCGACGACAATGCTCCCGACTCGCTCGCGGCACGCCAATTGCGATATTGGACAAAACAATTGGCGGGAATGGCACGACCACTCGAACTGCCCGCCGACCGTCGGCGCCCGGTTCGCCGATCCATGCTCGCCGACGTCGTCCACACCGTGATCCCGGCCGAGACACGCGCCGGGATCGAGCGGCTGGCGCGCGCGGCGAATGTCACCAACTTCATGGTTGTGCACGCTGCGGTGGCCACCCTGCTCGCCCGGCTGTCGGGCTCGCCCGACATTACTATCGGGACGCCGGTCGCAGGCCGTGGCGAGCGCGCGCTGGAACCGCTGATCGGCATGTTCGTCAACACGGTGCCGTTGCGTACCCAGGTGCGCGGCGACGAATCGTTCGCCGAGTTTCTGACCCGGGTCAAAGACATCGATATCGATGCCTTCGCCCACAGTGACCTGCCATACGAACGTGTCGTGGAGGCGGTCGATGCGATGCCGTCGGCGGCGCACGACCCGCTGTGCCCGGTGTACCTCGCCTTCGAGAACATGGACCCCCCGAGCCTGGCGCTGTCCGAGCTCACCGTGGAGGTCCTGGAACCGGGGCCGCAACCGGCGAAGGTCGATCTCATCGTCACTGTCGCCGAGAACACCAGCGCCGCAGGCGATCTCGGCCTTCGGATCAACTACGCCACGGACCTGTTCGATCGGACGACGGTCGAGGATTTCGCCGGGCGGCTGAATCGGATCCTCGCGTCGGTCGTGTTGAATCCGCACGAGCGCCTGGGTGTGGTCGATGTGCTGTCGGCGCGTGAGCGAGCCGCGTTGGTGCCCGCGTCAGGTGGCGCTGCCGAGCAGCCGCGAGTGCTGGCGGAGTTGCTGACGGTCGAGAATCCGGACGCCGTAGCGATCGTGTCCGCGGAACGCACGATGACGTTCGGGGAGTTGGATGTCCGGTCGAATCAGCTCGCTCGGTTGTTGATCGAGTGGGAAATAGGTCCGGACGACCAGGTCGCGCTGCTGCTGGGGCGGTCCGTGGAACTCGTGGTCGGGATGTGGGCGACGGCGAAGGCGGGCGCGGCCTTCGTCCCGGTGGATCCGCGCAATCCCGCCGATCGGGTCGCGCTCATGGTCGCGCAGGCGCAGGTGGTGCTGACGGCCGAAGCCGCCCAAGACCTGCTGCCGCCTTCGGTACCGCGGTTGCTGCTGGACGATCCGGGCAGTGAGATCTGCATCGCCGCACGATCCCCGGCCGCGGTGACCGATGCCGATCGAATCCGGCCCTGCCGGTTCTCGAACGCGGCGTATGTGGTGTACACCTCGGGGTCGACGGGTGAGCCGAAGGGCGTCACTGTGACGCACGCGGGCTTGGCGAATTTCGCCGCCGAACAACGAGAACGCTATCGGATCGACAGTTCCGCGCGGGTGTTACAGGTGGCGGCCCCTGGCTTCGACGCACTGGTCCTGGAACTGCTCATGGCACATCCCAACGGTGCCGCGCTTGTGGTGTCGCCACCGGATGTCTTCGCCGGGGACAGGTTGGCGGAATTGATTCGTACGCAACGGGCTACGCATGCATTCATCACGCCCAGCGTGCTCGCGACCATGTCGCCCGATGGTGCGGACTCCTTGCAGGATCTGGTAGCCGGCGGCGAGGCGGTTTCGGCGCAAACGGCCGCGGTGTGGAGCGCGGGCCGTCGGTTGTTCAATGGATACGGGCCGACCGAGACCACGATCATGGTCGCGATCAGCGACTCGCTGCGCGCCGATGCCCGCGTCACGATCGGTGGCCCGATCCGCGGTGTCACCGCCCTGGTATTGGACGAGAATCTGCAGCCGGTGCCGGTCGGGGTCACGGGACAGCTGTACATCTGCGGCATTCACCTCGCTCGCGGCTACCTCGCTCGGCCCGCAGAGACCGCGGCGGCGTTCGTGGCCGATCCGT
Source organism: Nocardia sp. NPDC050630 (assembly GCF_044457245.1). Classification (NCBI taxonomy): domain Bacteria; kingdom Bacillati; phylum Actinomycetota; class Actinomycetes; order Mycobacteriales; family Nocardiaceae; genus Nocardia; species Nocardia sp. NPDC050630. Next base: position 348,127 of record NZ_JBITGN010000008.1, read on the forward strand.
TCGGCAAGCCGGGTGCCCGAATGTACCGTACCGGCGACCTCGCCCGCTGGACGCCCGAGCACACGTTGGAATACCTCGGGCGCACCGACTTCCAGGTGAAGATTCGCGGCCAGCGCATCGAACTCGGTGAAATCGAAGCCGTTCTCGCCGGGCATCCGACCGTGGCGGCGGCGGTGGCGGTCAGTGTGGCCACGGAGAGCGGGCCGAGATTGGCCGCCTACGTCACGCCGGCGATCGATGCCGTCGACGCCGCGGAGCTGCGGGTCCACGCCGCGCAACACCTGCCGTCGCATATGGTTCCGGACGCGGTGACAGTGCTCGACGCGCTGCCGCTGACCTCGGTGGGCAAGGTCGACCGCGCGGCATTGCCCGCGCCGGTGTTCACCACCGAGACCGAATTCGTCGCGCCACGCGACGCGGCCGAGCAGATCGTCGCCGATGTGTGCGCCGCTGTGCTCGGCCTCGATCGCGTCGGTGTCATGGACAACTTCTTCGACCTCGGCGGCAACTCCCTGTCGGCCACGAGGCTGGCGGCGCGGCTGAGCGCCGTATTCGGCGTCGATGTTCCGCTGCACACCGTCTTCGATGCGCCGACCCTCGCGGCATTCGCGCAGACTCTGAATGCGATCGAGGCGCCCGCGCGGGAACCGCTGGTTGCGCAGGAGCGCCCGGCACGGATTCCGCTCTCGCCCGCCCAGGCCCGGATGTGGTTCCTCAATCAGTTCGACACGAGTTCGGCGCTGTACAACATCGCACTGGTCGTGGGCATGTCGGGACCACTCGACGTGGCCGCGCTGCGCGCGACGATCGCCGATGTGCTCGACCGCCACGAAGCGCTGCGCACCGTCTATCTGGACAGCGACAGTGGACCACATCAGGTGATCGTGCCGGTGCGGGAGGGGATGCCCACGCTGGAGCCGATCGAGGTTGGGGTCGATGACGTCGAGGCCCACATCGCCGCGGCTGCCGCGGCCGGATTCGACGTCACCCGCGAGATCCCGTCGCGAATCACGTTGCTGCGCAGCGCCCGCGAGCAGCACACTCTGGTCCTCATTGTCCATCACATCAGCTTCGACGGGTCCTCGCTCGCACCGCTGGCCGCGGACCTGGTGACCGCCTACAACGCCCGCGTGCGGCGGCAGGCGCCGCAGTGGCCGCCGCTACCCGTGCAGTACGTCGATTACGCGCTGTGGCAACGGAAATGGCTCGGCGCCGAGAACGAGCAGAATTCTCCGGCCGCCACCCAGATCGAGTATTGGCGGACGGCACTGGCAGATCTGCCCGAAGTGCTCGACCTGCCCACCGATCGGCCGCGCCCGGCCCGACAGTCGTTCCGCGGTGCGACGGTGTCGGCGATGCTGCCCGCCGACCTCGGCCGCGACATCGTCGCGCTGGCCCGCCGCCACGACGTGACAGTCTTCATGGTGCTGCACACCGCGTATGCCGCACTGCTGGCCCGGCTTTCTGGAACCGGCGACATCGCCGTCGGCACACCGATCGCCGGACGCGGCGAACCGGGACTCGAGCGCCTGATCGGCATGTTCGTCAACACGTTGGTGCTGCGCACCCGCATCGAGCCCGGCGCGTCCTTCCTACAGATCCTGGAGCAGGTGCGGGCGAGGGATCTGGCCGCCTTCGACCACGCCGACATTCCGTTCGAGCGGATCGTCGAGGTGCTGAATCCACCCCGCACGACGGCACACGCGCCGTTGACACAGGTCGGATTCTCGTTCCACAACATCGAGATTCCCACCGTGGAATTCGAGGGCCTGACGGTGTCGGCGCGAGCCGCCGATCCGAGCGTGGCCAAATACGATCTGCATCTCAACCTCGTCGACACCGCGGGGCGTGATGGTGAATCGGGCGAAATGGCCGTCGAATTCGGTTATGCGACCGATCTTTTCGACGAGGCAACGATTACCTCCATGTTCGAACGATTCGTGCTGCTGCTGCGGGCAATGGTCGCCGATCCTGCCCGACCGGTAGGCGATGTCGATCTGCTGACCGCGCAGGAAGCACGCGAGCTGATCGTGCGAGAGACCGGGGGGACGACCCCACTGCCGTCGACGACCGTCGCGGACCTGTTCGCCGTCCAGGCCGCGGCGACGCCGGATCGCACCGCCGTACTCGACGCCGAAGACGGCGCGCGGCTCAGTTACCGGGAATTCGCGGCACGGGTCAACGCGCTGGCCCGCGCGTTGATCGCACGGGGTGTTGGCCCGGAAATCGTTGTGGCCGTGGCAATGCGGCGCTCGGTCGACCTGCTGATCACGCTGTATGCCATCCACGCGGCCGGCGCGGCGTATCTGCCCCTGGACCAGGACCATCCACGCGATCGCGTGCGCGCCGTGCTGACCGCCGCGCGGCCGAGGGTGGTGCTCACCCGTCCCGGCGACGACGCGAATCTGCCCGACCACGTTCCGGTATGGACGCTCGCGGATCTCGATGCCGAACACGAGGATCCAGCGCCGGTGACCGACGCCGATCGGCTACGGCCGGTGCATCCGGAGAATCTGGCCTATGTCATCTATACCTCCGGTTCGACCGGGGTGCCGAAGGGAGTGGCGATATCGCATGCCGCAGTGGTCAATCAGCTGCGCTGGCTGCGTGAGCACTACCAACTCGGCGACGATGTCATGCTCTTGCGCACGCCGGTCACGTTCGATCTTTCGGTCTGGGAGTTGTTCTGCCCCTTGGTATCCGGGGCGAAGTTGGTTGTCGCGGGTACCAACGGGAGCGGTGATCCGGATGCGGTCGCTCGACTGATCGCCGAACATCGCGTGACCACAGTCGATTTCGTGCCGTCACTGCTGTCGGTGTTCCAGGAGACGGCCATCGGCCGCGAATTCCCGGATCTGCGGCGGGTGCTGTGCATCGGCGAAACACTGCCGGCCGAAACCGTCAGGCGATTGCGGGATGTCAGCAACGCGGGCATCGACAACCTGTACGGGCCTACCGAGGCCGCGGTCAGCGTCACCGCGTACCGCGTCGACGGGGTGGACGGGGTGGACGGCGGCGCCGTGCCGATCGGCGTTCCCGTGCCGAATGTGATTGTGCATGTGCTGGATTCGCGACTGCATCCGGTTCCGACGGGAGTGACCGGTGAGCTGTATCTTGGCGGCGTGCAGCTGGCCCGCGGGTACCACCACCGGCCGGGTCTGACGGCGGCGACGTTCGTCGCGGACCCGTTCGACCGCGCGCACGCAACCCGCCTATACCGCACCGGCGATCTGGTTCACTGGGGCAAGGACGGGAGCCTGCGTTATGTCGGCCGCGCCGACGACCAGGTGAAGATTCGCGGACTGCGCATCGAACTGGGCGATATCGAGGCCGCCCTGCTCGCGCACACCCAGGTGAGCGCGGCCGTCGCCCGAGTGCACCCCGGCCGTGACGAGCAACGCCTGGTCGCCTATGTGGTCACCAAGGAAGCCTTGGACACCAAACAGATTCGACGTTTTCTGCTGGAGCGACTGCCCGCTTACATGGTGCCGTCGGCGATCGTCCGGATCGACGCCGTGCCACTGACGGCCAACGGCAAGGTCGACTATCGGGCCCTGCCCGAACCGGAGCCGAGCGACCACGAGGCCGGTTACCGGGCACCGCGCTCGCTGGTGGAGCAGGCCGTGGCCGGGGTCTTCGCCGAGCTGCTCGGCCTGCCCGCGGTCGGCGCGGACGACGACTTCTTCGACCTGGGCGGGAATTCGCTGGTGGCCACACGCGCGCTGAGCCGGATCGGGGCTGTCGTCGATGCGACCGTGCCGGTGCGGATGATTTTCGAGGCCCCCACCGTCGCCGAGTTGGCCGAACGCATCGCGCAGCTACGTGGGGTGCCCGCGCTGCCCGCCCCGACGTCGCAGCCGAGGCCGCGGCACCTGCCCTTGTCGACAGCGCAGGCCCGGATGTGGTTCATCAACCAATTCGATTTCCAGGCACCGGGTTACGTTGTGCCGCTGGCGATTCGGCTCGATGGCCGGCTCGACATCGAAGCGCTCGCAGTGGCCGTCGGAGACGTCGTCGCCCGGCACGAGAGCTTGCGGACCATGTATCCGGCCGTCGACGGCACGCCCACACAGGTGGTGTTGGACGCGGCCGATGTCGTCGCGGGCGTGGATCTCACTCCGCAGCGGATCGAGGAGCGTGAGTTGGCCCCCCGGCTGGCGGCGTTGTCGAACACCGGATTCGATGTTTCGAAGGGCGTGCCGCTGCGGGTAGCGCTGTATCAGCTATCGGATACGGTCTGGGTGGTCGCGGTGGCCGTGCACCACATCAGTTGCGACGGCTATTCGGTGGCACCGCTCGCCGCCGATATCGTGACCGCCTATCGGGCACGGACCAGTGGAAACCTTCCGGATTGGGCGCCGCTCACCGTCCAATTCGCCGATTACGCTCTGTGGCAGCGCGAGGTACTCGGCTCGCCCGCCGACCCCGACTCGCCCGTGTCCCGCGATATCGCCTACTGGCGAACCCGACTGGCAGGAATCCCCGAACTGCTCGAGCTGCCGACCGATCGGCCGCGTCCGGTCGAGCAGACCCACCACGGCGCGGTGCTGCAGGTCGAGATTTCGGCCGAGCTGCAGGGCCGGGTGGAGGCATTGGCCCAGCGAGCCAGGGCCACGACATTCATGGTCGTGCACACCGCACTCGCGGTGCTGCTGTCGCGGCTTTCCGGCGGCGACGACATCACGATCGGCGTGCCGCACGCTGGTCGCGGACACCGGGCGCTCGACCACCTCGTCGGTATGTTCGTCAACACCTTGGTACTGCGCACCCGTATCACGCTCGAACAGACCTGCGCCGACCTGCTGGATGCGGTGCGCCACAACGACATCGAGGCCTTCGACCATGCCACCGTGCCGTTCGAGCAGTTGGTGGAGGCGCTGAATCCGGCACGGTCGACGGCACACGCGCCGTTGTTCCAGGTGATGCTCGCCTACCAGAACATGATGCGGGCGCATGTGGAACTGCCTGGGCTCACCATCGAGACCATCGACCCGGGTGACAGTGCCGCGATCTACGACCTGCTGCTCATGATGACCGAGGAGCATGGGCCCGACAACGAGCCGACCGGCATGACACTGCGCCTGACCTACGCCACCGACCTGTTCGATGCCGACAGCGCGCGGCGTTTCGCCGATCGGTTCGTGCGCCTGCTCGACGGTCTCACCACCAACGCCGATTCGCCGATCGGCGACATCGATGTACTCGATGACGGCGAGCGGCAGCTGGTGCTCGACCGCTGGAACGATACCGGCGGCCCCGTATCGGCGGGTCGCACGCTGGCGGACGCCTTTGCCGACCAGGTCGAACGCACCCCGGATGCCCCGGCGATTCGGGTCCCGGACGGCGAGGCGCTGACCTACCGGGAGTTCGCCGCACGTGTCCACCGATTGGCCAGGTGGCTCATCTCCCGCGGCGCACGACCGGAAACCATTGTGGCGGTCAGTATTCGGCGCTCGATCGAGCTCGTCACCGCACTGTACGCGGTGGTCGAGGCGGGTGCTACCTTCCTGCCGATCGACCCGGACCAACCGAGTGCGCGCATCGCCGGCGTGCTCGGCGCGGCACGTCCGCTGCTGGTGCTCACCACCTCGGTGGACGACGATGGCCTGCCCGCGGGATTCGACCGCGTTCGCCTCGATCGACTGGAGATGGCCGAACTGTCCGGTGCCCCGATCACCGATGCGGAACGGTGCGCGCCGCTGCGCCCGGAGAACCTGGCCTATGTGCTGTTCACCTCCGGCTCCACCGGCGTTCCCAAAGGCGTGTCCCTGACGCACGCCGCGACCATGAGTCAATTGGCGTGGGCGCAGCAGCAGTGGCCGCACACCGTCTCCGATACGGTGCTGCACAAAACGCCGATCACCTTCGACATCGCCGTGTGGGAGTTGTTCTGGCCGTTGCAGGTCGGCGCGCAAATCGTGGTGGCCGGACCCGGCGGGCACCGGGACCCGGCCTACCTCGCCGGTCTGATCGCGAACCACAACGTCAGCACGGCGCACTTCGTGCCGTCGATGCTCGACGTCCTGCTCGAAGCCGAAGACGATACCGAATTACCTTCCATCCGAAGAATTTTCGTCGCAGGAGAGGCGCTGGCGCAGCACACCGTCGATGCCGCGGTACACGTGTTCCCCGAAGCCGAGGTGCTGAACTGGTACGGCCCGGCGGAGGCGGAGGTGGTCACGGCCGCGCGTTGCCTGCCGGGTGCGCGGACCCCGGCGACGGTCCCGATCGGCGCGCCCGTGGCGGGCATGCGGGTCTATGTGCTCGACAAACGGCTGCGACCGGCGCCCGTCGGTGTCGTCGGCGATCTGTACGTCTCGGGGGTGCAGGTGGCGCGCGGGTATCACGCTCGGGCCGACCTCACCTGCTCCGCCTTCCTCGCGCACCCGTTCGGGGCGCACGGGGAGCGCATGTATCGCACGGGTGACCTGGTGCGCTGGACGCACCATGGTGAGCTGGAATACCTGGGCCGCAGCGATTTCCAGGTGAAGGTGCGCGGTCAGCGGGTGGAGCCGGGCGATGTCGAAGCGGCGGCGTGCGCGCTGCCGGAGGTGGCTCGTGCAGTCGCCGTCGCGACTTCCGAACGGATCATCGCCTATGTGACGCTGGTGCCCGCAGCGATGACCGATGGGCCCACGATCCGCGAGCAGCTTTCGCATGCGCTGCCGTCGTATCTGGTGCCGGCTCACGTCGAGGTGCTCGATGCCATGCCGCTCAGCTCGAACGGCAAACTCGACCGCGCCGCCTTGCCGGCGCCGACATTCGACGACGCAGCGGAATTCGTCCCGGCCCGCACCGAACGCGAAGCCGCACTGGCCGATATCGTCGCCGCGGTCACCGGTAGCGAGCGAGTGAGCGTGCGGGCGAATCTTTTCGAAATCGGTGTGGATTCCCTGTCGGCCGTTCGGATCGCCGCACGGGCCGAGACGGCGCTCGGTGTCGAAGTCGGCATCCGCGATATTTTCGAGGAACCGACCGTCATCGGTTTGGCGGCACGGCTGGCGCAGCGGACGCGGACGGCGCTGATCCCGCTCGCGCCGCGGCCGCGCCCGGCGACGATCCCACTGGCTATGGCGCAACGCCGGTTGTGGTTCATCAACCAGTTCGACACCGCCTCAGCGGCCTACAACATCAGTTTCACGGCCCGGTTGACCGGCGCGCTGGACATCGAGGCGCTGCGGGCGGCATTCGGCGACGTGGTCGCTCGGCACGAGCCGTTGCGGACGGTGTATCCAATAGTCGGCGGCGAGCCGTGTCAGGTCGTGCGGGATGTGGCGAACGTGGTCGACGGCTCGGCTCTGGATCCCGAGCCGGTCGCCGACGAGACCGTGCTGGCCGAGCGGATACGGCAGACCGTCGAGACCGGCTTCGATGTCGCGCGCACCGTGCCCCTGCGAGTACGGCTGTATCGCACCGGTCCCGACACGCATGTGCTGGCACTGGTCGTCCATCACATCGCCGCCGATGGCGCATCGATGGCGCCGTTGACGCGCGACATATTCGCCGCGTACCGCGCGCGAGTGAAAGGTGCAGCGCCGCAATGGAAACCGCTGCGCGTTCAGTACGCCGACTATGCGATGTGGCAGCGGGAGGTCCTCGGCGCCGAGGACGATCCGTCGTCGATGATCGCGCGGCAGATCCCCTATTGGACCGACGCTCTCGCCGACGCCCCGGAGCTGCTCGACCTGCCGACCGACCACCCTCGGCCCGCGACCATGTCGATGGTCGGCGGCACCGTTCGCTTCGACATCCCGCAGCGGCTGCACGACGAGGTCGTGCGGCTGGCCCGTCGCGAGGGTGTCACTGTGTTCGTGGTGCTGCACGCCGCGCTCGCGATCGTGCTGGCGCGCACCACACATACCGACGACGTGTCGGTCGGTACGCCGGTCGCGGGCCGGGGCAGCCCCGCGCTGGAGGATCTCGTCGGCATGTTCGTCAACACGGTGGTGCTGCGCACGCCGGTCCGCGACGATCGGTCGTTCCGGCAACTCGTGGCCGAGGTCCGCGGCATCGACCTCGAGGCGCTCGCACATGCGGATCTACCCTACGAACGATTGGTCGACGTGCTCGACCGACCCCGGTCGACAGCGTATACGCCGCTGTATCAGGTGCTGTTCGGATTGCAGAACAGCGCCGCTGCCCCGTTCGAGCTGTCCAACGTCGATGTCGAACTGCTCGATCCTGGTGCCGCCCAAGCCAAGACAGACCTCATGGTATTGCTTACCGAACATCTCGACGGTGCTCGGACCGCCGGGATCGAGGGCGAAATTATCTATGCGACAGATCTTTTCGTGGAATCGTCGGCGGCGGGGCTGGCCGAGCGGTTCCTCCGGGTGCTCGATGCGGTTGTGGCCGATCCGACCCAGCCGATAGGTGATATCTCACTGATCGGTGTGGCGGAGGGCGAACGGCTGCTTCCGGCGCGCGGCGGCGACGCCCCCGCGCCGCGTCTGCTGCCCGATCTGCTGAGCTCGGCCGTGGCAACGACCCCCGAGGCGATCGCCCTCATCGACGGCACCCGCACCCTCAGCTACCGCGAGCTCGACCGCCGCGCCAATCAGCTTGCCGCGCAGCTGCTTTCCTGGGGCGCGGGGCCGGGGATGTGCGCCGCGCTGGTCGTGCCGCGCTCGGCCGACTATCACCTCGCCATGTGGGCGATCATGAAGACCGGGGCCACGTTCGTGCCGGTGGACCTGCGTTATCCGCCGGAGCGGATCGCATATCTGCTGGACGATTCCGGTGCCGAAATCGGCGTCACGGTCGCGGCCGCGCGGCCGTCCGTCTCGGACGGCGTCCGCTGGCTGGTGCTCGACGACCCGGACACAGTCACCCAGATCGCCGCGCGTCCCAGCCACTCCGTGTCGGACGCGAATCGTCCGCGCGCCCTTCGGATTCGGGATGCGGCATATGTGATCTACACGTCGGGTTCGACCGGCACGCCGAAGGGCGTGGTGGTCACCCACGAAGGGCTGGCGGCGTTCGCGGCCGAGCAGCGTGAGCGTTATCGGGTTGAACCCACCTCGCGCGTGCTGCAAGCCGCGGCACCCGCATTCGACGCGGTACTGCTCGAAGCCTTGATGGCGCATGCGGCCGGTGCGGCATTGGTGGTGTCGCCACCGGAGGTGCTCGGCGGCGCGGCCATGACCGAACTGATCCGGACCCATCGGGTGACACATGCGTTCCTGACACCGAGTGTGCTGGCGACGATGTCGCCCGGCGAGTTGGATTCGGTGCGGACGCTGGCGGTCGGCGGCGAAAAGGTGGCGCAGGATCTGATCGCCGCCTGGGCGGTCGGGCGGCGGCTGCACCACGTCTACGGGCCAACCGAGACGACGATCGTGATCACGATCAGTGATCCCGTGCAGCCGGGGCAGGTGCTCACCATCGGCGGACCGATTCGCGGTGCCGAGGCGGTGGTACTGGACGCGCGGTTGCGGCCGGTGCCGATCGGAGTGCCCGGGGAACTGTACTTCGCCGGGGCCGCACTGGCCCGCGGTTATCTGAATCGTCCTGGAACAACGGCACGTTCGTTCGTGGCCAACCCATACGGTGCGCCGGGTTCGCGGATGTACCGAACCGGCGATATCGTCCGCTGGACCGCCCAGGGCACGCTGCAGTACGTCGGCCGCCTCGATTTCCAGATCAAGATTCGCGGCCAGCGCGTCGAATTGGGCGAGATCGACGCCGCGCTGCTGACCCATCCGGCGGTCGCCACCGCGGTAACCGTGAGTCGCCGAGGCCCCAGCGGTCACCCGGTGCTCGCCGCGTACATCACGGCCGAACCCACAACGGTCGTCGAACCGAGCGCGGTGCTCGATCACGTGGCTACCGCCCTGCCCGCGCACATGGTACCGGCGACGATCACCGTACTCGATCACCTGCCGCTCACCTCGTCCGGCAAGGTGGATCGGGAAGCATTGCCCGAGCCGGTTTTCGAGACCACCGAAGACGCCGCGGTCGCTGCGTCGACCGACCTGGAACGCTCCATCGCCGCTGCCTTCGCCGACGTCCTTGGCGTCACCACGGTGGGCGCGACGACCTCCTTCTTCGCGCTTGGCGGCGACTCCATCATGTCGATCCAGCTGGCCGCGCGCCTGAAGTCGGCGGGGATCACCGTGACGGCCCGCGACATCTTCGAGCACAAGACGGTTCGCGGGCTCGCGCAGGTCGCTCGGGCCACCGAACGGGCGACTCTGGTCGAGCTGCCCGGCGGTGGTGTGGGCGATATTCCGTGGACGCCGATCATGTCCTGGTTCGTCGAGCGACTAGGGGCGCCGGCTCGGTTCGCGCAGTCGATGCTGGTGCGTCTGCCGCGTGACGCACGCGTCGAGGACGTGGTCTCGACCGTGCGGGCGATCATCGAACACCATGATGTGCTGCGGTCGCGACTCGACGGGCAACGCTGGGAGGTGTTGCCACCGAGCGCCGCCGACGCCACCGGTTCGGTCTCTGTGCGGAGTTTCGGCGCCGACGAGGCTCCGGGCAGCGCCGGTTTCATCGCCTTGGTGGAAGCGGCGTCCGCCGCGGCGTACGACCGGCTCGATCCGGCTACGGACAGGCTGGTGCACGTCGTGTGCCTACTGCCCGAATCCGGTGTGGAGGCCGAGGGCCGGGCACTGATCGTGATCCATCACGTGGCCGTCGATGCGGTGTCGTGGCGAATCCTGCTGCCGGACTTCGTGACTGCCTGGCAGCAGATCACCCGGGGCCGGCCGGTCGAGCTTCCCGCACCGGGCACCTCCATGCGTCGGTGGGCGCACGCCTTGATCACCGCGGCGGCCGAGCGCGCCGGGGAAGTCGAGTTTTGGCAGCGGATCGGCTCGGCACCGGATCCGCTGCTCGGGCGTGCGGAGCTGGATCCCGCGCGGGACACCCAGGCGACTGTGCGCGAGCTGACCGTGTCGCTCCCGGTGGAGGTGACCTCGGCATTGCTCGACGCGGTGCCCCACGCCATGCGTGGCAGCTTCGATGATGTGCTGCTGGCCGGGCTCGCCGTCGCGCTGACTCGCTGGCGCAGGCGTCGCGGCGACACGCACGCGAGCATGAAGGTCCTGCTGGAAGGGCACGGCCGCGAGGAGCAGATCGCCGCAGGCGCCGACCTCTCGCGCACCGTCGGCTGGTTCACCACCCGCTATCCGGCTGTGCTCGAGCTGAGCGGCATCGATCCAGCGGATCTGCGCGCGGCGGTGAAATCGGTCAAGGATCAGCTGCGCGCCATTCCGGACAAGGGCATCGGCTACGGCCTGCTGCGCTATCTGAACCCCACCACGGCCGACCGGCTCGCCGCGCTGCCCGAACCGCAGATCAGTGTCAACTATCTCGGCCGGGCGGGAGTCGACCTCGCGACACTGTCGGATCTGCCGTGGGCACCCACCGACGAACGCTTCGACCGCCGGGCCGCCTTCGATCCGGACATGCCCGCGGCCGCGGTGCTCACGATCGACGTGAACATCGTCGATGCCGCGGCCGGACCGCGGCTATCGGCCTATGTCGGCTACGCCTCGCGGCTGCTCGATCACGACGACATTGCCGAACTCACCGACGAATGGGTCGATGCCCTGACCGCGATCGCGGCCCGCACGACCGATGATTGGGGACTGTCGCGGGCCGACGTTCCGCTCGTCGACCTCACCCAGCGAGATCTGGACGAATTCGCCGACCGGTACGCGCCGCTGAGCGAAGTGTGGCCATTGGCACCGCTGCAGGCGGGTCTACTGTTCCACGCCGAGATCGCCGCGGGCGGGCTCGACGTCTACCTCGCGCAATCGGCGCTCACCCTGACCGGCACGATCGACGAGAACCGGCTCGAGCGCGCCGCACAAGCCCTGCTCGCCCGCCACCCCAACCTGCGGGCCGCCTTCACTCGCACTGCCGAAGGCGTTGCAGTACAAGTGATTCCAACCGATACCCCGGTGCCGTGGCGCAGCATCACGCTGTCCGGTGACACACCGGATCTGAACGAGGTGATCGACGCGGAGCGGGCGACCGGATTCGATCCGGCCCATCCACCACTGCTGCGGTTCCTGCTGATCACGGTGCGCCCGCACGAGTTCCGGCTGCTGGTGACCGCGCATCACCTGCTGCTCGACGGCTGGTCGTTGCCGCTGCTGTGGCGTGAGCTCATCGCGTTGTACGCCGCGGACGCACAGCCGCAGTTGCTGCCCGCAGCCGCGTCCTACCGCGACTATCTGGAATGGCTCGCGCGGCGTGACCGCACCGCAAGCGTCGAGGTGTGGCGAGACGCGCTACGCCAGGTCAGCGAGCCGACACTGATCGCCGGTGCGCACACCGAGACATCCGCGACCATCCCTATCGATCTGACGATCGATCTCGATCGCGATACGACAGCGGAGTTGGCGGACTTCGCCCGCACTCACTCGGTCACGATGGCGACGATCGTGCAGTTCGCCTGGGCGGTGGTGCTGAGCAATCTGCTCGGCACCGACACCGTGGTGTTCGGCAGCACGGTATCCGGCCGTCCCGCCGACGTGCCCGGGGTCGAGTCGATGATCGGTCTGTTCATCAACACGATTCCGGTCGCCGCCGACGTGCGCCGGGACCGGACCATCGCGGAAACGCTGACGCGACTGCAGGCCGACAACACCCGGCTGCTGGACCACCACTACCTCGAACTGCCGCAGATCCTGGCGGCCGTGGACGCCGTCGCCCTGTTCGACACCCTCGTCGTCTTCGAGTCCTACCCCGTCGACAGCAGCGGATTGGCCGACGCCGACATCGACGGGATGCGGGTGATCGCGGCGGACGGCCGCGATGCCGCGCACTACCCGATCACCGTGCAGGCCCACCACACCGACACGCTGCACGTGCGCCTGCGCTATCAGCCGGATTACATCGACGACGAGACCGCATCCGGTCTCGCCACCCGACTCGACACCGTGCTGCGCGCGATCACGCCCGATCCGCACGCGCGGCTGGATTCGGTGGATCTGTTGTCGGCGACCGAGCGACGGGAGTTGGTGCCCGCAACGGGCGGCAGTCCCGGCACGCCACGGCTCGCGGCCGAGTTGTTCGCTGCGGGCGTGGAGGTGAATCCGGATGCGGCAGCGCTGCTTTCGGGTCGGCGCACGATGTCCTACGCCGAGTTGGACGCCCGGTCGAACCAGGTGGCGCGGCAGTTGATCGAGTGGGGTGTCGGCCCTGGTGATCAGGTCGCGCTGGCGCTGGGGCGGTCGGAAGGGTTCGTGGTAGGCCTGTGGGCGGTGACCAAAACGGGTGCGGCGTTCCTGCCGATCGATCCGCGCAATCCGGCAGAGCGCGTGGCACATATGGTCGCCGACGCCCGCGTGCGGGTCGCGCTCACCGTCACGGCGTTCCGGGATCTGCTTCCCGACGCGGTGCGCCCGCTGGTCCTCGACGATTCGGACACCGAGGCGGCCATCGCCGCGAAGTCCGCAGCGGCAGTCACCGATACCGAGCGCTTGCGGACGCCACGGATCCAAGACGCGGCATATGTGATCTATACCTCGGGGTCCACCGGGCTTCCGAAGGGCGTCGAGGTCACCCACGCCGGGCTGGCGAATTTCGCTGCGGTCGTGCGTGACCACTTCGGGGTGGACACCCGGTCGCGTGTGCTGCACGCCGCAGGTACCGGTTTCGATGTGATGTTCCTGGAAGTTCTGCTTGCGCACACCAGCGGCGCATTGCTGGTAGTCGCGGATCCGGATGCGTTCGCCGGGGACGAGTTGGCGGAACTTATTCGCACGCAACAGGTTTCGCATGCATTCCTGACCCCCAGTGTGCTGGCCACCATGGTGCCGGCAGGGATGGATTCGTTGCGCGTGCTGGTGGCCGGCGGCGAGGCGGTGACACCGGAATTGGTCACGGTGTGGGCGCCGGGCAGGCGGTTGTTGAACGGATACGGACCGACCGAAACCACGATTCTGGCCGGGATCAGCGATGCGTTGCTTCCCGGCGATGTGGTGACGATCGGTGGACCGATTCGCGGTGTCGAGGCCGTCGTCCTCGATCGGTGGCTGCGGCCGGTGCCGGTCGGGGTGGTGGGCGAGTTGTACCTCGCGGGCATCCAGCTGGCCCGCGGGTATCTGAACCGGCCCGGTGTCACCGCCGGGTCCTTCGTGGCGAATCCGTTCGGCGCGCCGGGCGCGCGCATGTACCGCACCGGCGATCTGGCCCGTTGGCACACCGACCACACCGTGGAGTATCTCGGCCGCCGCGATTTCCAGGTCAAGATCCGCGGTCAACGCATCGAACTCGGCGAAATCGAAGCCGTACTGTCCGAATTTCCCGGCGTCGACCACGCGGTGGTCGTGCCGCGCACCGATGTGAGCGGCGCCGACCGGCTCGTCGGCTATCTGGTCGGCGACGGCCGCATCAATCCGAGCGCAGTCAAGGCCGCGGCCCGGCGGCACCTGCCCGCGCACATGGTGCCCGACCTGCTCGTGCCGCTGACCGAACTCCCGCTCACCGGGACCGGCAAGCTCGATCGGGCGGCACTGCCCGCGCCGCAATTCCCAGACGAACGGGAACGGATCGCCCCCCGCACCGAGACCGAACAGCGCATCGCGGATGTTTTCGGCGAAGTCCTGGGTATCGGCGCGGTGGGCGCGACGGACAGCTTCTTCGACCTCGGTGGCAATTCGCTATCGGCGACGCGGGCGATCGCGCGATTGCGCACGGCACTCGGGGTGATCGTCGGTATCAGAGACCTGTTCGACGCACCGACCGTCGCCGACCTGGCCGTGCATCTCAGCACGGCCGAGCGCCAGGTCACGGTGCCGCTGACACCGCGCCCCCGCCCGGCGCAGGTGCCGCTGTCCCCGGCCCAACAGCGGATGTGGTTCCTCAACCAGTTCGACACCTCGGTCGGCGGCTACAACATTCCGCTGGTGATCCGGCTGCGCGGCGAACTCGACATCGATGCGCTACGGCAGGCGTGCGCGCTGGTCATCGACCGGCACGAGTCGCTGCGCACCATGTTCCCGATGATCAACGGAATGCCCGGCCAGGTCATCGTCGACGTCGCTGAGGTGGCGCCGGCGCTGACCCCGATCCGGGTCGATGAACAGCAGGTGCTCGAGCGGGCGGCGGCGGTGGTTTCCGCGGGGTTCGATGTGACCCAGGCACCGCCGGTACGAGCCGAATTGCTCGCCCTCGACGAACGCGATCACGTGCTGGTGATCTGCGTGCACCACATCTGCGCCGACGGGCAGTCGATGGTGCCGCTCGCACGGGATGTGGCGGTGGCTTACGAGGCGAGTCAGCAAGGGAGGCAACCGAACTGGCCACCGTTGCCGATCCAGTACGCCGACTATGCGTTGTGGCAGCGCGAGGTGCTCGGTGACGAGCACGATCCGGATTCGCTGCTCTCTCGGCAGCTGGGATTCTGGACCGACACCCTCGCCGGGCTGCCCGAACTGCTCGAGCTGCCGACCGATCTGCCGCGGCCGCCGGTGGCGTCCATGCGCGCCCGCACGGTCGATTTCGAGCTGTCCGCCGAGTTGCATACCCGCATCGACGCACTCGCCCGCACGGTCAACGCCACGGTGTTCATGGTTCTGCATACCGCGTTGAACGTACTGCTGGCACGGCTGGCCGGTGTGGACGATGTGGCGGTCGGTACCCCGATGGCCGGTCGTGGCGATCGCGAACTCGACGATCTGATCGGCATGTTCGTCAACACGCTGGTGTTGCGATCGCGGGTGTCGTCTCGGCAGCCGTTCGACGAGTTGCTCGCCGCCACCCGCGAGACGGATCTGGCCGCGTTCGCGCACGCCGATGTGCCGTTCGAGCAGGTTGTGGAGGTGGTGAACCCGCGCCGGTCGACCGCGCATATGCCGCTGTATCAGGTGACCCTCGACGTCCAGGATCTCGGCGCGGCCGCGCTGGAGCTGGCGGGGCTCACCGTCGAGCCGATCGAAGCAGGCTTCGACCAGGCCCGCGCGGATCTGAACGTGAAACTCGTCGAACAGTTCGATGTCGGCGGCGCACCGAGCGGCATGGCCGGGCGCTTGACCTTCGCCGCCGATCTGTTCGTCGAGCAGACGATGTCTCGTTTCGCGCGCGCGTTCAGCCGAATCCTGGAGCAGGCGACGGCGAATCCGGCTGTCGCCGTTGGAGATATCGATATCCTGGACCCCCACCAGTGGCAGGCGGTGCTGGCAGCCGCCGGAACCGACGGCGGCGCCGTCGCGGAAGTCACTCTGGCCGAGCTGTTCGCCGCCCGGGTCTCGGCCCAGCCCGATGCGATCGCGGCCACAGACGGCGTGTCGCAGCTGAGTTATGCGGAATTGGATCGGCGCGCCACCCGGCTGGCCGTTCGGCTCGCCGAGCACGGTGTTGGCCCGGAAACGCTGGTGGCGGTGGCGTTGCCGCGTTCGGTCGATCTGGTCGTGGGGCTGCTCGCGGTGGTTCGCGCGGGCGCGGGATATCTGCCGCTGGATATGGCCAACCCTGCGCAGCGTTTGCGGTTCATCCTCGACGACGCGGGTCCGGCCGCGGTGTTGACTTCGGCCGAATTGGCAACGGACGTACCGGAGTACGCGGCACCGAAGGTCCTGATCGAACAGGCCCCAGACGTGGTCTCGGACCGCGCGCTACCCGTGGCCGCACGGCCGGACAACCTCGCCTACGTGATCTACACCTCGGGGTCGACCGGTACGCCGAAGGGCGTGGCCATCAGCCACCGCGAAGCCGTCACCTTGTTCACCCACGCCACCGAGCGATTCGATCTGCGCCCCGATGACGTGTGGACGCTGTTCCATTCCTACGCCTTCGATTTCGCGGTGTGGGAGATGTGGGGCGCGCTGCTGAGCGGCGGCCGGGTGGTCGTCGTCGACTACACCACCTCCCGGTCGCCGGAGGCGTTGGTGGAACTGGTGGCGCGCGAACGGGTCACGGTGTTGAGCCAAACGCCTTCGGCGTTTTATGGGTTCGTGGACGCCGAGCGTCGATACCGCGAATCCGGGTGCGGCTGCGGTGATCTCGTGCTGCGATATGTCGTTTTCGGTGGCGAGGCATTGGATGCGACGCGGTTGACCGGCTGGTTCGCCGCGCACCAGCCCGGATCGCCGCGATTGATCAACATGTACGGGATCACCGAGACGACCGTGCACGTGACCTTCGCCGAGGTCGACGGCGCGGACGCGTCCGGGATCGGCGCCGCGCTGCCGGGACTACGGGTATATGTGCTCGACGACCGGCTGCGGCCCGTGCCGATCGGTGTTCGTGGCGAAATCTATGTCGCTGGAGGGCAACTCGCGCGCGGCTACCTGCGAGCGCCCGCGTTGACGGCGAGCCGTTTCGTGGCGAACCCATTCGATCCGCACGGCGGCCGATTGTATCGCACCGGTGACGTCGGGCGCTGGCTCGAGATCGCCGATGGGCGGCTCGAATTGACCTACCTCGGCCGGGCCGATGCGCAGGTGCAGCTGCGTGGGTACCGAATCGAACTGGGCGAGGTGGAGGCGGCGCTGCTGCGGCATCCGGCGGTGTCGCGGGCCGCCGTGGCGGTGCACCGTCACGAGCGCGAGGTGGATCAGCTGATCGGCTACGTTGTGTGCGGCGACGGGCAGCGGATCGATCCGGGCCAGGTCCGCGCGGTCGCCGCCGAAGTGCTGACCAGTTATATGGTGCCGTCGGTAGTCATGCTCCTGCCCGATCTGCCGCTGACGGTCAACGGCAAGCTGGATCGAAAAGCGTTGCCCGCGCCCGATTTCGAAGGATCGGTCCAGCGGTTCGTCGCGCCGCGCACGCACACCGAGAAGGTAATCACCGACGTGTACGCGCAGGTCCTGGGAGCGTCGCGGGTCGGGGTAACCGATGGGTTCTTTGATTTGGGCGGCAATTCGCTGCTGGCCACCATGGCGGTGACCGAGTTGAGCGCTCGCGGTGTGACGATCGAATTGCCCTGGATGTTCGAGGATGCGACGCCGGAAGCCCTGGCGCGCCGGGCCGACGACGCGGACGGCGACTCGGGGCTGAAGGTGCTGCTGGCACTGCGTGGGAGTGGATCAGGACCGGCGGTTTTCGCCGTGCACCCGGCGGGCGGTCTGGCGTGGTTCTACGGCGGCCTCGTCGAACATCTGCATCCGGATCGCCCGGTGTTCGGGTTGCAGGATCCGCACGTCGTGTCCGGCGAACCGGATGCGCGGTCGGTCGATGAACTGGCCGACCGCTATGTGGCCGAGATTCGCCGCGTACAACCCACGGGTCCGTATCACCTGCTCGGCTGGTCGTTGGGCGGGCAGATCGCGCACGCCATGGCGGTCCGGCTGCAACGCGACGGCCACCAGGTCGGCATGCTGGCTCTGCTCGACTGCGCCGCCGAGGCACCGCCGCAATCGGCGCCGAACGACCAGCCCGCACCGGGACAGCTGATGGCCGATCTGCTCGGCGGCTGGCGGGAGCTGTTCGGCATCGACGACGAGCTGCGGGCGAGTAGCCATGAACAGGCCTGGAACATCATCCGGGACCAAGTGGTCGCGACCGGCCTGTTCAGTGCCGAGCAGACCGAGCGGGTGATGGAGAGCTTCCGGACCGCGAGCGATATCTCCGCCGCGCACCGGCCACGGCTGTTCGACGGCGACCTAGTGTTCTTCACCGCTGGAAAAGACCACGCGGACCACGACGGGCTGGTCCACACGTGGCGGCCCTACGTCAGCGGCGATGTGCACAACGTCGTTGTCGACGCCCGACACCTCGAGCTGAGTCATCCGCATGCGCTGGCCACCATCGGCCCTGTCCTGGAAAGGTTCATGGAACAATGCTGACCACTTTGCAGCAACTGTATCTCGATGACGGCAGAACGGTGACTTGCACCAGCCCGGCCGAGGCCCGCATGTTGTGGGGCGAGACGACCTCGAGACGAGGATTCTACCGACGCGCCGCCGAACGTCTTCGACCCGGCGATATCGCCCTGGACATCGGCGCGAACATCGGCCTGACCGCGATGATGTTCGCCGACGCCTGCCCCGGCATCCAGGTCATCGCCGTCGAGCCTGTGCCGA
This sequence comes from Nocardia sp. NPDC050630, assembly GCF_044457245.1. Taxonomy (NCBI): domain Bacteria; kingdom Bacillati; phylum Actinomycetota; class Actinomycetes; order Mycobacteriales; family Nocardiaceae; genus Nocardia; species Nocardia sp. NPDC050630. The sequence goes on from NZ_JBITGN010000008.1 coordinate 367,113, forward strand.
TGACCTTTCGCTGCTTGGACCGCAACATCGCCGCGCATGTCCCGGGCGGGATTTCCCTGCAGATCGCGGTCAGCGCGACGCCCGGCGTCCGGCCGTTCACCTGGTACCCCCGCGCAACGGCGAACTCGGGTTTCTTCGCCGACCGCGAGGCGGACGACCAAGCCACCCGGACCTATCTGCGCAATTGTGGCTTGGACGACAAGGCCATCGCGCTCATCACGAATGGGCTGCATGATGGCGAGCCCTTGGAGGTCGAGGTCACCACCGTCTCGGCGATACTCGACGAATACTGCCGCGACAGGGAGATCGGCCTGCTCAAAGTCGATGTCGAGCGGGCTGAGCTGGATGTCTTGCACGGCATCACCGATGCGGACTGGCGACGTATGCACGCTGTCGTCGCCGAGGTCCATGACCTCGACGGCCGCTTGCAAGAAGTCCGTGAACTATTCGATCAGCACGGTATGTCGGTGCAAACCCAGCAGGATCCACGTTTGATCGGAACCGAAATACACGAGGTGTTCGCGACCAGGCCTCGTGCCGACTGAGGTAGTCACATACGGCCGCGTTTCGAACTCTCCCGGAAATTTTCGTGCCGTACGGCGAGTTCTCCGAACGGCACGAAAACCGGTGTTCAATGCAGCCCCCGGACGCGCAGCGCGGAGAGCTATCTCATTGGCAGGCAACCGGAATCGTGCGAGTTCATCAGCCGTGGCTACTCGATACGGCGAATGAACAGTCTATTATGGCAAATTCACTGCAATAGCCCGTAATGGTCGGTGTGCGGCGTAGCGGCACAAAAGAAATCCGACCATCGAGAGGCGGCACGGACGAAGCGGTGATCTACCGAGACCCGAATCAGGAGGCGGGCTTGGGCTGGGTAAGGTCCCGGACGCCAGTGATCGAATCGATGATGTTGAGGATGGCGGAGGTGCCGCCGTCGAGGGCCGAGCTGCCGGAGTCGAGCATGGCGGAACCGGAGGACGAGCCGGCCGAACCGGTGGATGAGCCGGCCGAGCCCGAGGCCGAGCCGCTGTCAGCCGAGCCCGAGGCCGCACCCGAGGAGCCGCCGGGGGCGGCGGGGACGGCAGAGGCCACCGCGACCGGGCCGAAGAACAGGGCGGCGGCGGAGACGGTGGTGGCGGCGACAAGGGCCTTGCGAGAGAACATCTACGGTGCTTCCTTTCCCAGACGGATAACGACGCCATCACGGCGCGCACCACAAATGTTATGAAGAAGAGATCTGCAAATCCAGTTTTCCGAATGTGCGAATTGTCACGGTTAATAATTGGCAAACAGAACATTTTGCCGAGGTGACGCAATTTGATCTATAATTTGATCTTCATTTCGGCCGTGAATTACATGATCAATTCGGTTGATTTCTTCGTGGGTGCCGCGTAATAAATTGCGGTGGACCCGATCTCGCAGTGGAGCTTCGATCCGACAAGACGCGACTCTGCGCCGAGGACGCGGTCGCCGGGCACGCTGGTATCACGGCGTTAGGGCATTACCGGGCGAGGTTTCAGGTCCCCGCGGTGCCAGGCGTCGACGACGCCGCTCTGCGCCGCAGGTACCATACGTTCGGCTCACGTGGCCGAAGCCGGCGGTGGCGTTGGAGAACCGCGGGCACCCGAACTGAGTCGCCGTTCGCGAGTTCCTGTCTGTCAGGCGCGTTTCGCGTGGGTCGAGCACCACCTGTGTGCCCGGGGTGGTCGCGACCTGCATGGTGCGTAGCCGCAGCAGTGCCGGGTGTTCCTCGAGCGGTCGGGCGGAATTGGCCAACGACCGTAGCGCGGCGCCTTCCATGCGGGCCCGTTCGAGTTGAGGCCGTAGCAGCGTTCGACGCTGTGGTGCACCGCGTGGAAGCGCCACAGGAGTCGGCAGTGCTCGCAATGACTTGAACGATTCGGCTGGAACTACGGGGCGTCGCCGAGATCCCAATCGACGCGGCGGCTCAAGGCCGACGGCGGCAGTCCGAAGGTGCGACGGCAGGTGCGGGTCAGATGGGAGCTATCGGCGAAACCGGCGGCGTGCGCGGCGGCGGTGAGATCGTCGCCGGAGCGGACGCGGGTGATCGCCACATGTAGTCGGAGCCAGAGGATGTAGGGCCGCAAGGGAATTCCGACCTGTCCGGTGAACAGGTGGGTGAGGCGGGTCGCGGAAATGCCGACCCGGCGCGCGACATCAGCGCCGCGGATCGGTCCGTCACCGATGATGGACGGCAGCAATCGCAGCACCTCGCTGACCGCGTCGTGGCGCTCGTCCTCGATGCTCTGTGAATTGTCGCGTTCGAGATCATCGACGACCTCGGCAACCAATTCGGCGAGTGGTTCCCGCTTCGGATCGATGGGCAGGGAATGTTCGCAGTCGGCCCACCCATAGGTATGGGCTCTGCGGTCGGCGGCAGCGCCCGCGACGGATTCCGGGTCGAGATAGATCGCGGTGCCACGCTCTGCGCCGGTGGTAATGCGATGGGGTGCGTCGGCGGGCACGATGACATGGGTGCCGCGATGCCGAGTCCCGCTCGCGTCCACCACGACCACCGGCGTGCACGCGGCGACCACTTGGACGGCGTGATGGGCGTGCAATGCGGTGGGGCCGATACTGCCACCGAAGGCGAGTACGCCTGCGCGCAGCAATGCGGTGCCTTCCCAACGCGATTCACCGGGAGACCCGGAGACATAGTGCACGGATCGGGGCGAGGTGGATGCCCCGCCGGTAACCAGAGCCTTCATCATCGGATGCTCCCGGGTGACTACGAATCCCGAATCGGATCCCTCACGGAGACTATCCCGGCCGCACGGCCGTTGTCAGGGTAACGGCGACGCGATGTGGTGTTTGCCAGAGTGCCCGAGTCCGATCGATTACGGGGCGAAGGCGGCGGATTCGAGGCGGCGGGCCAGTCTGGCGGCGGACAGGGTCATGGCGTCGGCGGGCCGATGCGGGTCGAGGCCGGTGAGTTCGTGCACGCGGGACAGGCGATAGGTCACCGTATTTCGATGCACGTTGAGCTGACGCGCCGTCGCCAGCTGGTTGAATCCGCTGTCGACGAACACCTCGAGAGTTTCCGCCAGCATCGGCTGTGTATCGAGTGCCGCGAGCACCGACGCCAGCCCCGGCCGGGCCGCATCGCTGACCGCCACCGTGTATTCGAACTGCAAATCTGTTCTACGGCACAGTACTTCGCGACGATTCAGGCACCGTCCCAGTTCGGCCAGTACCCGCGTCTCGGCGAAGATCGTCGGGATCTGCGCCTTGTTTGCCGATGTACCGACCCCGACCCAGTAGGGCGGTGCCTGATCGGGCTGATGTGCCGGTAGTCGCGCCATGAGACCGGTGATCGCGGCCGTACCGTCATCGCCGGGTTGCAGCGGGATCAGTGCGGTCCACCCGCCCGCGTCCAGCCGCAGGAAGACGCCCGGAATCGCCTCGACCCGGTGCCGCAGCGCCGAGGTGTGCCCGCCGCGGGTGCCGCACAGCCGGAATACCGCGACGAGGAAGGCGTCGGCGACCGGAATAACCGGATCGTTGGCCCACTCGACCGGATCGCGCCCGGTGAGCAGTGCGTCGGCGATGCCGCGACGGCGTTCGAGCAGTTCCCAGCGCGGATCGTGTGAGCGCTGGGTGGCCGCGCCCGCGATGCGCGTCATGACCAGCGTGATGTACTTCAGCAGCGTGAGTGCGGCGTCGAGCAGCAGTTCCTGCTCGGCAGGAGTGGCCGATTCGCGCAGCCGCTCCCAGATGAAGGCCGAGCCGAGCCGATATCGGTCCAGCACCTCCGGCAGTGGCGTACCGTCGCGGAGCCGATCGATGGCCAGCTCGACGAGTTCCCTGGTGTCTTCTTCGCAAGGTTCGGTGCCACGACGTAGATACTCGAAGAACAGGTCGACATTGAGTTTCGTGCCGCGCGCGAAATCGGTCTCCACCAGTGACTGCGGTATCCGCGGATACGGCGGCAGGCTGCCGTAGAACCCATCGACCAGCGATGCGGCTCTTCGATGGAGATCTTCCACAACCCGGGTCCGCGTTGGTGTCATTGCACTTCTCCGTCCCGGACTTACGAATACAAACTCTGGATTGTGTCGGTGTAGCGGGCGGCGATCGGGGTGCGCTTGAGTTTGCCGGTCGCGGTCAGAACATCGCTTCCGGGCTCCCACACCTCGGGTAGCACGACGTAGTTCTTGATCTGCTCCACCCGGGAGAGTTTGCCATTGGCGGCGGTCACACCTTGCTCGATTGCGGACAAGATCTCCGGATTCTCGGCGAATTCGGCGATGGTGGTCGCGGTGAGCCGGTTGCGCTGGGCGAAGGCCAGCGCCAGGTCAGGATCGAGGCAGATCAGTGCGGTGTTGTAGGGCCGTTGTTCTCCGATCACCACAACGGTGCCTGCCAGCGGGCAGTTCTCCATGATGGTGTTTTCGATATTCGCTGGGGACATATTTTTCCCGGCCGCATTGATGATGAGTTCCTTCTTGCGGTCGATGATCGACAGGTAGCCGTCGGCGTCGATCGAGCCGATATCGCCGGTGTGCAGCCAGCCGTCGGCATCGATGGTCTGTGTGGTCTTGTCCGGATCATTGCGATAGCCGCGCATGACCAGCTTTCCGCGAATCAGCACCTCCCCGTCGTGGCCGAGCTTCACCTCAGCTCCGGGTAATGGTGTGCCTACGGTACCGATCTTGACGCGCTCGGGACCGTTGAGCGTCGCGCCCGCAGTGCATTCGGTCATGCCGTACCCCTCGCACAATGGCAGACCCAGCCCGAGGAAGAATTCGTGCACCTCGGGCGGGATGGCCACCGAGCCGGTGACCGCGGCGCGCACCTGATCCAGGCCGAGCCGGGTGCGGATCGATGCCAGCACCAGACGATCGGCCAGGATGTACCGCAGTTTCTCCAGCGGACCGAGTGCGCGGCCGTCGGAGGCGGCACGCGCGCGCATGCGGCCAGTGCGTACCGCCCAACGGACCAGAGTGCGCTTGATCGGACTCGGTTCGGCGGCGAAGCGCTCCTCCAACGCGGCCTTCACCTTCACCCAGATCCGGGGAACGCCGAGGAAAACGGTCGGATGCACCTCGGCCAGCGCGTCGGCGACCTTCTTCAGATCCGCGACGGTGGTGATCTCACCACCCTCCAACATGGTGAGATAGTGCGCGAACCAGCGATTGGCGGCGTGCGCGTCCGGCAGATACGAAATCACCCGGTCGTGACCGCTGCCACCGCCGAATGTCTCTATGACACGTGCGTTTTCGATGAAGTTGGTGTGCGTCAGCTCGACGCCCTTCGGCGGTCCGGTGGTGCCGGAGGTGTAGACGATGGTCAATAGATCCTCGGATTTCACACTGCGCCAGGTGGTTTCGAAGTCGAAGTCTTCTGCTTCGGCCGATTCCACCGTCGATAAGGCGATCGTGCCCGCCGGTGCCCCGTCGACACAGACCACGTGCTCGATGTGGTTGCCTTGGACCACAGCAATTTTCACGACTTCCAGAATCTGCGGCGCGAATTGGCGCTCGCAGATGACAATCCTGTTGCCCGCATTGCCGAACTGGTAGGCGAGCAGATCGACGGGATTGGTGTTGTAGACCGAGAACGGAGTGCCGCCAGCGTGCAGCACCGCCGTATCGCAGAGGTGGAATTCGGGTCGGTTGGTCATCATCAACGCCACCGTGTCGCCGCGTCGCAGACCGAGGGCCGCCAGACCGGTCGCGATGCCACGCACCCGGTCGGCGTACTGACGCCAGGTGATCGCCACCGCGCCGCCCATAGTGCGTAGCGCGACCACGTCCGGGTATTTCGCGGCATTCGCTTGGAAAGCCGCACATAGTGTGTCCGGACGGGCTGGGCCAGCCGGGACTGTCGATGAAACCAAGATCCCACCTTCTGCCAAGAGTCGAGGTCACACCGCCGCGCCGCGACCTCATCGTTAGTTCTCAGCACAGCGCATCGACCATCGGTGCGGCTAGCGGCAAACGCGCAGACTGCCGGGCCTCGGCTTGTGCATGTGACCAAAAATGACGCTCACCGAGTCCGATAGCGCCACGGCGGCCGTGCTGGATCACGTCACCGTTGCCCAATCGACAAGCCAGCATTTCGAAGGCTGCGGACGCCCCCGCAGCGTTCCGCTTCTCGCCCGGATTCGGGTCCGCCATTGATGTCGAAGTCGTATCGTGAGACTCGGCGAGCAGGACCTTGCCGTGACCCATGGACGGGGTCCGATTGTCAGGGGAAGGTCGCCTCGCCAGCCGCGGATAGACCTGCGCCGCCAAGCGAGGAGCAAGCCGTGTTGGACAAGCGAGCAGCCTTGACCGCCACCACCGACGGTATTCTGGAATACATCGGCACCCAGGAAGTCGAATACGTCGATATTCGATTCTGCGACGTCCCCGGTGTGCAGCAACATTTCTCGATACCGGCCGGCGCATTCGGCGCGGATCTGGTCGATAACGGGATCGCCTTCGACGGCTCGTCGGTGCGCGGATTTCAGTCGATTCACGAATCGGATATGTTGTTACTCCCGGATCTGCGCACCGCACAATTGGATCCTTTCCGTGCCGCGAAGACGTTGAATTTGAACTGTTTCGTGCACGATCCGCATACGTACGAGGCTTACAGCCGGGATCCGCGCAATGTCGCGCGCAAAGCCGAGGACTATCTGAAGAGCACCGGCATCGCCGATACCGCCTACTTCGGGCCGGAGGCGGAGTTCTACATCTTCGACGCGGTGCGCTACGACACCAAGATGAACGGCGCCTTCTACGAGGTGGACTCGTCTTCTGCCGACTGGAACACCGGTGCGAAATACAATCCGGACGGCACGCTCAACCGCGGGTACAAGGTGCGCGCGAAGGGCGGCTACTTCCCGGTGGCGCCGTACGACGCGGACGTCGACGTGCGCGATCGGATGTGCACGAATCTGCAGAACGCCGGATTCGAATTGGAGAAGGGCCACCACGAGGTCGGGACGGCGGGCCAGGCCGAGATCAACTACAAATTCAATACGCTGCTCGCCGCGGCCGATGATCTGCAGCTGTACAAGTACATCGTCAAGAACACGGCGTGGGCCGAGGGTAAAACCGTCACCTTCATGCCCAAACCACTGTTCGGTGATAACGGCTCCGGCATGCACGTGCACCAATCCCTGTGGTTGAACGGCGCACCGCTGTTCTACGACGAAGCCGGATATGCGGGTCTGTCCGATCTGGCCCGGCACTATATCGGCGGCCTGCTGCGGCACGCGTCATCGTTGCTGGCATTCACCAATCCGACCGTGAACTCGTACAAACGCCTGGTGCCCGGCTTCGAAGCTCCGGTCAATCTGGTCTACAGTCAGCGCAATCGCTCAGCGGCCGTGCGCATTCCGGTCACCGGCGCGAATCCGAAAGCCAAGCGTCTGGAATTTCGCTGCCCGGACTCCTCGGGCAATCCGTACCTGGCATTCGCCGCCATGATGATGGCCGGTCTGGACGGCATCCGCCGCAAGATCGAACCCCCCGTCTCCATCGACAAGGACCTCTACGAGCTCACCCCGGAGGAGTCCGCCGAGGTCACCCAAACCCCACCCAGCTTGGAAAGTGTGATCGACCGACTGGAAGCCGACAACGACTACCTGACCGAAGGCAATGTCTTCACCGACGATCTGCTCGAAACCTGGATCCGCCTCAAGCGCGATACCGAGATCTCCGAAATCAACGTCCGCCCGCACCCCTACGAATTCGATCTCTACTTCGACGTATAGATCAATCGATGTGGAGTTCGCCATTGATGGTGAGGAAGGCGGAAGGGGTCAGACCGAACATCGCGCGGAAGGTATCGCTGAAATGTGAAGGGGAGGCGAAACCAGCGTCCACGGCAGCCCGGGTGAGGTCGTGGCCCGCGGCATAGGCCCTGCCGGCGCGCAGCATTCGGGCCCATTGCACGTAACGGCGGAAGCTGGTGCCGGTCTGTTCGGCGAAGGTTCGCAGGAAGTAGGAAGTCGATAACCCTGCGGCACTTGCCTTTTCCGCAGCGCGCTGCTGCTGGGCAGGGTCGGCGCGGATGGCCGTGGCGACGGCGGCGATGCGGGGATCGCGGATGGTCGGGACCGGAATGCTGGCGAGCTCGAGGAGACGGTCGATATCCGGTGCCGGGTCGGCGCACATCTCGATCAACTCGGCCTCGTTGCGGTGGTCGGCGCTGTAGCCATTGACGGTGCGGCGCATGCCGCCGAGGCAGCGGGCCATATTCTCCGAGGTCGGGTCGAAGAAGCAGAAGAGTTTGGGCACATCGGTGTCCAGGATGTGGTGCGTGACGCGGGCGCGGAACAGGAAGCTGCGGGCGGTGATATCGGCAGCGTCCGCGACCCGGACCCGGAACGGGCCATCGAGTCCGACCCCGAGACCGGCGATCGCGGTGGAATGCGCTCCGAGGGCCATCCCGGGCCCGATATAGATCGCGTGACCGAGCCGCAGCCAGAGCCGGGCTGAGGTGGCCGCCGTTTCGGGAGCGCACGTTTCTGGAAGTGCCGACCGCGCCATATCCGCGACGATACAGAAAGTCGCAGGAGGTGAAGGGAGATCAGGGATGAAGCTGGATGGGCAGGCGGAATCGACCTACGAGCTGCGGGAGGTGACGGTCGACGGCGCGCGGCTGCGTTATGTCGATGTCGGACAAGGTGATCCGCTGGTGCTGCTGCACGGCTGGCCGGAGAGCCATGCCGCATGGCGACACCAGATCGGTCCGCTCGCGTTATCGCGGCGGGTCATCGCCCCGGACTGGCTCGGCTGGGGTGCTTCCGATCGGGACATGGCGCTGAGTTGTGACTATGACAGCGAGGTCGAGCGCATCGGCCGCATGTTGGATGCGCTCGGGCTCGAGCGCGTCGATCTGGCCTGTCATGACTACGGTGGGTTTCTCGGATTGGGGTTTCTGCAGTGTCATCCGGAACGAGTGCGCCGCTTCGCGATCCTGAATTCGCGGGCCCAGGGCATTTTCACACCGCCCTATTACCTATTGTTCGGCTTGCTGACCGTGCTGGCCCGGATCGCACCGCTGCGCCCGCTGCTCACCGCACGGGCGATCCGATGGGTGCATCGGGTCGGTCTCGCACCGTACGTGCGCAACGGATCCTTCGACAGCGAACAACTGCGCCGATACCTCGCCGTGCTGGAGACCGCGGCGGGTCGCCGTTGGTACGCGCACTTCTGGTCCGGCTATCGCGTCCGGATCCGCCCGGAACTGGCTGCCGGACTGAGTGCCATCAGTTGCCCGACGACCGTCGTCTGGGGTGACCGCGACCCGGCCATCCCGTTGCGCACCGCCCAAGAACTGGCCGAAGCGATTCCCTACGCCACACTGGTCCGCATCGATGGCGGCAACCACTTCATCATGGAAGAACGCCCCGACGAGGTCACCGAAGCGTTGCGCGCGTGGCTGCTGCGGCCCACGACTTGATAGTCGAGTGATCAAAATCGTTGTCTACCTTTATCATTCGCGCGCGAACAGGATCGGAGGCCAGTGGCGCTCGCCGAAGCGATGAGGAGCATGTCATACGCTGAGATCGATTTTGGGGGAAAATCGGGAGAATCCTCTGTCCCCCAGCGACGGGACCGAGCATGATGTTCCGTAATTGGACAACGGTTAGCAAACGGTCTACGAATCCGAAGCAGAACATCGGCGTGTCGCGTCTCTCGCTGGGGTGTGTCGCCGATCTTCGACAGCGTCGTGACCGCCATTGGCGAGGCTGCGTGTAGGGCGCACAAGCCAAAACTATTGCGGATAAGCAGATCTGATGGCATTCTGACCACGCAGATTCTGTGCTGATGGTGCTTCTCACCTCAGCCGCGTCGAGGGTCTAGATCGGCGCGACACGGGCAATCGTCCGAACCTAGCGTTCCTGTGCCGCCATCCTCGACCCATCTCCGTATCGCGCCCCACATAGCGCACGACGCCCTCAAAGGTCCTGCCGTGACTTCGACTGCTGCCCGGACTACCCCATGCGACTTCGATGAGGCCGCCTGACATGGGGTATGCGAACAAACGAGAAACGAAGAAGGACGGGCTATTCTGGGACGCCCGATACAAAGCTGATAACGGCAAGTACCAAACGATCCTCGACACCGTCGGCAAGCCAGTTCGGTACTCGACGCCAGAAGCGGCCCAGATGGCGGCCGACCGTGCCGAGATCGAATTCGAGATCCGGTCGAAGCTAGCCATGCCCACCGCGCATCCGACGCCGGTCAATGATCCTGACGACCAATCCTTCGATGACTTCGTTAACGAGTGGCTGGACGGGCAGGACTTGGCCGAGACGACGATGGTGAACTACGAATGCCACATCCAATGTCATTTACTGCCCACCTTTGGCCACATGGGCTTGAAAAGCATCAAGCAGGGGACTGTCACCGCGTGGGAGACGAAGCTGCGCAAGGCGGGATATGCCCCTCACAGTATCCGCACCTACCGAGCCGTGCTGCACGTGATCCTCGAAGATGCTTTGGACGAACAGAAGATTCCGAGCAACCCTGCTAAACATCGGCGCGGGCGCGGTCAGCGTCGGTGGGCAGAAGGGGACGATGCTCCTGCCAAGGTGATCACCGACGCATTCGGGGCGCTGCTGATCGCGGAGCGGATGGCGTTACTGTCAGGGCGCGACGATGAATTTGTGTTTGAGCTCGTGAAGTTCTACACCGGGATGCGCTTCAGTGAGTTGCGTGGCTTGGAAGTCGAATTCGTTCGTGACGGACTCATTGATGTCCAGTGGCAGCTGGTCGAGGTGAACGGTCGATGGATTCGTCGCAGGCCGAAGGGCGGGCGGACACGGAAGGTGCACCTTCCAGGCTTCCTGTGGCACATCCTGGTCGATTTCATCGCTCGTACCCAGCCAAGGCCCTGCGCCTGTCATGGTCGGACATATGTGTTCCGGGGCCACGGCAAGCGAAGGGGCCGAAACGGCGATGTGACCTTGGGTGCGATTGCACAACGCCTGGGGATCGGGGTGGGCACGGTCTCTCGCGCCATGCGTCCCGATTGTCGCGTGGCGGAAGCGACTCGACGGCGCGTACGTGAGGTCGCCGCTGAACTCGGCTATGTGGCGTGGGCAGAACTCGAGGTAGTTGAGCACTACCGGAGGGAACGCTTCCGTGAGGCCCTGTTCATGCCAGCAGTGTCCGGCATATACCCGAAGCACGGAAAAACCTGCGCTCATCCGGTGCCCATCTCCACTGCCGTGTTCCCTGGTGTGCCGATTCGCGGACGCGACGCCGGAACCCGCGCCGATGGTGTATGGGAGCCGATCGCAGAAGGTATGACGCCGCATGGGAATCGACGTTCTCACCGAACGAACCTTGTCGAGCTGGGCACACCGCAGAAGCTCATCGATGCACGGATAGGCCATAGAGACCCGTCAGTGCAGGGCATCTACACCGTGGTCACGCAGTTCATGATCGACAAGCTGATGCGCGATCTCACCGATGTATGGACTGACGCGCTGGAGAAGCGGCTCGCAATCTGTCCCACGTCGCCGGTTCCGATGATGAATGACTTGCTTCAGAAACGAGCGAGTGAATCGCGGCGGCAGGATCTCCAGGTCGCTGTTTAGAGACTGACCGCGCTACGGTCGGTTGCGGGTGGCGCGGCACGCGAGGGCCGACGTCATTGCGCAGCGGCTCGTGCATGCGGGCGGGTACGGCTCCGGAATCCTGAAGCTGTCAGGAAGTGCAAAGTAGCTTCGGCGGCAGCGGGTTTGGTCTAGCGTGGTTCGATCCGGTTGTACCGGCCCGACGACACCGCGGTGCACGGGGAGCTGGGACCGGTGCTGACCCGCCCGTGACTGGGAACTCATCGCCCAGCAGGACGACCAGATGGTCAAATACGCGACCGCGCTGCGCCTGGGCACCGCCGAGAGCGAGTCGATCCTGCGGCGGTCCACCCGCGGTGGCCCGAAACACCCCACCTACCAGGCCCTCGAGGAGCTGGGGCGAGCGGTGCGAACGATTTTCGCCTGCGACTATCTGGCATCGGAAGAACTCAGAAGAGAGATCAACAGCGGGTTGCAGGTGGTGGAGAACTGGAACTCCGCCAACACAGTCGTGTTCTACGGCAAGGACTCCCAGCTCACCGGTGCCGACCGCGAGCACGCCGAGGTATCGATGCTCGCTTTGCACCTACTGCAATCGGCGATGGTGCACATCAATACCCTTCTGCTGCAAGCCGTCCTGGAAGCCCCGGAATTCCACGACCTGGTCGGCAACACCGAACGCCGCGCACTGAGCCCGCTGTTCTGGTCCAACATCAACCCCTACGGCCGCTTCCGCCTCGACATGAACCCCCGCCTGGATTTGGGACGGGAACGGGTGGCAGGCTGAGAACGCCCAGGGCTCGCGGCGGCCGTTCGGCGGACCGATTAGTTTTATTCTATGGTGTGGCCCATGCGCATTTCTTCGCTGGTCGAGCAGCTCGGAGCGCTCGACCCAGACCATCGGAGGGCCGCCGCCAACGCGCTGATGGCGGCGGGGGCGCAGGCGGTAGAACCGCTGATGGCGGCGTTGCGCGACCCCGATAGCTGGTATGCCCACCATGGCTGGTATGCCGACCATTGCGCCGAGGTGCTGCAACAGATCGGCGACCCGGCATTCTGGCCACTGGTGGACGCGGTCACGAACGTTACAGAGCCGCGGGCCTACAACGGACGGATGAGCCTCGTCGGCGAGGCGCTCAAGAGGCTTCGGGTATCAGACCGGAACATGTTTGTTCCGTTGCTGCACCATGAGAGTCGCAATGTGCGGTCGTGGACGTGTTCGGTGTTCGCGGCCATGGGCGCTGGGGCCTTGCCCTACGTTCCCGCGGTGCTTCCCCTGCTGGCCGACGAGGACCCGCATGTGCGCTACTCGGCCTGCGGGGTCTTTCGGCGACTGCCCGACGAGTCATTGTCGCGACTTCCCGCGTTGCTTCCACTGCTCTCCGATCCCGTTGACTTCGTGCGTCGCGAGGCCCGCTTTGTGATCAGAGGGATCGGCTGGCGCGTAATGTCTGTGCTGCGTGAGATTCGGCGCTCACCAGGGACGTGCCGTCGACACGCACTCATCGGGCTCGTGGAGACCGTCGGCTGGGGCGGGCTCGATCCTGCCGATCGGGCACTGCTTCAACGCCTGATCAGGATCAAGATTCCCCACGAAGTACCGGAGTCGTTCGCCCCGGACGGCCAGTGGTACGCCATTCCCACCTGCGACCAGGCGGCCGTGCTCGACGCGCTCCACCTGTCGGACCCGATACCGGTCACGATGAGGCTCGGCCAGGCGGCGGCCTCCAACGGGTTTCTCTTGGACGGGAAGGTCGGCTACGTTACTCCCGTCCTCAATGGGTGGACGCTGGCGTTCGTGTGGGGCTACGAGTTCGAGGACACCACTGTCGCCCTCAGCCGCCGATTCGGCACCACCCACGGGTATATCAATTGGGACGACTACCACGGATGCGGGTTCGCCACCGGATGGTGCGTCGCCGAGAACGGCACGACCATCCGCTACTACCTCCACCAGGATGACTTTTACCAGACCGGCCCCCCGCTCCCGGCCGAGCACGGTTATATCCTGCCCCACGAGGATCCTGACGCGTCGGACGACGTCGACCGGTGCTACGCCATGGACATTGCTGCGCGTATCTCGGTCGATCCGAGGGCAATCGGGCCGCGCACCAAGGTCGAAGGGCACCCGGTGCTGGCCCTGACCGAGGCAGGGCGATGCGACGGTGTCCCGCGGGGCGTACTACCCATCTGACTCACGGGGTCCCGGAAGTAATCGTGCGAAAAACAACGACAATGGCTTGACCAGCCTTGATGTCGGAATGCGTAGGGGCTATGCCCGTGGTGTGGTTCCGCTGGTGATGCGGTGGATGGTTCACAAAACCGCGGCAACCTGCGGAAATACTTGAGCGCCGACAGGATGGTGGAGCGGCCGACGCTGTATTCGTCGGCGAGGTCGGCCAGGCTGGCGTCGTCGGGGTCGTGGTAGCGGCGGTGGATCGTTTTGCGTGCTGCGAGAGGCAGTTTCGGCTGTTTGCCCTTGAGTCGGCCTTTGGCGCCGGCCTTGGCCATGCCCTCGCGGGTGCGCAGGTGCCCGACGTTGGCTTCGAATTCGGCAACCATGGCCACAAGGTCTGGAGGAAGAGCTTGCCGAACGGGTTGTGCCAGTCGTAGATCGAGCTGCCGAGTCCGAACAGCACATCGTGCTTGCGTAGGTCGGTGAGGATGTCCCCGGCTTCGGCCATGTTGCGGGCGAATCGATCGAACTTGGTCGTGGTCAAGACGACCTGTCGTGCGGTGACGGCCGCGGCGGCGGACGTGACCGCGGCGAGGGCATTGTCGAGGCCGGTGCGGTTGCGACGGGTGGTGCCGGAGAATCTTTCGTCGATGAAGATCCGTTCGCGCGGGACGCCGAGCGCGATCAGCTGATCGGTCTGGATCTCGACGTCTTGCCTATCGGTCGAGCAGCGGCAGTATCCGACGCGGAACGGTTCACCCATACGCGAAATTGTTCCGGATAGCTGGGGTTGATCGGGACAGTTCGCGGAACACCTCTACGGAACAGTCGTGAGCTGGGGCGGAAGCTGCTTAGCGGGGTGTTCCGTTGACGGATCGGCTTACGGAACACCACTACGCCAGCAACGCCGTTCGTACCTTGCACTTCATGACAGCTTCAGGAGTTCGGGGCCGTCCAGCCACGAAGCCTCCGCACTTCTCTGGACCCGCTATCTGCGACGCAACGGAGTCGCTGTCGACGAAGCCGTCGATGGTGCCGGTCTTACCAGCATAAACGGGCGAGCCATCGGTGTGCAGACCCGTTCCCCCTGTCACTGGGTGTTGTCCAATCACCTGTATGGCGGCGGCGCGGGCGATCCGAGTCGGGTTGCCCAGGACGGCCGGTGTCTCAGTCGTTGCCGTCGGAGTCGGTATCCGAGAGCTCGTCGTATTGCGCGATCAGACGCTGTCGCAGGTCGACGCCTTCCGGGCTGAGCGCCTCACCGGGCCGTCGGATCCGAGCCCGGACAGGCCGGGGGCATCGTCGACGCGGCCGAGGAGTTGCGTTCGGCCGGCCAGCTGCCTGGTGTTCGGGTCGTCGTCACCGCGGAACAGTTCGTCGAGGTCGGACGCGATAACACGATCGTCGCGGGCCCGACGGCGGTCAGGTCGACAAGGTGGGCCTTGAGCCACAGCCGGCGCTTGGTAGTCCATTTGGTCGCCGCACCGCTGAGCCCGGCGAGTACCAGCAGCCGGGACCCGTGCTCGTACAAGTATTCCGCGGCGGCCCGAGTCGACATGTTGCGGGTGCGGGTGCGTCCGAAGAATCCCAGGATCGCCTGATCCAGGTCCTTCATCGTCGGTTGGGTCGGTGAAATCGGTCCAGCACACTGGCCATCGCGTCAGCCGGATTCCGTCGTCTCACCGTGACGCTTCAGTTGAATGTTATGCAACTGCGCGGCATAGTCGCGCACTGCTGGCAGGAATAGCGTGCCGCCCGTCACCGCCATCAGCCGCGTGAACCGGGCGCGAAGGTTCTGTTGCACCGTGCAATCGAGTTGGTGCACAACATCATCGGCGTCCGCATCCAGCCGCTGCTGCGGGGGCTCGGCTAGAACCTGCCCCCAGTCCTTCCAACGATTATGGTCGGCGCGACACTGGGTCAGCAGTCGCCGTCTGAGCTTTCGTCGAGGAGCGGAACTTCTTCTACCGCGGGTGCCCGCGCCCTGACCGCTAAACCGCTTTACCCCAGAGAAGAGGCCAGCACCTACAGCAACAGCGGCTACACCGATGACCATAACGACCAGTTCGACTCGAAAGAGCCACCTTCTGTCCGTGAACGGCATCCCAGGTCCGCCGACAGTCTTGGGGATGTTGTTCTGCTGCTATGTCTTTGGCGTGCGGGCTCATTGAGATCGATGTCGCGATGGGCGGCAGTCACCGTTTGGCGTCAGTTTGGTTACAGTGGATTGCGTGGCTCAGGCCCGACCGACTTCGTTCGCCATGGGGGGATCGATTGTGGCCATTGTTCTTTCGTGTCCGGTGTGGTGTGTGTGGCATCGCGATCCGGGTGAGCACGGCACTTTTTGTGTGCATTACGGTCCAGAATTGTCGGTTCCGGTTTCGGGGATGGTTTCGCCGAGTGCGCAGCGGCGTGTGTTTGTGCAGTTGACTGCCGTGGACTGTGATGGTGTGCGACTCCCCATAATTGATCTCGTCGCGCCAGGGGTTGGTCATGTGGAGTTGACCTCCGGGCAGGCGCGTGCGCTGGCTGAGTGGTTGATCGTCGGGACCGAAGTGTGTGGTGTCGCGTCCGCGGTGCCGATGTGTCGGCCGCTGTGGTGTATCGATCATCGCGACCTGGATCCATCGGAGCCGGGTGCGCTGGTGGAGCATTACGGTCCGGTGATGTCGGTGAAGGTGTCGGGGCCCGAGCTATCGGCTGCTGCGGGGGTGCGGGTGAAGGCGGCGGATGTAGACGGGTATCGGCATGTTTTCCTGGAGTTGATATTGTCGGACGAGCTGACCAGCGTGACAGAAGCACAGGCATGCAAGATCGCGGCGAACCTGCTCGATTCCGCGGATGTCTACGACGGCCTCTAGATGATTAATTCCGGGCGTGAACTGCGGCGTTCACCCATCTGCGGCTGGGTGGTTGTCGGTAGCTTTGTTCGGGTTGGCGTCAGGGTTGGCGCGGCCGGAGCTCGAACGCCCGGTGTCGACGGCGCTTTAGAACACCGGTTCCTCACGTATACCTCGTCGTCTCGCTTGCCGGACCCGCACCATCTGGCAGTGCTGACACGTCCCGGCGTTGTCGGGGCCGCTTGCCACCCTTCCCGGCACCTCCCGGGTCGGTCGGGTAAGGACGGCGCATTGCTGCGCCGTCCTCCCCTAGTAACTACCGGTAGAGGTTGAGCTGGGATTCATTGCGCTGCATCTCCTTCTCGGGAGTGTTCGGATTCTGGTTCTGGTCCAGGAGCTACCGA
>NZ_JBITGN010000009.1:0-318300 GCF_044457245.1 Nocardia sp. NPDC050630
CCCCGCAAGCATTCCGTGAGCAATGGGTACCGACCGAGTTCGAGCAGCAACTACAACTCGCATAGCCGGTGGACCTGCCATCGGGGCCCAGTCATGACTCACCTGACTCACCCAGGAATCCAGCACTCCCCGCTCACACACTCGCCCGCCACCGAAGGGTGGTCGGTGTCGTGCTGATCGCACCGGTCATCCCACCCCAGACATCTCTGCACGAACTCATCCAAGCCATACGCACCGCACCACGACAGGTCCCGACTCCCCACGACCTCCAAATCATCTACAGCATGTGCATCATCGGCGCCGCCGGACGCATCCACGACCGAGCAGTCCTCGCCGCACTCAATTGGCCCACCGACACCCGACTCGCAATCCGGTGCACCTACGACGGCATCCTGCTCGTCCGCCACAGCGATCACGGCACAGCACACGTCACCGGTGGATACTTCCGGGTACCTTTTCGGCAACGACGCCAAGCCAACCTCAACATCGGTGACAAAGTCCTGCTCGTCGCCCAGCCGGAAAACCAGCAACTCGCGATCTACCCACCACCGATGCTGCACGCGCTGTTGGGCAACCACCTGCGTTCACTGGAGTCATAGCCGATGACACCAACCATTCACACCGCTGCGGATCCAGCAGCCATCGACGCCACACGAATCCTGCTGTCGCAGATCGGCATCACCGCCACCGACCTACTCACCGACACCCCCGCGGTACCCACCTTCGGTTACGTGATCCCGAAACTCCGGGCCACCCTCACCCCGGGCACCCTGCGCACCTACAACACCCACCTCAACCACCTCGAAAACACCTGGCACAACCAGCCACTCGACGCGATATCCAAGGCCGACCTCGACGAGAAAGCCCGAGCAGTACAAGCCTGCAGCCGCGGCAGCCGCAACGGTGCCAGTGCACGAGAACACTTCATCAGCACCGCACGCTGCCTCTACCGCTACGCCGAAGACAACAACTGGATCCACCCCACCCGAAACCTAGCCATACCCACCCGACCCCCATCACACCGCCAAGCGATCTCCTCACCCTGTCTCGCTGAGATCTGCCAGGTCGCTGCCCTCACCGGCAACGACCCCGAACTCGACACCCTCCTCCTACGCCTACATACCGAAACCGCCTGCCGCCGTGTTGGTGCCCTACGCCTACGCCCCTGCGACCTCGAGCCACACCACTGCCTGATCCTGCTGCGCGAAAAAGAAGGCATCGACCGGTGGCAACCCGTCTCCCCCACCCTCATGCGGCACCTCCTGCGCCACGCCCAACAACGCCATAGCCCACCCAACGAACAACTCCTGCGCTACCGCAACCGCAAACCCATCACCGCCCGCCGCTACGACCACCTCTGGGCTCGCATCGGCCAACACCTCCCCTGGGTCGCAACCCAACACATCACCACCCACTGGCTCCGCCACACCACCTTCACCTGGGTCGAACGCACCTTCGGCTACGCCACCGCCCGCACCTACGCAGGCCACCACACGCGAAAAACCCACGACACCACCGCCACCTACGTCAAAGCCAACCTCCACGAAATCGCCGCAGCACTATCAGCACTCACCCAAGAACCCCACCCCCTACTCACCAACCAACCCCCGATCACACTCTGATCACCACGGTGCCGGTCCCCACCAACACGCGACCGGCACCACCCAGAGCAGCCCTTGACCAACGACTCCACCCCGACCACAACACGTTTGAAGCAGACAACCACCCGAAACCGAACCACCCGACAGAACCCGACGCCAGCCTCTTCCGCTCAGCTACCTCCATGGAAGTATCGAAAAGTGTTGCAGTTCAAGAGAATACCGGCGTCACCGCCTGATCGCAGATTCTGTGCTTCGCTCCAGCGACGCACAATAGAAGCTACTCGTGCACGCATCTGCACCAATATTGTTGCCTCCGTGTGATCGATTCCCCTCTCGCGCACAGATTCCCGGCAGATCTGCCGGATTTGCGTGCCGTGTGTTCGAGCGCACTCGAACACACGGAGGTGACCAGGGAAAATGCGCACCCACCTGCGACAACTTCTGACAGATCCGCCAGGATCGACCATCGATCCCCCTGCCGGGCCGGACACGGGAAACGATCGGGGCCGCCGATGATTCCCCCGCTCGTTCTCCCGCAGGCACCACTGGAACAGCTGATCCGCGGTCCGCTGCCGGGCCCGCCGGAACCGGCGTCCAGCCCCGACGACGACATCCTGTACGGCATATCAACGCTCGGCGAGGCCGGCGGAGTCCTCGACCGGTATGTCATGGCAGCGCTCGACTGGTCGCCGGGAACGAAGCTGCAGATACAGCCTGTCGAGGACGTTCTACTTGTCGGCCCGTCTCCCGACGGTCGGGTACGCGTCACCGGCGACGGCTATTTCCGCATCCCGTTCCGGCAACGACGCCGAGTCAGCCTCCTCATCGGCCAGCGCGTCCTGCTGACCGGCCGCCGCAGCCGCGAACAGCTCCTGGTCCATCCGCCCTCCGCGCTGGGCAGGCTCCTCGCCGTCCGCCTGACATTGCTGGACCGGTGACCTGTGGTCGTTCCGAATCCGGCAGTGTCATCCTTGGTCACCTTGTTTAGCAGTTCGTGGATAGCCGACTTGTTCAGGATGAGGATCCTCTCGCAGCCCCACCGCGTCGAGACGTAGTCGAAGTCGGGCTGGATCTTGCTGTCGGCGCTGGGAGCGAGCCCTTCAGCTGCTGTAATCACCTCATCGACCTCGGCGAGGAATGTCGGCGGCGGCGCCTGGGGCTCGTCAGTCCGCGTGAGATTCATTGGCTTTTGTGCGCGGTCACGGCACCACTTGAAGAACCAACCCATGCTCCCACCTTCGTCGTCAAGGATCGGGCAGACAGTGCGGAGCGTAGCGGGATCCACCGTTCCGTCGAACAGCAATGGCTGAAGCTGTCGAAGGATACGAGGCGTCTCGTGAGACAGAAGCGCTGCGAAGCCGTTGCGAGACAACGGCATGTCGGAGGTCGCAGCCTTGGCGGACGGGGTCCGCGGCGAGACCCTACACGTCTTGTAGGGTCCCGGGAATTCGTGGCCATCGTCTCAAATCTGTGGCCACATGGTGGCCAGTTGGCCATTGTTCTGAGACTCCGCAGGTCAGCGCATTGCGTCGTGGACCAAACACCATGTGCGACATAATGATTGGCCACGAGACTGAGTCACATAGCGGTGGCCAATCTATGGGAAATCCAGAAAGGTGCAGGTCAGGTGGTCGACGGTGGCCATGACTTTGCAGACCCTATAGATGCGCCCCACCCCGCGAACGGGGATGGGTGTCATCGACAATGGGGCGCCGTACGGAGGACACGACAACCATTCAATGCCACGTCCGCGAACGCGACGCCCATGCGACGGCAAACTGCACTCTGTCCGTTCGCCTTGAGCATCGCGCATCTGCCTAGCTGTACTGACCACGGATGTTGCTGACAACGGCGTGGCGAGTTGGCACGGCGCACGGAACAAGGAAGAGATCCAACGACCGATCGACTCGCCGTTCCGATGACTCTCTACCGAACGGATTCCATCCGAGCCAGTTGGCCGACTACGGTCGAGGTTTGAGTCCGTCAGCCAGCGCAGCCCCAATCACCGGAGGAGTCGAATGCCTCGCAATCACGATGATCTGGCTGTGGGGCAGCAGTGGGTGGCATCGGCAGCGCTGCTTCCCGCCCTTCCAGGCGCCTCCCGGGTCGGACTGCGCTCCCCTCCTACCGGACTGCTGCGACAGCCGGCGGGAAGGTCTAACACCTCCTTTGATGTCCACCGCCTCACGGCGCAAACCGGAAGTGAGCCAGAGCCGCTAATAATCCGAAACTCCCTCGGAGTGCTGACGGTCGGCCAGGACGTTGTATCGAACAGGCGCTACCAGGGGGTGCACCGCTACCGGATAGATTGAGCAGAGTCGAGACGGACCACGGTGGAGGGTGAAAATAGTGGCAGCGCAAGCGAAAAAGCGGGTTCTCAGCGGGATCACCGCTACGGGACGACTTCACATCGGCAACTACATCGGCGCGATCAGCCAGTGGGTCGACAACCAGGCCGTCTATGAGAACTTGCTGTTCGTCGCCGACCTGCATGCGCTCACCATCCCTCAAGCGGTCGCCGGCCAGGACCTGCGCGCGCGGGTCGAGGAAATCTTCGCGCTCTACCTCGCCTGCGGTATCGACCCCGAACAGTCGACGCTGTTCGTCCAGAGCGACATCGTCGAGCACGCCGAACTCGGCTGGATCATGACCTGTACTACGCCGGTGTCGTGGTTGGAGCGGATGACCCAGTTCAAGACAAAGGGCAAAATCGCCGATGTCGATACCGGGGTCGGTGCCGGACTGCTCTGCTATCCGGCACTACAGGCCGCCGACATCCTGCTCTACGACCCGGACCTGGTACCTGTCGGTGAGGACCAGAAGCAGCACGTCGAGATCACGCGTGACATCGCGAAACGGTTCAATACGCTGTTCGGTGACACTTTCAAGATTCCGGACGTGGTCATCCGACAGGCAGGTGGACGAATCATGGGGCTGGATGATCCGACTGCCAAAATGAGCAAGAGCACCGCCGAGCGTGCCCCCGGACACGCGATCGGTTTGCTCGATCCCCCTGACAAGGCACGCAAGTCGATCATGCGCGCCGTGACCGACTCGAACTCCGGCGTGGACTTCGCTACCGAACTCGCGCCCGGCGTCACCAATCTGCTGACAATCTTCGAATGCTTCACCGGCACCTCTCGCGACCAAAGCGCGGCACGATTCGACGGAGCAGGTTATGGGAAACTCAAGTCCGACGTCGCCGACGCCGTGATAGGGCGCCTTACCGAGATCCAGCAGCGTTATCGCGAGATCACCGACGACCGTGACCAATTGAACAAGCTACTCACCCAAGGTGCGGAACGAGCACGGTCGATCGCGGGGCCCAAGCTCGCGCAGGCATACCGCGCAACCGGACTGCGCTCATGACCCGGCGCTGCTGAGCCGCATTTCCGGCGCGACTGGCGTCCGTGTGCCGAACAGCAGGAGTACGAAGCCCGCGAAGATCATCGCACCGCAGCAGATGATCGCACCTTTCGGTTGCACGGCCGCCGCCAAGGCGGATCCCATCAGGATGGAAACCGCCGCCCCGCCTCGCGAGATCAGCGTCGCTACCGCTGTGACGCGGCCGAGCAATTCCTTCGGCGAAAAGGCCTGTAGCGCAGTCCTGGTCTCGACGCCGTAAACGGTCAGTGCAATCCCGAAGGTAAAGATCGTCGCCGTACCCACTACCAGGTGCTGTGGGGTGAGCCAGGCGAATAAGGCGAGGGTGACGCCCAGAGCGAGGCCGCAGTATGCGATCGCTCGGACAGAGGCCTTTTCGCCACGATCGCTCAACGACAGTACGGTCGACGCCACCAGCATCCCGGCACCTTGGGCCGACATATAGATGCCGATCCCGGCAGGTCCGATCGATCTGAGATGCAGCACGAAAAGGGTTGCGTTGGCGCCCGATCCGATAAAAACGATAGCCTGCGAAATCATGACCCGCCGGAGCACACCATCGCGTATGACGAAGCGGAATCCCGCACGCGCGTCGTCCAAGTAGCTCGGTCGCCGACCGGCCGGCGCAGGCGGTTCGGCGGGCAATGTGACAAGGAATGACCCGAGGGCCCCGATCACGAACGACAGCGCGTTGGCAAAGAAGCTGACCTGGTAACCGAATCCGCTGACAGCGAGACCACCCGCTATCGGACCGATGACCAGGGTCGCCGAATAACTGAAGTGCAGCAGCGCATTCGCTCTCCGCAGGCCACCACTTCCCGCGACCGCAGTGATCAGATGGTTCTGCGAGGGCACAAAGAACGCCGTTGCTGCGCCGGTGGCCGCCGCGGCGATGTATGCGATGTATATCGAATCGACCGAGGAGACCAGCAGCATGGGAAGAACAAGGACAGCGCGTATCAAGTCGCTGGCGACCAGGATGCGACGTTTATCGTGCCGATCGACAAAGACGCCCGCATAGATCGAGAACAGGATGAAGACCACCGAACCGACAGTCGCCATCGCGCCGACATGCAGATACGAGCCCGTCGCCCGATATATCCACAGGGGAAGCACGATCATGTAGTAGGACGTCGCGAACAGCGAGACGAACTGAGTCGACCAGAACAGCAAGAAGTTTCGATTGCGAAGCAACGAGGACGCCGGATCATGCCGGACTGAATCAGACAAGACACTCCCCCGAACTGGCTGCTGCTTCGATCAGCGCCACACTATCCAGCCGCCGATAGCCGGATCGGCAAGAAACAAGGCTAGCGGATACCGGCATGGCGCCGTCAAGGCAATCTTTAACCAGCTCACCGGTCTGCGGCTGATCCGGCCAGTTCGGACCGAGTTCCGCCGACAATCGGCTGCGGAGCTGAGCAGCCAGCATCCAGCCGCGCAGGTAGACGGATGCGTACCAATGCAGGTCCAGGTAGTACATCGGGGTGGCACCCGCGAAGTCGAATAAGGTATGCGCCTTCAGCTGGTCGATCAGGTGCGTGGTGCCGATCGATGCGGTGGCGTCGCCGGATGCGTCGGCGAACTCCAACTGCCAAAGCAATTTGGCTATGTGGATCCGGATGAGATAATGCCGCTTGAGGGCGTATAGGCGATGCAGCGCCTTGCACTCCGTACGTGTCTTCGATATGTGCCACAGCGCCATATCCTCGTGCAGTGTCGCAATGGCCTCGCCGACGACGGGGTCCTGCCAGCGAGCCAGGTTGACGTCGCCCGCTGACGGTTGGGCCAACACCGCCACACCGTGACCTATCTCGTGGGCGGATAGGAATATATTCTCGGTGCCTTTTTTGCTGTTGATGAAAACATAGACCTCGTCCGGAACAGCGACCGGCAAGCAGCGTGACCGAAAATCTCCCTCCGCTACACGAATGATCTTCAGCAGACGTTGTTCCCGTGCGAACCCCGACGAGTTCGCCACCGCAGCAAGGATCGCATCGCTGTCGTGGCTCGCTAGTCGGTTCAAGTGACCCCACAACCGCGGTGCGTCCATCTTGTCCAGTCGGCTCACCGGCAGCCCGAGAAACTCTTCGGCGCAAGACGACAGTAGATGCCGGTAGTGACCGGCGGTACGCAGTGCGTAATCGCAACATTCATTGGCCAGCTCGGCAAAATCCACTCCTTGACAAGCGGCGTACATTGCGCTCTGGCCCGCATATCCCAGACCGCTTGCGAATCTGCCGACCATTTCGTGCAACCTGCCGTAGATCGCCTCCAAATTCGAGGCTATCGCCCGATCCACTTCGCCGACTATTGTCCTCGACAGGCTGCGTGAGGCGGTGTCGGCGATCCGAAGCGCGGCGGTCATCGTGACAAACGAATCATCGACCCGGACACGTAGCGACTCGGATTCACGCGCCGCCTCTCCAACAATCGGCTTCACGGCGAGATTAACGAACTCCTGCGTAAAGTTCCGAGTCTGTGCCAGAAACAAGTTGTCGGGATCAATCGCTAGCTGCCGATGGTCGGCGGCCAGCGATTCGAAATCGAACAGGTGACCGTACTCTTGGTAGATCAGATGCTCGCTGGACCCGGAACGGCCCGTCAATTCATCGGCGGTGTTTCGGTACAGCATCCCCTGGAATTCATAGAGCTCAGCCGTCGCGATTTTCGACAATGGTTCTCTCTCGCCGATTCTTATCGATCCGAAACAGATTCTGCACCGACAGCGACGCAGGTCGCCATCCGTGTACTTTTGGTACGGACGGCGACCTGCGCTACCAGCCGTTAAGGCGTCAGAAGGCCGGCTCGACCGATTCCGACCAGGTCAAACCGGTCAGAGCCGTGCGACCCTCGACGGTCGACTCAGCGCTCTTCAGAGCGTCGAGCAATTCATTGAAGTTGGCCACACCCACGGCCGGGTGTTCCGCGCTGACTTTCGGAGACATAATTACCACCTATTTGGTAGACGAACAATTACAGGTATTACGCTAAGCGGCAGTTCGAAGACGGTCAAGCAAGTGATCAATTCACAGTCGCGGCCCGAACAGAGTACACGGAACGCGCTGCGGTGACCGTAGACGGAGCCGGGCACGCCGTGATTTACCATAGGCAGACACGTCGAATACGGGCCGAATGAATCATTCGGTCCGTACTGTGGGCGGGTAAGTCTAGGACCGAGCCGGAAGCATGCTTAGTCCATATGACTGCTTGGAATCTATGCGCCGCAAGTCAGGGCCATAGCTGTCGAGGTAGTTCAGGATGCCGCATTCATCGGAGAATTGATTCGCACCGGATTCGCTGGACCCGGTGACTTCAATCTCTATACAACGGAACACACAGAATGCGTTATCCGAGATCCGGGTGAACGTGACCGTATCGAACGAGCAGTGCCATAGATTTGCATCGGCGGCATACTCGCGGTGCACGCGGCGCTGATCTACCACATATTGTGGAGCGATATCCCGCAGTGGCACCTTGTCGCCCAGTTCGGAGGCCAATTCGGCGACGCCAGCCGCGTTGTACTGACCGAAAATCTCCTGCCGTGTCAGCGCCTTCGTTTCCACGCTGCAACAGAACCCACGTTTTAGCACATACGAGCCGCGCAAAGATCGTGCGGCGAGCGTCAATCCGCCTCTGGCCAGCGCGAAGTCGCCGGTATCCAAGTAGACCCGGCACTGTGCGTATTCGGTTTCCTTCTCGAATCCTGTTCGGCCGAAGCAGTTCGTCGAGAGGAGGGCGGCAAAGGAAGACGTCGAAGCGAGGTATACCACCTCGGTTTCGTACCTCATGAGGTTCGCTCGACCGCGATGGGCACGACCAGGTCTGCGTCGATCTCGAGGCCGTTCGACACAGCATCGGTCACGATCGCGAGACTGTTCGCGCGGGGGCGGAAGTGGCCGGACTTGTTGTTGACTATCGCTCCGGCCAGCGCACCGTCAACGGTCTTGGTGAACATTATTTCGCCGGCGCCGTACACCGAAAGCCCCCGTCGTCGGACCAACACCGGGTGGGCAATCGCCCCGGAGGGGATGGTGAGCCCGTTTTCGGTACCCAGCAGACCGGTCAATCCCATCGATTGTCCGTAAACGACCGGCACCATATCCGCGTCGATCGCGTAGATGTAGAACTGCCGCGGCACGATGGCGTCTATCCACGTGCTGTCGATCTCGCGCACCTGGTCCTGAACGCACGGATCCGACGTGAGATGCCGATCGTAGGCATCGGCGGGATAGAAGATCTGCTCACCTGCCGGCGTCGAAACCCGTTGCACCGGTGCGTAAGACGTCGCACCTTGCGGAGCACGACGAGTACTGTCGTAGTGATCCTGCACCAGTCGACGTGCCCGGTCGATCAACTCAAGGTAGCGGCTGTTTCCGGAATCGAGAAGATAGGTTCCGATTTCGATCACCTGGGAAAGCAGATGATATTTGGCCAGCAAGCAGGCGATTGAGTAGAATCCGTACTTCTGGTCGTAGACATCCAGAATCTGTTGGTACTTGACAAGCGATTGCTTGACAACAGCGTCACCGACCAGATCGACCAACTGCTGAGTCCACAATCCTGGTTCGGTGTCACTCATGGCATTCCGATCCTTGCTACCGCTGCCGGTGACTCGAGCAGCCGGAAGGACTCGTCGACGAAGTTGCTACCCGCCACCAACCCCGGGCTGTCGGCGATCGCCTCCAGAACGGTGCGCAGTACGCCGCTGAGACGTCCTTCGAACCTTTCCTCCATGATCCGCCTGGTCCGCGCCCTCAGCTGCGAGTTCCAGTAGATGTCGATCAACTTGGTGAGGACTACCGCGGTACGGATGTCATCGCCGTTCATCCGGTTCGACTCCGTGACAGCGTTATACAGGTCCAGATCGTAGCTGTAGCCGAACTCCTGCTGTTGCGCGAGCAGCACGGTATTGGGCAAGAGCTTCAATAGATTCGACTGGATTACGACATCGCCGAGCGAGGAACAGAAATCTACCGTCTCCAGCCAATCACTCACAGTCTCATTCGGGAGGGCCACAATGGTGTCCACCACAACCTGTATATTCCGGCGTAGCAGAGATTCGACCACGGACCGAAATTTTTCGAGGTTGTTTCGCCGCTTGATCGCACGCTGAGTGGATTGATGAATGGTTTGCAAGCCAAGCTCCACGGACTCACATCCCGCGATGGTCAGGAGGTCCATCTCGGGATCGGTGAGATGATCCGGTTTGATCTCGGCGTGGAAGGTCCACGGCTGCTCGGCGGAGATCAACTTCTCCAGCACGAACTCGGTCCTACTCGGTTTGAGATTGAACGTGCCGTCCAGAAAGTCGATATGTGAGGTCGCG
Source organism: Nocardia sp. NPDC050630 (assembly GCF_044457245.1). NCBI lineage: Bacteria > Bacillati > Actinomycetota > Actinomycetes > Mycobacteriales > Nocardiaceae > Nocardia > Nocardia sp. NPDC050630. Next base: position 10,315 of record NZ_JBITGN010000009.1, read on the forward strand.
CGGGATGCGAACAGTTCGATATCTTTTCGAATCCTCTCATCCGAGAGAGTTCGATAGGCCTGATGTCCTTGGTCACAGAAGGTGCAACTGAACGGGCAGCCGCGCGATGTCTGATACTGGACGCTGCCCGCCGCGATCGACTGCTCCAACAATTCCGGGCAGACCAGATAGGGGTTCGGGAGGTAGTCCAGGCTATCCCTCGGCGTGAAGATTTGTCGTTGGAGCTTCACCTGTCCCGCAGCATGCGGCATGCAGTAGACACCTGTGGACGGTTGGATGTCCTGCCCGCGGGAGAGATCCTCAAGTATAGCCAGGAGCGGCCGCTCGCCCTCACCGATGACCAAAGCGTCCACTTTGCCCGCGGAGACCAAGCCAGTGAGGCGCATATCGTTGGAATCGGTATGCGGCCCTCCCATTATCACGGCGACTTCCGGTAATTCGGACTTCAACACCCCGGCGAGCGCAAGCGTCACGCCGTCGTTCCAAATGTAATGAGAGAGCCCGATCAGATTCGGCGACTCCACCCGCAGACATTCGAGTATGTTGTCGACCGAGATTTCTGCCGAGAGGCTGATTACCTTTACCTCGACCTCCAGTCCGTGCTCGTCAGAGTAATGATCAACAAATGCTTTGAGGGCCCAAACACCATATGGCGGTAAATGAAAGTTTCTGGCATTTACCGACACCAAACAAAGCTTGATAGATCGCATGTGAATGCTTCCCGTCTTCATACATCCCAAGAAGAGGACGACGGCCCGCCAAGGGACAATCGGCCCGAATAGCTAATTGCTTCGGTTTCAGATGGAGTGCTGCGGCAACGAGGCAAGTTGCGCGGCGAACTCCTGCCAATTCCTCGCACACATCTGAGCGACCTGGGCAACGGCCGGTATCCGGTGCGCGGGAATGCCCGATATCAGCTGTTCACGGGTTCGCCGGTCGACCCCGGTATCGAGTAACCGCAAGAGTGCCCGGCCCTTCTCACTCGATCGAATCGACGGATCACGTCGCAGACTGTCGAGGATCGCGCCGGCTCCCGACGCGTCCAGAGCCGTTGTGCTGTCAGTACGTTGGAGTTCGCCTCTACCTACGGCGGGTGCCTCCCCCCTCGACAACCGAGCCTTCACATCGCTGACGGTTGCGGGTGATAGTCCTACGGCCCTGGCGATCTCGCGCAACGAAGCATCGGGCCGGGCACCTAGCAAAGCCGCTGCCTGCTCCCTGGCCCTCGAACTGTCGACTGCCCTTGCCTTACCGTCCCGCCCGACTCGCTTGTTCAACCGACTCTCGACCGCAGTTAAACAGTCTCGGGTCGCGGCAACCGTTTTCGTCGACAGTCCGGTGTACTTCGCGATAGCGCGATCGGACCAGTCCGGGTGAGTGCTAGTGATCCGACGCGCGGCAGCCAGCCGTTCCTCTCGCGAAAGCGGCAGGCCATGGGTGGTATTGGCGTGGACTGCCAGCACAAATGCGTCCGCCTCGCTGCCGGTGAAGAACGAAACTTCGATCTCTGATTCACCATGCAGCCGAGCCGCCCGCAACCGGTGCGCGCCATCGATGACTTCCATAGTCGCCTGACTCACGATGATCGCCGGCAACACCCCGTCCACATCGGCCAGCAACCGAGCATGCCGCGAATTCTCCCCCTGCAACCGTGGCGTATTCGCCACCTTCAGCTCACCTATCGGCACCCTGACAGGCTCGGCACAGCACCCCGCCCGAATACCTGACACCTCCTGGCGCCCCCTCGACGATATCCCCACATCTAGCATCCCAACCCCCGATCAAGTCAGTTACGTTAACCTCTAATCAGTTTGGACGCAGCAGATCCAAAATCGGTTCCCCTTCTTTCACCCAGCAGAGATTGACACGGGCACTCGCCGACGTGGTGTCCTCGAACTTGCCTGCTACCCCACGCGACCGGCACATCGCCTCGCATCCACAGCGCGTTTACGCGCTGCAACTCGTCCCGCTTGATTACGAATCACAGAGCGACAGATCCGTGCGAATCCATCCGCCACCTCCACACCAGAACTCCCCTGCCACTTGGCCTGATGCAGCAGGTTCACGATCGGTTCCATCATTTTCAGACTTCTCTCCAGCGAACCGCTGCCCTACACGACGACCGGGTCGCCATACACTACGACCGTTTCGTCATCGATCTTGGATTTTGCCGACACCGTCACGTAGGAACGGAGCGTGAGGCCGGTCAGGCAACCATCGGCTTTGATACTGGTTCGAACAACATCGATGCGCGGCTCGTGATCTTTCAGGGAAGTCTTTTCGATAACTATGTCCGAGATCGTTCCCGCTGCAAGGCGAGCGGTTATTTTAGGTTTCACCTCTACTTTGGGTGACACCTTTGACCGCCGATCGCTCGGCGACTCGAACACCTGCGGAGTTATCACAAGCACACTTGGCGATACGAGTCCGGCATCGACGCCGAGGGACCCAGTGATCGACTGCAAGGATGCTGCGCATCCGACGTGATAGCCGACTATCAGCTCGGCGTCCTTCAGGTTCTTGAATACAGAACCCTTGATCTCGGCGTAGGCCGAATTGCTCACCACCGCTTCCCGAGTCGGGATGAGTCCGGGACCGGTCGCGTTGACAACTTCCTCGTCACGGTGTCCGACGATCAATGTTCGACCGTCCGCGGTCCGGACCGACAGTTCGTGCCGGTCACTCCGCGAAGCGTCGGCTGAGGCGTTCGGTACACCCGTGATCAGGACGACCGCAGTGAGCGATGCGCACCACCAGGCACCACGAATTCTCTGTTCTACCTTCACCGCAGCGCGTCCGGGTTTACAGCGGAATCGGATCACCGTAGACCGCGAGCGAGTCGTCGGCTTGGGTGGATTTCGCGGCGATAATCGTGTAGGAGCGGATACTCGCTGGCCCTACACAGCCGTCGATCTTCACATGGGCATTGCGGGTGGTGATGAATGCCTTGGTGTCCTCTATCGGCTTTTCGCCGGTAGGGAGATCGGCAACCTTGCCTGGTGCCAGCGTGACTTGGAAGCTCGGCGAAATCGAGGCGGTCGGACCGATATTCGCGCCGACGGTGGGTGTCGGGATGCCGGGGTTGATGAGGATGCCCGGGGTGAAGCCGACGTTCACCGTAGCGCCCAGGGTGATGGATGTCAGATCTACCGCGCATCCGACGTGGTAGCCCGTCCGTAGTACCACACCCTGCAGTTTTGAGCCGCGTCCCGCGATCGAGCCGTAGGCCTGGTTGGTTACGAAGACTTCGCGGGTGGTGCCGATGCCGTTGAGCGGGGGGACGCGGTTGGCTTCCTCGTTGTGGTGGCCGACCCCCAGCTGCCAGCCGTCCTCCATGGTGACGGAGCTTTCGTGGGGCACCAGCCCCTCCGCCTGGGCATTGGTGGCATTGGCCAGCAGAGCGGCGCCTATGGCCGCCATAGCCGGGATCAAGGTCTTGGTACGCATCAGCCCCCCTATCGATCGAATGAGCCGAGTCGACCAACTCCCTGGGCCGCTCGGCATTCCGCCCGGAACGCTAGGGCACAGCTGGCGGGCATCGCAATCCCGCACTCGCGCCGTACACAGCGACTGTGCAGGTCACACACAATGCAGATTTAGTCCGGTCCGGACACACAACGGAAGTGGGCACGGACGAACGTGCGTGCCGGACTGGGCCCAGGGCCGATCGCACGCCTTGGGCTCGCTGGCCTAGGACGGGCAGGTGACGAAAAAAATTGGAAATCAATGGAACTGATTCAACCTCGCCGCCGTCTATACCTGTCGTAGAGACAAACACAACCGACCAGTCGTCAACGACGACGCGGTCTGTTCGGGGGAACGCATGACGCTGCCATCAACTGACACAGCCCAGTACACCAACCACGGCAGGCCGGAGCGGGGGGAGTTCGCCAGCCAACTGTCTGCCCTGCATCGGGACGCGGGCGCCCCCTCGTTGCGGCATGTCGCCACGCTGGCTCAGCAGCGGGCACGCAATACCGAGAGCGAGGGTCGTGCGGCACCGGCGACGGCGCAGCGGATCAGCGACTGGATGAACGGACGCAACGTTCCGGCACGGTTCGAATCGCTGGTTCCGGTCCTGCATGTCTTGGACACACGGGCACGACGCCGCGCCGGAACACCCCGCGAGACAGTGAGTCTGCAAGCCTGGAGATCATTGTGGGCGGCGGCGCGGCGCGCCCCGGCGGCCCCATCGGACACCACGACCCAACCGCCGTATCCGAATGCCGACGGGTTCCCAGAAGGGCAGGAACCTCCCTTCTTCGGGCCGCAGCGTGCCATTGGTTCCATCCTCGAAATGGTTCGAGCATCGGCAAGTTCACAGCGCAACGCCGATGCCATAGTGCTCACCGGCGCGTCCGGCATCGGCAAGACCGCGATGCTACGTGCCGGCGTCCTTCCGGCTCTGAGCGCAGAGTCGACGCGGTGGAGGGTCGTTGTCACTACGCCAGATCGAAATCCTCTCTGTTCGCTGGCGCGAATATTCTGTGCCGCAGATGGTTTCAGCACACGGCAGCCGGATCTCGACGCCATCCGGCGATGGGCCGGTGACCGTCGGCTGCTACTGATCATCGACCAATTCGAACAGTTGTACCGGTCCGATGTTGATGCGACAGTCCGCGAGAGGTTCCTGATCTGGCTGAATCAGGTGTCGACGATCGGGTCGGTCCTCGTTGCAGTGCGATCCGACCAGCTCACCAGTTGCTCCCAGCATCCGTGGCTGGCACATGCCGTTCAGCACAACAGCCTCACACTGAACCACCCAGATCGTCAGGAGTTGATGTCGGCCATCGTCGGCCCACCACACACACGCGGAGGCGCTGTCGACCCTGCCGCAGCAGAATTGCTGATCACCGAGTTAGAAGGAAACCGACCAGGCAGCAACGACCCAACCGCCGGCGCCGGCGTGCTCCCCCTGCTCTCAGCGACCATGCGATCGATGCGGGCAGGGCACAGCGGACGTCGACTGGACCTTGCCGCCTATCACCGGGTCGGAGGCGTGGCCGGAGTGGTCGGTCAAATCGCCGAACAGACCTGGGAGACGTTGACATCGGCACAACAACTCGACGCGCGTCCCATCCTGCTGGCACTCGTGGCAGTCCATCGCGACGGCACTATCACCCGCTGCCGGACATCGACCGCCGAACTCGCACGAGTCGCCGCACGGACCAGCACCGGGCCCGACCTCGTCCACCGGTTGGTGGATGCACGGCTAATCACCCTGGAATCCCGGTACGCCTGCCTCGTGCACGATGCCCTACTGAAGTGGGATCGACTATGTAACTGGGTAACCGAGCAGCGATCGCAACTGATCTGGCGGCAGCGCATCGAAGACGACGCCGCCGAGTGGGAGGCCGCCCACCGCGACCCCGGCCTGCTCTACAGGAGTATCCGACTGACAACGGCAATCCAAAATACCGACCCCACCACAAGCACCCTGGCCACCGCATTCCTCCGCGCTTCCGCCACAGCCGAACTCGCTGCACCGCCAGCTCAACTCCAACCCGAATTCGAGTAGCCGACAACCGCCCGACAGTGAGGACAGTCCTCAAGGCCACGCATAAGTACCGCTGCCGCATACAGATTGAGCCACACTTTTGCGGTGACGTAGTCGGTTCGGTGGACGATCAGGATTCCGTCGTAGGCGCAGCGGATTCCGAGGTTGGTACCGGTTGGCCAGTGGAGTGCGTCGAGGACTGCTCGGTCGTGGATGCGTCCGGCGACGCCGACAGTACACATGCTGTAGACGATGTCGGGATCTACGGGTGCAGCGACTGGTCGTGGCGTGGTGCGGATGGCTTGGATGAGTTCGCCCACACAGAAGTCGAGTACTCCCAGCCCGAACATTCGGTACTGCCGGAGGGTGGTGGCCCTCGTGCTGATCGCACTAGCGCAGCAACTGTCCGTCGGGCGGGCTGTGGCGTTGTTCGGCGTAGTGTGCCACCGCACCCACGCCAGCGGCACCACCGCCACCTACGTCAAAGCCAACCTCCACGAAATCACCGCCGCACTCACAGCACTCACCCAAGAACCCACCCACTACTCACCGCCGAACCCCAACCCCACAACCCTGACAACCACGGTGCCGGTCGCCCACAACACGCGACCGGCACCACAATGGACAACATTCCGATCAATGATTCCGCCCATGCCACAACCCATTTGAAGCAGACAACACACCGAAACCGAACCAATCGACACAACGCGACAACGGTCCCCCACTCAGCTACTTCTGCTGTGGCACCGAAAACCATTACAGCTCAATAACATACAGATATTGCACCACAATCGGTGACCCTATGCTATGATCCAGCGAATCGAAATAGCCTCCACTTGAACACCAATCAGCGTCATCGATGACAGAGATTCGTGATCAAGTCCCCTCTCGCGCACAGACCCACGTCAAGTCGTATCGGCGTGAGGTGATGGGTTTTCCGTTGCGATAACGCAGCAGTTGTCCCGACTGTGGGCTGTTGCGTTTGGTGGCGTGGTCGAGCAGGTCCCCGCATCAACGTCGGCGATATGGGCTGCCAGCGGTCAGCGCCGTCCTTCCCGCGCAAGTACACCAGGCATTGGGTCCGCAGTGGTTTGCATCGCTGGGCAAGCAGTGATTTCGGTGGTCCGCCGTGTCGATGGAGCGCTATGCCTGTTGTCGCAGTGGGTCATTCGCTAAGTCCGGGTTGCTGTAGTTTTGCCTCGGTGCCCATGAGTGCGTGGTCGGTGCATTATGTGCTGGCTCGTCCAGCAGGTACGCGCGTTGCCGTTGCGGGAAGGCTGGGCGTCACCTGATCAAGCTGTCCACGAACGCTGGCCGTAGCGTCGCATCGGTGAGTGGTGAGAGCCGTTACCAGGCATACGAAGCAGATCTATGGGAACGATTGGCCGCGCTGCTGCCCTCGGTCGACGACACCGAGAACTTTCGCGTCTGCAGAAAGACCGGCCGACAGGAAGCCGGACTGTGGATCTTGACGCAAAAATTACTCGAGCACGAAGTGCCCATCAACGATCGAACGCGCGCCGAGATCGAAGTGCTGGCCGAGCAATGGGGCGAACGACTGGTGCGTCACGACGAAATCATTGCTTGTGCACGGGATTCCGATGACGAGGCTTCTATTCGACTGCTGCCTGACGATTCTTCGACGCCGATCGATCCAGCACAACTCGGCATCACAGACTCCAGCCTGACAGGTTTGCTCGTCGTTCCGTGGCTCGAATGCCTACGATGCGGGCAGGTGCTGGATCGCGTCCATGCATGGGAGCCGTGGGGCGATCTGCGGTATCTGGCTGCCTACTACGCCGTCCGGCATCGTGCCGCGTCGGACGCTGCTCCCGAGATCTTCGACGGGGCGGACCTACACAGCGCGTTCGAGTTGCTACTGACCTGTAGCTGACCGCGCCAATGACCTCGATTCGGCTACCGCGTGCTCGACAAACCCACGCCGATCGCAGATGCCGGAGTTCACCAGCGCAGCCACGGGAATAGCGCACGGTCCAGAGGTGCGCGGCGATCCTCCGACAAGACAGCCCACGTTCGCGCAGCACCAGCAAAAGCTCCAGCAGGCAGTCACCGACAGTGATCATCGAATCGGCCGATAGCGCACCACCGCTGATCGCGCCTGTTGGCTCCGCGAGTCCACAGGCCGATCGCTGCGTGGCGCGGGGTACCGAGTCCAGAAGAGTCGCCGATCACGTCGGCCGCATCGACGCCGCGGTCAGAATGTGGCGATCGGGTTGACCGGGCTGCCGGACGTACCGGCGAAGCGGATCGGCGCGACTGCGAGGTGGAAGTCCCACTGGCCGAGCTCGGCGGCCGTCGTCGCACACGCCTCAAGGTCGCAGTTGTCGAGCAGCCACAGACCCATCGCCACGAGGCCCACGGTGTGAACCGGCATCGCCATGTCGTCATACCCTGACGGCTGGACGTCCTGGGGGGTGTCAGCGCCGATCAGCGCGACCTCCCGTTCATACAGCCACGGCAGGCAGGACGCGTGCCACCCGGCCTGCGTGAAACCGCTGGTCGCCCCGGCCTCGTGCCGGACGCGGCCATAGCCGGTCCGCAGGAGCACCGCATCGCCGGCTCGTACCCGCACCCCCTGGCGATGCTCGGCCTCCTCGAGATCTTCGGGAAACACTCCCTGCCCCGGTTCCAACCACGGCACATCGCGGACCTTCGCAATGTCCAGCAGGACACCACGCGTGACGATCCCGTTCGCCGCCGCCGTGACGGCCGCCCACGCCGATCCCGTTGCGGCGTCGACCAACGAGTGCGACCGCCCGTTGTACATCGTGCCGTCCCAGAAGATGTGGCACGGCGAGTCGACGTGGGTGATGGTGTTGCCGTGGAACAGGATCCCGAGCCGTTCGTTCGAATAGCCCCAGTGCCGGTCGTTGCGGAATCCGGGCAGCGGCATGTTCTCGGCACCTGGCACGTCGGCGGCGCACGGGCACGTCGTGGTAGACCGCTCCATCTCCTCCGGCACGGCAACCTCCCATGCGCACGACACGCTCCTGCCGTGGCGCACAGCCCGAACCGCCGCCAGCCGGACGTCGTCGGTGATGTGGTTGAGCGTGCCGAGCTCGTCGTCGTTACCCCACCGTCCCCAGTTCGACAGCGTGTCGAAGTACCCGAGCACGTCGTCCTGTGTGGGCATCGGCCGCCCTGCCGTCATCCACCATCAACTCCTCCAGTCACGCGGTTCGCGGCGCTGCGGGCGGGTTATCCCGCCCTCCCTTCGACATATCAAGCGAACTGACATGACACTAGATCAGCGGGCTGGGACTGCAAATGAACCACGATTTGACTGGACCTAGTAGCCGACGGCCTGACCAACAGGGCCATCGCCGCCCGCCTGAGCATCTCCCAGCGCACCGTTCAGGGACACATCGAACACATCCTCACCGAACTCGGATTCACCTGGCGCGCCCAGATCGCCGCCTGGGTCGCCGAGCGGAGCCGACCCCGCACACAGTTGAAGGCGCAGTGTTCCATTGCGATGGAACCGAATCGATGGCCGTGTGCATGTGGGGCAGCAGCGCCCGCAACGCTGCCCCGAACACCCGTGGTCGCGGTACGAATTCCAGGTGTATCCCCCGGAATTCGACCCAGCTATTGCCGAAGACGAGCGCCTTGCCACCAGCGAGTCCTTCGATCAACGCGCGGGCGTCGTCTGCCTGCTGCGCCACCGACATCGGCGCTTCGACCCCTTGGCGGACTCCATGGGTGCGAACGTGGGGTTGTGACACGCGCGGGTCAAGCCGCCGCGGCTTGAATGAGCGCCTCCGCCAGGGGTTCGGGCTGAATCAGCAGTGATTCGTGGCTGCCAGGGGTGTAGATGAGGGGCGCGCCGGGCAGGCGCGCCGGGAACCTTGGCGCCCAGGCGAATTCGCCCGGTGGCAGGGCGAGGTCGTCCTTGGAGAGGACGTAGGACGACGGCAGTTGCAGGCGCTCCCACTCGTCGAGGTCGAGCGACTCGTTCATGGTGTGGAAGGGCTGGCGCTCGAGCAGCGGGTAGACCAGCTTCTGCGTTTCGGGGGATACGTCCTGCATGAACGCCGCGCAGAAGACCTCGAACGGAAACATCACCGAGTTGTCCGGCGATGCCGCCGCCGAGGCGCGGAACATCTCCCCGTAGGCCGGCGAGGCCGGCACCGAGTTCGATTTGTTCGCATTCTCCGACGCCCCGATCGTCGAACGCCTGCACTTGCACCGCACACACATCACCGAAGGAGCCTGAGCATCGATGAAACTCGCCACCCTGCGCCTGGATGGCGCCACCGCGGCCGTCCGTGTAGAGGACACCACCGCCACCATCATCGACGGATTCGCTGATCTGACCGAGCTACTCGCCGAGCCCGATTGGAAAGCATTGGCGGAGACGGCCTCCGGGGGAGCCATCGACCTCACCGGCGCGGATTACGCACCCGTCGTCCCCAGCCCGGGCAAGATCATCGGTGTCGGTCTCAATTACGCCACCCATATCCGGGAAATGGGTCGCGAACTGCCCGAGTACCCGACCCTGTTCGCCAAGTTCAAAGAAGCACTCGCCGGCCCGTACGACGACGTCATCGTGCCGGAATACGCTGCCGCGGAGCTGGACTGGGAGGCCGAGCTGGCAGTGGTGATCGGCAAACGCGCCTACCAGGTCCCCGAGGCCACCGCCGCGGATTACATCCGCCGGCTACTCGGTGATCAACGACTACACCATGCGCGACTACCAGTACCGCACCCTGCAATGGGACCAGGGCAAGACCTTCGAAAAAACCAGCGGCTTCGGACCCTACCTTGTCACCGACTACGCTCTCGGCACCCGGATCCAGACCCGTCTCGAAGGTGAAGTCATGCAGTCCGCCACCACCGACGACCTGGTCTTCACCCCCGCCCAGCTGGTCGACTACATTTCCCACATCGTCACTCTGCAACCCGGCGACGTGATCATCACGGGCACCACGGGCGGCGTCGGCCACGCCCGCACACCCGCGCGCTACATCCAGAACGGCGAAACGGTCGAGGTCAGCGTCGAGGGAATCGGCAGCGTCCGCAACAAGACCATCGTCAAATAGGGTGCGCGACAGTGGAATTCCACGACCTGCCCCTCGATGAGCGACTGCTCCTCGCCCGCCGCGGCACCGCGTACTTCGCCCAGCGCCTGGTCGAACTCACCGACACCGGACTCGACGGCGACACCCTACTGCCGGGATGGACGCGGCGGCACCTGCTCGCCCATGTCGGCTACAACGCCGCGGCCCTGTGCCGCCTGCTCGACTGGGCCGCCACCGGCGTCGAAACGCCCATGTACGCCTCCGCGGAACAGCGCAGTCGCGAAATCGACGAAGGCGCCACCCTCAACCCCGCGGCCCTGCGAAACCTGTTCACCCACACCGCGGCCCGCCTCGACGAGAAGTGGCGCAACCTCCCGCCATCAGCTTGGGCAGCAGAAGTCCGCACTGCCCAAGGTCGGCTGGTACCGGCCGCCGAAACCGCCTGGATGCGCACCCGCGAGGTATGGATACACGCCGTCGACCTCGCGAACGGCGGCCGCTTCGGCGACTTTCCTGCCATCGTCCTCGACTCCCTGCTCACCGACATCGTCGGCATGTGGCGCAAGAACAAGCTGGGCGCCGGACTCGTCCTCGCCGTCGAGGACCGCTCCCCGATCGCGGTCCATCGGGATTCAGCACCGACGGCAACCGTCGCCGGACCACTCGCCGCCGTCGTGCGCTGGGCGGCCGGCCGCGGCTCGACCGGAGTGACCATCGACACCGACCTGGACGGCCCGCCGCGCTGGCTGTGAACCTGAGCGATGCGCATTCGGCTGAAACACCTCACTGCACCATAAGGTTCCGACGTGAGCACCGACAGTTCGGCTGGACATCGTCGGGCAACAGGCCGGAACGCGGCATGACCAGTGAGCGGGTGACTGCCCGGAAATCGCGTCGGTGGAGCGTCAACGCCTGCACCGTTTCGTATCGTTCGGATCGAAAGCCGCTCCCGCCGCTCACATTCGATGACCTTCCGCCGTTTCGCTCATGGCCGCACCGGCGTCAGACCGAGTATGCGTCCGAGCCACTCGTCCGCGCGGGCGTTGTACTGCCGGGCGATATCGGTGCCCGCGGCCCAGTGGTCGAATCCGTGCGGCGCGCCGGGCACCACATCCACGGTGACGTCGACGCCGACGGCCTGCAGCCGTTGCGCGTACGCCAGGTTCTCGTCGTGGAACAGGTCGAGGTCCCCGACACCGATCCAGGTGGGCGGCAAGCCGGTCAGGTCGTCGTGGCGCGCGGCCACGGAGTAGGCCGGGGCAGTGGCCGCACCCGGCTCGGCGCCGAGGTAACCGCGCCAGCCGATGCGGTTGCGGTGGTTGTTCCACACCAGATGATCGGTGACATCCGCCTCGCCCCGGGCCGCGGTGCGATCGTCGAGCATCGGCGCGCTGAGCATCTGGGCGGCCGGAGCGCGATGGCCCTCGCCGTGCAGACGCTGGACGAGGCAGGCCGCGAGCCCGGCGCCCGCGCTCTCGCCGGCGACGGCGATGCGCTCGAGGTCGACACCGAGCCGTTCGGCATTGCGCTGTAACCACATCCAGCCGGTGTAGCAGTCCTCCAGCGGGACCGGGAAGCGATGCCTGGGCGCGAGGCGATAATCGACCGACACCACGGTAATGCCCAGCGTGCGCGCGAGTCCGGCGCACCGGGCGTCGTCCTGGCGCGGATGACCGAGCACGTACCCCCCGCCGTGGATCCACAGCAGTGCGGCTGGTGTGCCCGCGTGCAATGGCTGGTACATCCGCAGTTTCGGGCGCACATCGGTAACGTCTTCGATCCGCACACCTTCGACCGGTGCCGTGCGCATGTGTTTGCCTGCCGCCTGTACGAAGCGCAGGAACAAGCGGCTGCCGATCGGTAGTGCCGGAACGCGGCGAACCGGGCCGCGTAACTCAGCGGCGACCAGGGAGATGTCCATCGGAATGCATTCTTTTCTTAGATGTTCGGGCCGCCGCCGAATTCAGCGGGGGCCTGCCACGGGCGGCGGGTCCTCGAAGCGCTGCAGGTAGGACGCGAAGGTCCCGGTCAAACAGTCCGCGTCAACCGTGCCCCATGCTAATTTGCTTTGTACCGATCGGTCAACAAAATGTTCAGGTCGCGAGAAATGTTTGTCGAGCCGACAGTGGATCCCTCGAACGATGCGGATGACGCGCTTATCGCCGGCGAGGGGGTCAGCAGCCGTAGGGCCCGAGGCGGCCCCAGCTCACCAGGCCTGCCAGACTCGGTGTCTGGCTGCTCGGCCGATAGCCGTGAAGCCCGGCCGGTTGGGACCATAGCTACTCAGGACGCTGCTTGCGTCAGAAGGCGTAGGGGCCGGACCGCCCACCGATGCCCGAAGCACCCACCTCTGCCGCGCCATGACCCGCCTCGGGCAGCCCTGCGCGAACGATCTCTGACCGGATCGTCCGAGCAGGACTGGTTCACCGGGATCGTCCTGGTGCCGCTACGGCCTGCCGCGGCGATGGCAAATATGCACATGCGAGCAGGGCGCTCACCGCAGGGGCGCGCTCCCTCCCGGAACCGCGAGGACGCCGCCCTCGACGTACAGCGCCGCCACGTCTTCGGGCCTGCCTGCCGTCCCTGGGCGTGCGCTCCGAGGCTTGTTCGCACACCTTCTGCACGCTAGAAACGCGCAAGTCCGGTGGCGGTGCTCACCGAGTTCCCTCGTATCAGAACGCTGCTTCGTCGAGTTCCATGATGCTGTCATCGATGTCGGAGATCATCGACCATTCGGCGCTCAGGTGCGGCAGAACCGTCTTGGCGAAGAACGAGGCCACGGCGATCTTGCCGTCGTAGAAGGCACGGTCGCGCTCATCGCGATCGGAATCCAAAGCGGTGATAGCGATTTCGGCCGCCGCGATGAGACGCCAACCGATGAGGAGATCGCCGACGGCGAGCAGCAGCGGTACCGCGACCAAGCCGATCTTGTACAGCTGCGTGGGCTGCTCGCGGGCGGCGAGCAGGTGCTGGGTCAGTTTGCCCACCATGTCCTGCACGTCTTCGAGGGCGGTGGCGAGCAGGATCTTCTCGGCTTTGAGCCGGCCGCCGTCGCTGGTGGATTGGGTGGTCTCGAGCACCTTGCCAGCCAGGTGCGCGAGTGCGACGCCGTGGTCGCGGGCGATCTTACGGAAGAACAAGTCCTGCGCCTGGATGGCGGTGGTGCCCTCGTAGAGCGAGTCGATCTTCGAGTCGCGGATGTACTGCTCGATCGGATAGTCCTGCAGGAAACCCGAGCCTCCGAAGCACTGCAGGGATTCGGTGAGGTACTGGTAGGCCCGTTCGGATCCAACGCCCTTGACGATCGGCAGCAGCAGATCATTGACACGCGCGGCCAACTCGGCGTCGGCGCCGGAAACATGCTGGGCGGCAACGGTGTCCTGGTGGGCGGCGGTGTAGAGGTAGACCGCACGCAGGCCCTCGGCGTAGGCCTTCTGCAGCATCAGTGAGCGCCGCACGTCGGGGTGGTGGGTGATGGTCACCTTCGGCGCGTTCTTGTCGGCGGTCTGGATGAGATCGCTGCCCTGCACACGGGTCCTGGCGTAGTCGAGGGCGTTGAGGTAGCCACTGGAAAGGGTGGCGATCGCCTTGGTGCCCACCATCATCCGAGCCTCTTCGATGACCTTGAACATCTGCGCGATCCCGTCGTGCACCTCGCCGACGAGGTAGCCGACGGCGGGTATTCCATGCCCGCCGAAGGTCAACTCGCAGGTGGCCGACGCCTTCAACCCCATCTTGTGCTCGAGGTTGGTCACGAAAACTCCGTTGCGGTCACCGATCTCGCCGGTGTGCGGATCGAACCGATACTTCGGTACCAGGAACAGGCTCAGCCCCTTGGTGCCGGGACCGGCGCCCTCGGGACGAGCGAGGACCTGGTGGATGATGTTCTCGAACAGGTCGCCGGAGTCGGCGGAGGTGATGAACCGCTTGACGCCCTCGATCTGCCAGGTGCCGTCGGGCTGCTGGATCGCCTTCGTGCGCCCGGCGCCGACATCGGAGCCGGCGTCGGGTTCGGTGAGGACCATGGTGGCTCCCCAATTACGTTGCACCGCAAGCTTTGCCCAGTGGCGCTGTGCCTCGGTGCCAATGCTGTGCACGATATCGGCCATGACGGGGCCGCTGAGATACATGTACGCCGCGGGCTGAGCGCCGAGCAGGAACTCATTGATCGCCCACACCAGCATTCGCGGGGCGGGTACCCCACCGATCGCCTCGGTCTTGCCGACCCGCCACCATTCACCGTCGTGCCAGGCGTGCACGGATCGCCGCAGTGGTTCGGGCAGTTGCACCGAATGGGTGGCGGGGTCGAACACCGGCGGGTTGCGATCGGCGTCGGCATAGGACTCCGCCACCGGCCCCTCGGCCAGGCGCGCAGCCTCGACCAGCATCGACCGCGCGGTCTCGCCATCGAGGTCACCGAACTGTCCGGACTGCAGGACCGTCTCGAGGCCGAGCACCTCGAACAGGTTGAACTCGAGATCACGCACGTTGCTCTTGTAATGCCCCACCGGCACTTGCCTTCCCACGGGCCCGACCGCAGCCGGGCGAGATGATGTCGCGCGCCCACCGACCCGCTCGCACAACTCGAGCAGCTCGGGGACAGCGGCATAAGTTACTCGGCGCTAAGCTACAGTCTGTGCACCTAACCGAGCAACACCGGAATCGGTGGCAGCAAGTTAATGGTCAATAAATTTGTCGCGAACAGCGTGAGCTTGGTCAGGAGCGCGCGGCGTCGGAGAACGCGATCGCGGCGCCCACCGCTTCCAACGCCTCGACGATGTCGCCTCGGCGGCTCAGTCGCGGGTTGCGGGCCGCGTCGATGACCACGGTGGTAACCGCCTGGATGCACACCCGCGCGATCGGCAACGACAGCTCGGGGCGCACAGTCTGCAGCATGCGAGCCCAACGGATGATGCCGTCACGGTGTGCTTGCCGGTAGCGTGCGGCCAGGTCCTGCGGCAGATGCGCGACCTCGCTGAGCGTCGTCCCCATCAGATCGGGCTGCTCGACAGCGAAGCGCGCGAAGTAGGACAGCAACAGCAACAGCGACTGGTGTGGATCGTTGCCCTCGGTCGCCGCTCGCGACGTGTAGAGGCGGATCCATTGATCGTTGCGATCGATGATCTGGTTGAGTAGTTCCGACTTGCCGGCGAAATGGTGGTAAAGCGCAGGTCCGCTCACCCCCACAGCCGCGCCGATATCCTCGATGCTCACTGCGGCGTACCCGCGTGTGTTGAACAACCGCGCGGCCGCGACGATCAACCGCTCCGGTCGCACGCCGCGATCGAATTCGACGTCACCGCTCACCCACGCTGCCCGCGCCGCCCGCCTCTGCGCGGCCACCCCGGTCGGTAGCCGAACGTCGATCGTTGCGGCCACAGCCTTGTCGAGCACCTCGGCGAACAGCGACTCCGGCAGCTCGACCCGGTGATAGGAAGGACTGACCGCGACCGACAGAACACACCAGCTCAGCAATTCCACATCGACCGCCGCGAGGTCGGGTCGGCGCGCGCGGATCGCGATGCGCACGTAGCGAGTCAGACGCACCGCGCGCGCGAGCACCCCCATGCGATCCGTCGGCCGCAAATTGCGGAACTCGAGCTGCCACAATCGCGGCAGGCCGCGCAATTCGAGCGCCACCCGCACCAGTTCGGTCAGCACCGCTTCCCCCGAGGGGTCGCCGCGGTGGGCACTGTCGAGCCGCGCCACGGTGACATCCAGACCATTGAGCAAACAGTGTCCGAGCAGTTGTTGCTTACTGCGGAAATGCCGATACAGCGCGGTGGAAGTGATGCCGACCGCCGCGGCGATGTCGGACATGGAGGTGCCGTGATAGCCGTGCCGCGCGAAGGCCTCGCTGGCGGCGCGCACGATCGTCGCGCGACGATCGCGCGGTCGGCGGCGAACAGCGGATCGCACGGGCTGGCTGGTGTCCATCATCGACCAGTCTCCCAGGCAGCTCCGGATCCGCGACGGCCAGCAGGCCGGGCAGGGCGGTGGGACCACTGAACATCTGCACAAATCGCTACGCGGGGCACCTGGAACTGCTGCCGGAATTCACCCATTCGGCCATCCCGATGCCTCGAGCGCTATATCGCTCGCCAGGTCTACAACGCCATCATGACCGACCGCGACCATCCGCAGCTAGGCAACGCTCAGCAATCGGTGCTCAACACTCGATAGGCGGCAGAAGTGCACTTGCGGCCCGCGCAGTTGGTCCGCCGGAAAATGGTTGGTCGGGAAGATGTTCGGACTGATAGCCTCGGCGAGACCGTGACATCACGCGAGGAGGTGAGACCCATGCAGGCTGTATCGATGTGGGAGCTCCCTCTCGTCATCACGGTTGGGCGAACGATGTAGGCGTCGCCGGGAGCGCCTGGGAGACAAGGCAATCCCGAAAGGCGACAACCAATGAATTCTAAGCATTTCCCTTCGGGTGGGGGCGAACCCACCGTAGTTATCACACAAGTCACGCAGACTCAGTGGCATGCGATGGAAGACGACCGAGTCGTCGGCCGTGGCGACGCGTCGTTGCGCCCTGACGGGCGAATCTTCCTCAGCATCGACTCCTGGCACGACGCGGTCTTCGACCAACTCGCCCACGCGATGTTGACCGACCTTGCGACCCCGCTGTACACGGTCGTCGATGAGACCGACGTGGGCCTGATATCGAGCTGGGAGCGAGTCGGTTTCACGCCTCGGCGCCGTGAGTGGGAATATCTCGTACGCACCGATCCCCGGGGCACCGGACTCGACGCGACGCCCCCGCCACCGGGTACCACGATCGTGGCCGGCGGTGACGCTGAGCAGGGCCCGCTGCGCGCATTGGACCAGGCGATACGCCTCGAGGTCGAGGCAACCGTCGGATGGCAGCAGATGCCGGCGGAGGTCTTGCCCTGCCCGAGCGGGAACACCCCGCTGGATCTGTCGAAGTATGTGGTGGCAGCACAGCCCGATCGATACGTGGGACTGGTCCGGGTGATGGTGCGCCGTCACTGGGCAAGGATCGGGCTGATCGCGGTCCGGGCCGATCAGCATCGCCGCGGTATCGCGCGGGCGCTGCTTGCCCACACGCTCGGCGCATTGCACCACCGCGGAATCGACACGGCATCAACCGAAGTCAACGAATCCAACACAGCGGCCACGGCACTGTTCGAGGGCATCGGAGCGCGACGCGCAAGCAGCAACCTGGAGTTGGTGCTGCGATGACAGATGCGACGAAGAACAGACAGGGCATCGAAATAGAGGGCACCGTCATCGAATGCCTTCGCAACGCCACCTTCACGGTCGAGCTTGCGAACGGGCACAAGGTGCTCGCCCACATCAGCGGGAAAATACGGAAGAACTACATCAAGATCATGCTGCATGATCGGGTACTGGTGGAGCTGAGCCCCTACGACCTCACCCGCGGCCGGATCCTGTTCCGGTACCGGACGTAGCCAGCCCGGGACACCACCGAGTCGGCCGAGTTCCGACGACGACGGTATCGGAGGCCCGATTGCATCCGGCCTCCGATACCGCGTCGGCCGCCGACACGGACGGGCACACCTCATTAGATCAAGTTGCGATCCCTCGACGAGACCATGAGGATCCGACTATTGACAGTTCTATGAATCGGACGTCTTCATCTTGTCCAAGATTCTGGGTTGCCATTGGTAGAACCAACTGAATTTGTAGGACTCTCCATCGGGCGATGAGGTGGCGGCATAGGTGAATCGACGGTCGGTCCTGAACGGAACTTTGTCGACGAGTTGCTCGAAGGCCGGGTCGATCCGGGCCGGGAGCGTGGTCGGGTCCGGTGTTATCACAGGAAAACAGAGACGCTCGATCCGAGGAGATTCCCAGCTGAAGGTGGCGTATATATCGAAAGCTTTCTCGGTGATCGACAGGAATTGATCACTCGGGTCCGGAAATCCGGCTTCCCGGTGCAGCGACACGATGGCCCGGGGTTCGAAGCGGTCGGCCGGCAGTCCGGGGAAGTACACGTTCATCGTCTTGTCGTAGTAGTCGATGCCGAGCAAGCCGACTTTGTCCTCCAAACCGTGACGTGCGAACATGCGGACGTGGTCGGCGAGACCGGGTGGCATGGACGAGAGTGCGGCAAGCTCCGAAACCTTTTGCACGCCATCGGCAGGAAAGAACGGCCAGATCTTTTTGAAGCCGCCCACCACACCGATGTCGATCCCGTAGCTGTCGATGGGGCACTGTTTCCGGACCTCGTCCAGCAGAGCGCCAACCGGATGATCGGTTTCGGGAATCAGTTTGTTGGAAAGGGCGATGTTGTAAGGGTCGATTTCTCTCGGCAGCGTCAGAAAACGGTAGTCGAGGTCGCCCGAGCGGCGGGCATCGGTAACCACCCTGAAAGAGATCACGGACTGCGTGAGCATCGTGCCGTATGCGGTGAGGGTGGGCCAGACGGTGTCTCG
The DNA here is from genome assembly GCF_044457245.1 of Nocardia sp. NPDC050630. NCBI lineage: Bacteria > Bacillati > Actinomycetota > Actinomycetes > Mycobacteriales > Nocardiaceae > Nocardia > Nocardia sp. NPDC050630. The sequence goes on from NZ_JBITGN010000009.1 coordinate 29,280, forward strand.
CGCGCAGGGAACGTGCACTAGCCGCGCGGATTTCTCAATGGCCGCATACAGATCGTCCAGCTCGGATTCGGTGGTGGGGAACATGCGTCCTTCCAGGGATGAATGCTACGAACAACATCGCGGTCTCGCCGATCCCAGTCGGCCAGACCGCAAGTCATGGCAGACAAAGTCGAATGCGGCACGCAGACAGCACTTTACGCTGTGACGCCGCCGTTGGCTTGAATCGACTGACTTCAGCATGGGAGTCATGCTGTACCGAAACACCTTGACTGCCACGCTTATTGAGGGTAAGTGAGCGATCAGGGCTTCCGCCACAGACCGGCGCTATTCGCGCGAGCGCACCGGGGTCCTGATCCGATGGTCCCGGCTGCCCGTTCAGATCCCAGTGATCATTTTGTGATGCCGATAGTGTGCGAATTCGTATGTAGCGCAGTATCGTCGGGCGCGGTGCGCAGTAGTGGCCGCTCGATTGCTGTCTATTCATCAGAGCAGCAAGAGGCAGTCTCCCCGTGATGAAGTATCGAACTCGGTTGTTCCGAGGTCCGAAAGGTTAGGAAAACAATGTTCCGTTCTGCCCTGATCAAGACGAGTCGCGTCCTTGCGGTGAGTGCCCTGCCGTTAGCCGCGGCCGTCGTATTCGCGGGCGCGTCTTCCGCCTCCGCGGATCAGACTGCTGCTGCGACGGCTCCGGTTGTCGCCCAGCCGATCGCGGGCCTCCCGCTCGAGGATGTCACCACCAACCCCGACGCGCAGTACCCCGATCCAGTGCTGAACGGCGCGGCCGCGGGCGCTGCGATCGGCTCCGCCACCGGGTCCTTCATCAATCCCGTGCCCACCCTTATCGGCGCCCTGATCGGCGGGATCGTCGGGTCGATCAACCCGGGCGTCATCCCCCAGGTGCTGCCCTGATCCCCTAGGACACAACGCTTTTCGTCGAGTCCGAGCAGCATGAACTGCTCGGGCTCGACTCGTTCACCGGCCATGCACGCACCTTGTGGATAGACAACCACCACGGTTCTGCGCTCACCTCGTGCAGGGCAGCCGCCAACGCGGGTCGCAATCTCCCTCCTCGAGCTCACGAGCATGCGCGACTGTGAAAACGATGTGGTCGACCTGTTCATCGATACCGGCAATTCAGGCACTCGGCCGCGCCTGCTCGAGGAAACCTCGACGCCCGACCGTGTCCACGTCCACTCGAATCGCCTTGCCGCCTCGGCTATCTCGACCACGCCGCGACGATCGACCCACATCCCCGTCACGCGCGGATACGGGCTGCACGGACAGGGCCCGTGCTGCTCCGCGCGTGCCATATCGGTTGGCGTGGCTATATAGCGTCGCCCGCTCGATTTCAGCGGTAGGCCTGTCGTGGCGATTATGTGGCCGCAATTACTCCCTGATCCAGTCCGCGCATGGCCATCGAATGTGACGGAGTCCGACCTGGAATGTGATGCAGGTCATTGCTCGAGAAGGGGTGGTTGGGCATTGTCGTCGAATTCGTTTTTTTGAAAAGAACCGGTTGGAGACGCCCAATGGCCGACCACAATTTTGCATACGACCTCACGCTGGACGAGGCACGGCGGCGCAGCGCCGTCGTCGCGGCGCTCGGTGACGACTGGGATCCGATGGCGGTCCTCGCCGAGGAAGAACTGGCCTACGACATGCTGTACTCGAATCTCGACGATGAACAGCAGCGGATTTACCAGGAACTCGTTCAAGCCGGGATCCTGCCGGATCGCACGACGCGTCTAATTGCTGATTGATCTCACCGCCGACGGGTGCGTCTGCGCTCAGCGGCAGATCTTGTCTGCGACATCGGCGGGCACGGCGATCTCGATGCAGCCCACGGCACTCCAAATTAGCTGACTGCATGCTACTAGCGCAGCCGCGCGCAATTCGGTCAGCGAAATCCCACTGATTGGCGCTGCCGCACCGCACAATGTGGCCATGCACACATTTGCCCGATTGTTGCAGACTGCCGTCGCTGGGGCGCTGGTCGTGGTCGCCGGTCAGGGCTTCGCGGCCGCCCCCGCCGCGAGCGAGACCCATATTCAGTTGCCCTGGCTGACTCCTGAGCCGGACGCAGTGCAGGCGTCGGGAGCAGCGCTGGCAGACGGAATCACCGGCACACTGCTGTGGTCGCGACAGCCGAACACCCCGGTCCCGATAGCCAGCATCGCAAAGGTGATGACGGCACTGGTCGTGATCAACGCCGGCGATCTCGACCGGACCATTACCGTGCCGCAGGAAATCATCGCCTACGACACCAAGTACGACGGAAGCAACGCAGGCCTGGTCCCCGGCGAGGTGCTCACCGCGCGACAGCTTCTCTACGCGATGATGCTGCCGTCCGGCTGCGATGCGGCCTATACACTTGCCGAGGCCTACGGGCCCGGCCAAGATGGCTTCATCGCCAAAATGAACGACACCGCGCGTCAAATGGGCCTGGCGGGAACCTATTTCACCGACCCCAGCGGGTTGCCCAATCCCACCGACCACTCCACCTACTCCACACCAGCGGACCTGGTGGCCCTCGGCCTGCGCGCGATGAGCCTGCCGTTGTTCCGCGACATCGCCAGCTCGCAGAGCTATCACCTGCCCGCCGGCCCGGACAACCGAGCTCACCTCTGGCGGACCACTAACAGACTCCTGCACGACTATCCCGGCACTATCGGCATTAAAACCGGATCCACCGACGCTGCGGGAACCTGCCTGCTGTTCGAGACGGTCAGGGCAGGAATTCCGCTGATCGGTGTGGTTCTGCACAGCTCACCCGACAGCGCCGCCGCCGCGAACGACGACGCCGAGCGCATGTTGAACTGGGCCTACGACCCGATCCTGAGCGCACTGCGGATCGGTTAGCACCGAATGCCGCAGGCTGCCCGCGGATTCGTCGTGTGCGGCTGATGCCTGTTCTCAGCAGCCTGTCGCGCGTTTCCCAACGGCCAGCGGCGGCGCACCGGGAAGTTCGATGGTCGGTGCCCAGTTCATGGCAGCGTCGGTCAATGGTCGAGGGCGTGTTCCGGTTGACAGACATGCATGGGAGACGGCAGATACCGGACGATGGCGTCCAGGAGCGGGGCGATGTCCGCACTCCATGGCGCCGCATCGCACAGGACGGGCACGGTGTCGCCGATGCGCGTGCGGCGGCGGATGCGCTCATGCAAATGTTCGGGTGGGATCTCTCGCAGGCCGAGCGAATCTGCCGCGTCCTTTTCCATCACCGTGGCCACGAGGTTGCGGTACCACTGCTCGGCGACTTTCCAATGGCGGCCGTAGAATTCGGCGGCCATCGGTTCGAGCGCCCACATCGGGACCAGATCGATGACGCCTTCGAACTCGGTACCGATGCCGAGAGGAATCTGCAGCGTCAACGGCTCCGCCCCGCGCGTCTCGGCGATCGTGCGTACGCAGCGGTCGAAGTCGGCGGCGGGATCACCGAGTCCGGTCACCAGAGACAGCCGTGCGACCTGGTGATCGTCGGCAACCCGCAGTATCGTCTCGAGTCGCGGAGCGTTCTTCACGGCAGCGTTCACGACCGCGATCACCCCGTCGGCTACCCGAATGGATCGCTCCAGGTCCGCGATGGGCGCATGGCTCGACAGCTCGGCGATATGGACAGTGTGATCGACGCGGCCGGTCACCCAATGGACCGCGCCGGACCCGGTCCTGGCGAAACGTCGGAGCAGGCGGTGGACGACTCGTGTCGTCTCGCGGGGATCCCCGATGATCGTGACGTTGCGGATCGACTGCGGGTCAATGGCTTTGGTGCCCATCGGCGTTGTGGTACTCCAGGTCGACTCGAGGGTCTGGTCGCGTCCTCGATCCGCACTCACCGTACCTCCGCGCGCACATCGCCGGAGCGGAGTTCAGCCCCAAAATAGAACATGTTCCTATAACGTCGGGGTTGTGCAGAAAGAACAACGCCCTGCGGTGGCAGATTGGTTCACTGCGGACGACGGCGCGGTACGTCTCGTGGGAAGCCGCTGCGATATCTGCGGGACACCATATTTCCCGCGGAACACGCTGGCCTGTCGCAACCCGCGGTGTGCAAGTCCGAAGGACGGCTCCGAACTGGTCGAGTACCTGTTCTCCACGCGTGGCCAGATCTGGTCATACGCGGATGCCCGGTACAAGCCGCCCCCGCCCTATGTCTCGCCCGATCCGTTCGAGCCGTATGTCGTCGCGGCGGTGGAGCTCGAGGTCGAGCGGATGGTGATTCTCGGGCAGGTCCAGCGCGGCTTCACGGTGGACGACCTCGCCGTCGGCATGCCGGTCGAATTGACCCTCGGCGTGCTGTACGAGGACGAGGAAGCGGAGCACACGGTGTGGATGTGGAGGCCGGCCGATGCCTGACACGAATGATCGCGACATTGCCGTCCTCGGTGCCGGCATGCACCAGTGGGGCAAATGGGGGCGCAATTTCGTCGAATACGGGCTGGTCGCGGCGCGCGCGGCGCTGGCCGATGCCGGGGTGGACCATCTAGACGTCGGCTACATCGCCGGTGCGGACACGATCCGCAACGGATACCCCGGTTTCGTCTCCGGTGCGACATTCGCCCAGGCATTGGGCTGGTCGGGTGCGCGGATTTCGAGCAGCTACGCCGCCTGTGCCTCCGGTGCGCAGGCCATCGCCAATGCGCGTGCCCAGATCCTGGCCGGGTTGACCGATGTAGCGCTGGTGATCGGCGCGGATGCCGCCCCGAAGGGCTTCTTCCAGCCGGTCGGCGGTGAACGCCGCGACGATCCGGACTGGTTGCGGTTCCACCTGCTGGGTGCCACCAATCCCATCTATTTCGCGCTCTATGCCCGCCGCCGGATGGCGCTGCACGGTGCCACGCTCGACGATTTCGCCGCGGTCAAGGTGAAGAACGCCAAGCACGGCCTGAACAACCCGTACGCCCGCTACCGCAAGGAGGTTTCGGCCGAGGAGGTCGCGGCCTCAGCGATCGTCTCGGACCCGCTGCGGCTGCTCGACATCTGCGCGACCAGTGACGGGGGCGCGGCACTGGTGCTGACGTCGATGGAGTACGCCCGCCGCCACGGCGTCACCGACCCGGTCCGCATCCGGGCGCTGTCCACGGTCACGCCGACGTTCCCGAAAACTGTCCTCGACCTGCCGGATTTCGCGACGGACTCCACCGTGGCCGTCGAGGCACCGCCGCACACGTTCCGTTCCGCCATCGCGCACGCCGCGTACGAGGAGGCCGGGCTCGGGCCCTCCGACCTGTCCTTCGCGGAGGTCTACGATCTCTCGACCGCCCTCGAGTTGGACTGGTACGAGGACATCGGGCTCTGCGACACCGGCGGCGCCGAGGAACTATTGCGCAGCGGTGCAACAACTTTGGGTGGACGCGTGCCGGTGAACCCCAGCGGTGGGCTGGCCTGCTTCGGTGAGGCGATCCCCGCGCAGGCGATCGCTCAAATCTGCGAACTCACATGGCAATTGCGCGGCCGAGCCGACGGCCGCCAAGTGGAGAACGCCCGTGCGGGCATCGCGGTGAATCAGGGCCTCTTCGGTCACGGCTCGGCAATCATCGCCACCCGCTGAACAATCAATGGGCGACCACGTCCTCGCCGAGGAATCCACCCGACTGGTGCCGCCACAGCTGCGCGTATGTTCCTTGCGCGCAGAGCAACTGCTCGTGTGTCCCCTCCTCGACGACTCGCCCGTGGTCGAGCACCACCAGCCGGTCCATCCCGGCCACAGTGCTCAGCCGGTGCGCGACGACCAGCGCCGTACGCTCTTCCATCAACTCCCAGAGCGCTTGCTGCACAAGCAATTCGCTTTCCGAGTCGAGGGCGCTGGTGGCCTCGTCCAGGAGCAGGATGGGCGCGTTGCGCAGGATGGCCCTGGCCAGTGCGACGCGCTGGCGCTGACCCCCGGACAGTTTCACGCCGCGCTCGCCGATGAGTGTTTCCATGCCCTGTGGCAACGCGTCCGCGAACTCGGTGACGTGCGCGGCCTTGGCGGCCCGCAGGATCTCCTGGTCCGTGGCGTCGGGGCGCGCGAACCGGATGTTTTCGCTCAGAGTCCGGTGAAACATGGCCGGATCCTGTGGCACGTAGGCGATCAGACTGCGCAGATCCGCCTGCCGTAGCCGGGCGATGTCCTGCCCGCCGATCCGTATCGTTCCGGATTGGATGTCCATCAACCGCAGCAGCAGTTGAGTGATAGTGGTCTTGCCACCTCCGGATCGCCCGACCAGGCCTACCTTGGCGCCGCTGGGCACGTACAGATCCAATCCGTGGAACAGCTGCCGCGCACCCGCGTGCGTGAAGTCCACTCGCTCGAACCGCACGTCGAAGCTCTTGGGCCGCAATGGTTGTGGATGTTCGATATCGAGCACCTTCGGTTCGTCGAGCAACAGTTCGGTGAACTGCGCTGCCTCGGTGAGTACGGTCTCCAACCGCCGGTAGATCTGGTTGAACCGGAACATGATCCCGGTGGCGTTGAAGTAGTAGGTGAATGCCACCACAATGGCCTCCACCCCCGCATTCCCGCCGCTCAGTCCCAGCGCGATCAGCAGGCCGATCACATTGGTGAGCACCAAAAGCGGCGCCACCAGCGTATCTATCCGCAGGTTCGCATAATCCCAGGAACGCAACGACTTTCGCCGCGACGAGGCGACCCGCCGCCGATGTTCGGCCGCCTCCTGCGGTTCCGCAGCGAAGGCGCGCACCACCTGCATATTGGCCAGGCTGTCGGCCACATGCCCGGAAACCTGCGCAATGGCGGCCTCCCGGTCGTCGACCAGTTTTTGGCGGCGCTGGATCAAGGGCATGATGACCAGCGCGGTAACCACGATCATCCCGATCAGCACAACGACCAGCATGGGGTTGTAGCGCCACAACACAACCGAGGCGAACAGCAGTGGCACCAGTGCCGCCAGGATCTCGAAGGCGAGGGTGTCCACGAACTGTTCGAACCGTGTCGCGAAACTGAGCGAGCGCTTCGTCAACGAACCGGCGAAGTTGTTGTGGAAGAACGCGGCGTCCTTGGCGAGCAGCTCGTCCATGGCAAGCACATACAGATGCTCGATACCGTAAGCGTCGACTCGGTTCAAGCAGTGAATCCCGATGCGCCACAGCAGTTCCGCGAGCAGCAGGGTGCCACCGAAGGCGAAAACATAGGAAGCCAGAGCCCCGAAACTCGTATCCCCGGTCACCACGACCCGACCGACCATCATGGCGACGATCAGCGGTGCGACGTACAGGTTGCAGACGTTGCCAAGCGCCGGCGCCAACAGCGCCGGAATCGTTATAGCCTTGCGAGAGCCCATTTCCCGGGCATAAAAACGCAGCACCAGTTTGACCGCCGTCGCGCGTGAACTCATGCTCCCCCCTCGTCTCGAATTGACCGAGCGACGAGCAATGATCCCGCGTCAAGCGGGTTACGGCCAGCGAATATTCGCGAGAATGGTCGGCGGGCCGCAGCTCACCGGCACTCAGCGGCAGATCTTGTCGGCGACATCGGCAGGCACGCCGATCTCTGTGCAGTGCAGCGCACTGCCGAGGTCCACGGGCTTCCAGCCTCCATCGGCCGCAACATAGTGGAACAAGACTTGGGTTCGATTGACCGTGTTGTTGTGGGTTCCCGTATGGGCCATCGCCCACTCACCCGCACAGTCGATTCGATCCTCGAGTTCGATCGGCTTCACCAACCGCGACTCGATATCAGTGCCTCGCAACGCTTCGAGCAAAACGGCCTCGGTAACCGGGCAGACTGGCGGCGAGCCCGCTGAACTCGGATCGGTCACCTCCGTCGGGAAGTCACGATCCGGGGTCACCGTGCGATCGTCGGCGCCCAAGGTGAGAGTGACAATGACCGGCCCACCCGAGGGACAGCAACTGGCGTCTTTACCCGTCAGCCAACGGTACTGGACCCGGACACTGCGGTCGGACGAGCCGACCACCTGTGTATACGCAGTCGAGTTCTTTGTCGCGGTGCCCAGGTAACCTGCCTGGTTGAACAGCATCACGTGCCACGGTGAGCTAGCGGTGCCGCGCGGAGTCCCAGCGAGCACCCAAAGCAGGGCGGGACAAGCGCCGACGGACGCGTCGGTGCCGCTGTCCGCGTAGAACCCATCACCGCCGACACCGCTACCGAGCGTGCCGAGCGCGGCTGTGACCACCGCCGACCTCAGATCGACGCATCTGCCGTTTCCGGCAGTCGCAGGAGCATTGTCACCAGCAGGCTGCGTGCCATCTGGTGACTGCTGAGTGACAGGAGGCTGAGCCGACCCCGGTACGGCGACAGTCGCGGAGTTCGACACCGACGGCCCCCCGGATGTCTGCGGCGTCACACCGTCCTGACATGCCGTCGCCAGGGTCACCGACGCGACCGCCACCAGGATGGCGATGATGCTCTTCATTGAGAGTCCTTTCCCCTCTGTACTACAGAGCACTTCGCGTCTTGAATGAAAATCGTTGCGCCCCTTCTTTCATGGGCACGCCGGATGCGTCCTCGTACCGGCCGTCGGCATCACCGAGACAATCCCGAGGGCGGGCGATCGCGAGTCGAGCGCGAAGCGCTTGCTCTGGGGAGCGGACAGGCCGTGGTCGTCCCTGCACTGGGCGGTGGCCCTGTCGGGGGTGGGAGCCTCCTCAGGTCGCGGGACGCAGATGTGGTGATCGCGACCGCCCTGCCAGTCTGCGCGAAGATCTATTCGGGATCTGTCCCATAGATCGAGCGGTGCTCCTTGGCGAAGGCGCGGCGACCGAGCAGGCGCCAAGCGAGTCTGGCGGCGAACGGCATGTCGGCGAGGAACTTTCGTCGTTCGGCATGCGGTACCCCTTGCAGGATGAAGCCGAGAAAGACCAACTGCCGGTCCTTGGGCACGGCGGCGCGTCCCCGTTCGCCGAGCGCCGCCCATTCGCGAGCGGTCATGACGCGTCCGGCGAGCGGCAGGATGAGTGCCTCTTCCTCGGCCATATGCTCGTCCAGCGCGGCGGCGAGTGACGACAGCGTGGCCATGAGATGCCCGCGCGCCTCAGGATGTGCCGATGCGGCGAATTCCTCGGCATGCCGGTCCGCGCGGGCGATCAGTTCGGCGATCCGCTCATGCTGTTCCTCCATCCGCAGAATCAGTGCGCCATCGGTCTTCGCCCGGCCGAGCAGCAGTGGCCACATCAGCTCGTCCTCGGCGGCGTGGTGGTGATGCAGGCCGGTATCGAGCTCGGTGAGGAACTCGACGATGCGGCGCGCGCGGGCGATATCGCCGTCGGCGACACCGCCGACGAGGCCGGGCAGCGCGTTGAAATGGCGGCGGAAGGCGCGGTGGACGAGCACCATGTCAGCGGTATCGGGGCGTTCGGTGGTCTGGGTCGCGGTGTTCATGGTTCGCACTGTGTGTCGATCCGCTTGTAGCGCACTTGCAATAGACTTGGCCGGTCATGTTGCGGATTCACGTGCTCGGCTCGCTGGCCGCGCAGATCGAGCACGGCGGCGTCGATCTCGGCGGACCACGCCAGCGCGGTGTGCTCGCCCTTCTGGTGGTGGCCCGCGGCGCGGTCGTGCCGGTCGACCGGCTGATCGACGATCTCTGGCGCGGTGAGCCGCCCCCGCGCGCACTCGGCGCGTTGCAGGCCTACATTTCGCACTTGCGTAAGCTCCTCGAGCCGGATCGGCTGCCCCGCTCGCGGGCCACCGTGCTGGTGAGTCAGGCGCCGGGATACGCGTTGCGGCTCGCCACCGAGGCGGTGGACGCCTGGCAGTTCGAGGCCGAACTACGCGGCGCGCCAACGGATCCGGCAGAACGACGACGCAGCCTCGAACAGGCACTCAGCCGCTGGCACGGCCCGGCATTCGCCGAGTTCAGCGACGAATCGTGGGCCCAGCCCGAAGCAAACCGGCTCGAGGAACTACGTCTGGCCGCGCGCGAGCGACTGGCCGCGACACTGGTCGAACTCGGTGAACCGACCGCCGCTGCCGCGGAAGCGGATGCGCTGACGAGTACGCATCCGCTACGCGAGGAGGCGTGGCGTATTTCGGCGCTGGCACGGTTCCATGCGGGGCGACAAGCGGACGCGCTCGCCGCGCTGCGTGCCGCCCGCGCCGTACTCGCGGACCAACTCGGCATCGACCCCGGCCCTGCCCTGGTTCAACTCGAGGCCGATTTGTTGGCGCAACGCATCCCCGTCGATCTGCCCGCACCGGCTTCGTTTCCGCCGCCGACACCAGAACCCCCTGCGGTGCATTCCGAATTCGTCGGCCGGACAAGGGAACTGGATGAACTGCGGCGGGCGGCACGTGCGCGCGGCGCACCTCGTGTCGCGGCCGTTATCGGGGAAGCCGGCAGCGGCAAATCCCTCCTGCTGCAGCGGCTTCGGGCCGAGCTGGCGGCCAGCGGCTGGCGCGTGGTCACGGGCCGCTGTCCCGAGGAGGACGGCGCACCACCGGCCTGGGCCTGGGTGGAGGCGCTGCGCGAGCTCGCCGGCACGATCGATCCCGGCCGGTACGCCGAGTCGCTGGAGCCGTTGCTCACCGACCGGCAGCGCGAGTTCGGCGCCGATGCCTCCGTCGGGCGATTCCTACTGCATCGTGCCGTCGGAACGTACCTGGACGAGGCGGCACGGCAGCAACCGCTCGCGGTATTCCTCGACGACCTGCACCGCGGCGACTCCGAGACGGTCACCCTGCTCGGCAGCGTAGCGAAATCAGCCGCGATCCTGATCGTGATCGCCTACCGTCCCGACGAGATCGGGATGCCTCTGGAAGACGCGCTGGCCTCGCTCGCCACCGTGACAACAGCGCGGATACGCCTGCGCGGCCTGGATTTCGACGATGCGGCGGTTCTCATCCGGTCGGTAGCGGGACATGATCCCGATCGGACAACGCTCGAGGCACTGGCCGAACGCACCGACGGGAATCCCTTCTACCTCATCGAAAGTGCTCGTCTACTCGCCAGTGAGGGCGCGCTCGTGGCGACTTCGGAGGTACCGGAAGGCGTTCGTGACGTGCTGCGCCGACGCTTCGCACGGCTACCCGAGCTCAGCGTGTCGGTCCTGCGCCTCGCCGCGGTGATCGGGCGCGAATTCGACATCGAGGTGCTGATCGGCGCGGCCGAAATCGACGAGGACGAGGTCCTCGATGCCGTGGAGGCGGGTGTGCTCGCCGGGCTGCTCGACGAACCGGGTCCCGACCACGCGCGCTTCGCGCACGCGCTCGTCCGCGACACCTTGCTCGGTGACCTGTCGCGCATCCGGCGACGCCGCTGGCATCTGCGCATCGCCGAGTCGATCGAGCGCGCCCGGCCGGACGACCTCTCGGCGCTCGCGCACCATTTCGGGGAGGCGCTCACCGCGGCGACGGCACGGCGGGCCGCCGACTACGCTCGCGCGGCGGGTGAACAGGCCGAACGCCGATTCGCCCACGATGTCGCGGCCGAAAGTTATGGTCGCGCCGTCATCGCGCTCGAACGGATCACCGGCGCGGATACGACGGCCGAGCGGGTCGCCGCGCTTTCACGGATGAGCAGGAGCCACCTCGCCGCCGGTGACGGCCCGCAAGCTCGCGATGCACGCGATCGCGCGGTGTCGGCGGCCGACACGCCTGAATTGCTCGTCGGGGCGCTCACCGCATGGGACACGCCGACTCCCTGGCTGAACCGCGCATACGGGTCCGTCGACCAGCGGGCGGTTGCCCGCATCGACGAGGCGCTGCTGACACCCGGGCTAACACCGCAGGCACGCTGCCGACTACTCGTCGCGCTCGTCCGCGAGATCGGCGGAGAGCGGCACGAACGAGCACGCGACGCGGCAGAGGAAGCCGAAGCGCTGGCACGTGGACTCAACGATCCTGGACTACTCGGGCTGGCCTTGCAGGCGCGGACTTCTGTGTACGACACATCAATTCCGCTCGCCGAGCGTGAACGGCTCGCCACCGAGTTGATCCGCCTCGGCGAGGACAATGATCTTCCCGCCTTCACCCTGATCGGACGTAACGCCGCCTTCCAAATTGCCGCGGCCCGCGGCGACGTAGACCGCGCGAATACCGAACTCACGGCCGCGACGCTGCTGGCCGACCGCTATCAATGGCGCCAGGCCCAAGCCGCGAACGCCATGGGCCGTGCGATGATCGCCCACCTGAAGGGGAATCTCGAAGCGGCGGAACAGCATTATCAGCAGGCCCACGAATTGTTCAGGCGCCACAAAGTCTTCGATTCGGACGGCAACCTGCTGATCGCTCTCTTCACCATCCGTCTCACGCAAGGCCGGATCGGCGAATTCGCACCGCTGTTGACCGATATGTTCACCCGACTAGGAACTTCGGGCAACGACCTCATCGTCGACCCGATCGCGTTGGTGCTGCTGGCGACCGGGGACCGGCGCGGCGCACAAGCGGCAACACAGGCTCGCCGCCCCCTACGTACCGACTTCTTCCGCTCGCTCTTTCTCACGGTGCGCGGCATAGCCGTCGCGAGTCTCGAACAACGCGCCGAAGCAGCGCAGGTGTACCAGCAGCTGCGCACCTACACCGGTCAGATCGCCGGCGCGGATACCGGCGCACACGCCGCGGGACCGGTCGACACCGTGCTCGGCGACCTCGCGGCGCTGCTCGGGAAAGCCGATCGAGCGGCCGAGCACTACGCTGACGCCGAACGCCTCGCCCGCCGCTGCGGATGCCGAGAGTGGATTACCGCCGTGCACAACCGCATCGGTTTACAAGCCGACTACTAGTCACGCCCGGAAGCTGGGTAGCAGATCACGCATCAGCCAGCAGAAGGAGCACCGCCATGCCCACCGATCGACAGCTCAAGACCCTGACCACCATCCACCGCACGGTGATGAAGCTCAGCGGCGGCATCCTCGGCACAACCTTCAAAGGCATGCCGACGATCACCCTGACCACGATCGGCCGCAAATCCGGCCGACCACACACCGTCGTCCTCACCGCACCGATCATCGACGGCGACACGATCATCATCGTCGCCTCCCGCGGCGGTGATCCCACCAACCCGGCCTGGCTGCACAACCTGCGCGCGAACCCCGCAGTCCAGGTTTCACGCGAGCACGGCCCGAACCGGCCGATGACCGCTCGCATCCTGTCACCGGCCGAGCGGGACAAACTCTGGCCCGACGTCATCGCAGCACATCCCGGCTACGCCGACTATCAGGAAATGACGACCCGAACAATTCCTCTGGTCGCCCTGACACCACTCACCGATGAGATCGACGCCCGACCGATCCGATAGCCGTCGCCCGCCCACCGGCACGCACGGGCCCGCAACCGGTTATCGACCGTCATAGCCGCACCGGCGGGGCAATTCCCGCAGCTCAGCTGGCTCTGCCCGGTTCAGCCCCGCCCGGTGGCCAGCGTCGATGTCGGCCACTGCGCCCCCGATTCGGTCCTCATGGTTCCGGCCTACCCGTATGTGGGTCACGACCTCACAGTGCCCGCCCAACTGACGGTGGGTGTGCCCGGTCTAGAAGGATGTGTGCGAGTAGCCCGAGTGCAAGGAGAAATCGAAAGTGGAACGCATCGGCGTGATCGGCGGCGGCACCATGGGTGCCGGTATCGCTGAGGTAGCCGCCCGCGCGGGCGGGTCGGTACTGGTTCTCGAACGCGACACCGAGGCGGCTGATGCCGCCATCGGGCGTATCGAGAAGTCCCTGGCCCGCGCGGTGAAGTCCGGCCGCCTCGAACAGGGCGCCGCCGACGCGGCCCGCGCCCACATCACCCTCACCACGTCGATCGACGATTTCGCCGACCGCGAGTTGGTCATCGAGGCCGCGCCGGAGATCGAATCGCTCAAGGCCGACTTCTTCACCAAGCTGGATGCCATCGTCTCTCCCGAGACCATCCTTGCCACCAATACCTCGTCGATCCCGGTGATCCGGCTGGCCAATGCCACCGCCAACCCGGGCCGGGTGGTCGGTGTGCATTTCTTCAACCCGGTCCCGGTACTGCCGCTGGTCGAGATTGTCGTGACTCTCAAGACCGAGCGTGCGGTCGTCGACAAGGTGACCGCCTACGCCCGCGAGGTGCTGGATAAGCGCACCATCGAATCCAAGGATCAGGCCGGCTTCATCGTCAACGCCCTGCTGATCCCCTACCTGTGCTGCGCGATCCGCATGTTCGAGACCGGTTTCGCCAGCGCCGAGGACATCGACGAGGGGATGGTCAGCGGCTGTGCCCATCCGATGGGTCCGCTGCGCCTGACCGACACGGTCGGCCTGGATGTCACGCTCGCCGTCGCCGAGTCCCTCTACGCCGAGTTCGGCGAACCCCAGTACGCACCGCCCGTACTGCTGCGCCGCATGGTCGACGCGGGATACCTGGGCCGCAAGACCGGCCGCGGTTTCTACACCTACTGATCCGTCATGAAGTCGACCGCCCGCGCGACGAGTGCGGGCGGACGACGCACCGGTGAGCGGCGGATCGCGGCACTGTCGTTCCCTGAGGCCCGGGGCTAGGCGAGAACAACCTCGAGCGGCACCGTGTTGCGTACGGTGTGCCCCACCGGCGAGCTGCCCACCACCTTGGCGTGCAACTGCGCGAGCTGCTCCGGGGAGGCGTCGGAGTCGATCCGCACAGTCGCGGTTACCGATTCGAAGCCAGCATGTCCCTCCGCGAGCCCCAGGAAAACCCGCAGGTCGAGGTCGCCTTTCAGGTCTACCTGCAGGCTGTCGACGCGGATACCGGCGATTGTGGCGTTCGCCGCGTATCCGACCGCAAGGCAGTTGCCGAGCGCAGCGAGCAGCTGCTCCACCGGATTCGGTGCACTATCGCCGCCCCCGAGGGTGGTCGGCTCATCCGACGGCGTTGGCGAGAAGTTGCGCACCCGCGCCTCCGAGCCGAACGCACCCTTCCAGGTCACGTGGGCCGCCCATGTGGTCTGCGCCTTGGCCGGATCGACCTGGATCGCTTTCACCAAGCCACCGACGGCGTCGAGGTCGACCTCATTGAGAAGAGTATTGGTATCGGCGGTCACGAATGCTCCCTGGAAGTGCCGGAATTCCCCTGCGGCGCATAATTTTGCGCGCCAGATCCAGATCCGGACACGATTTCACGCAGCGAGAATCTATCGGTTCTACAAGGTTGTTCGCAGGCCGAAAATGCCTGTTCAGCGAAACCTGGGCTGCGGGTTTGCGGCGTCTCTGACGGTGACGACGTCCTCGCTGGTGTGGCACGAGTCGAGGCTGGCCGAGGCCCGCTGCGCGAACGCCGTCGAGAGGCTACGGCGCGAACGCGACCACGCTGAGAATAACGACGAACTCGGTCGCGGCTGCTCCCGCAGCGGACTGCAGCAACGGTCATCACGCGACAAACCGCTCGGTGCCGGTCTGGCCGATGTCGGCCGGGCGCGTCCCGAGCCGCGGGAGGCATTTTGGAGCTCGGCGTCCTGATCGCGGTGGGGTCAGGCGGCGGGGCGGGATGAGGGCACCAAGGCGCCGTCCATGACCTCGGTCCACCATTCTTGCAGCGGGCTGGGGTCGGGCCACTGCACGGTATCCGCGTCGTGACCATTGGGCGGGGTGGATATTGAGGTGCTAGTGGGTGTTTCGGTGTTCACGGGTGATCGTCTTTCACTACGGGCCGGTAGAGGCTCTAAGGGCACGGTGATCAGAAGTGAGGCAGTCGTAGTCGTTGTCGGTGTCGAGCGGAGTGATCCAGGCTTGGTCGATCCGGTCGGACATCGCGGCAGAATCGAACGCGGCGCGTATGCGTTCGGCGAGCGGGTGCAGCGTGGCGGTGTCCAGGCCGATGTCGGTGTCGCTGTCACGGACGGGAATGTTCTGTTCGGCAAGGTCGAGGTCGCTGCCTGCGGGGAGTGTGGGCATCGCGGTTTCCTTCCTCGAACGTGGTCATCAGCTGGTCGTATGGAAGGGCCGGGTGGGCCCGGAAGAATGTGTGCCGACCGGGCCCTTCGGCGTTGCGTCGCACGGGTCAGGCGTTGATCACCTGCCGTTCGCGGTCACCATGGGCAACCTCGATCTTGCGTGGTTTGGCCTTCTCCGCGACCGGGATCGTCAACCGCAGCACCCCGTCGTGGTAGTCGGCGCGGATCTGGTCGGTGTCGAGGTTCTCGCCCAGAAACAGCTGGCGGCTGAACACACCGCGGGTGCGTTCCGCGGCGATCATCGACCGCCTCTGATCGAGTTCCGGGCGCGACGCACGCACCGTGACCACGTTGCGTTCGACATCCAAGTCCAGTGAATCCGGGTCGATACCGGGCAAATCGAACTCCACGAAGAACTCGTCACCCTCGCGCCAGGCGTCCATCGGCATTACCGCCGGACGGGCCGGTGTGCCGAACACCTGCTGGGTCAAACGATCCAGATCGCGGAAGGGATCGGTGCGCATCAGCATGGTCGCCACCTCCAGTTCACTCCATTCTCGATCGAAGGGAACCTAGATAACCTCTGTCATCTGACAGAGATATTATCTAGCACCCGCCCTAGGAGACTGCAAGTACCTACAGGAGGTAATCTGAAGCAGAACGCAGTGAGGAGCAAGATGTCGTTGGGTGGACAAGATCGGCACCTACCCGGTGCAGGTCAGGCGGTGTATGCGATTTCGGTCGCCGCTGACCTCGCTGGGATCGGGATACAAACGCTGCGCCTGTACGAGCAGCACGGGCTGATTACTCCTGCCCGCAGTCCTGGCGGCACCCGCCGCTATAGCGGCGACGATCTGGCGCGGCTGGCGCGCATCACCACGCTGGCGGGGCAAGGGATCAACCTCGCCGGGATCGCACGCATCCTCGATCTCGAAGACGCCAATACCGCGCTCACCGCAGAACGCGACCAACTACGCAACAGCGGAAACCATCACCGGCCGTGACAACCCTGGCTGTGATCATTTGAGCGAGCCGATAGCCGCCCGCAATTCGACGGTCGCCTCTTCGGCGATGCCGCGCAGTGCGGGCCCTCGGGTATCTCAACGAGCATTCTGGGATCAATGGCTTCGGCGACGACCGACCCGAATCGGCGGGATCATCGCCACGATGACATTGCAGGGCGGCAGGCGGATTTGCCGATCCGCGGCGACCTTGTTCGATCATCGAGATCACCCCGGCCAGCTGCCCGTGCGGGCGCCGAAAACCATTGAGCATCTGGGCAATGCCGTCCTCGTCATCAACCCTGAACCTTCTCCTTCGCGCGCTACGGGCAGAGACGCAAGGCGACCCTCTGGACATCCGTCTCACCTTGGTTGCAGTCCGGCCCCAGCCGAGCACCACCTTCGAACTCGATGCGGTATACGCGATTCCGAGAGGTTGCTGTGCTGTAACGTGCCAGCCATCGTCGAGGCAGCGGCCCGTGAGGACGAGGCTCTGACCTTCGCACGAACTATTTCATTTGGGGTAAACTGCTGTTTGCTCATTGGTGTCCATAAGGTGAACGCGACGGAGTGATGATGAACATTTCCGACGGCGTAGTGGACGTGATCGCTCGGACGGCCGATGCGACGACGACGGCGGCCGGTGCCGTGGGCGGCGCTGCTGTCGAGGGTGTGGTTGGCGGTATTCGTGGCGCCGCGGTCGGTGTGAAGCACGGGCTCGGCAGCGGCAGCCACTCGACACCGGCGGCGGTGTTGACATTGGCGGCGATCGGCGCCACGGGGCTGGTGGACTGGCCGGTGCTGCTCGGCATCGGCGGCGCTGCCCTGGTGGTCCATCGTCTCGCGCACCAATCGGGCCGACAGCCCGCGGCCGCGGTCGGCGATCGGGCCGGACAGACCCCGAGCCGCACAGAGCAGGCAGACACACAGCCCCCTACCGCGACGAAGACGACCCCCGCGTCCAAGAGCACGGCCCGGGCACGACGCTCGCCGAGCCAGGGTTAGTCCTCGACGTGGACTTGGGCCTACTGATACGGACCGCTTCGTCACTGCCCGCGCGCGCCGTCGGGGCGGGTGCGGGCGCCGTCGCCGCTGGTGTGGAGCTGGTCAGCCTGCCGGTGCGCACGATATTCGATCGCCGGGTGGTCGAGGCGGTCACCCAGGCCTCATCGGAACTGCTCGGTGGTAGGACGGCCCGGCGACGTTGGTGCGGCCGGCGCCGCTGCTGGGTCGAAGTGCGTGGCCTGGACGGCCGTGACCCACACGACGAGCTGGGTTCCGAGGTACTCGCCGCCGTGCGTTCGCATCGGGACGTGATCTCGGTGGCGCTCAACTATCCGCTGTCGCGGGTCATCGCCGAGGTGAACGACCCGACCATCGTCGACGAGCTGTGCGCGGTGGTGGACGCTGTCGAACGCCGGCATCAGTCCGTTTCGGGCCTCCAGCCGGTTGATTTGCCCGCCGACGGTGTCGTGCTGGCCGGCAGCGCGGTTTCGGCTGCGGTGAACGCGGTGGGTCTTGGTGTCGCGCTGGCCGGCCGGGTGGCCGGTTGGCGACGGCTGCCAGCAGGTCTCAACGCCGTTGTCGCGCTCGTCGATCACCAACCACGGCTGCGTCGTGCGGTCGAACAGCGCCTCGGGATCGGCGCCGCTGATAGCGCGATCGCGCTGGCCGCTGCCGCCGCGTACACCGTCACTCAACAACCGGCGTCGCTGGGCGTCGAGATGTTCATCCATATCGCGAAGGCCGCCGAGACCCGCGCCGCGGCCACGCTCTGGCGACGCCGCGAACCCCGTCTCGCGACGCACGCGAGATGTGTCGACGGTATCCGCCCCGGCTACCGACCGACACCGCTGCCGCCTGGACCGGTCGAGCGCCACGCAGACCGCAGCGCGGCAGCGCAAGCGGCCGCCGCACCGGCGATCGGCATGCTCACCGCCGACCTCGACGCCGCCGCAGGTGCCGTCACCGTCGCCGCTCCGAAAGCCGCTCGCACCAGCCGGGAGTCGTTCGCCGCGACACTCGCCCGCAACCTGGCCGATCGATACGGTGTGCTGCCCTTGCGGCCCCAGGTTTTCCGATGCCTGGACCGGATCGATGCGGTGGTGGTCGATCCGCGGGTGTTGTGCTCCGATGAACTGCGGGTCGCGCGCATCCGCGGTGTGCCCGAGCACGAGCGGGCGGCGGCATGGCAGTGGGCACAGGAGCAATTGGACCGTAGCGCTTGGCGGCCCGGGTGGCAGCCGGTTCCGGGGCACCTGTCCGGGAATGGCGGGGGCGGCGCCGTGCTCGTGCGGTTCGCACATCATCCGCTGGCGGCGGCAGTGCTGCGCGAAGTGCGCTGCAGCGGGGCTGAGGCGGTGTCGCTCGACGTCGATATGCTCGACGACCTGCGCTCGTCGTTCGACGATCTCGATCCGGTGCCCCGGTCCCTCGATGAAGCGCTCGCCGACGCGGTGCACCGGTTGCAGCGGGAGGGTCGCACAGTGGCGGTGCTGTCGAGTGCCGCCGGCCAGGCACTGGCCGATGCCGACGTCGCGATCGGTGTCACCGCCGGCGGGCCACCGCCGTGGCACGCCCATGTACTCGTCGACAACCTGCAGGACGTGTGGCGGATCCTGCACGCACTGCCCGCGGCCCGTAAAGCCAGCGAGCGCGGCGTCGAAATCGCCGCCGGCGCTTCCCTGCTAGGTGCGTTGCTGATGATTCCCGGGGTCCGCAGCCTCGGCTCGGGCCCGGTCAGCGCCGGGGCCGCCGCGGGCGCATGGACGGGATACCGGCTTGCCCGCGCAGCGCTCGCAAGCCCACCGCCTCCTACCGCGAGTATGCACGAATGGCACGCCATGTCCGTCGAACACGTGCGTCGTGTGCTGGCGTCGAAGGCCGTCGAGGCAGATAAGCGAGCGGAGTCGGTGTCTGCGGCTTATCCCGCGCAGTCGGTCATCGCGCCGGTACGCCGAGCGATGGGGGATTTCGTCGGCGCGATACGCGCGGAACTGTCCGACCCGTTGGTCCCGGTGCTCGCGGTCGGATCGGCGGCCAGCGCGGTACTCGGCTCGCCCGTCGACGCGATCCTGGTCGGGTCGGTGCTCGCCGGGAACGCGGCCATGGCCGCGACTCAGCGGATCCGGGCCGAACGGCTGCTGCGGCGACTGCTGGCCGACCAAGCCCCACCGGCCCGCAAGCTGGTCGACGCCGATCGCTACGCGATGGTCGACGCGACCGACTTGCGACCCGGTGACCTCATCGAGGTACGGCCCGGCGAAGTCGTGCCCGCCGACGCTCGGCTCACCCGTGCGCTCGACGTGGAAGTCGACGAGTCGTCATTGACCGGGGAATCGCTGCCGGTGCCGAAACAGGTCGACGCGACACCGGCCGCGCCCGTCGCCGAACGAGCCTGCATGCTCTACGCCACCACAACCGTGGTCGCGGGCATCGCGGTCGCGATCGTCACCGACGTCGGCGAACAGACCCGAGCACGTCGTGCTACCACCACCGCACACGAAGACAGCCCCTCGGTCGGTCTGCAGACACAACTGAAAGATCTGACGAACAAGACATGGCCGTTCAGCCTCGTCGGCGGCGGATTGGTCACGGCGCTCGGACTGTTACGGCGCACCGGTCTGCGCCAGGCGGTCAGCAGCGGTGTCGCCGTCGGCGTGGCCGCGGTCCCGGAGGGGTTGCCGCTGGTCGCGACGTTGGCGCAGCAGGCATCGGCACGGCGACTGAGCCATGCGGGCGCGCTGGTGCGAAGTCCGCGATCGGTCGAGGCCCTGGGCCGTGTCGACGTGGTGTGTTTCGACAAGACCGGGACGCTCAGCGAGAACCGACTCCGCGTGACCAGGGTGCATGCCGCTTCCGATTTGTCCGCCGACGATGTGCTCATCCACGCCCTGCGGGCCACCCCGCTCGCTAACGGCGAGCCGCACGAACACGCCACCGACCGCGCGGTCGCCGACGCCGGGCGACACTTGAACCACGGCGAGCCGGCGGCACATCTGCCGTTCCGGTCCGGTCGCGCGTTCTCGGTCTCCGTGCACGATACGCAGTTGTCGATCAAGGGAGCGCCGGAGGTGGTCCTCGCCGCATGCGACGATGCCGACGACGCGGCACAGCGGCAGGTGCGCGAGATGGCCACCGAGGGACTGCGGGTGATCGCTGTCGCCACCCGGCAGCTTTCGGCGACGCAGGCCCGCTCGGTGCGCGACGACACCGACGCCTTCACCGAATTGTGCGGCGGCGGATTGCGATTCGCCGGATTGCTCGGCATATCGGACACACCGCGCCCGGACGCGACCGAGGTGCTTGCCGAGCTGGCCGAGCGCGGCATCGCGGTGCGGCTGATCACCGGTGACCATCCCGTGACAGCCACCGCCATCGCCGCCGAAGTCGGCATGCCCACCGACGATGATCAGGTGATCAGCGGGCCCGAATGGGAGGCGCTGTCGCGGCACGAACAAGAGCGGGCGGTGCAGAGTCGGCGAGTGTTCGCCCGGATGTCCCCCGAGCACAAGGTGCAGATCGTCGAGACGATTCAGCGGCTGGGTCACGTATGCGCCATGGTCGGCGACGGCTCCAACGACGCAGCGGCCATCCGCACCGCAACTGTCGGCATCGGCGTGGCCGCACGCGGCAGCGACCCCGCGCGCACCGCGGCGGACGTCATGCTGCTCGACGGGCGAATCCGCGCACTGCTGGACGCCCTCGATGAGGGCCGTCAACTGTGGCGGCGCGTGCAGTCGGCGGTGGCCGTACTACTCGGGGGCAACGCCGGCGAGGTGGCTTTCGCGATCGCGGGCACCGCCCTGACCGGGCGGGCACCGCTGAACACCCGCCAACTGCTGCTGGTCAACATCCTCACCGATGCGCTGCCCGCCGCGGCACTCGCGGTCAGCCCGCCCAGCGCCGAGTCGCGGTACACCGGCCGCGGACCCGACCGAGCCGCCTTGTGGCGGACGGTAGCGGTGCGGGGCACGACGACCGCCTGCGCGGCCATGGTCGCGTGGGTGCAGGCGAGATTCACCGGCCGAAGACAGCGCGCCTCGACGGTCGCGTTGGTGGCATTGGTGACCACACAGCTGGGACAGACGCTCATCGACTCCCACAGCCCGCTGGTTGTCGCCACCGCGGCCGGTTCACTGCTGGTCCTGGCCGTGCTGATCAGCACCCCAGGGGTCAGCCAACTACTCGGCAGCACACCCCTGGGCCCGATCGGCTGGTGGCAGGCGCTGTCCACTGCCGCCGTCGCCACCGCCATCGCCGCTATCGTTCCCCGACTGTTCACCAAGGGCGGTCGACAGCGGGATAATCAGTCGAGGATCTCGATGACCCCCAGACGCCAGAGCACCGCGTACACCTCGCGCAACGGCACCGTCAGTACCTGCGTCAATGCGCTCGTCAAAGGATCCGAGCTCACGCCAACACCACTACTCATCACACTGGACACCATGCGGATGCCAGGAGTCGAATACTCGAACACACCATGACCGGGAGGCAACACATGGCCGAAAAATCAATAACCGGCCACCGAAACGCCGTCGACCGGGTGCTGGCCGCCCAAGGTTTCGCGCTGGATCTGCCGGGGCTCGGCCGCGTCCATCTCCCCCGTCCCGAACAGTTGGCGTACTACGGGGCCCTCGGCGCCCTGGCCGCCGCGGAGATCATCGAATGGCCCGTAGCGGTCGTCCTCGCGACCGGTCACTGGCTGGTGCAGAATCAGCACAACCGCGTCGCCCACCAGATCGGCGAAGCCCTCGAAGACGCCTAGACCAGCGCACCCGACCCCGGCACCCGCGGTGCCGCGCTCGGATGCGCTGCTCAGCCCGGAGCTGGCCCGAACTGCTGCTCCGGGGTTGCCGCCGCGAGCGACCGTACGCCGACAGGCGGGCTCACCCGCCTGTCGGCGATATCACCCGTCGCGGCGCTGACTGAGCACGTCGAGTTGTCAACGCGCTCCACACGTCCCCGTGGGGGTGTACCGGCAGGGGTTCTCGGTGCGGCCGCTGTACTGATCGTGTCCGCCGCTGCCGGAGCGCACTCCGTAACCGTAACCGCTGTTCTGCTGACTGTGGTCATTGCTGTTGGGACGCGAACCCGCTCCGTAACCATGACCACCGCCGGGGCTGTGCGAATCCCGAGGGCCAGCCGTGGCCGCGAAAAGGTGCGGCGAGGCGACCGTCACCAGCACCAGCGCGATGGCGAACACCGTAGCGACCACCACACGACGTACCGTCCAGAACTTCGTGGCGATCTCCATAAGACATCATCCCCTTATTTAACGTACCGCTATATAACGACACATTAATCGATGGTACGTCGTGAAGGGAAGGTGTTTTTCCGGATTTCTGCACAACGAGACAGTCACGCGCAGGGCGTCACAGTCAGGTCATGCGGTCGTAGAGCGAGCCTGTCCTACGTGGCGGGACGGAGCTGTACGCAGCATTCGCCGGCTTTCGGCGCCAGCTCGGCGGTGACGGAATCGGCCCGCAGTCCGGTGAGCACGCCGGCGAGATAGGCGCGATTGAGTCCACACACCAGGTCCGGTGCCTGCGCGGCCAAGGGATGGAACGGGCAGTTCCGAAGCCGGATGCAATCCGGCGTGGCGCGGACGGGTTCGAATCCGTGCTCGGCGAGCCACGTGTGGAGCAGGGTCATGGCACGTTCCGCGCCGAGTCGACCGGGCCGCAAACGCTTCCGCATGGCCGCTCCGATTCCCACACCACGCTCGGCTGCCACCCGCTGCACCGCGGCTCGGGCGGTTTCGTCGGAAGTCTCGGTGAGTACCGCGCCGATCAAGATGTCGGCCAGCACCTCGTGGCGTCGGTCGGGGATATTCACCCGAACTTCGGTATCGGTGGGCTCGTAAACCTTCGGCGCCCGACCGACCCGCCGGATCCCGCCGACCTGTTCGTATCGAGCCTGCAGCAGTCCGGCGTCGACGAGCTTGTCCAGATGGAATGCGGCCAGCTTCCGCGAGATTCCGACCTCCTCGGCGGCTTCGTCGCGGGTGACCGGGCGCCCGGCAGCGCGGATGAACCAGAACATGCCGCGGCGCAGCTCATCGTCCAGCGCGGCCACCGCGCCGATCGCCGATTCACTGGTCACACGACCACAATAACGCCGACTGTGTTGGTCGGAACGCGTTGGGTACCCGACCAGCGAGGGCAACTTGACCAGCGCAAGCAATAACACCAATAATCTTTGGTGTAACTAGTCAGGAGACATCATGGGTATCGCAGCATTGATCCTTTGGCTGCTCACCGCCGTCGGTGGGTTTGTCCTGCTCGGCACCTGGATCGCTAAAGGCGGTGCACGCCAACCGAGTGCGAGCCATCTGCCCGTACCGGTCCTATTCGGGCATTTCGCGCTCGCCGTCGTCGGGCTTGTCGTGTGGATCGTCTACCTCGCCATCGACAACGACGCCCTTGCCTGGATCGCATTCGCACTGCTGATCCCGGTGGCACTGCTGGGTTTCGTCATGCTGCTGCGTTGGCTGCCCGTCTACCGGGGACGCACCGAAACCGCAGCGACAACAAACCCCGAACCGGCCGAGAAACACTTCCCGGTTGCCGTCGTCGGCGGCCACGGCGTCCTTGCGGTCACCACCCTGGTCCTCGTATTGCTCACCGCCCTCGGCGTCGGCGGGAACTGATCATCGTGTCCCAACCCGCACTACGAGTAGTCCACGACCCCGCAACCACCATCGACCTGGTCGCCGCCGAGCTCGCCGCCCGGAACTTCCTGACCGCGCTCGGCGTCGGCCTCGACGACGAACACCTGCACGCCACCCCCGGTCGGATGGCCCGCGCCTACGCCGAACTGTTCACCCCACGCCCGTTCGATCTGACCACCTTCCCCAACGACGAAGGCTACGACGAACTCGTACTCGCCCGCCGCATCCCGCTGCGGTCGGTCTGCGAACACCACCTCTTACCCTTCGTCGGCGTCGCACACGTCGGCTACCTACCCGGTGACCGCATCCTCGGGCTGTCCAAACTCGCTCGTATCGTCGAGCATTTCTCTCGCCGTCCCCAGGTCCAGGAACGACTCACCAAACAGATCGCCGACTGGCTCGCCGAACAGCTTCAACCCAAAGGCGTCGGCGTAGTCATCGAAGCCGAGCACACCTGCATGACACTGCGCGGCGTGCAAGCAGCCGGGACCACTACCGTGACCTCCACCCTTCTCGGCTCCCTCCGCGAAGATGCCCGCTCCCGCCAGGAATTCCTCTCCCTCACCGGCATCGCCCCCTGACCGGTCCGGACAACGGCGACAATTCCAGAACGGTTGATGGTTGGAGCGAGCCCATGTCCGCGCGGCAACCATTACCGTTACCGACGAAGCGTGGCCCATCCAGTGGAAGGCATGCATGTCGAGAACGATCCTGTACCCATCCGACGAGTTGATCCGAACCGTGACCGCCACCTTGCTCGGAGCCAACGAACAGTGGGACTCGACTCCCCTCTTTTTCGGCCTCACCCTGGCGGGACCGGATCAGATCGGCGTTCTCACCCAGCCGACATCGGCTGATCCGCCGTTCCAGGATTTGGCGACGCTGGTGTTCTCGCAGGCGCCTCGTAAGACGCTGTGGGGGTTCGGATTCCACACGGAATCGGCGCTGATGCGGACAGCCGACGCGCGGGGCAATCTTTGGACGGCGTCCCGGGACCGACCCGGTGCCGATATCGCGGAAACGTTCCGATCGGCCGAATACGGCGTACCGGACGATCCGATCGATCGAGAGCTGTGGGTAGCCGCGGTAGCACTCGCGGCGCTGTGACGCCTTCGACTTCGGAACCGTCAAACTAGATTGTCGAGTCAACCCCGGCGTGGTCGATGTCAGCCTCGCAAGCCCTGCACCGGCTTGTGCGTGTGGGCTTCGATATCCGCAATGGCCGCGTACAGCAGTTGGTGGGCCAGATCCTGCAGCGCACGGGCACAAGCGAGCTCATCGCCGATGGCGGGAACATTCTCGTCAGCGGGATTGGCGTGCGCGGACCCGGCCGCGATCAATGGCCCATCGTCACGGCCGAGTAGCTGCGCTTTTACTTTGGTCAGGCGATCGATTTCTTCGATGGCGATGGCGATGTTCCAAGTTTTCGACGGCATTCGCACTGCCCTCCAGATCAGTAGGGACTGTGTCGCTTCACCTCCAATATCGCACCACCATGGCTCGCGCACACCATGCTCGGTTCGGCGAATTTGCTGACCGTGCGCTCGCACCGGGGCGATACCCTTAGGCAGGGAGGTTTGGCCGGAAAGGAAATAATGTGGGGCAACCGCGACATGGGCCGCATCACGCGTAGCCGCTGGCTGATCGTCTGGCGCTGATCTCCGAGCGACCGATGTACGAGCCGACCGATCTGGTCGATCCAGCTGCGCGAACCCGCACAGCGCTAGCCGCTGCGGTGGCGCGCTTTTCCGAGTCTTGGGCGTCCGGGTCCCCACCGGATCTGTCGGCATACCTGCCTTGTGAACCGGCTGAGCGGCGCACGATCCTGATCGAACTGATCAAGATCGATCTCGAATACCGCTGGCTTCACTATGACTTTCCCAAACGACTGACCGAATACCGTGCGGAATTCGCAGAGCTGCGAGATGGTCCGCTGCCAGCCGAGCTGGTCTATGAGGAGTTCCACGCCCTGCGCCGCGGTTCGCACCCGGCCGATGCGGCCAACATGCTCGACGAGACGACCGCCACGGCGGCGGGACCCGAGCTCGCGCAGCTCACCGGCGATTACCGCAGCACGATGATTGCTCGTCCGAGTGCCCAAATGGTTCTCGACGCCATCGATGTCGGCCACCGTATCGACGATTTCGACCTCCTGATGCGGATCGGGTCCGGCGCCTTCGCCCAGGTGTACCTCGCTCGACAACAATCAATGCAGCGACTGGTCGCGGTCAAGATTTCCCATAACCACGGCAACGAGCCGCAGACCCTCGCGCAATTGGACCACGAATACATCGTGCGCATCTTCGACCAGCGACTCATCGCCGACGGCGAGCTGAAGTTGCTCTATATGCAGTACCTCCCCGGAGGAACGCTGCTCGACGTGCTGCGCCTACAGCGCTCGACGCCTCTGGAATACCGCAGCGGGCAACTGCTGCTCGATGCCATCGACAAGGTACTTGCCGAAAAGGGCGAGGTTCGGCCCACAGAATCGGCTGTTCGGACTCAGACCGCCGCACTGACGTGGCCGGAGACCGTCGCCTGGCTGGGCCGTCGACTCGCGGACGCGCTGCAGCACGCGTCGGACCGAGGCGTATTGCATCGAGACATCAAACCCGCGAACGTGCTGCTGAGCGCCGAGGGAATCCCGAAGCTGGCCGACTTCAATGTCAGCTCCAGCAAACATCTCAAGGGCACGAGTCCCCTGGCGTACTTCGGCGGATCGCTGGCTTATATGTCGCCCGAACAGCTCGAAGCCTGCCATCCGGACTTCTCGGCGACCGCCGCCGACCTCGATACGCGAAGCGACATCTACGCGCTGGGCGTCATGCTGTGGGAATTGCTCACGGGGCACCGACCATTCGCGGACGAAACCTCCGCCGGCGATTCGCAGACGTCGCTGGCCCGCATGCTCGAACTGCGGCGCAGACCCGTCGAATCGACGTTCCTGGCGGAGCTTCCGCCGGATTGCCCGGTGGCGTTGCGCCGAGTGCTGCTGAAGTGTCTGTCGCCCGAGCGCGAAGACCGCTACTCGTGCGGTTCGGAATTGGCGCAGCAGTTCGACCTATGCCTAGAGGAACTGGCCCGCGACCTTGTTTATCCACCGCCGAACAGTTGGCGGGCACGACTTTCGCGATGGCCAACTCCCATCCTGTGGTTATCTTCGCTGGTCGGCGTCACCCTGGCTACGGTCTACCTGGCCGTGCACGTTCAGGAACTGATCAGAGAGCGGCTTTCCGATGCCACCAACGCACAGCTCAAC
Organism: Nocardia sp. NPDC050630; assembly: GCF_044457245.1. NCBI lineage: Bacteria > Bacillati > Actinomycetota > Actinomycetes > Mycobacteriales > Nocardiaceae > Nocardia > Nocardia sp. NPDC050630. Next base: position 56,994 of record NZ_JBITGN010000009.1, read on the forward strand.
GCGGGTGTCATCATTTTCATCCTCTGCGCCTCGCCGCCGGCCATTCTCATCTACGCATATATGTCGCGTGATCTGCTCGCGGTTCCGCGCGGTTTGCGCGCCGGCAGACGCTACAGCGAGGCAGTGCTCGCGCGGGTGCGGTCGCGAACACTATTTTGGGGCGACCTGTGTGCGATGAACACTCTGCTGTTCGCGGTATGCGCAACCGTGACGGGGGTGCTGCTGCTGCACTGGTTCACCGACCTACCGACGCGGCTGATGACCCATGCGGCTGCGACCGTTCTGGTGGCGGGCACCATCTCCGTTGCCTATACCTTCTTCCTTTCCACGTTCTACGTGGTGCGCTGTGTCTATCCCATCTACCTGCGCCACGGCCGCACATCGGCGCACGACGCCGCCTCGTTGCGTGCGCTGCGGCGCAGAATCACCGCCTATCTCGCGGTGACGGCGTCGGTGCCGCTGGTCGGGGTGCTGGCCGGATTCACCGCCCTCGAGCCGGAGGAACTTCCGCTGGTACGCGATTCGGTGCTGGGGTTGTGCGCGGCCTCCGGGCTCGCGTTCGTCGCCGCTTACTGGTTGTTCCGCAGGCTGGATGCGTACCTGCGCGCGCTAGAGCGGGTGGTCTCGCAGAAGCCCGATGCTCGTTGATCGAAGCCGGATACCGCCTATCTGGCAGCAAACCTTGCTATTCCGGCAGGTCTGCAAGGGATGCGTGCACACGTACGCGCTGATCGACCTGCGGACTGACCGATGATTCGCTGCGAGAGACGGTGAGCGGTGCGGCGATGCGGGCTGGCGTCGCACGCGGTCGCTACACGACCACACCAGGGACCGAACTCGGTATCGCGTCCATGCTCATGGGCACGGTGATCACTGATCAGCCGTCTTTCTCGAGGTCTCGAAGACTTGTGGGGGACTCGCACTGTTCGGGCGAACCGGCTGGTGCGGTGATTATCTCGAGCACTGCTGCGACCAGGCTGCCGTCCGGATCGGTCAAGCGCGGTAGCGATCTGCGATTCACCAATAGCGATCCAAGGGTGAGATCTACCAGTTCGGCACCGACCTGCGCGGCAGATCTTCGGCCTTCCGGCTCGAACCACGTCCACGCCCATTGCGCGGCACCGAAGATGAGCAGGCTCCGGATACTGGTATCGACCGCGCGGAACTCACCCGACGCGACGCCCGCATCGACCACGCCGTGCAGTATTCCGATGTAGCTCCTGCGCAGCTTGCGCCCCTCGGAGTTCTCATCCTCCTGCGCGAGCCGCGCGACTTCACGCTGGAAGGCGACGGTCCGATGCCGATCGTGCACCTGATAGAGCATGGCCGCGTGCAGCAGTCCGGCAAGCTGCTCGGTCGGCGTAGCGAACTCCGACACGATTCGCCGTGCCTCACCGATGCGGCGCTGCATATAGGACACATGCAGCGCCTCCAACAGCCGCGCCTTCGTGCCGTAGTGGTGCACGATCAAGCCCTGGGAGATGCCCAGCTCGCTTGCGACGCCACTGAAACTGGTGCCGTCGTAGCCCTTCTCGGCGACATGGCGCGTGAAAATATCGAGAATCGCGCCCGACTTGCCCGGTCCCGTCGCACGCTCACTCACTGATCCCACCCCTCCTCGGCCAAATTTGCGGAGACTCTAGCACCCGATGACCGCCTACCCGGTCGTTGACTGAGTGCGCAGTCAGTATTAGCATTATGCGCCGAGCCGCAGCGCCGCACTCGCCACATCACCCATTCATCTCGAAATAATCGAGCACGACCTATGCATCTGCACGCCCATCCCGCCGAGGCCGGCATCGCACAACTGGCCTCCGAATATTTCGCATGACCAGCCGCTCCGCCAGCGCCGCCAACATCTCGACGCGCATCGCCCGCGGCGGTGACCGCTGCGTCGGTATCGGCCGTAGAAGGCGGTCCGCAGCGCCGTGAGCTACTTACTGCCGGACGAACATGTGACCCCTACGGACGCGGATATCGCGGAGCAGGGGGATGTAGCGATAGATGCGGCATCGGTGCTCTCGCCCGAGCAGCTATTGGCCGCGATCGCCGGGCGCCTCACCGAGCCGTTCCCGCTGATCACATGGGCGAGAGAGCTCGGTGATCTGCACGCTGCCCTGATTTCGGCGGTCTTGAATCCACAGCGGCATCCGCCCGAGGTCACCGAGACAGCTCTGCATGCGGATATCGCGAAGGTCATCGACAAGATCAACTCTTGGGCGGCGTACTACGTGCGCCACAGTCGGTGCGCCCGCCGCCACACGCACACCTTCGGTGAGGTGATCAGTCATGTCGCCAAGACATACGCGGAGGCATGGTGGACAGTGCTGCACAGCGACTGCGAGGAGCTTCGACACTCGGCATGGGTCCACCTCAGCGAGGTCCGCGACGGCTACGCGCACCTCATAGGCGATATCCGGGCAGGCCGCGTCCAACTCCCACTGGGCTGGCGAGGCATCCGTCACACCCGACCAACTGTTGACACACAGAACCAGATCAGCTAAGCGTTCGGCCTCGTCACCGCTCAGCGCGGTCTTCAACGTTGCCGCCTGAGTGCTGGGTCGATAGCCGGGGGTAGCGCCTGTCCCCATCAACTCACGCAGGTTCGGCGAAGGTTGTTTGCGCGAGCCGTTGATGGTTACTGCTAGGCGGATGCCGGTGCCGATGGGGCTACCGGAATCAGGGCTGGAAACTGGCCCGCGAGAAGTGCAGCCGACCCACTTGGGTGGACTGTGACAACAGCGGAAGGAACCGGACAGATGCTGATGCTCACCCCCAATGCCCTCGAGGCAGTTCGCACCATCACCTCCGCGGAGGGCACGCCGACCGATGCCGGGCTGCGGATCTCCACGACGGATGGCGCCGAAACGATGTCCCTCGCGATCGCCGCGGAACCCGCCGAACAAGACCAAGTCTTGAACGCGGAAGGGTCGCGGATCTTCCTGGACGAGCAGGCCGCCGCCTTCCTCGACGACAAGATCCTCGACACCGAACTGGACCCGAACGGCCAGGGCACCTTCGTCCTCGCCCAGCAGGACCACAGCGAGTAGCCCGGCTCGGGGGGCAGAACCACCGTCCAGGCCGGGCGACCGGCCACGGCATCGTCGTGCAACGTGGGCCGACACCGCTGAACTCCCAGTGCGGCACACCCGTTCCCCAGCAAGACCTTTCACCAGATAATCGAGTGAAGCCGTCTGGCTTACGATCGTTTATCATTTTATTGCCGGGTGCGGTTACTGCCGGATTCGGTCCGGCACCCTGTCCAGGCGCGGTGTGGTCGGGGAGGGAGTTCGGTGGTTGGCGAGTACACGCCGGTGATCGAGGCGCGGCTCGCCACGATGCAGGCAGATTATGCGGCTTTGATCCGCGCGCGGCGGAAGTGGTCGCTGCGCGAGCTGTTCAGTACGTCCGACTGCGACATCGTCGATTTCTGTGCGGGTTTCGCGCCGAATCGGTTCGGGGAGCAGGCGTGTGCGGAAGTGGAACAGCTCTGCCGCCGGTACGGGATTTGGTTGGACGCCGGGGGCGCGCACTACAACAGCATGACTCCGTACCTGCATCCGCATGCTGCCAGCGCGGAACGGATGACGATTATCGGGATCTACAACGCGATCCTGTTCTGGCTCAACGACACTGTCGGCCGCGAGAAGTTCGCCCACCTGACCGATGCCGAAAAGCAGCAGGCACGCGCGACGGTGGAACAGCTGTGTCGGCTGCTCGATACACGTTGTGCCGCAACCGATCCCACTCCGGTGGAGGCCGCGACAGTGGAATTCCTGGAGCGGATCGGGGCTCGGGCGGACCCGGACTGGCTGAATCGGTTCCTGGATTCGACCATCGACCATCTTCGTCCGGCGATCCGGGATCAGAATGCGCGCGCCCGCGGCGAGTTGCTCACCGTGGCGGACTACATCGACCTGCGTGCCCAGGTGTCAGGCATGTATCCGGCGATCGCACTGTGTGAGTTCGGTCGCGACGAGTATCTGCCGTGGGATCGGATTCGCGCCGTCGGGCTCGATGCCGATCTACGGCAGCTACGGCGCTCGACCGTAGAGATCGGGGCACTGATGAACGACATGTTCTCTTTCGAAAAAGAATGCATCCACGACCGCGCTGACTTCAACCTGATCCCGGTCTTCCTGCTCAATACTGCCGGTGCCGACCTTGCCGACGCTGTGCACGACGCCGCACGACTGGTGCGCGACCGGCTGGGCGAATTCCGCGGAATTCAGGCCAGGATCGTCAGCCGGTGCGCGGAGATCACCGACAGCTCCGTGGCCGAACCGGTCTCAGCCCATGTCGAGGACCTGCTCGCGTGTGTGCAAGCCACCTGGGTATGGCAGAACACGACCCTCAGATATAAAGGAACGTCGATCTTCGGCGAAAACCATCTCTCGTGAATGTTGCTCTAGCCGGAAATTTCCACACGAAACGGTATCCACCGTCTATCGTTCGGTTGGACGCAACGCCGCTCTCGGTCAGGGGTTGTCGAGCGGCGCAAGGTATCGAAGGGTTGTGGTGGACGACTCCCAGTGTGCGGCACTGGCTCGAACCTGGTGGCAAACGCTTGCCGCCGCCGACGGCATGCGCATGCCCGATGACATCGGATACCAACAGTTATCCGTCCTGATCGCTGAACTTTCCGCGGCGCTCGACGCCGAACCCTTCGACGTGACCGTGGGTGCCCGCGTCGGAGCGGCGCTGTCGGCTGCCCATTTGGTCGATGGGCGGGTGCCAACGGTGTCGGCGCAGGTGCTGTACGGGCTGGCCGAATACACCGCTCGGCCCGACGCCGGACAACGACTCGCCGGACTGCTGGTCGCTCTGGGACAAGGCCATCAGGCACACCTGGATCAGTCTCGTGCGCAGCACTATTCAACCGAGGACAGCAGCCGCGAGGAACAGGATGCGAGATACCGCATCCTGTTCGACAATACGGCGGTCGCGATCGCCATCGGCGATACCAATGGCACACTGCTGGAAGCCAATCGGGGCTTGGCCGACATGATCGGGGTACCGGTCGAGGCGCTGCGCGGGATATCGGTGTACGACTTCGCCCATCCCGACGACCGAGACGATATCCGGGCCGTGCTCTACGACAAACTGGTTCCTTCCGGGGAAGGCACGGTCAGACTCGAGCGTCGACTGGTGCGTGCCGACGGCAGCGTCGGGTGGATGTCATTCGCCATCTCCTATGTCAAAGGCGCCGACGGACAACCCGACTACCTGCTGGCCATCGGAGCCGACATCACCGAAGAACACCGGCTCCAGCTCGAACTTCGTCGCCAGGCCCGACATGATCCGCTCACCGGCCTGCCGAACCGACGCTACCTGCTCGAGCGGATCGAAGAACTCATCGCGGCCGCCGACGAAAGTGACCGCGCGGGACTGTGTTTCGCCGATCTAGATCACTTCAAATACGTCAACGATCGCTTCGGCCACGGAACCGGCGATAAAGTCCTGGTCGCGGTGGCTACCCGCCTGCATGACAAGCTACGCGGATACGACTGCCTCATTTCCCGGCTCGGCGGCGACGAATTCGTCGTGCTGATCCCGCCACCGGCCACCACCGACCAGATAACAGCCATCGCGAACCAACTATTGTCGGTATTTCCCGACCCCATCACCATCAACGGCCAGCAGCTGCGAATAGCGGCCAGCATCGGCGCGGTTATCACACCGATCGCCGGCGCCAATGCCGAATCCCTGCTCGACGCCGCCGACGCCAGCCTCTACTACGCGAAAACCAACGAAAAAGGGCACTGGGTCCTGCACACCCTGCAGGCGCCGACCTGAGATCCGGGCGGTGGACTCACTCCGAAGTCGGCCGCAGTACCGCTGTGCCGTACCAGTGGCAGATCAGCAGCGCCAGCTCGACATCCAACCGGTCATCGGTGATCGGCCGACCACGGCGCGAAACCGCCCGCCCGACCCGGTATTTCACCGAGTTGGAATGTAGATCGAGCTCCGCGGCAGCCGCCTTGTAGCTGGATCCGGTGCGCAAGAACACCCGCAGCGTCTCGCGCAAGCGAGCATCGTTATCGGTGTCGGCGGCCAATTCGCCGAGCACCTCGCCCACCCATTCGCCGACCTCGGCGCTGCGGCCGTCGAACAGCGCCGCGGCCGACAGCCCCGGCTCACTCGCCACAATGATCCTTGGTTCCGCGTCCCCGCGGGTGAGCGCGACCGAGCGTGCGCGCAGCGCGTGCTGATGGGACCGGCGGAATCCGGACACCCCCTGGCCCATGATGCCGATCGCCAGATGCGGTGCCTCCGGACGCTTGCCGGCGAAATCACAGACCCTGGCCACCGCGTCGGACTGCTCGGACCGATACGGCAGCCAGGCCAAGGCGCTCATCCGGTCGGCGGCTCCGAACAGCGGCGCGGCCGCGGTGCCGACCGCCTCGGCCAACTCACGGACGAAGCGTTGTAGCCGGATCAGCTCGTCACCGCTCGCGCCGGTATCTGGATACCAGAGGATCAGCGCGAGGTGATGCCAACGCAGCGGGTAGCGGATGGATTCGGTCGCGGTATCGATATCGACCGGTTTTGCGCCGGACAGCACCTCACCTATACGCAGCGCGCGGGCACTGTTACGGCTCTCAAGCCACTGTTCGCGCTCGGTCTCATACACCGCGACGACCCGCTGGGTGATCCAATCGATGTATTCGAACATCATGGTGGTGATTGCCTCCACGACCGTGACACCATCGTCGGGCGTGATATCACCGGCGCGCAATTCGGCGAAGAACAACTCGGTCATCCTGCGTTGGCCGACCCGATAGGCGCGCACCAGGGCATTGACCGGAACTCCGTGCTGGGCAAGACGTCTGGCGTATTCGATGGCCGCGGTAGGCGGGTTGATCCGAGTCACTGGTATCTCGTGCTGCAGCGCGTGCAGGATGGTGTCTACGTTGCCTTCCACGCTGGCGCCGAGCAGTTCGATATTGCGGGGGTCGCCGCGCAATTCGGGGATATCCTCCTCGAGACCGCGCCGCAGGATCGCGCTGATCTCCGTCACCCGCTCGTTCATGCGGGCGGCGATCTTCGCGACATAGCGGCGCACATCGACATCACCGTCGCGACGAAAACTCGTCACTCCCCAACGGTAGTTACCGCACGGTTGCTGTGCGGGAAATCGCCGGGTTGTGCTCCGCTCAGCTGGCCCGGCGGGAGCATTCCGACGGCGTCCACCGCACGGGAACTTCGGAGATGCAGCCGTCGATGACGGGTATGCCGTAGCGGCGTTCGAATTTTGTCAACAGTTCGTCGTCGGCCGGCGCCGCTCCGCAGATGGCGAATCGTACCGATGCGGCGTTCGGCCGGATTTGGGCGGGCATATCCGAAAGCAGTTCATATGTGGTCGGGACTGCGGAGATGTATGTGGCACGGCTGCGCTCGATGCGATCGAAGAAGGTCTTCGGGCTGAAGGCCACGGTGACACGGCCACCGGCGAGCAGCGGCGACAAGGTGCCGACCACGATGCTGCTGACGTGGAACAGCGGCAGACTCAGCAGGCTGTGGTCGGCTGCGGTGAGTTCGAACGCCTCGATCGCCATCGAGCACATGGCGTGCAGGTTGGCGTGGTCGACCGTCACGCTGCCTGTGGTGCCGTTGGTATAAATGAGCAGCGCCAATGTGTCGGTGCGGGGCCGTGCTGGTTCGGCGACATCGGGCTCCGCGGTGGTGAGTTCGTCGGCGGGTATGACGGCGTGAACCGTCGCGTCGAAGCTCGGCCGCTGCTCGGTGATCAGGACACCGGCGCCCGTGTCGGTCAACTGGGATTCGGCTTCCGAGCCGGTCAGCGACGGGTCGACAGGGGTGACGGTGGCGCCAACCCGCCAAGTAGCGAACAGCGATACTACAAACGCGGCGGTGTTGGGCAACATGATCGCGACCACGTCGCCGCTCGAGACTCCGGCAGCGCGCAGGGTAGCGGCGGCACGCCGCACGGCATCGAGGAATCCGGTGTTGTTCAGGTCAGTGCTGTCGTCGGCGATGGCGGCCGCCTCCGGCGCGGCGGCCGCACGGCGATCCGGCAGGGTCGAAAGATTCATCGGCGGTCCTCAGCATGAGTACGGGGAATGACGACAACGGTAGAAGTCACCTCGCCCCAGGACACCGTCGTGCATGAACGAACTTCGCCTCGGGCCTTGTCGCCGGAGGACAATCGGCTGCCGATATTTCACCAGAGTTCCAGCGCGACAGGTCAGGCACGAGGCAGCCCGGTGATCTCGGAAGATCATTAGCGTCGGTTTGCTGGCACCGACGCCGGGTACGACCGACTCACCCAACCAGAGTGCGTTCAGCCGGAAAGGCGGAAGCATGATGATCTGTCCAGGAACCCTTCTCGTACCCGCCGCCACGGCCGAGCAGGCCGCACCGGTCGAGGTCAAGGTGATCAGGCGCAGTCCAGTTCCGTACGCCGAAGTCGAGCCGCGCGGCGGCGGGCGGCGGCGGCCCATGCTCCTACGCGACCTCGAACGCGACTATCGACTCCCCACACCCGGAACTCTCGCGGTATCGCCGTGACCGACGCACTGGTGCACTGGTGCGCACGGGCGCCTGCCGCAGCCGAATTGTCGACAGACTGGGTATCCGTGCGATATGAGCGGACTACTCGGTTTCCAACGGAGCAACCTGCTGGGCATTTACCTCAATGACCAGCTCGCGATGGGCCTGCTGTGGCGCGAACTGGCACGGCGGGCGCGGGCCAACAACCGAGGCGATCCGGCTGAGACGGCGTTGACCGAGGTGGCCGAGGCCATCACGGAGGACGTGGAGACATTCCGGCAAATCATGCGCCGTGTAGGCGTACGCGAAAACCACTGGAAGAGCGGACTCGCGATAGTTCTCGAACGATTCGCGCGCGTGAAACCGAATGGCCGTCTGGTCGGCTACTCGCCGCTGAGCAGATTTACCGAACTCGAGTTCCTCGTGATGGGAATCGATCGCAAGAAGCAACTGTGGGCGACCTTGCGCGATCCGGCCGGGCTGGGTGAACGGTTGCCGGATGTGGATTTCGACCAACTGATCGCGCGGGCCGAACAGCAGCGCGCGCTGCTTGATCCGTGGCGGGTACAGGCCGGGTTGCGGGCATTCGGTACCGCCAGGTGATTTGCGGCCGGGGTGCCGGTTTCCCGGGCTCGCGCGCGGGTAGGGCGAAATGGAGTCGACCGCACGGGTGAGGAGTCCGGATGAAAGCAGTGACCTGGCAGGCGCCGCGCAAGGTAGCGGTCGAGGATGTCGCCGATCCGCGAATCGAGGAACCCACCGACGCGATCGTGCGGGTGACATCGTCGGCGATCTGCGGATCGGATCTGCACCTATACGAGGTACTCGGCGCGTATCTGAACACCGGCGACGTACTCGGGCATGAGCCGATCGGCATCGTCGAGGAAACCGGGTCGGCGGTGACCACATTGACGCGCGGCGATCGGGTTGTCGTGCCGTTCCAGATCAGCTGTGGCGACTGCTATATGTGCGCGTGCGGGCTGCCGACCCAGTGCGAGACCACCCAGGTTCGCGAATACGGGAGCGGCGCTGCGTTATTCGGGTATTCCAAGCTGTACGGCCAGGTACCCGGCGGGCAGGCGGAATTTCTGCGGGTGCCGCATGCCGATGCCACGCACATCAGCGTGCCGCACGGCCCGGACGACACCCGGTTCCTGTACCTATCCGATGTGCTGCCGACCGCATGGCAGGCGGTGGAATACGCGGCCGTGCCCGAGGGCGGGTCGGTGACCGTGCTCGGGCTCGGACCTATCGGCGATATGGCCTGCCGGATCGCCGCCCATCGCGGGTTGCGGGTGATCGGGGTGGACCGAGTGCCCGAACGGCTGGCTCGGGTGGCCGCGCGTGGCATCGAGGTGATCGACTGCGATACCGATTCAGCACTCGGTGAGGCCATTCGCGAGCGCACCGACGGCCGTGGCACCGACGCGGTGATCGACGCGGTCGGTATGGAGGCGCACGGGTCGCCGGTCGCGGCGATGGCGCAGCGCGCTGCCACGTTGCTGCCCGATCCGATAGCACGGCGGCTGACCGACACGGTTGGGGTGGACCGGCTGGCGGCACTGTACAGCGCGATCGATATCGTGCGCCGCGGCGGAACGATATCGCTGGTCGGTGTCTACGGCGGCATGGTCGATCCGATTCCGATGCGAATCCTGTTCGACAAGCAGATCCAGCTGCGCATGGGACAGGCCAACGTCACGCGCTGGGCACCCGAGATTCTGACACTGTTGGGCGACGACGATCCGCTCGGTGTGGAAAGCTTTGCCACCCATCGGCTTCCACTGTCGGAGGCGCCCGACGCCTACGAGATGTTCCAGCACAAAACCGACGGTGCGGTGAAGATCGTGCTCGACCCGACCTGACACGTGGCCCCCGCCACCGATGATCGTCCGGTATCGGAGGACTGGCCGCCCGAGGGGTGGCCGCCCGCCGGAGATCGTCCGATACCGTGGCGCGGTCGGCACCGGTGATCCGAGATCGTCGCAGCGTCGAGCGGTCATCATGACAATTCGGTAATGTCCTGCGGCACTTGCGCTTCGGCGTGGTGGCCGAAGCGGCGTTCGAGTTCGGCACCCTCGATATCGAGGTCGGGGACGTAGCGCGCGAACCAGCGCGGGTGGTACCACATGCGGTTTCCGATAATGGCCATGACGGCGGGTATCAGGGTCAGCCGGACGATGAAGGCATCGAGCAGCACACCGATCGCCAAGGTGAACGCCAGGGGTTTGACGATCGGGTTGTCGGTGGTGGTGAAGGCGACGAACACCGCGAACATGATCAGTGCCGCCGCGGTGACGACGCGCGCGGAATGGGCGACGCCGTTGCGCACCGAATTGATCGCTTCGCCGGTGCGGGTGTGTTCCTCCTTGATCCGGGAAACGACGAAGATCTGATAGTCGCTGGACAGGCCGAAGATGATGGCCAGGGTGATGATCGGCAGGAAGCTCAGCGTCTGCGCCTTGGTGACATCGAAAAGTCCTGCACCCCAGCCCCATTGGAATACCGCGACCTGCGCTCCGAGGGCGGCGAAGACCGACAGGATGAACCCGACGATCGAGGACAGCGGGACGAGAATGGTGCGGAACGCGATTGTGAGCAATATCAGTGCCAGCCCGACGACGACCGCGAGGAAGATGGGCAGCGCCGTGGCCAACTGGTGCGAGGTGTCGATATTCGCGGCCGTGGTACCACCGACCAGATAGGTTGCGCCGGTGCCGCTTTCGATGCGGTCACGATCGTCGCGCAGCCGGTTCACCAGATCGCTCGTCGCGGAGTCGTTGGGACCGGTCTTCGGGAATACCTGGATCAGCAGCAACCCGTTATCGGAGCCCGCGGGCTGCACGGCGGCGACGCCGGGCTCTTGCCGCAGTCGACCCATCAGCATTTGTCCGGCGTCGGGGCTGGTGGCAGCCGACAGGTCGGTCACTACCAGCAGCGGCCCGTTGAAACCGGGGCCGAACGAATTGCTGACGATGCCGTATGCCTTCCGTGCGGTGCTCGACTCCGATTGCGTTTCACCGCTGGGTAATCCGAGGTCCATGCGCGTGGCCGGGAGGGCAAGGACGACCAGAATCGCGATACCGAGAACCAGCATCGGGATCCGGAATCGGGTAACGAATCGACCCCAGGCGTGCCCGAATGTGCGTTCGGGCTCATAGGCGGCGATGCGCGCGACCCGCTCCGGCTTGCCCGGATGCAGCGGCGGCGAGATGAACTTGGCGACCATGTCACCGGCGAAGCCGAGTAGTGCGGGCAGCAGCGTCAGCGCGACCAGCATGGCGACCAGCACCGCACCCGCGGCCGTCAGCCCCATGACGGTGAGGAACGGAATGCCCGCGACCGCAAGCCCGCACAATGCGATGATCACGGTGACCGCGGCGAATACCACCGAACTGCCCGCGGTTCCGACCGCGAGCGGAATGGACTCGGCCGCAGCCATTCCCAGCACGATCTGGTGTCGATGCCGCGACAGGATGAACAGCGCGTAGTCGATGCCACAGGACAGGCCGAGCATCAGTGCCAGCGACGTCGCTGCCGAGGCCACGTCGACGAAGGCGGCCACGCCCAGAATCCCGGTGAGCCCGATACCCACACCCACCAAGGCCGTAATGATAGGCAGTCCGGCCGCGACCACCGCGCCGAAGGTGATCAGCAGCACGATGAATGCCGCGACGATGCCGAGAATCTCTGGCGTATGCGGGATCTCGGCCGTGAAACCCGGATACACCGCACCGGAGAATTCCACCGTCACACCGGTATCACGAGCCGAGTCGGCGATGTGATTCACCGCGTCGAGGGTGTCCTCGCCGACCTCCCCCGCCGACACCGAGAACTGCACACTGCCCAGTGCCACCCGCTGATTCGGCGAGATCGCCTGCGCCTGGAACGGGTCGACGACCGCCGCGACCTGCGGCAGTCCCTTCAACCCCGTCATTACCTGCTCGATCTGAGCGCTGACCTGCTGGTCGGTCACCTTGGCCATACCTGGGGTTTGGAAAACAACCTGCATCTGCGCACCACTGAACGCGGGCATTCGCTGCTGCAGCAACGACACGGCATCCTGTGATTCGGTGCCCGGAACAGTAAAGTTGTCGTTGGTCTTGCCACCGCTCCCAGCCGCGAAAACGATCGCGCCGACCAGCAGCACAATCCATAGCACCAGCACCCACCAGCGGCGACGCGCTACGGCCTGACCGAGGGCGAATAGATACCGGGACATACGGGTCCTCTCACCGAGCCACCAATTGACACATCCGCAGGGCGATCGCGCAGAACTCCGATACGATATCACGCTAACTGACGATTTCCTCATAAACGCTGCAATGGTCAGCAACCTCGATCGACATCAGAGTGCCGCGTCGTCGAGTTCGATCACGGGGCGCCGATATCGGAGATGACCTGTGCGGCCTCGGCGGACGCAGCCATACGGGACACGCTGCGCGAAACCCGCCGGCTGGCTCGTCGTCGGCATTAGCGTCGTCGTACTCGCCCATCAATCCGAAGGAGTTCTCGTGTGCCAACGCGCCGTCTGCTCGAAGTGCGGTAAGCCGACCTACCGAGGGTGCGGTGACCACGTCGAACAGGTGCTGTCCGACGTACCGCCGGCGTCGCGCTGTTCGTGCAGCGCCGGGAACACCCGTTCGAGCAGGTCATGGTGGCCTTTCCGGTAACACAGCAGGCGGCGACAGCGGCGCGCGCATGGACGCCGTTCGCGCGCGCTTCAACCGGGAGTAGGAACCGACAGCGTCGCTGTCAGCCCTCGGGATAGAAGACGAACAATGTGCAGCCGGTTGTCGACTGCGGGATATGTGACGATCCGGCCGGAGCGTGGATGAAGGATCCGGCCGGATAGTCACGGAATCCGTCGTTGAACGTGCCGGATAATACGAAAACCTCCTCCGGCCCTGGCTCGTGCAGATCGATGCCCTCCCACGCCGTGCCCGGATCCATTTCCAGGACATACGCTTTCGCGCCGTTCGCCCCGCTCCACAGCGCCCGCGAGCGAATGCCAGGAAACAGCTCTCGCACAGGTGAATCCGCGACGGTCGTCCACTCGTACCCTGGGAACTCAGTGATCTCCATACCCTGATAACCGCTGGTTTCGGCCGCACTATTCCGCTGAGCAGCGTCGGTGATCTCAATTCAGCCGAGCGCCGACCCCGGCCATCGGCGGGGCCCAGCCGGGCCGCGGCGAATTGCCTTGCCTCGGCGGCGTCGGTGTGTTCGTCGCTGTTCGTTTGGCCCCGCTCAACGCCTGGTCGGTGAGAACCGTATCGGAGATGTGGCCGCGAGCCACGCGGAGCATCTCTTGATCCGCCGGATTACGCAATACGTCGTTGACGCTGGTCAAGACCAGCTCCGCCTGTCGGCTTCCGATCTCGCCCAACATCCGCCTTGCGGCGAGGGCGTCACTCGCGAATGGACCACCGGCCAATGGTCCCGACGTGGCGGTGCCGCCACCGGCGACTGTTTGCAGAGCCCGGGCCACATCCTCGGTAGGTGTGCCCAGGTATGCGGTGACGAATTGCTCCTCGTCCGTGGTGAGGGTGACGCCTGCGGGCGCCGAACGCCGATACCGGAATGCGGCGGCCTGCAAAGTGGCGAGATCCGCGGCGACTTCGCCGGGAGAACTGCCACCGTCGATGAGTCGAAGCGACGAGTCCTGGACACGTTGGACTGCCGCCACCACGCGCCCGAGATGGTTATTGCCGAGCGTCCAGCCCTTGGAGTTGTCATCGACGATCGACCACGAGCGAATGGCGTTGAACATGATGTCCTGGTCGGTGAATCCGGCGGCGAGCAAGGCCGCCGGTGCATCGGTGATCTTCCCGCCGATATCCACCAGCCCCTGCAACGCCGCGGCCGCACCGCGAACGGTATTGATGCCGCCATTAGGCGCGGCGAGCGCGGCCTCGCGGGCAGCCCGCGCGAATACGGGCCGGTGCACGTAGGCCTGGGCATAGGAGCCCTCGGGGCCACCCACACCTGGTGCACCCCAGAATCCCCATTGGCCTATTTGCGCCTGACGCTCCATGCGGGAGAACGGCCGCAACGGTGAACGGGTGCGACCCCACAGCCATTCGGTCGCAGGCGAATTACTGACTGTACTGAAGGCGGCGAGCGCAGGCAGCATGCCCATACGCATGGAATGCGCCGCTCCGGCCGCTCCCATACCCAGTGCGGTCGCGCCGCCGCCCGAACCGCGTGCGCCGCCCCCGCTGCCCTGCACGGCCAGTGCGAACCGATTCGCGATCCATTCGTTGCCGTGGTCCAGACTCTTACTGAGGCGTTTGAGCTGAAGGATCGCCACGATTTCGAAGATCGCGCCGATGATGAACACCACCATGACCTGATCACCGGCGAGCTTGAACAGGTCCCCGAGGATCAGCACATAAACGCCGAGAAAGATGGTGTAGACGGTCATGCGCGCCGCGGCGACGAAGCTGTCGACGACATTGCGGATCAGGAACGTCTGGGTAGGTCCGTACACGAATCCACCTGCGGCGAAACCGAATATCGACATCAAGCCGTGGTAGATCGTGTCGAGTGCCGCGCGGATCACCTTTATCGCCAGCACGGCCCCGAAGGCGAGCAGGATCGCCCCGGCCAGCAGCAGCAATAGGCCGGTGCCGATCTGCTCGAAATTCGGGTTCTCCATCGATTCCTTCGCCGAGCTGTCCCCGCAGGCGCTGATCCCCGTTTTCACCCGTTCTTCGCTGCGCGCTGCGACACCTGCCGACCATGCGGCCCGGCACGAGGCCTGTTCGTCGACTACATGCCCGAAGTTCCAGACTTGCAGGGGACGACGGGCGAAGTTGTCGGTCAGCGTGCCCTGCATGGTCGCCACCATGTGGTGCGGATCGACATTGTTATCGCCGTTCAACCCGGCCGCGACCGAAATGCCCAGATCGCGGCCTTTAGCGAGCAATCCGTCCGACGACAGCACATCGGCCAACGGCTCGGCGAGGAATATCGGTCCCAGCAATCCGACCATGAGCATGGTCACCACTTGCAGGGTGGCTTTGGAGTAGAGGCCGCGCACGACGAACCACGCGACGAAGAATGCGCCGATCGTCGCGGCGGTCACCAGCATGATCGGCGTCGCGATCTGTCCGGTCAGGCTGTGCGCCACACCGAGCAGTGCTTTCGAGAAGAGGTTCAGCCACTCGAAACTCGAGGCGTAGCCGATCAGCCAGATCGCGGTGATCACAATGATTTTCCAGCCCGCGAACTCCAAGCCGATCACCAGGGATATAGCGGTGTTTCCCGGACTCAGCACGCCGCCGTGGTCGGTGGCGAAGACATAACTGGCGGCCTCGACGCCCGAGGAATCCGCGACGTGAGTCCAGCCGAGCGCACTGCCCACCGACGACCCCGCGGTGCGGGTGCCGCTTTCGGCCGTTGCCGAGGCCGTCGCACCGAGCAGACCGGGGAAGACGACCAGAACGAAGACAGTGAGCAGGACACCGACCGTCCAGCGACACCGCCGCGTCGCACGGATCCACCTACGACACCGCCGCAGTACCGCGGGCAACCGCCATCGATCCGGATCCCAGTAATCCGATCTCCAGTTGTTCACTACTACAACCTGATTCGTTTCCGCGCACCCGAATCGCAGGCACGGCATGGCCAGACGAGCATCGAAGCGGACAAACCCTCGGAGCTGCTCAACAGTCTCCGGAAGCGACCACTCGACGCTAACCACGCACCGTGAACGACCCCCCTCGGATCAGTGAACAGCGCACAGCGAAACTGCGTGAGCCCGTAGGGTTTTCGTTTTCACCGCGACTGCGGCTGTTCACCGTTTGTTCGCCCCGCCCGGTCGCGGAAAATTCGCGCTGGCCGCTACCTCGTCATCAGCAGCTGCCGCTGTAGCGGTGCCTATGGCCCTGCTGGATCTAGCATACCGAGGCCACGAAATGAGCTGCAGCCCAGACTTTTCCAGAAATGGCGACCAAATCTATCCGGTCTGTCATCGCACGGACCGGTGGCCGTATCGAGGAATCGCGGCGGTTGCCCGCCCATCGCTGTGACCGCGAGTACGTATGGTCGCGAAAATCATCGGATCTCCCGATGTATACAGACCCTAGAGTGGATCCGGGTTGGTGAACCGGGACTTCGGGTCCTCGATGATCACTTCGGGTTCGGCGGACGGGCCGAGGGGCGGACGCTCGGCAACCACCGGAAATTGGCCGGTGTGGTGTTGGCGGATAAGGGCAATTCGCAATACTCTTCGGCGAGCCAGGAACCAGCCCCCGATCAGCGCCGGAGCCATGATCACGAGCATGGCGAGCACGGCGATGCGCTGGACGATATCGCCGCTGGAGATCATCAGGATTACGATGGTGGCCAGGAAAAACAGAGTCGCCACATCGGTGTAGGGCGCGCCGGGTAGGCGCGAGGCCGGACGCCAAGCCAAACCGCGCCGCCACTCGCGCCAGAGTCGCAGATGACAGAGCACGACCGCGGTCCACGACACAATGGTGCCGAGCGCCGATACGTTCAGCACGATCTCGAAGGCCTTGTCCGGCACCACCGCATCCAGTCCGACCCCGACCAGAGCGATCGCGCCGGTCGCGAGGATGCCGACGTAGGGTACGCCCGACTGCGACATGCGCGACGCCACGCCGGGAGCGCTGCCGTTCATCGACATCGAACGCAGAATCCTGCCTGTCGAGTACAACCCGGCGTTGAGACTGGAGAAGGCAGCGGTGAGCACGATCAGATTCATGATCGAACCGGCCGCTGGCACGCCAATTTTCGCGAAAAACGTAACGAACGGACTTTCGCCGGCCCGAAAGAAGGTATAGGGCAAGAGCAATCCGAGAAGTATCAGTGAGCCGACGTAGAACAGTCCGATGCGGGCGATGACCGAGTTGATCGACCGCGGCATGATCGTCTCCGGACGTTCCGCCTCACCGGCCGCGATGCCAACCAGTTCAACTGCGGCATAGGCGAATACGACACCGGTAGTCACCGTGACCAGTGGCAGCACACCGGTCGGGAACAAGCCGCCGTGCTGGCTGATCACCCCGACACCGGTCTGTGCACCCTGAATTGTGAAGCGGCCAGCCAGGAAAATGGTGCCGACGATCAGAAAGCCGACCAGCGCAACGACTTTGATCAGCGCGACCCAGAACTCCAGTTCGCCGAACCAGCGCACCGAGATCAGATTGGTACTCACCACCGCGATCAGCGCGACGAGCGCGATCACCCACTGCGGGACGACCTCGAACGCGCCCCAATAGTGCACATAGGTGGCGATGGCGGTGATATCGACGATCCCGGTCATGCACCAGTGGAAGAAGTAGGTCCACCCGACCGCGAAAGCCAGCTTCTCGCCATAGAACTCGCGCGCATAGGAGACGAACGATCCGGCGGAGGGCCGATGCAGCACCAATTCGCCGAGCGCGCGCAAGATGAAGAAGACGAATACCCCGCATACGGCATATACCAGGAACAATCCCGGTCCGGCGCTGGCGAGTCGCCCGCCGGCGCCGAGAAATAGCCCGGTGCCGATCACCCCGCCGATCGCGATCATCTGCACTTGGCGCGCGCGAAGCGATCTGCGATAACCGACATCCTCGGCATGTAGCGCATCTGCGAGCGCCGATAACTCAACTGGTCCCCGAACTGCGATCACGACTCGGCCTTCCAGTGCGGGAAGTCATGTCGCGGAAGAATGTACCGTTATTTAGCGGCACATTCAATGCGTTTCATTTGAAGCTTCAATGGGTACCCTGTCGGCCCCGATCATCGCCGAGACTCCCGGCCGACCGGGTTCGTGCAGCTGCACAAAGACCGAGCTCGAGCCTCTGCATCATGCTAATAGCCCCGCGCCGCCAATTGCGGTGAGCTGAATCCAGCAAGTCGAACCCATGATCGGCTGGCGGATCAATGGAGATTCGGAGGATGTGGTGAAGCGGTCTCGACGGCGGCTCGCGGTAATCGCGGTAGCGGCAGGTCTGACGGTGGCGGCGGGCCTGGCGATGAGCGGTGTCGGGGTGGCGGCCGCCGAGCCGGCATTCCCGCCGAATTTCCCGCCGGATCAGAATCAGCTGCCGCAGTTGCCGACCGAGCCGCAGATCTATGATCTGTTGCCGATACCGTCGCCGGATCAGGACCCGTGGTACGACGATCCCGCGGATCTCGCGTCGTATCAGCCGGGCCAGATCGTGCGCAGCCGCGAAGTGCAGACGCGGGTGCTCGGCATCCCGTTCCCGGTGTACACCGAGCAGCTGCTGTTCCGCTCGAACGATGTACACGACAATCCGATCGTCACCGCGACAACCGTTGTGGTGCCGGGCATTCCGTGGCAGGGCAGCCCTCGGCCGGTGCTGTCCTTCCAGGAGGCGATCGATTCCACCGATTCGGCCTGCAATCCCTCACACACCATGCAGACCGGCACCATGAAGGAGTCGGCACTGGTGATCTATTGGCTGGCATAGGGTTTCGCGATCAACGTGCCGGACTTCGACGGAAAGTTCAATACCTTCAACACCTATGCCGAGGGCAAGATGGTCCTCGACAGCCTGCGTGCGCTGAAGAACGATCCGGCTCTCGGACTCACCGACTCCGGTATCGCGCTGTACGGATATTCCGGCGGCGGTTCGGGTTCCATTCGCGCGGCCGAGCTGCGGGCGAGCTACGCACCCGATGTGCGGCTGCTCGGCACCACCATCGGCGGCACACCCGGCGACCTGGTGGCGCAGGCTCGGTACGCGACCCGAGCCGAACCCGGGCTCACCGGCACGAGTAACTTCACCATGTGGCTCGGCTTCGCCAGCCTGGCCCGGGAGTATCCGGACGTCTTCGACCCCGCCGATCTGCTGACCACCGAGGGGCAGCAGATCATCAAGGATATCCAAAGTCGTTGCTACGCAACCATTGCGCTCACCGGTGTCTACCGGCCCATCAGCGCCTACTACCAGCCCGGCAAGTCGCTGGAATCGTCCCTCGAGATCCTTCGGGTCCTGCAGGACAACAGCTTGGGCAAATACCTCCCGGATACACCGATCCTGTGGTGGCACGGCCTGTGGGATGAACTGATTCCACCGTCGGTCGTGCTGCCGACCGTCCAAAGCTATTGGGAGCGTGGCGCGGATCTGCGCTTCTACACCGTTCCCGTCCCCGAGCACATCGTCAATGCCGTCACCGGCTGGCCGCCCGCAGTGGCATGGACCAGCGCGGTGCTGCGCGGCCTGCCGCCGGGCCCGAAGTTCAAGGCGGATTACCAGCCGCTGCCGCCCGGCTTTCCCGGAAGCTGAAATCGTCTGCATCCGAACCGCTTGGTGAACGGGTTGATCTCGACGATGGCACTGACCAATTCGGGTGCATCGGCCGCGACAATGGTCGCCGTGCCACCGGACAGGGAGTGGCCGTCGACATCGCAGCGATGCGGCCCTCCTCGAATGTCACGAACTCGGTCATTTTGTCTTACCTTCCAGGTGTTTTCGAAAGGTCGCGTGAGGGGCGATGTGCTCGAATCGAACGCCGGAATACCCCGACCGGATCGGTCGGATAGACAGCGGATTTCGTCGATCTCTGATCCGACCGGCCCCGACGGGCTGTCAGAGCGCCTCAGCGCGAGCTATCTTGCAGCTAGCGCGGCGGCTAAGATGTGATTGGCATCACATTTTATGGGTCGGGGCAACGATACGAGGAGAACCATCATGTCCGGACTGGTGCAAAAGAGTTTCGACAAGCCCGAAGAGACCCGCTTGTTCGAGGATGGCAAGGGCAAACTCGACCTGGTCAATCTCGACGGCGGCCCGGTCGGTCGGGCGGTTTTCGAACCCGGTTGGCGGTGGTCGCAGCACGTCAAGCCGATCGCCCAGACCGACAGTTGCGAAGCGGCCCATATGGGTTACTGCCTCTCGGGGCGACTGATGGTCGCCATGAACGACGGCGAACAACAGGAATACGGTCCCGGCGACTTCATGATCGTCGCACCAGGACACGACGCCTGGGTCGTGGGCGATGAACCGTGCGTCATGCTCGACTGGCAGGGTGTCGCCGACTACGCCAAGCGGTGAGCGTTCAGTCCCAACTCGGCGCGGCGTCGTAGCGGCGGCGCATCTGGCGGCGGCGGTAGAACACCTCGTCCACCGAGAGCGTCGTGGTGGTCACCGGCGCCAGGCGGATGTTGAGGCCGAGTTCCCTGATGCGGTGCTCCAGATCGATGCGGCGCTCCGGCGGCAGGTTGGACCACATCGCTTCGAAGCGGCCGCGCACCGGCGGGTCGGCGGCGGCGATCAGGTCCAGCAGCAGCGGCCAGTCGTGCGCGTCGGTGGCGATGCCGGGCAGTGCGGACACCATCGCATCGTTCATCTGCGCGAGCAGGGCTATCATCCGGCGCTGGATCCCGGCGTCGACGTGTGCCATCAGGCTGAAGAGTCCGCGCCACAGGTCGGATTCGATGCGGCCCTCCAGGCTGCCGACAAGCCCGGCCAGCGCCGCGTCGTTCGCGATGATCGGATTCGCGGCCAGGGCGCCCAGGGCCCACTTACTCAGCCGTCCGATGAAGGTCAACAGCTCCGGTGCCGCACCGGCCCGGAGATAAGTCGCGACCAGATTGCCGATCATTTCGGTGGACCCGACGCTGAGCAGAACATCACCGATTGACGCGGACAGATCGGCCTCACAGCGCGCGAACGTCGACAGCGCGGCCAACTGCAATCCCGTCGACCCGATGAGTACGGTGTGCACCATCCGCGGAATCCGCTGCCGCGGCCCGGCTAGCAGTTGACGAAAGATGGCGCTCACACCTGTGACGGAATAGGCATAAGCGGCGGAGAAGATCAGGCCCTCGTCATCGAGTACGCCCTGTTCGAAGGCCGCGCACAGAGTCGGTGTGGCGAAGGCGTCGAGGAACGGCCCTGCGGTGATGTAGTCCTTGCGGGCCAACATTTCGTTGAGAATCCGCACGATGGGTTCCGGTGGCGCAACCTCGGCGAGCTGCCCGACGGTGCGCGGATCCATATACGGGGCGCAGTCGGCCACATACGCGGGCGCGAGCATGGCCACCGTCTCGGCCGCCTTCTTCGGATGATCGACACCCACCGCGCCGGCGGCCCGACCTGTCATCATCGGCGGAACGAGGCGCTGCACCAGCGGCATCGAGATGCGCAGCGGAATGATCGGCACCAGTTTGCTGATCCGCTCGAACGTCTCGTTGTGCTGGTCGAAGATCAGTCCTGCCAGCCGTTCCTGGAGTTCATGCAGGTTCTCACTGCCCAACCGCTCCAGATGCGCGAGTCGCTCCACTGGCGCATGCAAAGTCCGTGACAGCAGGACGATCTGGGCCCCGGTTACCAGATCACTCATCAGCCGAGCCGGCTCCCGAACATGATCTTCTTCGTCACCGCCCGGAACGGCCGGGGCAGCGCGCCGACCATCTCGTCGACAGCCTCGATGAGCGCCGCCGTCTCGAGTTGCTTGGCCGCGCGGAACATCTCGAGCAGTTCGGCAGCCTCCTGTTCGGTGATCATGCCGGTTGCCGCCAGCGGCCCGCGTAGTTCGTGTTCTAGGTCGGTCCTGGCGGTCATAGGGCTACCCGTTTCTTCTTCTATCGCAACGTCGATCACTCGTGAAAGCCCCGAGCATAGGGGTCTCGGCGACCGGGCGGGGCAGTGCGTAAAGAATTCGTTATCCAAAGATCTTCATAACTTTTTTGAAAGGGATGCCTTCCTTTTTATTTGTGCCGCAAGACAACTCGGGTTTTGTTCTCAGTCACGGGAAGTTGCGCGTTCGGCTGTGTGCGCACATCTGTTTGTATCTGGGCATGATGGATCAGTGTCGGCTCGCCAAGGTCCATTCCTGCCTCGGGAGCCACACATGCCCACGTCCGGCCTGACGCGCCGGTCGTTTCTCGGCGCGACGGGTATCGGCACCCTCGCGCTCACCGCCGCGTGTACTGGCTTCGCCACCACGGGAAGTGGCGGCATGCTCTTTCTCTCCACGCAATTCCGCCCAGCCGACGAGGCCGAGCGGTTCCGTAACCTGCTCGGCAAGACGGCACCGGGCGTCAGCTATGTGACCATCGAGGAAAGTCCGTTCGCGAGTCAGGTGCGCAGCCAGGTCGGGGCGGGCTCGACGCAGGTCGGTCTGCTCGGCGGGTTGCACGGCGATATCGCGCCGCTGGCCAACGGCTACCTCGAGGATCTCACCGGTCTGCTCGTCGACCTCGGCAACCGCGGCTGGCCCGCCGCCTACCTACAGCTAGCACGGGCCAGTACCGACCGTACGTGGTATATCCCCTGGGCCACAGCCAGTTACGTCCTCGCCGCGCACGCCGACGCGCTACAACACCTGCCATCGGGCGCGAACGCCACCGCACTGACCTATGACCAATTCCTCGACTGGGCGATCGCCGCACGCCGCGCCAATGGCAACCGACCGATGCTCGGCCTGCCCGCCGGGCCGAAAGGATTGTTGCATCGGTTCACCCAGGGTTATCTGCTGCCCTCGTTCACAGGCGGTCAGATCACCACCTTCCGTTCGGCTGAGGCCGTGACGGCCTGGCAATACTTCCGCGAACTGTGGGCCAACTGTGCACAGTCGAGTACGAATTACGACTTCATGCAGGAACCGCTGGCCAGCGGCGAAGTGCGCATGGCTTGGGATCACGTTGTGCGCCTGGTGCACGCGCCCGAGCATGACCCGCAGCACTGGCGCATGCTGCCCGCACCGCGTGGCAAACACGGCCTCGGCTATATGGCCGTTGTCGCCGGGCTCGCAATTCCCAAGGGCAGCACCGATCCGGAACTGGCGCAGCGCACCATCAGCGCGCTGACCAAGCCGGAAACCCAGATCGAACTGCTGCGCTCCAATGGCTTTTTCCCTTCGGTCGACACCGCCATCCCGGGCGATCTGCCCCCGGCGGTCGAGCTCGAGGCCGATGCCGTGCACCGGCAGCAGCAGGCACCTGGCGCGATCCTGTCGCTGCCGCCGGTCGGTCTCGGTCAGCGCGAGGGCGAAGTGAGCAAGGTGTTCAAGGACAGCTTCCGCTCGATTGTGTTGGATGGAGCCGATATTCGGGCCACCCTCGACCAGCAGGCCCGGGTGTTGCAGGGGATTCTCGACGAGCTGAAGGTGCCGTGCTGGGCACCCGATCCCGTCGCCGACGTCTGCGGGGTGGGGTAGCTGTGCGTGCTCGTCTCGGTTCGCCATGGATTCTGCTGCTGCCCTCGATCGTGCTGCTGGCCGCGCTGTTCGGTTGGCCGCTGGTGCGAGCGGTCTTCGACGCGTTCAGCGACGATCACGGCTTCACGCTCGCGCACTGGCGGCGCTTGTTCGGTGACCCGTATTTCCTTACCTCGCTGCGCAATACGCTGTTGTTGATCGTGATCGTGGTGCCGATCCAGCTGGTGCTCGCGGTCGGTATGGCGCTGCTGATGCAGGCGCGGCCGCGGTTCGCGAGCGGTCACTTCTACCTGTGGTGTGTACCACTGGCGATCTCCGAATTGGCCGCCGGACTGGTGTGGTTGTCGATCTTCGGCAATCGCGGATACCTGAACTCACTGCTGGTCTGGCTCGGGCTGTCCGAGGACGGTGTGCCGTGGTTGAACTATCAGCACACCGGCACCATGCTGCTCGCGGTGGTGATCGCCGAGATCTGGCGGGCGACTTCGCTGGTGTTCGTCATCGTGGTGGCGGGCGTGCAGCTGATCCCACGGGATTACGACGAAGCGGCGCAGGTGTTCGGCGCGAACTTCTGGCAGCGGCTGCGGCATGTGACGCTGCCGCAGCTCGGGCCGAGTCTGCAGGTCGCACTTATCCTGCGCACCATCCTCGCGCTGCAGGCCTTCGCCGTTGCACAGGCTCTCACCGGGCGCGACTTCCCGCTACTGGTCGGCGAGACCTACGAGTGGTACTCGAATCTGCAGAATCCGGCGGTGGCGAGCGCGGTTTCGCTTGTGGTGCTGGCCATCTCACTCAGTACCGCCGTGTTCTATCTGCGGACGGTCAGGGCGCCGGAGGGGTCGCGATGAGCCAGGCCAGGGTGCTGCCGCCGATCGATCGCGCACCGCTGCGCCGACGCCGATGGCGGGCCATCGGAGTGCAGGTGGCGTGCATCGCGGTGACGCTGTTCATGGCGCTGCCGATCGTGCTGATCGGACTCGCCGCGGTGTCCTCGCGCGAGGCGCTGAACGAGTTCCCGAAACCATTGCTGCCAAGCGAATTCTCCACCGAGACGCTGCAGTCGTTCTTCCGTGCCACCGGAACCGTTCCGGCACTGGGCAACTCGGTACTCGTCGGGCTCTACACGGTGTTCTGGTCGCTGGTCATCGGAGCACCCGCCGGATATGCGCTGGCCCGCAATGTCTTCCGCGGCAAGGACACCTACCAGATATTCATTCTGTTCGTGCGGGCGCTGCCGATCGTGGTGCTCTCGGTGCCGCTGGCGACGATGTTCCTGCGGCTGGACGTGTACGACACCGTCTTCGCCGTGACACTCCTACACACCACACTCGCGCTGCCGACCACCGTGCTCATTACGGCAAGTATTTTCGTCGCGGTGCCGGCCGATCTCGAAGAGGCGGCGCGCGTCTTCGGCTGCACACGCTGGCAGGCCGCGCGCAAAGTCGTCGTGCCGCTGGCACTTCCCGGGCTCGCGGCATCGTCGATCTTCACGTTCGTGCTGTCGTGGAACGAAATCCTCGGCGCGACCATCGTGACGCTCGGGCATCGCACGCTGCCCGCGCAGGTGCTCACCACACTCGGTGAGGCATCGACGCCGTACCGGTTCGCGGGCGGGTTCGCACTGATCATTCCGGCGCTGGTCTTCATCTTCGTGATGCGGCGCTATCTGGTGAATATGTGGGGGACGACGCTGAGATGACAGAGGTGCATGGCACATGGCCGAAGTGATTCTGCGGGACCTGGTGAAGACCTATCCCGGCGGCACGACGCGCGCCACCGACCAGGTGTCGCTCGAGGTGATCGACGGCGAATTCATGGTGCTGCTCGGGCCGTCCGGCTGCGGTAAGACGACACTGCTGCGCATGATCGCCGGGCTGGAACTGCCCGATTCGGGGCAGATCGTGATCGGCGGCAAGGATGTCACCTATCTCGAACCACGCCGGCGCAATCTGTCGATGGTGTTCCAGTCCTATGCCGTCTTCCCCAATAAGAAGGTCGCCGACAATATCGGCTTCGGCCTGCGGGTGCACGGTGTGCCCACCGAGGAGATCCGACGCAAGGTCACATGGGCCGCGGATCTGCTGCAGCTCACGCCGTACCTGGATCGGTATCCGGCGAAGTTGTCCGGTGGCCAACGCCAGCGTGTCGCGGTGGCGCGCGCGATCGTCATGGATGCCGATGTGCTGCTCATGGACGAGCCGCTGTCCAATCTCGATGCACTACTGCGCCTTTCGTTTCGCGCCGAGCTGAAGAAATTGGTCGGCGAGCTCGGCACCACCACGATCTATGTCACCCACGACCAAGTCGAGGCGCTATCCCTCGGCGATCGCGTCGCGGTGATGCGCGACGGGGTGATCGTCCAATGTGGTTCGCCGACAGCGGTGTACGACGGTCCAGCGACCGAATTCGTCGGCGGCTTCCTCGGCAGTCCGCCGATGAACTTCCTCACCGGGATCGTCGACATAGGCGAGGCCGGACCGCATATCGATCTCGGCGGGCAGGCGCTGCCGGTACCCGCCGAGCTCGCATCGTTCAACGGTAAGAAGCTCAACCTCGGCATCCGGCCCGAGGCCATCGTCCTCGGCGACGAAGCAGGCGCCGATTCGATACGTGCCGAACTCCAGGTGCTGGAGCCGCTCGGCTCGTCCACCCTGTTGACCACCGATGTCAGCGGACAGACCGTCAAGATTCAGACGCGGCCCAGCTTCCGGGCCGACCAGGGCGATGCGCTGAACCTGCACCTGCCGGCGCGGGCATGCCGCTGGTACGACCCGGAAACCGGATTATTGCTGGAGGACTCAGTGTAGATATCCGGTGGACACTTCACCGTATCCGATCAACTCGACTGCCGAATATTGTGGAGCCAATTCCTCCGCGGTTACCAATGCGCCATAGATAGTCAGTTTGGCCTGCTGCAGGATACGGCAACTCGGCGAACAAATATTATGGATTGCCATTGCACGCCGCGCCTGGCCCGGCGTCAACTCACCGGGATCGCTGAAACAGTCGCTGATATTGGAGATTATCGATCGCATCTCGGCTAACCCACTCTCACGGGCACGGCTGCTGCTTCGACGATTCGACCACGGCCGACAGTGAGCGACATGAGGGCAACATTGCCGAACGTAGTAATGAGCGGACCCGCGACCGTGGCGAATTGATATCCGCTCGCCAGCAGCACTCCCAGCACGCCGAGCGCCCCCGCGAAGGCATTCGCGGCGAACATTTGCCAGGTCTCTTCCTGAGGCTTCGACCAGGCGTGCCGCAGCGTCGGAATTGTGGCTACCAGGTTGGCGCAGATGGCCACCGACGCACCGAAGGTCTTCTCCGAAATTTCCACCGTGACCAGCACACATGCGATAGAGGAGAGCAAACAGGCCCAATCTATATTGTCCGCGGGTCGCAGACTCACGCCACGGCGTAGACCGAGGGCGATAACCGCGGCATTCATACTCGCCGACGCCGCATTGATACCGGCGGCGAGGTATGCGCCCGCCAGATATGCGACCACCGCGAATACGGTATTGGCAGTACACCAGGCCACCCAGGATGCCATCCGCGGTCGCGTGCCGCTGTCCAGAATTCCGACCAGATATGCGATGACTCCATACAGTGAGATGCCGACGCTGACCAACGCTACCGACGAACTCGGACTCCAGAACTCACTCACGTGCACCATTCCTCATTTTTTGCGCAGACATGCACAAGACAGCCACAATCGGCGATTCCACCCGCATGCGAACACACCGAAGGCGACATATCCGGTGCGACGATGGAGACCGTATCTGCCGTGCGTGAACACTTCGGGATGATTTGTTCGTTCGCGATTGAAAGAATCGTTACACGGAGGTTCCTCAGCGCCAAATGCAACAGGTCGGCCGTAACGAACTTTTACGTCGGTAACTGACGCTTAACAGAATATGGTTACTGAGCTCACATCGGTGCGGAATCAACATTAATGAGCGTCGTTTCGAGGGCAGACATGCCACAGACACACGAAGACCCCAGCCGTAGCTGGGGTCTCCCGTGGTTACGCCGACCGTTGTGCGAGTCGAAACCTCTGCACCCCGGCCTCGGTAGTGAGCCTGCCACACTTGCCGGGAATCGTCGCGCCGAGGGCGCCGCCTACGAGCCCTCGCAGCGCGCTTGCATCTGTAAGTCCGGTGGAATCACGCGCGAGCAGGCGATATCCGTTGACAAAGGCTTTGTTAAGATAACGAAACAGCAACTTCGTGATCATCCCGTGTCCAAACTGTTCGACTCGGAATCCAGGGCTCATGACAGCGTCCTCGCTGGATCATGCAGCAGCCCTGCCGTTTTCGAGTTCGGGAACCGAAGACCGCCGGGCTCGGACTACCGTGGCAGCAACGACCGTTCATCCCGCTGGAGGCCTTGTGCGCAGCATCGCCCGCGTACTGCTCATCATCTCGGCGCTCGTCGGCATTGCGATGCCGACCGTGCCCGCCGCATTCGGCGCACCGGCCACCGATGACGCCACTGCCGCGAAGATCGATGAGTTGCTGGCAGTGCGGGCTGCCTCGGCGGGTGCGAGCAAGGGCGAGCTGATCGAACGGCTATCGGCGCACCTGCTCGGGACGCCGTATGGCGCGGATATGCTCATCGGCGCGGCCGACCAACCCGAACAGTTGGTCATCGATCTGCGGCGGGTGGATTGCTTCACCTATCTCGACTATGTCGAAGCCCTCAGCAGGTCCAACGACGGCGACCAGTTCGTGGCGAATCTGATCGCGACCCGCTACACCGACAGTCGCGTCGAGTTCCGGCAGCGCAAGCACTTCTTCAGCGATTGGTCGCATACCGCGCGCATCGCCGCCACCGATATCACCGACACGCTGAGTCCGGCCGCGGTGACCGTCGCAAAACGTCTCAACGCGAAAGCCGGTGGCGGAGTGTATCTTCCGGGCCTGCCGGTGGTCGATCGCGATATCACCTACATACCCAGCGCTGCTGTTGACGAGGGTGTCATCGGTGGACTGCGCACCGGTGACTACATCGGCGCGTACGCCGACCAGCCGGGACTCGATGTCACCCACGTCGGCATCTTCGTCATGACACCGAGCGGCCCGGTCTTCCGCAACGCATCCTCACTCGCCGCCAACAACAAGGTGGTCGACTCACCCTTCGCCGAATACGTGCGCACGACTCCGGGCATCATGGTGCTCCGCACGCAGTAGTCGCTAGTGGAACCGGCCAACGCGAGGAGTGGGCGAGCGGTGTTCGGCGGTGACGGCCGATTTCGTCGGTCGGATACGGCGTGGTCGCCGATCGCCACATCACGACTCTTCCGTTGCTGCACGACAACGGCGAGTCGAATCGCCACCCGTGATCCGCTCCCGCGGTTGACCGTTGTGCCGTCTCGCTTCTGCCCGACCGTCGGTGGCCGGTTCCATGTCCAACTGTGCCCAGGGTGGCACCGGAGTCGACAGTGCCGGGATGCCCTAGATCGGGGGACATTGGTCCCGCGGTCGGTTTCAACCGGATCAATCGCCGAAACCGGCAAGCCGCGCATCCGTCCGGGGTGTGATCAGCCCGAGGTCGGTGTCGTAGCGGCGGTACAGCAGGTGCCCGCGGCGGGTGGCGGAATCGAGGAAGAACAGATACGGCAGGCCGACGCCGCACAACCGGTCGACGGCCGCGGTCTCGGACAACTCCGGGATCGGCTGCGCTTCGGCGGGGTCGCAAGCCGAGCGGAGCAGCCCGATCCCCGCGGCATCGCCCCGGTAGACGATCGTATCGGCATCGATGAACAGGTGCGCGTCGTAATCCATCGCATCCAGCACCGCGGCGGCCGCATCCGGTGGCGCGACCAGCAACGAGCAATTTTTGCGGCGGGTGATCGTGCCGTGCATGGACGCCTCGAGTAGTCCCCGCCGCATCGGCTCCCGCTCCGGCGCCTCCGGTTGCTTCGTCGCCAACCGCTGGATCAGCCGCTCCAGCCGCAGCACGACAGGCAGCACCATGCCCGGCCCCGGCGTAACCGTCTGCACACGCGCCGGAGTACCGCCGACGCGCAGATTCACTTGGACCAACTGCGGCCCACTGGAACAATTCGCGCCGATGACCCTTACCCGGGCACCACCGTCGACACGATTTCGTTTGAGCAATCGCCCGACCGCCCCGGCCACACGTTCGAGTTCCAACTCCGCGATCGGTCCACGCGGAAATACGACGATGTCGGGGAAGGCCCGAGTGGACCACTTCCCTGACGCACTCATGGCGACCTCGCAATTCGATATTTTGTTGAGCTCCGACCCTGGAGACTCGATGGCAGCATCCGCGACGACCAGTGCGGGAGGGCCGAAAGTCACTGCTACATCCGACCTTCGGCACCGATCGACAACCCGCACAACGTCCCGAGTCGGCGGGTGACCATCGACCCTCGATAACGGGCGCAAGGCCCATATCGAGCCGCTGCGCACGCGACGACACTTCAAGATATGACCGATACCAGCGCTTCTCCCGTCCGTTCCGTGCCGGACCACCCGACGGTGCTGGCGGCCATGCAGTTGGCCGGCCGAGCACCGTCGTTGCACAACACCCAGCCATGGCGGTGGGTGTTCGACGGGGTCAGGCTGCGGCTGTATCGCGACGACGACCGCCTGCTGACCTCGGCAGATCCACTCGGCAGGCAGTTGGTGATCAGCTGTGGCGCGATGCTGCATCATGTGCGCACCGTCTTTGCCGCCAAGGGGTGGCACACCGATACCACCCGGCTGCCCGATGCCAGGCACCCCGACTACCTCGCGGATATCGAGTTCCGACCGTGGCCCGAACCGCCGGACGGCGTGCTGGCGCGTGCCCGGGCCATTGATCGGCGACGTACCGACCGACTGCCGCTGCTCGCACCGACCGGCTTGTCAGAGCTCCTGCACACCGGACGAATGCTGGTGACACCGCACGACCTCGAGCTCGATGTCCTCGACGACAGTGCCCGCGGGAAGCTGGCGGGAGCTTCCGAACACGCCACCGCGCTGCGCCGCTACGACATGGAATACCAAACCGAATTGCGTTGGTGGGCTGGACATTCCGGCGACTCCGAAGGCGTCCCGCGCGAGGCCCTTGTCTCCGATGCCGAGTTCGCCCGTGTCAGTGTGGGACGCGCCTTCCCGTCCGCGCCGCATTCGGCCCGCCGCGGGGACCTCGAGGACAATGCGCGACTGTTGGTGCTCAGCTCACCCCGCGAGTCGGTCATCACGTGGCTGCACACCGGCGAGGCACTTTCCGCACTGCTGCTGGAATGCACGACCGCCGGTCTGGCGAGTTGTCCGATGACCCATATCACCGAAATGCCCTCGGCCCGAATGGTTATCGCGAGCATGCTCGCCCACCCCGGCATCCCGCAGGTGGTGATCCGGGTCGGCACCGCACCCGAGGATGCACCCGAAACCGCACCTACACCGCGCCGCCCGCTCGCCGACATCCTGACGATGCAGCCATGAGCACACCCGGGATCGTCGAAAGTCCTTCGGCAACGATGTCTGTCTTCGAAACGCCGTGCCCGATCGCTCAGTAGGGTGAAATATGAATCGAGGGAGGTACTTGGCGATGACCAGTGTGTTCTTGGTCGATGACCATCAGATCGTGCGTCGTGGGGTGCGGGATCTGATCGAGTCCGAGTCCGATCTCGAGGTCATCGGCGAGGCTGGCACGGTGGCGCAGGCCTTGGCGCGTATTCCCGCGCTGCGCCCGCAGGTCGTGGTCCTCGATGTGCGCCTGCCCGACGGCAATGGCATCGAACTGTGCCGCGAGCTGCTGAATCAGCATCCCGAGCTGCGGTGTCTGATACTCACCTCGTTCACCGACGAACAGGCCATGCTCGATGCCATCTTGGCCGGTGCCAGCGGATACGTGGTCAAGGACATCGACACCATCGAGCTGGTCGAGGCCATTCGCGAGGTCGGCGCGGGTAAGTCGCTGCTGGATAATCGCGCGGCGGCGGCGTTGATGGCGAAGCTGCGTGAGGAGGCCGAGGCCAAGACCGGGCCGTTGGCCGGTCTCACCGAACAGGAACGGACCCTGCTCGGTTTGCTCGGTGAGGGGCTGACGAATCGGCAGATCGCGGGTCGGATGTTTTTGGCGGAGAAGACCGTGAAGAACTATGTCTCGCGGCTGTTGACCAAACTCGGTGTCGAACGCCGCACCCAGGCCGCTGTGCTGGCCTCCGAGCTCAAAGCGCCGACGCCGAAAGAAAGGTGAGCGACCTGCGATTTCGGCCGGTGTGACATGGACTACACCACCGGGGGAGAATACCCATTGTGGATGACGAGTCGACCGTGTCTGGCCAGCCGCCGGTGACGGAAACTTTGTCCCAGCTGCGGCTGCGTGAACTGCTCGGTGAGGTCCAAGATCGCATCGCGCAGATCGTCGGGGTCCGTGACCAGATGGATCGCCTGATCGAGGCGATGCTGGTGGTCACCGCCGGATTGGACTTGGACAACACGCTGCGCTCGATCGTGCACACCGCCATCGAGCTGGTCGACTCCGAGTACGGCGCCCTTGGCGTGCGCGAAACCGATGAGACCAGCAACGAGCTCTCCGAATTCGTCTACGAGGGCATCGACGACCGCACCCGGGTCATGATCGGCGATCTGCCGCGCGGTCACGGTGTCCTGGGTCTGCTCTTCGAACAACCGAAGCCCATTCGACTGAGCGATCTGTCCAAGCATCCGTCCTCGGTGGGTTTTCCGGCCCATCATCCGCCGATGCACTCTTTCCTCGGTGTGCCGGTGAAGGTGCGCGACGAGATCTTCGGCAACCTGTACCTGACCGAGAAGTCCGGTGGTCAGGAGTTCACCGAGGACGACGAGGTCGTGGTGCAAGCGCTGGCCGCCGCGGCGGGTATCGCCATCGCCAACGCTCGCCTCTACGAGCAGTCCCGCATCAGCCAGCAATGGCTGGAAGCCAACCGCGATGTCGCCACCGAATTGCTCGCGGGTGGTGAGCCGAATGAGGTGCTGGAGCTGGTCGCCGACCGCGCGCTGCAGCTGACCCACTCGGCGTGCAGCTTCCTCGCACTGCCCGAAGATCCGGATATTCCGCCCGAAGAGGTGACCGACCTGGTCGTCGTCGCCGCGGCCGGTGTCGATGCGCACAAGCTGACCGGACAACGCATTCCGATCAGCGAATCGCATTCGGGCATCGTATTTCGGGAAAACCGGGTCCTCGCGGTCGATCGGCTGAAGTACAGCCTGCTGTTCGGCAAGCCGACCGAATTCGGCCCGGCGCTGGTGCTGCCGCTGCGGGCCGAACAGACGGTCATCGGTGTGCTCACGATCCTGCGTCCACCGGAGTCCGGACCGCTCGATGCCACCGGACAAGCCATGATGGCGGCCTTCTCCGTCCAAGCCGCGTTGGCGCTGCAACTGGCCAGGAGCCAGCGCCGAAACCGCGAACTCGATGTGCTCTCCGACCGCGACCGGATCGCGCGCGATCTGCACGACCACGTGATCCAGCGCCTGTTCGCGGTCGGTCTATCACTGCAGAGCACTGCCCAGCGCGCCCGGGTACCCGAGGTCAAATCTCGGCTCACCGAGACCATTCAGGACATCCAGTCGATCGTGCAGGATATCCGGCATTCGATCTTCGACCTGCATGGCAGCTACACCGCCGATGCCCCGACGCTGCGCAAGCGGTTGCACGGCATCATCGCCGAAATGATCGGAGAAAGCGGGCTGCGCACGACGATTCGACTGGCCGGACCGGTCTCGGTGCTGGAGCCGCCACTGTCGGAGGATGTCGAGGCGGTGCTGCGCGAGGGTGTGAGCAATACGGTCCGGCACGCGTCGGCCACAACGGTATCGGTCCATCTGCGGGTGCGCGACGACGTCACCATCGAGATCATCGACGACGGCGTCGGCGTGCCCGGCGGCTTCGAGCGCATGAGCGGATTGACGAATCTGGCGACCCGTGCCGAGCAGGCGGGCGGCAGCTTCAGCATTACCAACGGCGGGGAGAACGGCACCGTGCTGCGCTGGTCCGCGCCGCTGCCCTGATCGGTTACGCCTGCAGACGCATCCTCTGGCGAGGGGTAGCTCGGACGTCACAGGGCGAGCCCTGGCGCCTAGCCTGGTCGGCACTGTTGTCCTGCCCGGGCGCTGAGTGATCTGTGCATGCCCCGCGGCATGAGCGGTCTTTGGGCCCTGTGGTTCGTGACCAACGCCAGGCGTGCGCGAGGGCCTCGGATTCCTAACCTACGGGTAGCCGATCTATCGCAAACCCGAAGGGGCAGTGAAATCTCATGTCCACCACCATCAATCCCCCCGTACTCGTCGGCGTCGACGGCTCCGACGCCGCCACCGAGGCGCTGCGCTGGGCCGCGATCGACGCCGTGCGCCACCGCGCACCCCTACATATCGTGTACGGCATCGGCGCGCCGATGGACTTCGGTCCCGGAATCGCCTTCGACCCCATCGATTACGACGCCTATCGAGCCACCGGTGCCGCCGCCGTCAACGCCGCCCGCGACCACGCGACCGCGGCAGCCGCCCCCATCGGCGACCTCGATATCGCCACCTTCGTCATCGACGCACCACCGATCCCGGTCCTGCTCGACCGCTCCAAAGAAGCGCGCGTGCTCGTCGTCGGCACCCGCGGACTCGGCGCATTCCGCCGTGGCCTGCTCGGCTCGGTCAGTACCGCCGTCGCACGCCACGCGCAGTGCCCGGTCGCCGTGATCCCCGAACCCGAGAACGACAAAGCCGATCGACTGCTCGGACCGGTACTCCTCGGCGTCGACGGCTCCCCCAGCGCCACCCGCGCCATCGAGGTCGCCTACGACCAAGCCGCCCACCGCGAAGTCGCACTGCGCGCGGTGCTCACCTGGTCCGAATTCAACCGCTACACCGCCCACGACGATATGCAGAAAGAAGCCGAGGAGCTGCTCGCCGAGAGCCTGGCCGGCTACGCGGAAAACTATCCCGACCTCGAGGTCGAGCGCATGGTCGTCGAGGATCGACCAGCCAGATGTCTACTCGCCGAGGCCGAATACGCACAACTGATCGTCCTCGGCAGCCGCGGCCGCGGCGGCTTCGCGGGCATGACCCTCGGTTCGGTCAGCCAAGCCGTCCTACACGCCACCAACTGCCCCCTTATCATCGCCCGCCCCTGATATCCGCCGGAGCCTCGGCACTGATCGCGCAGGGAGTTCCCAGGTTGCGTTAATCGTGGCGCACAGTGGTGTTCACATCCTGTTTACGATGTCGGGATGTTGATTGAGGACGCGCAGGAGAGATCGGTCGCACCTGCTGGGGAAGTGGGGACTGCGCGTCCGTGGCGATCTCGGTTGATCTGGGGCAGTGTCGTCGGCGCGGTTGTGGCGCTGGTCGCGGGGCAGTTGATGGCGGTGCATATCAATGCGCTCGGGCCGCTGACCAGTCTTTCTTGGGACTACGTCGGGCGACCCAAGTCTGCGACGACGCCGTGGGCCGGATTTCTGTTGGCGCTGATCGGCCTTCCCCGGGATGTGCGGGTGCGTGCACTAGCGGCGGCGGTCGGCATCGATGTGATCTTCGTGATCATTCGGGCGATCGAGGGGCGGTTGTTCACGGTCGGGAACGGTCCGACCATTGTGCTCACCGCGCTCGCGGTGATCGCCGCCGCGCGCTGGACCGGTGCGCGGCGCGAAACCGCGCTGCGCACAATCGCTCTCGGCGCACTGCTGATTCTGGCGACCAAAGTCGGCGAGATCTGGCTGGACATCACCGCATGGGCCTGCCCGACCGTGCTGGATCCGTACGCGGAACTGGCCGATCACGCGCTCGGCAATCCGTCGTGGCTGATCGGACAGGCGCTCGATGCGGCAGGACCGGTACCGCTGGGCGTGGTGCGATGGGTGTATTTCGAGCTGCCGGTCGCGGCCATCGTGGTCGCGGCGTGGCAGTTGCGCGGTGTGACGGCGGGCGCGTGGCCGCGTCACTATCTGGTGCGCACATTCCTGACCCTCGGCGTGGTCGGTCCACTGTTTTATGTGGTCTTCCCGGTGGTCGGGCCGGTGCTCGCATTCGGCCCGCAGGGGCAGGGTTTCGAGCTCGCCGATGTCTGGCCGAATGTCGTTGCGGCACTGCCGTCTGCGGTCGATTCGATGCCGTTCGACAGCATCACACCGCGTAATTGCATGCCGTCGCTGCATACGGCGTGGGCGCTGTCGCTGTTCATCCATTCTCGGCGTGGACCGCTATGGTTGCGCTGGGGCGGTGCGTTCTGGCTGGTCTGCACCCTCGTCGCGACGCTCGGCCTCGGGGCCCACTACGGGGTGGACCTCGTGGCGGGCGCGGCACTGTGCCTGACCGTCGAATCCGTCCTGCGCGATCCGGACCGGGGTTGGGATCGTGGCCGTGCGCAGGTGGTGACCTTCGGTATCGCGACCTTTGCAGGGGTGCTGGTTTGCGTGCGTTTCCTCGCGCTGCCGATGGCGAATTACCCGTTCCCATTCGGTGTCGCGATCCTCGGCGTATTCGCCGCGCTGGCGTTCACCTTCTACCGGACCTGGTTCGCGGAGGAGGTTCCGGACGCCTCGGACAAGGCGGAAAAGGTACTGAATCGCTAACTCGTGCGCAGCGTACCGGTCATGGCATCGTCCGGTAGACGACGGTGTCGCCGCCTGCCGCGGACAACCCGAAACCCATTGCGTGCCAGTACTGATGGAATCGCCTTTTCGGGCAATCCTCGCCGAGTGCCGTCTCCCGTGCCAGACTGGCGGCGTGAGTGAGCAGGACGGCACCGAGAAGACCCGCCCACCGACCCGCGATCGCGGCGACGCGATCGGCGCCGGACTCATCTGGCTGGCGAAATGGTCGCTGTGCATTGTGGCGATCGCGGCGGGCGTTTGGGTGCTCGGCACCGTCGTCGCCGCCCTCTGGGTGGTATTGCTGCCGCTCGCGCTGGCGCTGATCGTCGCGACAATACTGTGGCCGCCGACCCGCTGGCTCACCGCGCACGGCTTTCGGCCGGGCGCGGCGGCCTCGGTCACCCTGCTCGGATTCATCGCTGTCCTCGCCGGTGTCATCGCGCTGATCGTCCCGTCGGTCGTGGATCAAGCCCCGGAGTTGGCCGACAAATCCTCCGAGGGCGTCAACAAGGTGCGCGATTGGCTACACGGTCCGCCGCTACGCATCCGCGACGAGCAGTTGCAAGCCGCGGTGGAGGCGATCACGCAGCGGCTGAAGTCCAGTTCGGAACAGATCGCCTCCGGCGTCTTCACCGGCGTGACCACCGCGACCTCCACGCTGGTGACGCTGTTCCTGGTGCTGGTCCTCGCGTTCTTCTTCATCAAGGACGGTCCACGGCTGCTGCCGTGGCTGCACGCCGTACTCGGCAGCCGCGGCGGCAGGCACCTCGAGGAGGTGCTGAACCGGATCTGGTCCACCCTCGGCGGATTCATCCGCGTGCAGGCGCTGGTGAGTCTGATCGACGCGGTATTCATCGGCGCTGGACTGGTGATCATGCATGTGCCACTGGCGTTCGTGCTCGCGGTGATCACCTTCATGGGCGGTTTCGTGCCGATGGTCGGCGCATTCGTCGCCGGGGCGCTGGCGGTGCTGGTGGCACTGGTCGGCAATGGTGTCACCACGGCGCTGATCGTGCTCGGCATCATCATCGCCGTCCAGCAATTGGAAGGCAATGTGCTGCAACCGGTTCTGCAGGGCCGCAGCATGAAATTGCATGCCGTGGTGGTGCTGGTCTCGATCACCGCGGGCGGCTCCCTCTATGGCATCGTCGGCGCCTTCCTCGCGGTACCGGTAGCGGCCGTCATCGCGGTGGTGGCCCGCTATCTCGGCGAACAGATCGACGTAGTCACCGCACCACCTGAGGAATCCGAAGAGGCCGAGCCCGCACCGGAGTAAGGGCTCGGTCGGGGCATCTCGGGATTTTCGCGCCGAATCGAAATCCCATCAAATCAGTTTGATGTATTCTGGCGTACGTGACATCCCATCGCGTGCCGGTCCCGCTGCTGATGCGCATGGCGGCGCATCCGCTGCGCTGGGCGCTGATGACCGAATTGGCCGCGAGTGATCGTCGCGTGCGGGAGTTGGTCGCCGCCCTCGACGAGCCGCAGAATCTGGTGTCCTACCACCTGCGACTGCTGCGCTCGGCCGGGCTGGTGACGGTGCGGCGGAGCAACTTCGACGGCCGCGACAGCTACTACCACCTCGATTTGTCGCGCTGCGCAACGGAATTCGGCGAGGCGGCAACCGCCCTGCATCCGGCCCTGGCGCCGACGCGGCGACGGTGGCGAAAGAACAGCTCGGTGTTATTCCTGTGCGCCGGTAACAGTGCGCGTTCCCCGATGGCCGAGGCTCTGCTGCGCCGCCGCGTCGACGGTATCCAGGTCGCGAGTGCGGGCAGTCATCCCGCACCGCGGTTACATCCGAATGCGGTACGAGTCCTGCACGAGGACTACGGCATCGATCTCGGACCCCGGCTGCCACAGTCACTCGAGGCGGTCGCGGCGCGGCGCTTCGATTACGTGATCACGCTCTGCGACAAGATCCGCGAGGTTCCGCGTGATCACGGATCGGCGACCGAAACGCATTGGAGCCTGCCCGATCCGTCCGCCGCCGCGGACACCGATCGTGCAAGCTATCCCGAATTCCAAAGTCTCGCAACCGAACTCGACAACCGCATCGGGTTCCTGCCGCTGGAAAAACAAGAAGGAGATCCGTCATGACGACGACCGCACCGACCGAACTCGCGCGCATCCGCTATCTCATCGACGATGTGCGGGCAGCGGTCGACTTCTACACCACCCACCTCGGCTTCACCGTCGACTTCGACGCCGCACCGGCCTTCGCCGCCGTCGTGCGCGGCCCACTCCAGCTGCTGCTGGCCGGACCCAAGAGCTCAGCGGCACGCCCGATGCCCGACGGCGCGGTACCGACCCCGGGCGGCTGGAACCGCCTCCAGCTCGTCGTCGACGATATCGCCGCCGAAGTCGAGCGCCTCCGAGCGGCCGGTGTCACCTTCCGCAACGAAATCCTCAGCGGCCCAGGCGGACAACAGGTCCTGCTCCAAGACCCCGCGGGCAACCTCGTCGAACTGTTCCAACCCGCGCCCCGCTGATGCAGAGCACAGGCGTAGCGCGCCGCGGTGTGCGCGACCCGAGACTGATCGGTGCGGTGGCGCTGCTGGCGGCATTGGTGGCGATCGCGCCCTTCGTCGCACACCCGGACGCCGCACAGATCCGCGACTGGGCACGAGCGGCCGGTCCTTGGTTCCCAGTCCTGTTCTTCACCGCACATGCACTGGCAACTGTCGCCCTGCCGCGAATTCCGTTCACCCTCAGCGCCGGACTACTATCGGTGGATTTTCTTGCCGGATATGAGCCGAGCGCAATCCTGTTGGCCTCCAATGCGCCCTCGGTGACCATCCTGGACGAGGTGCGCGGCCCGGTGCCGATTTTCGGTGTGCGGCCGCCGGTTCGGGAGGCGCTCGCGGTTGCCGATGAAGTGGCGGTGCTCGGTGTGCGCTCGCTGGTGCAGAGTCCGCAGATGCGCGAATTCCTTGGTGCGCAAGCGGGTTCCGCCGTCGATCGAGTCCATGCGGTGAATGCCTCGCCGCTGGTCGAACTGGTGGAGAGCGGCGAGTTCCTGTTCAACCGCGAGCACACCGCGCGGCAGGTCAGCGCATTCTTGGACGAGCTACTCGCCGAGCATCCCGGTATCAACGCCGCGACGCTGTCGAGCACCCATCTCCCTTGGCTGCGTGACTATTTCGAGCAAGCCCGCCCCGAGCTGCGCCTATTCGATCCGATCGAGGATGTGGTTGACCGGATCCGCCCGTTGTCCACACTCGGGAGCGGCTCCGTTCTCGGTCTGGTGACCGAGAACGAGCACTACCCGGCGAGTGAATTCCGCGAAATGCTCACCCGCCTCGGCATCGACCTCGAGATGCATCCGGTCGTTGTGCCGTAAGCGAGCTATGCGGAGTACTTGTAGAAACCCTCTCCGGTGGCGATGCCGAGCTTGCCCTTATCGATGTAGTTGGTCTTGAGCCAGGCCGCGAGTTCCTGTCCGTCCTCGCTGTTGACCAGGATGTTGTAGGGGGTGGTCAGGCCGATGACGTCGAGCATCTGGAATGGCCCGGTCGGTGCCCCCGTACCGATCCGCCAGGTCTTGTCGACCGCCTCCGGTTCGGCGAATCCGCCCGCGCCAAGGGCCATGGCCGCATTGAGCAGCGGTACGAGCAGCGAATTGAGGACGTAGCCCGCCTTTTCCTTGTGCAGTTCGATCGGCTCCATGCCGATCGCGGTAGCGAACTCGACGACCGCCCGAAAGACCTCTGGATCGGTATCAGGTGTGCCCATTACCTCGGCGGTGTTGTACCGCCACACCAGATTCGCGAAGTGCAGCGCGAGGAATTTGTCGGGACGGCCGGTGTAGTCCTTCATATCGCTGGGCAGCAGGGTGGACGAATTGGTGGCGAAGATGGTCTTTTCCGGCGCGAATTCGCCCAGTTGCCGGTAGGTCTGCTCCTTGATGGTGAGCACCTCCGGCACCGCCTCGATCACCAGGTCGGCATCCTGTACGGCCGCGGCGAGGTCGGTCGTCAAGACGATGCCAGCTTCGGTCTTCTCGGCCTCGATATCACCGCCGGGCACTTCGATGCGATAGGTCTGCGCGAGCTTGGCGAAACGGTCGCGCGCGCCGGCAATGGCCTCCTCGCTGATGTCGTAGGCGGTGACATCGAATCCGTGGAATGCGGACTGGAATGCGATCTGCGATCCCAGCACCCCGGTTCCGAGAACGGTCACCTTGCGAATGGTCATTGCTGTCTCCTTACCCCGCGGGGCGCAGTCCGCCCCGCTGTCGTCGGTATCGTCGAGGGAGATCATCGTTGGTCGCGTAGCACGGCGGCCAGGGCCGCATTCGAAGCCGGCCACACCCTCGACGAAACCTACGGGCTGTGCACCGATCCCTGGGCCACCGACCTCGACCCCGAATTCTCCACCGCCCTGAGCGGATACGAGATTCCCTTCGATCTCGCCAAACAAGGCTTCCTCGAATTGTGCCGAAACCTGCACCGCCTCAACATCATGACCACCTATCGGGTCCGCGAACAGCTTGCGCGGTGAAGGAGGATCGGTCCCAGCTAACTCACAGCCACGGGCTAGGGTGCGCAAATTTTGCGATTCCAAGATTGTCTTGTCGGTCCGGATCGGAAGGGTCGACGGTCTCGGACGGAGACCCGACAACAGGAGGAACGTAGATGAAGATCAAGTCGAAGCTGGCGAAGGGTGCGATCGCGGGCGGGGTACTGGTCGGACTGCTCGGCGTTGGTGCGGGCGTGGCGAGCGCCGATCCAGGACAGGATCAGCGTCCGGGAACCGAGCAGCAACAGCAGGGCCACGATCAGCGTCAGGATCAGCAGCGGCATGATCAGCAACCCCAGGGCCACGGCTTCTGGTTATTCGGCCAGTGGATTCCGCTGCCCTGATCTCGCCTCGATGCGAAAGGCCCTGTGTCCGTTGGACATGGGGCCTTCGTCGGTTTGTCCGCCCACAGCGTAACGCCCCGCCGCAATGGCGGCCGTGGTCTTACGCTCTTCCTATGACCGAGCTGCACTCGATCCAAGGTGGACGCGACGACCGACCTCGGCACACCGAGGAACCGCTGTGGCGCGAGGTACTCGGGGAACAGCTGCGCACATTGCGGCAGGAGCAACGCGAGACCCTCGTCGAGACCGCCGGTCGTGCGGGTATTTCGCCGCAGTACCTGTCCGAGGTGGAGCGCGGCCGCAAGGAGCCGTCGAGCGAGATGATCGCGGCGCTGGCCGGCGCGCTCGGCACCACCTTATTCGGCCTCACCGAGCAGGTGGCCGACGAATTGCGCGCTCGTCGTCGGCTCACCTTCGCCCACCACTCGATGCCGCGCACCAAGGCCGGGCCCACGCTCATGGCACTCGCCGCCTGAGTCCGGGCTGCCCGTCGTCACACTCCGGCGCACCGGCCACTCGCCACTGAAGTCCAACCACCATTCGATCTGCGCGCGGCGCAAGCCCGCGCGCGGCAGACGCTGATCAGATGGCGCGGGCACCCAGCACGTTGTCGACCAGGCCGTAGTCGACGGCCGCGTGTGCGGTGAAGACGCGGTCGCGGTCGGTGTCATGACGTAGCCGCTCGGCGGGTTGCCCGGTGTGCCGCGACAGGATCGACTCGATTTCGGCGCGCATCCGCACCAGTTCGTCGGCCTGCAGGATCAGATCGGGAATCGCGCCCTGACCGCGGGCGGCTGGCTGGTGCAGGACCACCCGGGCGTGCGGCAGCAGGGAGCGGCGACCGGGTTCGCCTCCGGCCAGCAGTACCGCGCCGACCGCGATGGCTTGGCCCACGCAGGTGGTCGCCACCGGAGCCTTGATGAATTGCATGGTGTCGTATACCGCGAGCATTGCGGACAGATCGCCGCCCTCGCAATTGATGTACAGGCTGATCTCCTGCTCCGGACTCTCCGACTCCAGATGCAACAGTTGCGCGATGAGTGCGTTCGCCACACCGGAATCGATCGGAGTGCCGAGGTAGACAATCCGCTCGGCGAGCAGGTGCGAGTAGATATCGGTGATCCGCTCGCCGCCGCGCGGATGCTGGGCGATCACATTGGGGATGGTGTAAGTCATGCCGAAATTCCGATCCGCTGGCGCTGCGGCACGATCTGCCCGAACGAGCCGACAATGTGGTCGATGAAGCCGTATTCCTTGGCCTGCACCGCGCTGAACCAGCGGTCGTGCAGGGAATCCTCATAAATTCGGTCGTAGGGCTGGCCGGTGTCGCCCGCGATAATGCCGAGCACCGTCTCCACGGTGTAGCGCAGGTCATCGGCCTGCACCTCGACGTCGACCGCACTACCGCCGATTCCGGCCGAGCCCTGATGCATCAGCACCCTGGCGTGCGGAAGGGCGAACCGCCGCCCCGGTGTACCCGCGGACAACAGGAATTGTCCTGCACTGCAAGCCAATCCGAGCGCCAAGGTGGAGACTTCGCACGGCACCAGCCGCATCACATCGCGAATGGCCAGCATTGCCGGAACCGAACCGCCCGGGGAGTGGATCCACAATGAGATCCCCGCATCGGCATCCTCGGCCGCCAACGTGAGCAGCTGCGTCATCAGCAGCGTCCCGTTATCGTCGTCGAGCGGACCGTCCAGCACCAGAATTCGCCTGCTGAGCAGCTGCTCCCTGGCGCGCCAACTGAACAACGGTGTCTTGTCATCGTGAGCCATGACTCCACCGTGCCGCGCGCCTACCCGAAAAATCTCGCCACGCTGCCCTCAGCAGATCTGCTCAGAGCAGCGTCAATCGTGCGAATGCGCATGAATGCGCGCCTGCACCTCGGGCCGGCGCAGCGGCGGCACGGACTTCGGCGGCACCTTCCGCTCAGGCAATTGTTCGAGCAACCGCATGGTCGCGGCGGCGATCTCCTCGACTGCGGCGTCGACCGCAGGGCGCGTAGCCGCGGAGATGCTCGACAATCCGCCGACCTTACGGACGTACTGCAATGCGGCGGCATGCACTTCTTCCGGGGTGGCGGCGGGCTCGAGCCCACGCAGGGCAGTGATATTTCGGCACATAACCTGAGGCTAGCTCGGGTTGGTCTGGGATTTAAGGGTCCGATCGCAGATGAGTTCGGCGGTGAACCGCGCCGCTACTGCACCTTTCTGATTGCCAGCACACTGCCCTCGGCGTCGGCGGACAGGTAGAGGGTGCCGTCCGGCCCGGCCGCGATCCCGGCGAAGGGACCCTCCGGCCCGAAGAACGGCGGTATCCCTCGCAGGGGTTTCGGGGTGATACCGGGCGGGGCCCCGACGGGCAGATCACGGGCTATGGTTTCCCGGGCGTTGCTGTCGAGATCGACACTGAGCAGGGTCTTGGCCCCCGCATCGACGAGATAGAGCCGACCGCCGCGGACCAGAATGCCCTGGGGCTGGTTCAGATCGTCCACCACCGTGTCGACACCGGAGCCGGTGATCGAGACAATCCGTCCGGCACCCGATTCGGCGACGTAGCAGGTGCCGTCCGAACCGAACGCCACGCCGACCGGCTCCCGCAGGCCCGAGGCCAGCACCTCGACCTGGCCGGACCGGACCGAAAGCACTCTGCCCGTGCCGAATTCGGCGGTCGCGACGAGCCCGCCCGGTGCGACGGCCACGCCGTAGAGTTGATCGAAGCCCTGCGCAAGGATTTCGCTGTCGCCACTCGCGGGGCGGTAACGGGCAACCGCCCCATTGGCGGTGGTGACGATGAATTCGCCGCCGCCGACGGCACTCACACCGCGCAGGTGTCCCGGAAAGCCCGGCAAGGAGAGCATCCCCAGTATTCGCGGCTCACCTCCCGGGCGCAGGACATAGAAATAGGTCCAGTCGGCGATATAGAGGTTGCCGTCCTCATCGACGGTCAGATCCAGCGGCCAATTCAAACCGCCGGGCAATATCGCTCGAGTCCGACCACCGCCGAGGATCTCGGTGATCTCCCCGGTGAAACTCGAGACGAACAGCCGCTCGCCCACGAAAGTACAGTTGTCGAGACCGGGCGGAAGGGCGGCCAGGACACTGCGCGCACCGGTGCGGGGATCGATGCGCAATACCTCACCGGAGTACACCTGGGTGGACACGATGAAGCCCTCGGAATCGAACTTCACGGAATCGGGGACGCCGAGGTCACCCGCGACCCGCTCCGGCTCGCCGCCCTCGGGATCGATCCGCCAGATGTCGTTGCTTCCCATGACCGGGTAATACAGCAGGCCGTCGGGTCCGACCTCCATGGCATTGGGCATGGCGAGGTTGTCGAGCAGTACGCGCGGCGCGCCGCCGGACAGATCGAGCTCCACCAGGCGGCCGCCGACACGACACTCGTTCACGAACAGACGCCCCCGGTGCACGGTGATGCCGTTCGCGGCGGGCAGGTCGTCGCGCACTATCCGGGTGCGACCATCGGTGCCGCGCATACTCACGCG
This sequence comes from Nocardia sp. NPDC050630, assembly GCF_044457245.1. Lineage (NCBI taxonomy): Bacteria > Bacillati > Actinomycetota > Actinomycetes > Mycobacteriales > Nocardiaceae > Nocardia > Nocardia sp. NPDC050630. Next base: position 101,614 of record NZ_JBITGN010000009.1, read on the forward strand.
GCCTTCCATGGGCTCGGTGGCGAAGAGGTCGCCCTGCGGGCCGAAGGCCACATCATCGGGACCGATGACATCGCCGCCCTTGGCGCTGATGGTCTCCAGTAGGCCGGTCTCGACATCGAGGGCGCTGATCTGACTGCCAGTGACCTGCGCCACATAGATGCGGCCGTCCGGACCGGTGCGCAGGCCGTTCGCACCGAACAGTCGGCTCGGTGGAGTCAGCCGTTCCAGCCGCCAGCCGTCGGCCAGGCTCGGTGTAGCGGTGCCGGTGTAGCGCGTTTCGTGAAACACGATGGGCCCAACTACTTCAACATGCTCCCGGCATCGACCGTCATAGGTAGACCGGTCACATACCTGGCTTCGTCCGACGCCAGGAACAGCACCGCATTGCTGATGTCCACTGGTTCGACCCAGCCCACGGGGAGCACGTGCATCTGCTGCGCGACCACGGCGAGATCGTCGGGGCCGGGGTTCTCCAGATCCGGACGGAACAGCCGCAGTGTGCTGTCGTTCATGAACATGGGGGTGTTGACATTGGTCGGGTGCACGGTGTTGACCCGGATGCGGTGCCGTCCCAATTCGACGGCGAAGCTCCGCATCATGCCGACAACCCCGTGTTTGGCGGAGACATAGTGACCGATGTTCTGGTGGGCCTTGAGTCCCGCCACCGAGCTGGTCAGGATGATCGACCCGCCGCGCCCGCCCGACAATAGGTGGGGCACACCGGCTTTCACCGTCTTCCAGACGCCGGACAGGTTGATGTCGATCACGGCGTCCCAGTCCTTCGCATCGGTCTGGTCCAGTGTCGCGCCACCGATGCCGATACCCGCGTTGGCCACGATGATGTCCAGCCGGCCCAGCTGCTCCACACCACTGTCCACTATGGCCCGCAGCGAGTCGAAATCCCGGACATCGACCTCGGCCGTAATGATGCGGCGGCCGAGGCCCTTCACCAGATCCGCGGTCTCGGCGAGATCGTCCGGTGTGGACGCCGGAATGCCGCCGCTCCCACCGACCGGTTTGCACACGTCGATCGCAATGATGTCGGCGCCCTCCTGCGCCAAGCGCACCGCGTGACTACGGCCCTGACCGCGTGCCGCACCGGTGATGAAGGCGACCTTGCCGTCGACCCGCCCGCTCATGAATAACCTCATTCGTCGCAGATCGAGCACATCGATGCTCGATTCCCATCCGTCAGTCGTTCGCTGACCGATTCTCAAGAGTTTCACTCCCGAATGCGAGAGTATCATTCTACTTCAATCGAGAGTGGCATTCTCCAACGATCGCCGCCGCCCTTCTTCGCCACGAAAGGCTGACGAAACATGACCGACCTTGCCTCCGTCGACTACTTCTCCGATCCGGCCATCGCCCAAGACCCGTACGAATATCTGGACTACCTACGCAGTCGGAACCCTGTATTCCGGGAGCCCCACCACGGGGTCGTGGTCGTCACCGGATACCGAGAGGCCATCGAGGTCTTCCGCAATTCGGATGACTTCTCGGCCTGCGTCTCGGTGAGCGGACCGTTCCCGCCGCTGCCGTTCCAGCCGGAAGGCGAGGACATCAGCGCGCAGATCGAGGCACATCGGCCGCAGTTCCGGATCTCCGAGCACATGGTCACCATGGATCCCCCCGAGCACACGCGCACCCGTGCGCTGCTGGCCCGGCTTCTGACGCCCAAGCGGCTGAAGGAGAACGAGGAGTTCATGTGGGATCAGGCCGATCGGCAGCTCGACGAGTTCCTCGCCAACGGTCGCTGCGAATTCCTCGGTCAGTACGCCAAACCGTTCGCCACGCTGGTCATTGCCGACCTCCTCGGCGTACCCGACGGGGACCGCGACGAGTTCCGAGCCAGGCTCGCCGGTCAAACGACTCCGGGCAGCATCGAAGGATCGATGTACCAGGACGCCCCCGGCACCAATCCGCTGGAGTGGTTGGACGACACCTTCAGCGCGTACATCAGCGATCGACGAAAGAAACCGCGCAACGACATTCTCGGCATCCTGGCGTCGACGCTGTATCCCGATGGGTCCGAACCATCGGTGATCGAACTCGTGCGACCGGCGACGTTCCTGTTCGCGGCCGGCCAGGAGACGGTGACCAAACTGCTCAGCGCAGCGGTGCGAGTCCTCGCTGAGCAGCCCGAGTACCAGCGGATACTGCGCGAGGACCGCAGCCTGATCGCCGGGTTCATGGAGGAATCACTGCGCATCGAGAGCCCGACCAAGGTCGACTTCCGGCTCGCCCGCACACACACCACCGTCGGCGGTGTGGACGTTCCCGCCGGGACAGTGGTGATGCTGTGCATCGGCGCGGCCAATCGTGATCCCCGCAAGTTCGAGGACCCCGACGACTTCCAGCTCTACCGCCGTAATGCCCGCGAGCACATCGCGTTCGGCCGCGGCATCCACACCTGCGCGGGTGCACCGCTGGCCCGGGTGGAAGGGCAGGTCACGTTGAACCGGCTACTCGATCGAGTCATCGACATCACCATCGACGAGATCTTCCATGGTCCCGCGGGCAACCGCAGCTACCAGTACGAACCGACTTTCCTGCTACGCGGACTGCGGGAGCTCCACATCGCCTTCTCCGCCTAGGTGCGGTCTTCCCAAAACGAGAATCAAGTTCTACTCTATTCGAGAGTGAAGTTCTACTAATTGCGATAGTCGCGTTCTATACGGGAGGTGAGCAGTGGACTCCGACGCGTTCACCGGCGTGCGGGTTGTCGAGCTGGCGCAGTGGGTGTTCGTGCCCGTGGCGGGTGCGCTGCTGGCCGACTGGGGCGCGGAGGTCATCCGGGTCGAACGTCCCAACGGCGATCCGTATCGCCAGTTGGCCACGCAGGGCATAGGCAGCGACAGCGCCGGGGTGAATCTCTCTGTGGCCCTGGCCAATCGGGGTAAGCGATCGATCTCCATCGACCTGCACTCCGAGCGCGGCCGCGAACTGCTCGACGAGATACTGGCCACGGCGGACGTCTTTCTCACCAACTTCCGGCCAGGTGCGCTGCGCCGGCTCGGACTGGACTCCGACAGGCTCACGCGGCGCCATCCCCGGCTCGTCTACGCCCGGGGCCACGGCTTCGGCAGCCGAGGCCCCGGCGCGGATAAGGCCGGCTACGACTCCTCGGCGTTCTGGGCGCACGGCGGCGTGGCGCACATGCTGACCCCACCGGAGCGGGACTACCCGATCAGCCAGCGCGGCGCGATGGGCGACCGAAACGGCGCGATGGCCTTGGCCTTTGGCGTCGCAGCCGCACTTTTGCGGCAGCAGCGCACCGGCTCGGGCACGGTCGTCGACGTCTCCTTGCTGGCGACTGCGATGTGGATGCTGTCCTCCGATGTGCTCTCCGCGCTGGCCGGAACCCCGCCGCAGCCGGTATCCGGCCGCGGCGGTTCGGTCAATCCGCTGGTCGGTGCCTACCGGACCAAGGACGGCCGGCACATTCAACTGGTCTTCCTGGAGTCGGACCGGTACTGGGCGGACTTCTGCGGCCTGATCGGGCGCGACGACCTCGTCGACGATCCCCGCTTCGTGGATCTGGCCGCCCGCGCCACGCACCGCGACGCCTGTGTGGCCGAACTCGAGACGGAATTCGCCAATCGCACCTTCGACGAATGGAAGCAGCTGCTGTCGGGACTCGACGCGCCATGGGCGCCGGTGCAGGCCGTGGCGGAACTGCTCGATGACCCGCAGGTGCTGGCCAATGGATACCTCGGCGAGGTCGATATGGACAACGGACAGTCCTACCCCCTGCCCACCGGACCGGTGCAGTTCGACGAACGGCCGCCCACCCTGCGGCGCGCACCCGAGCACGGCGAGCACACCGAGCAGTTCCTACTCGAGTTGGGCTACTCGTGGGACGGGATCACCGGGCTCAAGGACGCGGGGGTGATCCCGTGAGGATCGCGCGCCCCTTACCGGTCCCCGACGCCCGCACCGCCGAATACTGGTCGGCAGCCGGGCGGCACATCCTCACGCTGGCTCGATGCGGCCGGTGTGACCGGTTCGCGCTACCACCCGGAGAAACCTGCCGTCGGTGCGGCACCTCCACACCCGACTTCCGGTACGAGCCGGTGAGCGGGCGCGGCACGGTGCGGTCGTGGACAGTGATCCGAAAAGCGTCGCTGCTCGGCTTCGCCGATCAGGTGCCGTACCTACTCGTCGATGTCGAACTCGTCGAGGCGTGCGGAATCCGCATGATCGGACGGCTACTGAACGGTCCGGAAACCATTGTGCGCGTGGGCGATCCGGTACGGGTCGCCTTCGAGGACCTCACCGATGACCTCGCTGTTGCGGCCTTCGAGCTCGCGACGAACGCGGGCAGCACAGCGGTGACCTCGTGACCGGGCGATTCCGCGCGGGCGGCCGGGTCGCGGTGGTCGGATTCGCACACAGCGCCGTGCGACGCCGATTCGATCGCCCACTCGGCGCGGTCGCCGTCGACGTCGCACGCACGGCGATCGCCGACGCCGGCCTCACACCCGAGGCAATCGACGGATTCGTAACCTCCGCCATGTTTCCGACCGCGGGCGCGCACGCCGTGAGTGACGGAACCAGCACCGTGACCGCCAACTGGCTGGCCGACCGGATCGGCACCGGCCCGCTGTACGTGGCGAGCTTCCAGGGTGTCGGCCAGATACCGGGTTCGGTGGCGTTGGCGGTCAACGCCATTGCCGCCGGTGCCGCGGACTATGTTGTGCTGCATCGGGCTCTGCACAATCCGGCCGGTGGCTATCACGACAATCCGCTGACCGCCGTCGCCGGGCCACAGCAGTGGACCGTGCCGCAGGGCTATGGCGGCCCATTGCCGATGATCGCGTTGCCCTACAACGAGTACCTGCAAAGGTACGGCGCCGATCCGGACGCGATGGCGGCCGTGGTGGTCGAGGCGCGCAAGAACGGGGCAACCATCCCGTGGTCGTATTGGCACGGACGGCCGCTGAGCACCGACGACTATCTTGCGGCGCCCATGGTCAGCGATCCGGTGCGGCGCTTGGATTGTGATATTCCGGTCGACGGCGTGGCCGCCTTCGTGCTCACCTCCGCCGAGCGCGCCCGAGACCTGCCGCACCGACCGGTCTACATCGCCGGATACGCGAGCAGCGGCCCAACACCACCGCGGTTGCCATCGCACTGGCCGCTCGACGACATCATGGCCGGTGGCGCCGATACCGCGCGGCGACTGTGGGCGGCCGCCGGGGTGGGCCCCGGCGAGGTGGACCTGCCGCAGCTGTACGACGGCTTCTCCCCCTTCGTCTACTTCTGGTTGGAGGCACTGGGTCTGTGTCCCGCCGGCGAGGCGCACCGCTTCGTCCACGAGGGCGGCATCGATAGCGACTCCCCTACCGGGCTTCCGATTCTCTCCGGCGGCGGCGCTCTCGGTAACGGCCGCATGCACGGCATCCCACAGATGCTCGAGTGCTATCTGCAACTGGCCGGGCGCGCGGGCGCCCGGCAGCGGGCCGCCACGGTCGCCCTCGCCTGCCATTCCGCACCGCACTACGGCGGCGCCGTTGTCTACACCAGCGAGCCGTTATGACCTGCACAGCAAGGGAAATGGAGACCAGAACATGGCGATGATCCTCGCCGAACGGCAATCGTATGTCGCCGGCTCCTGGGTGACCGGTGATGACGTTGTCGCCGTGGAGAATCCCGCCGACGAATCACTCGTCACCGAACTCGCCGCCGCTCCGCTGAGCGAGATCGAACGCGCGATCACTCAGGGGCGTCGAAGTTTCGACAGCGGAGTCTGGGCCGATGCACCAGCGACCGAACGCGCCCGGAGGCTATATGCCTTTCTCGATCATGTCGAAAAGGCTCGAGAGCAGCTGGTGGCGACCATGGTTGCCGAGGCCGGCCAGCCGCTCGCGTTCGCGGAGCAGTCTCAGTTCCTGTCCGGAATGATGCTGGCCCGCAACACAATAGAGTTGTACCTCTCGATGCGGCACGAGCAGGCCGGCCAAGTCCCGGTCGACGAGCTCACGCGGGGCCGGGTGGCGTTGAGCGTCCGCCGCCACGAGCCGGTCGGCGTGGTCACCGTGATCACGCCCTACAACGCGGCGTTCGTCCTGGCGTTACAGAAGATCATGCCCGCCCTGATAGCCGGCAATTCGGTCATCCTGCGGCCGAGTCCGCTGACACCGATCTCCTCGCTCATCTTCGGCGCCGCGGCCGAGGCGGCGGGCTTGCCGCCCGGCGTCTTCAGTGTCGTAGTGGAGTCCGAATCGGCCGGTGCGCAGCTGTTGACCAGCCATCCGGCGGTCGACATGGTCTCGTTCACCGGGTCGACCGCTGTCGGGGCCCGAATCGGGGCACAGGCGGCACCGACCATCAAGCGGGTGGCGCTGGAGCTCGGCGGCAAATCGGCACAGATCTATCTCGCCGACGCGGTCACCAAGGCGGCTGCGGGCGCTACCGCGGTGGTCGCCCGGATGGCCGGCCAGGCTTGCGTCGCCGCCACCCGGATGCTGGTACCGCGGGAACACAAAGACGAGGTGCTCGAGGCCGTCTCGCGCGCGTACGCGAATCTCACGGTGGGCGCACCGACCGACCCGGCCACCGCGATGGGCCCGCTCATCAGCGCCGCGCATCGGGAACGCTGTGAGCGGCTGATCGAACAGGCCGTCGGCGCGGGCGCCATCGTCGGGTACGGCGGCGGACGGCCCAAAGGACTCGACCGCGGCTACTACATCGAACCGACCGTGCTCGATGTGCCGGACAACTCGAATCCCGCCGCGCGGGAAGAGATCTTCGGCCCGGTTCTGGCGGTGCTGGGATACCGCGATCTCGACCACGCCGTCGAAATCGCCAACGACAGCCACTACGGCCTGTCCGGACAGGTCTACAGCACCGATGCCGCCGCCGCGACCGCAATCGCCCGGCGATTGCGCACGGGAGCGGTGAACGTCAACACGGCACTGTTCAGCGCCTACGCACCCAGTGGCGGGTACAAGCACAGCGGCCTCGGCCGCGAACGCGGCCCGGACGGAATCCGGGCATTCCAGGAACTCAAACACCTTGTCATCGGAGAACTCCGATGACCCGAGCCCGACCCGAAGGAGTAATCGTGCCCTCCGACCTGAATCTCGATTGGTTGATCTCGGTCGACGACCACATTCTCGAACCCCCCAATCTGTGGCTGGACCGGGTGCCGCGCGCGGATCGCGAGCGCGCACCCCATATCGAGGTCGACGCCGACGGTATGGACTGCTGGGTATACGACGGCAAACGCTTCCCCAGCTCCGGCCTGAGTGCCGTCGCCGGGAAGTCGAAAGAGGAGTTCAGCCCGAAACCGTTGCCGTACAGCGAGATGCGACCCGGCTGTTACGACGCCAAGGCCCGCATCGAGGATATGGACCGGGCCGGGATCCTTGCCTCCCTGTGCTTTCCGACGGTGACCCGGTTCTGCGGCCAGCTCTTCTCCGAGGCCAGCGATCGCGAGTTCGGCTTCGTCTGCCTTCAGGCGTACAACGACTGGATGATCGAGGAATGGTGCGCCGCCGCACCGGGCCGCTACATCCCGCTGGTGCTCATTCCGCTCTGGGATCCGAAACTGGCCGCACGCGAACTAGAACGCTGCGCCGCCAAGGGTGCGACCACTTTCGCCTTCTCGGAAAACCCCGCGCCACTTGGCCTTCCGACGATCCACGACGCCGGCGGATACTGGGATCCGGTGATGGCCGCGGCCAACGATGTGGAGATGGTGGTGTCAATGCATGTCGGATCGTCGTCGACCGTGCCCCAGATCGCCCCCGACGCACCGTTTCTCGCGAATCTCGCCTGGGGCGCGACCCGCACCTCGGGAGCCATGCTGTCCTGGCTGTTCAGCGGAATGTTCCAGCGTTACCCGAAACTCAAGATCGCGCTGTCGGAAGGTGAGATCGGCTGGATGCCGTATTTCCTGGAACGCGCCGAGCAGGTGCTCGACAAGCAACGTCATTGGGTAAAGAAGGGCGTGCGCTTCGGCGAGCACGCGGCGAGCGGCAACATCGATCTCGATACCCTCGATATCCGCGCCACCTTCCGCGACCACATATTCGGCTGCTTCATCGAGGACAGCCACGGCATCGCCAGTATCGACGTCCTCGGTGCGGACAACATCATGTGCGAAACCGATTACCCGCACTCCGATTCCACCTGGCCCAACTGCATCCAGAGCGTGAAGCACCTCATCGGCCACCTGCCACCGGAAACCCAGTACAAGATTCTGCGCGGCAATGCCGAACGGCTGTACCGCTTCACTCCGGCCGCACCACCGGTCCTGGCGGCAGTCTGATCCGATTCTTGCTGATCTGCGCCGGTCGGCGATCGGCACTGGCCGGACCGGCACCGTGGCCGAACGGTGCCGGTCCGGCCGACACCGCCGATGGTGGGGTGTCACAACCAGTTACCAGCCTCAGGGCCTACCACGGATGTCGGGCAGGAACCAACCGCGGTTTACGGTCGTCGTATTCGCCCCGACGCGAGAGGACAACTGCTGTGCCCACACAGAAACCCCATGCCCCCCATTCTCCCGACAGCCCGGAGGCGCCGCTCTGGGCCGACCGGGCGGCGGAACGCTCCCGCTCGGTCCAGCGGTCCAAAGCCCGCAGCCGGGAGCAGGCACAGTCGATCGTCGCGGCCGCACGCCGACTGTTGCAGACCGAGGGCGCCACGCTGACCACGCAGGAACTGTCCAAGGAAGCCGGCATCGCTCTGCAAACCTTCTATCGGCACTTCGCCGGTAAGGATCAGCTGCTCCTTGCCGTGTTCGAGGACGTCGTCAGCGAGCGGGCCAGCGAGGTGGAGGCCGCCGCGCGGAAGCTGCCGGACCCCGTGGCACGTCTGCGCTTTTATATCTTCGAGATACTGCGCTCCCTGCGCGGCGACGGCGGCGGCATCACCGGGGCGCGCTTCATCACCGCCGAGCATTGGCGGCTGTACCAGCTGTTCCCGGTGGAGATTGCCGAGGCCAACCGGCCCTTCGTCGCTCTCGTGGAGCAGGAACTGCGAGCCGCCGCGGCCGCCGGTTTGCTCCGCCCTGCCGATCCAGCCACCGATGCCTGGCTGGCGCTGCAACTGGTCACGGCCGTCTTCCACCACTACGCGTTCGCACCCGCACCCACCAGCGTCGACGACGTCGCAGAACAGGTGTGGGCATTCTGCCTGGCCGCCTTCGGCGGTCCCCCCATCGAAAGGTAACCGGACCGCAATGGAGCATGGACCCCTGTTTTCCAAAGGCCGCGATCTCGACGCTACGGTCGCCGCTCTGCGGCCCTGGCTGGCCGATCGACTCGGCGTCGCCACGGTCGAGATCGATCGCCCGGATTACCCTCGCGGCGCGGGCTTTTCGAATGAGACCATCCTGGTCACGGCTCGCACCGGGCAGGGCGTCGAAGAACTTGTCGTGCGCATCGCACCGGCACCGGAACATCAGGTGTTCTTCGAACCGAAATTCCATATCCAGTACGACATACTCACGGCCCTGGACGGGCACCCAGAAGTGCGGGTGCCGCGGGCCCTGTGGTTCGAGGACGACCCCGCGATTCTCGGACGACCCTTCTATGTCATGCGGCGCATGCACGGGCGCGTGCCGGTCAGCATGCCGCCGTACAACTCGTCCGGCTGGCTCGCCGAGGCGACTCCTACGCAGCGAAGAACGTTGTGGGAGAACGCGATGCGCCAGCTGACCGCGATTCACCGACTGCCCATGACGACCGTATCGTTCTTCGACCGGCCCGAGCACGGCGCGGCCGGTGACGCACAGCACCTCTCGTATTGGCGCGGCTATGCGCACTGGGCGTTCGGCGAGGACATTCCCGATGTCGTGCAGGCGCTGCTGGATTGGCTGGGCGAGCACCGGCCGCCGCTGGCCAGTCCCGGCGTGTCCTGGGGAGACTCGCGCATCGGGAATATGATGTTCGACAACGACTTCCAGGTCGTCGGGGTAATGGACTGGGAGCAGGCGTCGCTGGCCGGCCCAGTGGCCGACCTGGCCTGGTGGCTGCTGTTCGACGAGTCGCTGTCGGTCGGTCAGGGAGTACCGCGGCTCGACGGACTCGGCACCCGCGCGGAGACCATCGCGCTGTGGCAGGAGCAGACCGGCCATTCGATCGACCAGTTGCACTGGCACGAGGTATTCGCTCGGGTCAAGGCCGGACTGCTCAGCCTGCGCAGTCGGCGCACCATGCGACTGCCGACCGATTCGGGCGCCCGCCACTTCGGCTATCTGCACCAGGCGTGCGACCTCGCGGGAATCACTGTCGCGCAGGACGTTCGATGAGTACGACGAATAATCCGGCACCGGCCGACGAAGCGGTGGTGCTCTCGCCCGACTGGCTCACCCCGACGCTGAGCCGACGCTATCCGAATGCCGTCGCGACGCGCACCCATATCGTCGAACGACTCGAGACCGTCGCTACCAAACTGCGGTTCCGCGTCGACTACGCACAGCACACCGACGCTCCCGCCGCCTTGTGCGCCAAGGGCTATTTCAACCCGGCGCGCAGCCGCACGACCCGCGCCGAGGGCGATTTCTATCGCCTTGTCGCACAGGATCTTCCGGTTCGCACGCCGCCGTGCGTGCATGCCGCGGTCGACGACGACACCGGACATGCCCTGATTCTCATGCACGATCTGGTCGCCGCGGGGGCCAGGTTCCTCGATCCGACCACCACCTACAGCGCTGAACGAGCCGCCGCGACACTCGATCAGCTCGCCGCGCTGCACGCGGCCAGCTGGGACGGGAAACGCCCTGAGCTCTCGGCACTCTTTCCTCCTCGCCTCGTTCGATTGTCGGGGCATCTGAGCGCCGAGCAGCTCCAGGCACTGCTCGATGACGGCCGGGCGCAAGGGATTTCGCAGGTCGTCCGCCGCGCCGACCGCCTCATTGCGGCGATGGCGGCCATGGACCGGCTGCGCGCGGCGGAGCCGGTATGTCTGGTGCACGGCGACCTGCATACCGGCAATATTTACGAGCTGCCCGACGGCCGACCGGGTCTCATCGACTGGCAGGTGGTCCAGCACGGGGTGTGGGCCCTCGACGTCGCCTACCACCTGGCGACGGTGCTGGACCCGGACGAGCTCGCCCACCATGAGCGTGCGCTGCTCGACCATTATCTCGACCGGCTGGCCAACCGCGGCGTCACCCCGCCGGATCGGAACCGGGCCTGGTCGCTGTATCGGGCGTATCTGCCGTACGGGTTGTTCATGTGGGGGATCACCCGTGCGGTCGACCGGCCGGTTATCGAAGATCTCACCGGACGGCTGGGCCGGGCAGTCGAACGGCACCGCAGTCTCGACCTGCTCGCTGTATGAACCCGTCGAGACCCCACTCCTGCAACATTTTCCGACCTCATTCTGGTGGGTGCCGCCGTCCGGCAGCACCCACTAGTCGCATATCGACTACACCGTAGAGTCCGCGCCACCGGTGGCAGGCTTGCGGCCGTGCCGCATGAGTACCGCGATGACCAGGGCGATCACGGTGGTCACGAGGACAACCCAGAAGCTGTGGGTATAGCTGCTGTCGGCGAACACGTGCGGTATCGCCTGCGTCGACGACTCACCCGCGACATCGATATGCGCGACGACCGGACTGTTGTTCAGCAGCGCGGTGGCGATCGCCATGGCGATTCCGCTGCCCAGCGCCAAGGTGACGCCGAGCATGCCGGCGCTGATGCCCTGCTGCTCCGGCGGGACCGCCTCCACGATGAGATTGGGCAAGGCTGCCCAGAGAAACCCGAAGGCGACCCCCGCCACCGAATACAGCGCCAGGTAGGTCACCCAGTTGTACTCCGCGACAACGAATCCCAGGCCGGACACGGCCAGCAGGCCCAGGGCGATGATCGCGGGGATACGGGCACCCACCCGCCGGGTCAGCAACCCCGCGAACGGACCGACGACCATACCGATCAGGCTGGCCCAGATGCCGATGTGCAGCGCGTACTCCAGCAGGCTGAAGCCGTTCCCGTACCTGTAGCCCGGATCGAAGGTGACCTCGACAGCCGCAGCGGGCAGATTCGCGCCCTTCGCCTGAGCCCGGTCGACTACACCGTCGATCACGTGCTGGCGCAGTCCATCCTGATTCGGGGATTGGGTCATGTACCCGAGGGCCATGGGTTGCACGGCGGTGATGCCGATGCTGAAGATCGCCACGAGCAAGACGAGGCCGAGCTTCGGATCGAGAAGCAGCTTCATATCGATAATCGGCCGCCGGACGCGTGATTCGACAATGAAGAACAGCATCAGCAAAGCCAGACCGGCGATCAGCCAGGCCAGGCCGCTCGGCGTGCCCCAGCCCCAATCCTGGCCGTTGTCCAGGTAGAGCAGGGTGAGCACCGCGCCGCCGGACAACAGCACAACGCCGTAGGGGTCGACCCGGTCCGGCACTCGGACCGGGGATTCCGGAACCACGGTCAGCAGCAGCGGCGTCAGCACGAGAACGAACGCCGCCATGAACCAGAACAGTGCCCGCCAGCCGAAGCTGTCGACGAGTACGCCGCCCACCAATGGCCCCACGACGCCGGTGAACCCGACGCCGGTGCCGATCAGGGCGAGACCGATCGGAACATACTTGCGCGGCAAGAGGTCTCGGACCAGCCCGAAGGCAATAACCTGCGTGGCCAGCGCGAACGCCGACAGGCCCCGCCCGATCAGGAAGACGGTCCAGTTGCTGGTGAGCGCACAGATCACACTGCCGAGGAGGAATAGGGTTCCGCACAGCAGCATGATCTTCTTCTTGCCCCAGATATCACTGGCCTTGCCCAGCAATGGATTCGCGGCGACGCCGACCAGCCCGAGAATAATGAGCGCCCAGGTGATATTGCCGCCGACGGAGTCGAAGGTCGTGGTCATCGGCTGCAATGCCGCGACCACCATCGTGTACTGCAATGGACCGACCTCGGTGTACAGGACGACGACGGCTAGGACGATACCGATGCGTAGCCGGGACGCGCCGTCCATCCGGCCGGTTTCCGGTCTGCCGGTCTCACCCGGCACGGGAGTGGATTCGAGGGTGGACATGAGAACTCCAGGAGATGAGTGACTGTGGACACGGGCTGCATCGGCGAATTCACAGCTCCCGCACGCGCTGGCGAACAAGGTACTTGCGCACCTTGCCGCTGGCGGTGCGCGGAAAGTCGGCGACGATGAGGATCTGCTCCGGCCATTTCTGTTTGGCCAGTCCCGCCTCGGCGAAGTGAGCGCGCAGGTCCTCGAGAGTCGGCGCGACCGCGCCGGAATGCAGTCGGAGCACGGCGGCGACATGTTCGCCAAGGCGATCGTCGGGGGCGGCCACCGCGACGGCCTCGGCGACGCCGGGCATGGTGATGAGGATGTCCTCGACCTCGAGGGCGCTGATGTTCTCGCCGCCGCGAATGATCAGGTCGGTGGTGCGGTCGGTAATGGTGAGGTAGCCGTCGGCGTCGAGCGTGCCGACATCGCCGGTGTGGTACCAGCCGTCGGCGTCGAACTTCGCCGATGTGAGGGCGTCGTCGGTGTAGCCCAGGCACAGATCCGGTCCCCGACTGAGGATTTCACCGTCGTCGGCAAGGCGTATCTCCACGCCTGGCTCGGGGTCGCCATCGGTGTACAGCCGCTTGCTCTCCGGGGCGAAGTACTCGGACGCGGTGATGGACGGGTGCTCGGTACTGCCGTAGGAGCGCGCGACCTTGATATCGAGCGCGCAGAGCCGCTCGGCGACGGCGGCCGGCACGGGCGCGCCACCCAGGCCGGCGTACTTCAGCAGCCGCAGGTGCTCGGGGGTGAACTTCTCGTGGTCGAGCAGGCTGGTCAGGTAGTAGGGGACGCCGCCGGTGACGCTGATGCCACGGGTCGTCATCAGGTCGAGGATCAGATCGGGATTCCACACGTCGACAAGATCGACCGGCTTGCCGTCCAGAACCGGAACGAGAAACGCATTGAGCATGCCGATGAAGTGACCGACCGGAGCGGCGGTCACCTGCGGGTAGAAGTCGTCCGGACGACGCGCTGCGAGCTGGCGTGCTTCGCAGCCGAGGGTGTGGTGGCTGTGCACGACCCCCTTGGGCGCGCTGGTGGTGCCGGAGGTGAACGCGATCAACGCCGGACCTGCCGGGTCCACCACCGCGACCCCCACAAACGGCGCGTCGGCGAGCAGAGTGCCGAAATCGGTGTCGGGATAATCTCCGTCCACCACGCCGACAATGGGTACGTCCGCGGCCACCGCGGGGTCGTAGTCGAGCTTGCCGAACCGCTGGGCGGTGATGAACACCCGCGGCCGCACCTGGTCGAGGATGTATCCGACCTCCTTGCGACCGTAGATGTGCACGATGGGAACCACCACGGCGCCGAGAAACTCCGCCGCCCAGAACGCGGCGGCGGCCTCCATCCAGTTGGGCAGCTGGAAAGCCACCACATCGCGGGGGCCGACCCCACGGGCGCGCAGCCCGGCCGCCAACCGCCGGGCGACCGATTCGACATCGCCGAAGGTTCCCGACCATGGCCGAATCTCCGAATGCACCTCGAATCGGGTATCCGGTGCGGCGGTGAGTCCGCCGGCCAGTAGTTCCCCGATGCTATGGCGAGTCCACCACCCCTCACGTTCGTATCGTTCGACCAGATCGGGAGGGACTGTGCGCATAGTGAAGCTCCAATTGCCCATGACGTGGAACCGGCGGATCCGCTCCGCCGCACCGTCGGGAGATGCGGGATCGTCAGGGCCCGACCCGACGGCGAGAGTCTGACTCTACTTCAGAGTAGAACTAGATTCTCGTTTTTGAATGCTGAATTCGCAGATTGCCAGAGCCCCCATTCGAGCACTACGGAGGCGAGATTCGGCCGTCGCGTCCGCGCGCGGCGACTCCGCCCGACCGAAGCACGCCGGTCGATCCTGGTACCTCAGCATCAGAAATCCGCCGCTGCAGCCCAGAGGAGACAGCAGCCCCCGATTCGCAGGGCTCGTTCGGATACGTTCAGCGGATGATTACCGCCGTCCCAGCGCGACGGCGATACCCGACTCAGCACGCACCTCACGTCGATAGGTCACCGCCGTACCAGCCCGACCGCGATACCCGATTCCGCACGCACCTCACGTCGATAGGTCACCGCCGTCCCAGCCCGACCGCGATACCCGACTCGGCACGCACCTCACGTCGATAGGTCACCGCCGTACCGGCGCGACGGCGATACCCGATTCGGCGCGTACGTCCCGTCGATAGGCGAGGTTGATCCGAGCAGCACCCCAGGACAGCGACCCGATGAGAATCAGCGAGCAGACGAGTACGACCAGCGATGCCGCGTCGATCAGCAACGAGGGGCGATCGAATGAGCGTTCCCGTTGGAGCACAGTGATTTCGGGGACGAAGGGGCGCGTGAACTGGTCCAGTGCCGGAACTTCGGCGGCGTCTATGCCCGTGTCGTGTGGCATGTAGATCGGTAGTGCGGTCAGCATTCGGCCGTCGTGCACCCGCAGGATCGTCTTCCAATTGCCGTACGCCGGCACCGGTTTCGTGCTGAGATAGTGCCCCTCGCCGACCCGGCGCAACTGATCGATCACCAGTCCGCGACCAGGGCTCGAGGACCCGATGCCACCCTGCCAGGCCAGAATCTGCACCCACTCGGGATCAGCACCCACCAAGTCCTTCGGCGTCAGCGTGATATCAGCGTTGACCATCCGGCCGTCGAATGCCGCTGCCGCATCACGCAATTGAACCGTCGCGGAAGCGTTTGCCGGAACGTCCACGCGCAGGCCATTCGCGGTGGCAGCCGCGGCGATCAGCACCGCGGCTATCACGATGCCACGGCGAATCGCGATACGCGGGAGCTCTTCGCCCCGCAGGACCATGCCGAGCAGCGCGCCGACCGCACCGCCAGCGATACCCACCGGCACCGCCATTGCCAATAGCTCCGGCCACATTCCAGTCGGCCAGGAGTCAACGAACATCCCTGCCACCCAGAGCGATTCGAGCCAGAGCCCGAGGGTGGCCGCGACCAGTCCGGTCAGCGCTCCCCACCAAACGGGTCTGGTCATAGGCAGCAGCGCCATCAGTTCCACGATCAGCGCGATACCGAGATACAGCGGAAATACGTTGTGCGGCGCAGCGAGCAGCGGACCGACCAAGAGCGCCAAAACGGTGCGGACAAAGATCGCGAACACCACCGCCGCCAATGCACCGCCGCGGCCGAGCGTGTAGCGGGCCGAAATCAGCGCGATCGTACTCGCGGCCGCGATCAGCATCGGCTGGAAAACGAGACGGAATTGTTCGACGCCGAAATCGAATTCGACCTGATACACCGACAGGCCGATCAGCAGGCCGCCGAAGGCGAAGGTGCGGATCAGCCACAGCAGTGGTCCGTCGGTGCGCTCCTGATCGGGACGGTCCAAGCGGCCTTCGAATTCCAGCAGCAGCACGGCGACCAGTGACAAACCGGCGCCCCCGATCAACATCAGATGCGTGGGACCCCACAGGGTGACGTCCTGGCCGAACAGCCGGTGCCAGATGTCGTCCAGTGGGAAGCCGATGAGCGCGTACAGTCCTGCGCCTGCCATCAGCACACCGCCGACCGGGGCGTACCAGTTGCCGGTAATCCGAATCGCGGCCGGACCCGGTTTCTCGTCCAGCGGCAGGATGATGGCCAGCATTCCGGCCATGAACAGGAAGAACAGGCCGATCATGATGAAGTAGTGCGCCGGATTCGCCAGCGGACCCTCGTCGCGGCCCTTACCGATGTGCAGGCTCACATCCCAGATGAAGCCGAATAGCGCCGTGAGAATGGTGGCGATGAACAATGCGAGCGGTAGCGCGACCCAGCCCGGCCGGTTACTGAGCCGTCCGAGTCGATCGGCGGCGGTTCGCAGCCAGGTAATGCGACGGGTGCGGTGCAGATACCCGACCACGACCAACACGCCGGCGATGGCGAGCGCCGTGCCGGTCAGCACGGCAACTTGGTCGAGTGCGGCTCCGCCGCCCTCGGACCCGCGCGCAAATAACGCTGCTCCCTGCCTCATCACCTGACGCTTTCCGGTGTTCGCGATCGTCGCGCGGCTGGCCGTGCCCGGTCCACTCCGTTGTGGGCCTCGTCCTCGTTGACGGTGCTGGTCAGCCCCGCGAATCGTTTGGACCTTCGCTTTGGCGAAGGTCGGCATGTATGTCGCATACCCGCTGACGAGCCGGCCAATCCGGTGCCGGTGAGCGCCCAGGCGCAGTGCCTAAACTCCCAGCCAACAAGCACTTTCGGTGCCCGTTTGCATCGGGTGATGCCGGGTAGTTGCCGAATATGGGTAGGCGTGATGGTTCGGCACCGTGGTGGATCGAGGCACCGGCGGCGGCGATAACCGGTGCGGTGCGCACCGGGGTTTCGACGGCCGTCGGACTGGGCGTACAACTCGTCGAGGCACCGTTGCATGCGGCGCAGTCCGTGGCCGATGCCGCGACATCGCTCATCGACACGACCACCGCCGGAGTCGACGAATTGGCTTCCACGCCGGAGAGCCCGCTGGGCGAGGATCTGCTGGATCTGGTCGATCCGCATGAGCGGCGGGCGCACCGTCGGGTGGCCCTGCACGATAACAAGGCGACGATCGAGGTGCGCGGCCTGAGCTCCGAGCGCGGCGCGGCCTTGGCGCGGACGCTGGACGAGCGGCTCGGCAAGTTGCGCAGTGTGCGGTGGTCGCAGGTCAATGCGGTGACCGGTCGGGTGGTCGCCACGCTGCGCGACGGCGCGACCGCACTACCGGAACTGCTAGAGGCCATCGAGGGAATCGAGGCCGATAACAATGTCGCCGAAGTGGACTGGAGTCGCAGCATCGAATATCCCGAAGATCGGGAACCCTTGCTGGCGGCGGGAATTCAGGTAGCGAGCGAGGTATTCGCCATTGCGGTGTCAACGGTCGGCGCGCGGCTACCCTTCGGTGGCCCGGCGCGCGTGGTCCGAGCGGCGGCCACCTTCGTCGACACCCAACCGCGATTGCGCGGGATACTGGAATCGCGGTTCGGGCGCTCCCGCGCCGATATGGCCCTCACCATCGTCACCGCCATCGGCACCGCATTCGGCGAGGACGCCGCCGATGGAGTTTCGACTCTGCTGGCCGACACTGCCCAGCGCACCTTCCTACTCGGCGAGGCGATCGCCCAGCGTTTGGAGTGGCGCAACTGGGAGTCCGAAATGGTGTGCCGCGAATACCCCAACGTAACCGAACCCCTGCCGCCCTACACGCGCCCCACCGACCTGGCGGGCGGCCCGATCGAGCGCGTCGCCGATGAAACCGCGGCAGGCTCGCTCCTCGGCACCGCCGCCTTGGCCGGCCTCGGTCGCCTCGGCGATGCCGCCGACGTCCTCGGGCTCGGCGCACCGAAGGCGGCCCGAGCCTGCCGCGAGGCCTACGCCGCCAGCGTGAACATGGTCCTCGCGCGCCGGGGAGTACTGACATTGCACCGAGGCGCATGGCGACGTCTGGACCGGCTCACCACGCTGGTGGTCGACGGCGAAGCGCTACTCACGTCACGTCGACTGGTACTCGATGTCGAGTCGACCGATGACGAGTGGTCGACGGGGAAGGTGTGGAGCGCGGCCCAGCGATTGCTGTGGTCCTCGGATTCCGATGAGGGGGGCGCGTCGGAGCAGGCGGCGCTGCGACTGGTGCATCCGCAGAGCGGGGCTGGTGATCGCGGTGCCACCATTCGTCCGGTCTGGCGCGAATTGCGCGACGGTGATCGCACGCTGGGGCGGGTGCTGCTCGGGCGGGAGCTCGAGCCGAGTGCGCACGATGTGTTGACCGCGGCGCGGCGGGCCGGGTTGCGGGTGGTGCTCGTCGCGCATGAGGATGCGAACGAATTGCGGTCGCTCGCTGATGAATTCGTTTCCGCGGCGACGTCGATGAGCAAGCTGGTCGAGCGGCTGCATCAGGACGGGCAGGTGGTGGCGGTGGTGAGCACCTGCGCCCATAAAGCGTTGGCCCGAGCCGATGTGGCGCTCGGATTGTTCAGGGCCGATCGCTGCGAACCACCGTGGGCCGCCGATGCCATCTGCCGGGATCTCGACCAGGTACAGCGCGTATTGGCGACGGTCGCGCCCGCGCGGCAGGTCAGCGAGCGCGGGCGCACCCTGGCGCTGTCGGCGTGCGCGCTCGGCGGCCTGCTGCTCGCCGTCACCCCCACCAGGAGGGCTCGGACAACACCGATGGTCGCCGCCCAGCTGACTGCGCTGATGTCCGGTGCGCGCAACGGCATTCGAGCTGCCACCTCCGCACCGCCCACCACTATCGCACCCCTATTGCCTTGGCACGCACTGGAACCCAGTGAAGTGCTGGCACGCCTACCGCAACCTCCGGCACTCGACGAACGCTCGATTCCGGCTCGAGCCGAACAGAGCTTGATCACGAAAACCTTCGCACCGCTGACATCCTTCGGCCGCCACCTGCGCCATGAGCTGGATGATCCGCTTACACCGATCCTCAGCGTCGGCGCCGTCGCCACCGCCATACTCGGCGCGCCGTCCGATGCCATCCTTCTCGCCTCGGTGCTCACGGTGAACGCGGTGATATCGGCCGCCCAGCGCCAGCGCGCCGAGAGCGAATTGCAAGACCTGCTCGAAGGCGAACAACTCACCGGCCGGCTGATCGACCGCGCGGCGATCGAAGAGTCCGATCAGGCCGAAGAATCCGTGCCGGCAGACGCTCTCGCCATCGGCGACGTCTTGGCCGTCCGCGCAGGCGACGTCGTGCCCGCGGATGCGCGACTGCTGCGCGTGGACGAACTGGAAATGGACGAATCCGGTCTGACCGGCGAATCGGTGACGGTCAGCAAAGATCTCGCCGCCACACCCAGCGCGGATCTCGGCGAACGCGCCTGCATGATCTTCGCGGGAAGCACCGTCGTGAACGGACGGGGACTGGCCGTCGTAGTCGCCGTGGGCTCCGACACTCAGGCCGGACGCGCGACCGCGGGTGCGGTGCCGCCGGATAAGGGCGGCGTGCAGGCCCAGCTGCGCCAGCTCACCAATCGCGCGCTGCCACTGACCCTTTCGGGTGGGGCGCTGGTCACCGCGCTGGGTGGACTGCGCGGGCGAATGCTGCGCAATGCGATCGCCGACGGCGTAGCGGTCGCGGTGGCCGCGGTGCCGGAGGGATTGCCCCTGGTCGCCACCGTGGCGCAGTTGGCGGCCGCGCGTCGACTGTCGCGCTACGGCGTGCTGGTCCGCGCCAGCCGAACGGTCGAGGCGCTCGGTCGCGTCGACACCCTGTGCTTCGACAAAACCGGCACCCTGACCGAAGGACGGCTGCGGCTCACAATGCTGGCCGATTTGGACAACCAGTGGTCGCCCGATGACGCCTCCGACGATGCGCGCCGACTGCTGCGCGCCGCCGCCCGCGCCTGCCCGGATCCAGACGATGGACCGGTACTGCACGCCACCGACCGCGCGGTCCTGGATGCCGCCGAAAGCCTCGGCGACGATGCGCACGGGTGGGATCCGATCGAGGAGATCCCGTTCGAATCCAATCGCGGCTATGCCGCGGTGCTCGGCCAGACGACGCGCCGGCTGCACCTGATCGTCAAGGGCGCACCGGAGGTGGTACTTCCCCGCTGCACCAAAGCGCCTACCGCGGAACCATTCTCGGACGACGTGCACAAGCAGGCGCGGGAAGTCATCGACGACCTCGCCGAACAAGGTCTGCGCGTGCTCGTCGTCGCCCGCCGCGACCTGTCCGACGAGCCCGAAGATGTCGAAGGTGCCGTCGAGAAACTAACGCTGCTCGGCTTCCTCGGCATCGCCGACACCCCGCGCCCACAGACGCTGCCGCTGGTCACGGCCTTGCAGGACAACGGGATCAGCGTGCGCATGATCACCGGCGACCATCCGGTCACGGCCGCGGCGGTGGCCGACCAACTCGGCATTGCCGTGGATACCGTCACAACCGGTGCCGATCTGGATCGGCTCGACGATACCGCGCAGGCCGAACTCATCGAACGCAGCACCGTCTTCGCCAGGGTCGGTCCGGAGCAGAAGGTGCGCATCGTGGCCGCGCTGCGCCGCAATGGACATGTGGTCGGCATGACCGGCGACGGCAGCAATGACGCGGCGGCCATTCGCAGCGCGGACATCGGAATCGGTTTGGCCGCACGAGGATCCGCGGCCGCCCGCAATGCCGCGGATCTGGTGCTCACCGATCCGAATCCACTGGCACTGCTGCACGCGGTGGTGGAGGGACGCGGTATGTGGCAGCGCATTACCGACGCGGTGGGCGTGCTGGTCGGCGGCAACGCCGGGGAGATCGCGTTCACCATCTACGGCACCGTGGTCGGCGGGCGGGCACCGCTGGGCACCAGGCAATTCCTGCTGGTGAACATGCTCACCGATATGTTTCCCGCACTGGCCCTTGCCCTTTCACCCGATCGCGACAGCCCCGATCCGCGCGATGCGGAGCACGGTGCCGAGCAGCGGGCGCGGCAATTGGCCGAAATCCCGCCTGCCAGTTTGGGTCCCGATCTCGCTCACACGATCGCGGTGCGCGGCATAGCCACCGCGGCGGGCGCCTGCACCGCGTGGACGGTCGGCCGGTACACCGGAACCGAGCGCCGCGCGGCCACCATCGGACTGGTGGCGCTGATCGGTACCCAGCTCGGCCAGACACTCCTTTCCGGCGGCCGCAGTCCCCTGGTCTGGGTCACGACCGCCGCCAGTGGGTTGGTTCTCGGCGCGGTGGTCATGGTGCCAGGGTTGTCTGCCTATTTCGGTTGCACGCCACTGGGGCCCGTCGGCTGGACCATCGCCACAACCTGCGCGGCCGCAGCAACTGCGGGCTCAACGGTTCTTCCGCGTCTACTGCCCGGCGATCGAGAAGGGTGACCCCCGTTATCTTTCACGCCAGAGCCACTGGCGACCACTACACCCATCCGGTGGCAACCAGTCCGGCGACCACTGCCGCACCGAAGACCAGCCAGGCGGCATAATCACCTACATGCCCGCTGTGCAGCCGATGTAATGCGGTCACGGTCACAATAACCGGGCGTAGCGGCGGCTTTCCGCGAGCACGCAACGTGCCGAGGTGCAGTGCGGCAAGTGCCGTGAGCACCGCCAAGACGGTGGACAACAGACTCAGCGCCAAGCCTGCTCCGGTCCATTCGATATGTGGAGCTGCACCGGAGTGGCCGGTCGCATTGCCGAGCAGCGCCGCCGCCCGGTAGGCCTCGGGATCGACGAAAGTCGCGGCCGCGGGCCCGATGGCTCTGGTGAAATCGGTTGGCAGACCGAGTAACAGCGCGACGAGCAACAAGGCCAACACCGCACCCGTCATCGTGATCGGCGTCCTGTTGTGCGGCGCCGCGACATCGGGCACCTCGTATTCCCCGGTCGTCTCCTCGGGATCCAACTTGTGCTCGGGTACCTCGCCCACACCGAAACACACCCGTAGCCCCGCACGCAACGCCGCCCCTCCGGTCAAGGCCGACACCAGGATTACCAGCGCGACCAGGAAAATCGACGCACCGGATTCCTCGAGCAACGCCTTACCGAGCCCCGAACCGAACGGCGGCAGCCCGGCCAACACCAACGCCGAAAGCACAAACAGCACACCGATAGTTCGCTGACCTCGCGCCCGCCCGTGCAAACTGAACTCGTCCACACTGCGATACCGCGACAGCAACACGCCGGTCAGCAGAAACAACGCACCCTTGACCGCAGCGTGCCCCCCGAGATAGAGCGCCGATGCCGCAACACCGAGCGGTGACAGCGCGGCAAGACCGAGAATGAACAATCCGATATGCGCGATCGTCGAGTACGCGAGCAGCCGTTTGATATGCCGTTGCAGCACACACATCACCGCACCGAGCACAGCGGTAAAAACGCCGAGCACCAACAGCATTCGACGCACCCCGGGAGCGGGAAGCACAGTATCGAACACCGTCCAATACACCCGTGCCAGCCCATAAACACCCAGCGGTGCCATCACACCCGAGAACAGCACACAGACCGGCGACGGTGCGACAGCATGCGCATCCGCCAACCAGAAATGGAACGGCACCGCCGCCGCCTTGACCAGCCATCCGGTGGCAATCAGCACGAATGCCGCCAAAACAAGAGCGTCACCTGTCCGCCCTTCGACCGCAATTCCCAACTGTGCCAGTCCCAGCTGCCCGGTCCGCGCATACAGTAGGCCGATGCCGAACAGGCAGAGATACGCGCCGAGTGAATTGACCACCCCGAAGTTCAATCCGGCCTGTACGGATTCGGGTTCCTCGATCTTGAGGCCGGTCAACGCGTAGGCCGCCACACCCATCAGTTCGAAGAAGACGAACATGTCGAAAAGATCACCGGTCAGCGCGAATCCGGTCATCCCGGTGGCAAAGAGCAGCACCAGCGCCGGATAGTGCGCATGCAAATTGTCGAAGTACCGCCAGCCGAACAGCAACGCCGTCGCGGTGAGCAACGCGATAAGCAAAGCCATTGCGGCAGCTAGCCGATCGGCGACCAACACGATACCGACGGTCAATCCCGGTCGCGGCTCCCAACCACCGGACCAGGACACCACCGTGCCCGCACCGGTCTCATACAGCAGCAATCCGGCCAGGACCGTCTCGGCGAGCGCGGTCCCGGTGCCGATCACATCGATCAGCAACCTCGGCAAGATGCGCCCGAGAGCGAGCAGTACACAGGAACCGGCAACCGGCAGCGCGATCAGGAGTGCCGGCAGTGCCTGATCGAGGGGAACCATCAGCCACGCAGCGCGTGCAGTTCGTCGGGTTCGACGGTGCCGTGGCGCTTTGCGATCTGCACGACCAGCGCCAGCAGCAAAGCGGTCACCGTCGCGGAGACGACGATGTCGGTCAGCGCCATCGCCTGCACCACCGGGTCGACCACCGCGGCACCCGGTGGATTCGCGGACCCGAAAATCGGTGCGGATGCGCCCTTTTGGTAGCCGATGGCCAATAGCAGGACATAGGTTCCCGATTGTCCGATGGATACGCACACCACGGTGTGCACCAGATGTCTGCTGCGTACCACGCCGTAGCTGCCGATCAGCAAGAGCCAACCGGCGATTATGTAGGGAAATACGGTCATCGCGACGCCCGCCTCTCCGTAGTCAGATACTCGTCGAGGAACTGCGCGAGCAGTACGACGACACCACTGCCGACCGCGAGTCCGACCGCCACGCTGAACAGCGGCAGCGTACCGGCCGACAGCAGGCGGCCGAATTGCCCGAGCGGCAGAATATTCGCCAAATACCCAGCGCCACTGAGGATTCCGGCCAGCCCGAGGGCGACCACCGTGCCCATGCCCACCGCCTCGCCGAACTCGTACCAGACCAGCGGACGCACCCGCCGCAGCGCGCGATAATTGCCAGCCACGTACAGCAGGTGCAGGCCGGTGGCCAGCACCACGCCGCCTTGGAAGCCACCGCCCGGCGTGAGATGTCCGTGCACAACCACATCCGCACCGATCATCAGCGTCACCGGCAGCAAGGCATAGCCCAGAAATCGCGTCGCTTGCATAATGCGACCGACATCGTCGGACTTTCGTTGCGGCCGCCGCCCTGCCGGACGCAAGAGAGTCGCGGCCCCGAGCACCGCGGCCACCAGAATGGCCTCCTCGCCGAAGGTATCCAGGCCACGCTGATCGAAATTGACCGAGGACACCGCATTCGGACTGTGCTGCTCCAGCGACGCTCGGACCGCGGCGTCCCGGTACGGATGGTCGGTGCCGCCGAACCCGGGCATCCGCAAAAGCGCGAGTCCGAGCAATACGACAAGCCCGCCTGCGCCGACGAGGAAGATCACCAGTCGCGCACCGTACTTCACGACCGTCGCCTCCGCTCCACGGCACGCACAGCGAGCAACACCATCAGCGGCACCACCGCCGTACCCACCGCAACCTGCGACAACGCCACATCCGGCGCGCCGAGCACGAGAAATGCCGGTGTCAACAGCGCACCGAATACCGCCAGCGATACCGCCTGCCGCTGCGGCTGGTCGGTGAATACGACCACCGTGCCCGCCACCGCGACCAGTCCGAGCGTGATCACCATCAGGGCGCTCATTGCGGTGCCTCGATCCTGCCGTCGGTGCGGGCATTGAGCCCGCCGATGGCGGCACCGAGTACAGGTGCGGTGAGTGCCAGCAGTAGCAGGGTCACCACGACGATCGCCGTGGTCAGCCCGGGCCCCTCCGCGACCAGCACCGCGAGCGCGATGAACGGTCCGGCGACCGAGCTGATAATCGATGAATAGTGCAGTCGCGCATAGACCGAACGCGGTCGCAGTGCCGCCACCGAGGCGGCCACCGCGACCAGCGTGCCGATTGCCAGCAGTGCGTCGAGGAAGAAACTAGTCATCGCGCACCCCCAACAGGCGCGTGAAAACGAGTATGCCCGCGAAGGACAGCAGGACCGCCACCAACGGCACGATCAGATAGTCCGGTCGGCCGAGTCCCAGACTCAGCGATATCAAGACGAAAATCAACAGCGAGCCGACCAATTGCATCCCCACGAGCCGATGCGCCGCCGTGCCCCGACTGGACAGCAGCAGCGCAGGCCCGATCCCACCGACCAGCAGCACACCCGATGCGACCAGCCAGGGCACGGTGGACATGTCGATCAGCCCCCGAACATCCGCCGCAATCGGGTAACTGGTGTCGCGAATACATGCAGCAGCAGCTCATCGTCGACATCGATGACCATCGAGCCCGGCGTCGCCGAGAGGACACCGGTGATCAATGCCGCCCGCCCCGCCCGCCGCCGCGCATCGGTCTCCGCGTCCAGTGCGTCCTGCTCGAACCGCCCGACCGGCCTACCACGCGCGGCTATCGACAGGGCGGCCCAACTATCGCGCACGATCGCGCCGGGTAGCGTGGCCAACGACTGCGCGACCTTGTCGGGCATCCGCCAATTACCTCGCACCGCAATACGTCCCACCCGTCCCGCCCAGGCGGCAGGTAATGCGAGCACGGCCGCCGCGAGCAGCTCTTGAAGACTGAACGTGGTCAGCGTCGCCAACCACAGCAACACCAGCACCGCCCACCAGCCGAGAACTTCCGCCACCGCTGCGATGCGCCCGCTCATGTGTCGTCTTCTCGACGCCAGTCCCGCACCGCATCACGCATCCGGTCGAATATCGCCAGTGGCGGACCGGCCAGCAGATTCGCCAGCGGGGACTCTCCGGTCTTCGGATGCGGGCGTGTCGGCGCGACCGCTTCGGCGGCCCGCACCGAACCCGCCATCCGCTCCAACTGATGCACCGAAAATTGCTGACGCAAAAGAGCGAATTCTTCGTTCTCTTCGCGCCTGGCATGGTCGGTCACCGCGTCGGCGAATGCGGCCAACTCGGCATCGAAATCCGGATGGTCGACACCGAGGTCGTACAGATTGGCCAGCGCGCACTTGGCGTGGTTCTCCTCATCTCGGCGCTGTCCGACCATCTGGTCTGCCCCGAAACGGGCACGTGCCGCGACGGGATGCACAGCCTCTTCTTCGGCGCTCTCGTGCACCGCGAGCAACCGGACCAGTTCTTTGAACAGCTCCGACTTATCGCCCTGTCCGGACTTCAGTTGCGCGAGCAGGCCTTCGATCTGCCGATGCTGTGCCATCAGCAGATCGACGACATCCTCGGTCGCTGGCAAAGTCATGATGACGAACTCCGATGCGGCACGAATTCCTGCAACTTGGCCTTGGTGCCCTGCCACATCAGATGCCAGCCATCCGGATCGCCGCGCATCACCGCCTCGGCGGTGTCCTTCATCTGCTCATAGGTCGCATGCGGTGGGATCGGTGGTACTTCGGGATCGCAGCGCACATCGAGCAGCACCGGACGATCCGCGCTCAGCGCCTGCCGCCACGCGTCGGCGAGGTTGTCCGGATCGTCGACCGCGATCGACGGCAGACCCATACAGCGCGCCAGATCCGCGTAGGAGGTTTCCGGAAGTATCTGCGACTCTTCGAATTTCGGCGCGCCACCCATGGCGCGCAGCTCCCAGGTGACCTGGTTCAGATCGTTATTGTGGAAGACGCAGATGACCAGCCGGGGGTCACTCCACTGCCGGTAATAGCGTGCGATGGTGAGCAGTTCGGCCATTCCGTTCATCTGCATGGCACCGTCACCGACCAATGCGATGGCCGGGCGATCCGGATGCGCGAATTTGGCGCCGATGGCATAGGGCACGCCGGGTCCCATGGTCGCCAGGGTGCCCGACAGCGAGCCGCGCGTACCGATACCGAAACGCAGACAGCGGGCGTACCAGTTGGTGGACGAGCCGGAGTCCGCGGTGACGATCGCATTATCCGGAAGCTGTTGCGACAGTTCCCAAACCACGCGCATCGGGTTGACCGGCTTGGCCTGCAGCATCGCCTGCCGCTCGACCGTCTCCCACCAGCGCGCCACATCTTGCTCGATCTTCTCCCGCCAGGAACGTTCCTCCTTGCGGCGCAGCAGCGGAATGAGTTCGGCCAGTGTGGCTTTCGCATCACCGACCAGATTCACCTCGGTCGGATAGCGCATGCCGATCATGGTGCCGTCGATATCGATCTGCACGGCTCGCGCCTGACCGAACTCCGGCATGAACTGGGTGTAGGGGAAATTCGACCCAACGATGATCAGCGTGTCGCAGTCGCGCATCATTTCATAGCTCGGCCTGGTACCGAGCAACCCGATCGACCCGGTGACGAAGGGCAGGTCGTCGGGCAGCACATCCTTGCCGAGCAATGCCTTCGCCACACCCGCACCGGTGATTTCGGCGAGTTCGACCACCTCGCGCGCGGCCGAGCGTGCGCCCTGACCGACGAGCACCGCGACCTTCGATCCGGCGTCGATGATCTCGGCCGCGCGTTCGATCTCGGGGTACGGTGCGACCACCGTCGCGGTCAACGCATGCGGTGGGCTGGAGGGCACCTGCTTGAACTCGTGTTCGGGCGGTTCGTAAGGTTCTTCCTGCAGATCGGCGGGAATGATCACGGCGGTGGGCGAATGCCGGGTCATCGCCGTGCGAAACGCCCGGTCCAGCGCGTTGGGCAACTGGCTCGAGACATTGACCTCGACCAGGTAATCACTGGCGACATCCTTGAACAGGCTCTGCAGATCGACTTCCTGCTGATAGCTGCCCCCCATGGCGCTACGCGCGGTCTGACCGACGATCGCGACGACCGGGACATGGTCGAGTTTGGCGTCGTAGAGGCCATTGAGCAGATGGATCGCGCCGGGTCCCGAGGTGGCCGTGCAGACGCCGACCTTCCCACTGAACTTGGCGTAGCCGGTGGCTTGGAACGCCGCCATTTCCTCGTGTCTGGCCTGCACGAATTGCGGCTTGTTATCCGCGCGACCGAAAGCGGCGACCAGACCGTTGATGCCGTCGCCGGGGTATCCGAAGACTTGGTTAACGCCCCACTCCCGTAGTCGTTGCAGGACGTAGTCACCAACCTGCTGCTTCATGAGGATCTCCTGTTGGTATCCGGGTTGGTCAGACCGGTGATACCCAGCGAATGGGCAGGCAATCAGGGGTGTGCCGCGCACCGAAGTGGGTAGTCGCACTGTGCCGAGATAGGAGGGCTGGGGCGAATGATTGATCTCCCGCTGACGCGACTCGCGGCCGAACTCACCGAGCAGGTCTCCGGGGAAGTACGTTTCGATCCCGGATCAAGAGCCACATACTCCACCGATGCCTCGAACTACCGCGCGGTGCCGCTCGGCGTGGTGCTACCACGCACACCGGACGATGCGGCCGCGGCGATCGCGGTGTGCCGCGAGCACGATATGCCGGTGCTCTCGCGCGGCGGCGGCACCAGCCTGGCCGGTCAATGCTGCAATGCGGCCGTGGTGCTGGATTGGAGCAAGTACTGCGATCGGCTGATCTCGGTCGACACGGCGGCCCGCACCGCGATCGTGGAACCCGGCATCGCGCTGGACCCGCTGAATGCGCAGTTGGCGCGGTATGACCTGATGGTCGGCCCGAAACCCGCGACGCACGTCAGCTGCACGATCGGCGGCATGATCGGCAACAACTCCTGCGGCTCTACAGCGCAGGCGTACGGGAAGATGGTCGATTCGGTGCGGCGGCTGGAAATCCTGACCTACGAGGGGTTACGGGGTTGGGTCGGCGCGGATTCCCACGATGAGTTCCCCGAACTGCTGGACGGCCTGCGGCGGATCCGCGACGAATACGCGGCGGATATTCGCGCGCACTATCCCGATATTCCACGCCGCGTGTCGGGCTACAACCTCGATTCCCTACTCCCGGAGCACGGCTTCGATCTCGCGAAACTTCTCGTCGGCAGCGAATCCACGCTGGTGACGGTGCTGCGTGCCGAAATCCGACTCGTCCAACGCCCGAAAGCGGTGGCACTGACCGTGCTGGGCTACCCCGATATCTACGATGCCGCCGATGCGGTGCCAATGGTGTTGCAGCACGAGCCGACAGCGCTGGAAGGCGTGGACCACCGACTGGTCCAACTCGAGCACCTCGAACATCTGGCCGCCGATGCCATCGCCCAGCTGCCGGACGGAAACGGTTGGCTGATGGCGCAATTCGAGGGCGCTGACCAGGACGAAGCCGACCGCCGGGCCCAGGCGATGGTCGAGGAATTGACCATGAAAACCGGTGCGACCTCGACGATGATCGATGATCCCGCACGCGAGGCGGAAATCTGGATGGCAAGGGAAGCAGGCCTGGGCGCCACGGCCTATCCGCCCGACAGTCCGGAAACCCATGAGGGTTGGGAGGATGCCGCGGTTCCGCCCGACCGGCTGGGCGACTATCTGCGCGACTTCGAAAGATTGCTCGACGATTTCGATTACCAGTCGTCCTCGCTGTACGGCCACTTCGGCCACGGCTGCGTGCACACCCGCGTTCCGTTCGATCTCCGTAGCGCGGAGGGCATTTCGAAGTACCGCAGCTTCGCCGAGCAGAGCGCCCGGTTGGTGACGCGGTACGGCGGATCGCTGTCCGGTGAACACGGCGACGGTCAGTCGCGCGGCGAACTGTTGCCGATCATGTTCGGCGATCGCGTCGTCGAGGCGTTCGGCGCGGTCAAACATCTCTTCGATCCGCGCAATCGGATGAATCCCGGCAAGGTCGTGCACCCGCGAGCACTGGATCAGGATCTGCGCCAGGGTGCGGACTACCGACCGTGGAATCCGGTGACGCATTTCACCTTCCCGGAGGATGACCATCGCTTCAGCGTGGCCGCCGCGCGCTGTGTCGGCGTCGGCAAGTGCCGCGGTCACGAGGGCGGCGTGATGTGCCCGAGCTATCGGGCGACCAGAGAGGAGGAGCACTCCACCCGTGGCCGCGCGCGTCTCCTGTTCGAAATGCTGCAGGGCGAGGTGATCACCGATGGCTGGCGCTCGACCGAGGTCCGCGATGCCCTCGATCTGTGCCTGGCCTGCAAAGGCTGTCGCAGCGACTGTCCGGTCGATGTCGATATGGCCACCTACAAGGCCGAATTCCTCTCCCACCACTACGAACACCGCGTCCGGCCGATGGCGCACTACTCGATGGGCTGGATCCCGCTGTGGGCCCGCCTCGCCACTGCCGTGTCCGCACCGGCCAATGCGCTGGCGCAGAGCCGGGGGCCGGGTGGACTACTCAAGCGCCTCGGCGGCGTCGACCCGCGCCGGGAACTACCGCGCTTCGCGCGCGAGCGCTTCACCGAGAAGTTCGCCCGCCGCGCACCCGACGAGCGCGGCCACCGCGGCCGAGTGCTGCTGTGGCCCGATACCTTCACCAACAACTTCGCCCCCGAAATAGCCGAAGCCGCGGTGACCGTACTGGAGGCCGCCGGATTCGAGATCGAAATACCGAGGCGCACAGTGTGTTGCGGACTGACTTGGATTTCCACCGGCCAACTTCCCACCGCGAAACGCGTACTGCGCCGTACCCTGCGTCAGCTCGAACCCCAATTGCGCTCGAGCACCCCCATCGTGGTACTCGAACCCAGCTGCGCCGCCGTCTTCCGCTCCGATCTCACCGAACTACTCCCCGGTGACGAAGACGCCCACCGCCTGGCCAATCAGGTCCGCACCCTCGGCGAAATCCTCACCGAACAGGCCGACGACTGGGAACCTCCGCGCATCGACGCCCATGCCATGGTCCAACCACACTGCCACCAGCACGCGATCCTGCACTATGACGCCGACCAAAGGCTTTTGACCGCAACCGGGCTCGACGTCGAGGTACTCGATGCCGGATGCTGCGGCCTGGCCGGCAACTTCGGCTTCGAACGCGGCCACTACGACGTCTCGGTAGCCTGCGCAGAAGACAAACTGATGCCGACCATCCGCAACCGCGACCCCGAAACCCTCGTCCTGGCAGACGGTTTCAGCTGCCGTACCCAAATCGAACACCTGCAACCGCAAGCCCGACCGCAGCACGGGGCACAAGTGCTCGCCGCGGCGCTGCGCAGCGAGTGAATCAGTCGGTATCGAACAGCCGATCGGCGCGCGGGAGCTGGCCGATGGTGTTGGAGATCTGGGCGACCAGGGCCCAAGGGCGTTGGGTGTCGGTGGTGGCCTTGCCGCTGGTCAGGATCGCACCGGAGAGTCCGCGGGTGGGGTCGGCCCAGCCGTATTGGGTTGTCAGGCCACTGCGGCCGAAGTGCGACTGGGTATTTCTCCCGAACTTCGAGCGACGTGCGCCCAGTTCGAAACCAGCGCGGCTTACGCGTCCGGCCAGGCCCGGTATGCGGGGCGCGGGGCGGATGGCATCGCGAAGGGTTTCGGGCTCGATGATCCGCACACCGTCGAGCTCACCGCCGCGGGTGAGGATTTCATAGAAGCGGGACAGCTCGTAGGCCGTGGTGACGATATTGCCCGACGGCAGTTCGGCGGTCAGGAAATCCCGATTCGCGGACTTGGCGGTCGCACCGTCCATCCGGCCGCCCAGCGCCTTGCGCGCCAGAAGTATCGACATTCGGGACGGCGGCGGTCCGGTCTTCACGCTGGGCACGACCTTGTCGACATCCTCTGGACGGACCCCGAAGTTGTTCCAGCGGAAGCCCAATGGTTCGAGTATCTGTTCGGCGAGATGTTCGCGCATCCGCTTCCCGGTGGCCCGCCGCACCAGCAGCCGTTGGATCAAACCACCGGTCAATGCGTGATAGACCCGGAAGCGACCCGGCCGCCAACTCGGCACCAGATCGGCCAAACCTTGCACGGCCAGCTCCTCGTCGAGCACGAGCTCGACGCCCTTGTACGGCGGCGTAATAAACGGCACACCCGCCGAATGCGACAGCACATCGCCGATGGTGATCCCGTCCTTGCCGTGCGCCGCGAACTCCGGAATGTATTTGCACACCGGATCATTGAGAGCGAACACACCCTGTTCGATCAGCATGAACATCAGCGTCGCCGATACGCCCTTGGCCGTGGAGAACCCGCAGAACAGCGTCTCCGGCGTCGCGAGCACCCGCTCCGCATCCGGACCGTCTTTCGGCGCATTCCCCCAGCCGTGTCCGATCGCCCGGTTCAGCACAATCTTCCCATTGCGCCGCAGACAGGTCTGAATAGCCGGCGTAGTCCCCAGCCGGTACCACGCCTGGACCGACGCCCACAGTGCCGCGACGTCCGCGTTCGTCAATCCGACGTCGGCCGGATCGTCCTCGTGCCCGACCGTCGTCACCGCGTCCAGATCATCGGCGACGGTCACCAACGCGCCAGGAACCACCTTCATTCGGCCAGCATATCGACGCTGGTCTCGCCCGCGATCGAGCCCACGCTGCGAACCTGGTTTCGCGCGGTGAACCGGGGTACTCGGCGGGCAGGAGGTGTGACATGCCAAAGGAATGGAGCAATAAACAGGAACGGCAGTACGAGCACATCAAGGACTCGGCGGAGGACCGCGGCGAGAGCGAGAAGCGGGCGAAGGAGATCGCCGCGCGGACGGTCAACAAAAACCGCGCCCAATCCGGGCAGTCGAAGACCGCAAGCCGTTCCTCGGTGAAGGACAAGTCGCCACAGCAACGCGGTGGGCAGCGCTCGGGGCGCAGTGGTCCCAAGGGCCCGACCCGCGATCAGCTGTACAACGAAGCCAAAAACCGCAATATCGAGGGCCGCTCGAAGATGAACAAGGGTCAACTCGCGCGGGCCTTGGGCAAGGACTGAGGCGGATATGGCCGTGCCGGGCGCCGCGGAGTTCGTGCCGCCGCACGCGAGCCTAGCCGAGTTGCGGCAGGCCTCGTGCGGCTGCCACGGCTGCGATCTCTACCGGCACGCCACCCAGACGGTTTTCGGCGAAGGCCCGGAAAACGCCGACGTGGTCATGATCGGTGAACAGCCCGGCGACCAGGAGGACGTGCGGGGTCACCCGTTCGTCGGCCCCGCCGGGCGGCTGCTCGACCGTGCGATCGCCGAGGTCGGGATCGACCGCGACCGCATCTACGTGACCAACGCGGTGAAGCACTTCAAATTCGAGGAGCGCGGTAAGCGCCGCATCCACAAACAACCCGGACGCACCGAAATCGTTGCCTGCTCGGCCTGGCTCGAGGCCGAGTTGCGGGTCATCGAGCCACAACTGGTGGTCTGTCTCGGCGCGATTGCCGCTAAGGCCGTGCTCGGTCCCTCATTCAAGGTTTCCGAGCGGCGCGGGGAGCTCATATCGATGCCGGATTACGCGGTGCTGGCGACTGTGCATCCGTCGTCGGTGCTGCGGGCACCCGATCGCGACGAGGCCTATGCCGGATTCCTCGCCGACTTGACAAGGTTGCGAACGGTCTGCGGTGGTATACGACCGATGTGACGGCCGAAAATATCACCCGGCCGCATGTACTGCGCGAATACGCATTCCTCGCGGACGGCGAGCGCGGTGTGCTGGTCGGTCCACACGGTGACTTCGCATGGATGTGCGCCCCGCGCTGGCATAGCGACGCGGTCTTCGCCGCGCTGGTCGGCGGGGACAGCGCGTATTCGGTGACACCGTCCGGGCGGTACGTGTGGGGCGGGTATTACCAGACGGGCACGCTGATCTGGAATTCGCACTGGCTGGTCGGCTCCTCGGTGATCGAATGCCGGGAGGCGCTGGCCTTTCCCGGTGATCCGCATCGGGTGGTTGTGCTGCGCCGGATCGTCGCGGTGCACGGCGATGCCGAGGTCGATGTGGTGCTGCGGCCCGCCGGGCAGTTCGGCAAGGCAAAGGCACATGACCTGCGCCGCACCGACGACGGGATGTGGCTCGCGCGCGTCGGTGACCTAGCGTTGCGTTGGACCGGTGGGGCGTCGGCGTCGGTCCGCGATGACCAGGGCCTGGCCGATCGGATAACGCTGCGACAAGGCGAGATTCATGATCTCGTCCTCGAATTGTCCGATATCGCACTGCCCGACGAGCCGCCGGATCCGCACACCGCATGGGCACAGACCGAATCCGCTTGGCAGCGAGAGGTTCCGAAGCTGGGCCCGTGCGCCGCGTCCCGCGATACCGCACAGGCCTATGCGGTCATGCGCGGTATGACCAGTTCCACCAATGGCATGGTCGCCGCGGCCACCACCGGCCTGCCCGAACGCGCGGACCTCGGCGAGAACTACGACTACCGCTATGTGTGGATCCGCGACCAATGCTTCGCCGGTCAGGCGGTGGCGACCGACGGCCCACATCCGTTGTTGGACAATGCCTTGCAGTTCGTCGGAGAACGATTACTCGCCGATGGGCCCGCGATACTGCCCGCGTGCACGGTCACCGGCCAACCGATCCCTGAGCCGAGCGAGCTGGACCTACCCGGCTATCCGGGCGGTCGTGCCGTGCTCGGCAACCGGGTGCGTGACCAATCCCAACTCGATGTATTCGGCGAGGCATTACTGTTGTTCGCCGCAGGCGCCCGGCACGACCGGCTCACCGAGGACAACCGCAAGGCGATTTCGGTGGCGGTCGCCGCGATTGCCGAACTCTGGCGTCGACCCGATGCGGGCATCTGGGAGATCGAGAACCGACACTGGACGCATTCCCGGCTGGCCTGCGTCAGCGGTCTGCGCGCGGTCGCCGCCACTGCCGAGACCGGTGCCGACCCGGTGTTCTGTACGGCGCTGGCCGATACAATCATGGCCGAAACCGCCCGCACCAGTGTGCATCCCAGCGGTGCCTGGCAGCAGGCCCCGGATGCGGCGGGTGTCGACGCGGCCCTGCTATTGCCTGCCATCCGTGGCGGCGTACCTCTCGACGATCCGCGCAGCCTCGCCACCTATCGCGCCGTGGAGCGCGAATTGTGCACGGATTATTACGTGTATCGCTATCGCCACGACGAGCGGCCGCTGGAGACGAACGAAGGCGCCTTCCTGTTCTGCGGATTCGTCATGGCGATAGCGGCCGCCCAACTGGGACATCATGTTTCGGCGGCACGCTACTTCGAACGCAATCGCGCGGCGTGCGGTACGCCCGGATTGTTCGCCGAGGAATTCGATGTCCGACAGCGTCAGCTGCGCGGCAATATGCCGCAGGCCTTCGTGCACGCGATGCTTTTCGAAGCCTCGGTTCAGCTCACCCGATTCGGCGACGACCATGAGTAAGGAGTTGTGATGAGTTTCGAACCCCGCGTAGTGGTGATCACCGGGGCGAGTGCGGGCATCGGTCGCGCGGCCGCACGCGAATTCGCTTCGAGCGGTTGTAAAGTCGCGCTGCTCGCCCGCGGCGATGCCGGACTCGCCGCCGCGGCCGATGATGTGCGCGCCGCGGGTGGTGAGCCGCTGACGATCGCGCTCGATGTCGCGGATTACGCGGCGGTCGAGGCCGCGGCGACGCGAACCGAGGAGGTGCTCGGCGCCATCGATGTCTGGGTGAATTCGGCTTTCACCTCGGTATTCGCCCCCTTCGAGCAGATCGCGGCCGCGGAGTTCCGGCGAGTCACGGAGGTCACCTATCTCGGCACCGTGCACGGCACCATGGCCGCCATATCCCGGATGCGGGCGCGTGATCGCGGCGCTGTGGTACAGGTCGGCTCGGCGCTCGGCGCCCGCTCGATTCCACTGCAGTCGGCGTATTGCGCCGCCAAGCACGCGATCAACGGGTTCACCGAATCGGTGCGGGTCGAGCTGATGCACGAGGGCAGCAATGTGCACATCACGCTGGTGCAGGCGCCCGCGGTGAATACACCCCAATTCTCCTGGGTGCTGTCGCGCTTGCCGAAGCGGCCACAGCCGGTGCCGCCGATCTACCAACCCGAGATCATTGCGCGCTCGATCGCCTTTGCCGCGAAACATCCTGAGCGCAAGGAGTATTGGGTCGGCGCGAGCACGACGGGGACGCTGCTCGCACAGCGGCTCGCGCCCAGCCTGCTCGACCGCTATCTCGCCCGCACCGGCTACGAGTCGCAGCAGACCGATACCGACGCCGACACACGCCCCGCCAACCTCTGGGAGCCGGTCGACCGGTCCGGCGGACACGACTTCGGTGCGCATGGCGAATTCGATGATCGTGCGCATCGGCGCAGTACACAGGCATGGTTGAGCCGCGGGCTCGAGTCATTGGCCAGCGGGTTACGTAGGCATTAGGCACTCCCAGGCGATATCCCGGGGTGATTCGGCGCACCGGCGCGCGATGTCGAACTCCTGATGATCGGCGGTATCGGCCCGCAAACCCTGACTGCCTCGCCGCGGCGGCGATTAGCCGGCCGAAGCGCGGGTATGGCGCACATATGGTCCCGACGATCGACCAACTGCTCCACGCACTCACCCGCGCGGTCAATCAGCTGATGGATGCCGATATCCGCTTCGCGATCGCGGGTGGTTGCGCGGTCTATGCGCGCGGCGGGCCCGCCTCCGAGCACGATGTCGACATCTTCATCAAACCCGCCGACCTGGCAGAGGCCCGCAGCGCGCTGGCTCGCGGCGGTTTGCGGATCGCCGATCCGCCGGAGGACTGGCTGACGAAGGTCTATGACGGCGGCGTCCTCATCGACCTGATCTACCGGCCGAACAATCGCCCCGTCACCGACGAATTGCTCGATCGCGCCGATACGATGCGCATCGGCCCGACGATGGCGCCGGTGATCAGCGCGAGCGACCTGATGATCGACAAATTATTGGTTTTCGACGCGCACCGGCTGGACCTGAGCCCGCTGCTGACGATCGCGCGCGATCTACGCGAACAGGTGGATTGGGATCGGGTGCGCAAGGAAACCGATGTTTCGCCGTATGCCCGGGCCTTCCTCGGGCTGCTGGACGATCTCGGAGTAATCGAGCCGAAGCGGGTGGTGTGAATGGAACGACCGCAATATCTGGTCGCGCATCTGCGCCGAGCGCTGGCCGAGGATCCGCGCACCGCCGAACTCGGTGTGCAGGTGACGATTCGCGGCGACGTCGTCGTCCTCGGCGGCGAGGTGAGCAGTATCGAACGCAAGATGCAGATGGAAAACGTGGTGCGCGAACAGCTTCCGCGCGCCCGCATTCACAACGACGTGCACGTCACGCCGCCATGCGCGCCGGGAGCCGCCGAGGCGCTGGCGGACTGAGACCGAAAGGAGGGCGGCACATGCGGATCGCGGCAATCGGTGACGTCCATCTCGGCGCCGAGTCGGGCGGCGAACTGCGCCCGGCACTCGCGGAACTGCCCGACCGTGCCGATGTGCTGCTGTTGGCCGGTGATCTCACCCGCCACGGCACCGTCGAGGAAGGCCGTGTCGTGGCCGCGGAATTCGCCGATCTCGGTGTCCCGGTCGTCGCGGTACTCGGCAATCACGACCATCACAGCGACGCACAGCACGAGATCACGGCCGAGCTCACCGATCACGGCATCACCGTATTGGAGGGCACCGCGACGAAATTCGCCGTGGACGGCCACACCCTCGGCATCGCGGGCACGAAGGGCTTCGGCGGTGGCTTCGCGGGTAAATGCGCGAGCGTCTTCGGCGAACGCGTGATGCGTGAATTCGCCGCGCACTCCGTCGACCTCGCGGAGATGTTGCGCGACGCGCTCGCGGGCCTGCACACCGATATCACCATCGCGCTGACGCACTACTCCCCCATCAGCGACACCCTGCACGGCGAACCGCGTGAGATCTACCCATTCCTCGGTTCTTATCTACTCGGCGAAACCATCGATGACCAGCAGGTCGACCTCGCGATCCACGGGCATGCGCATGCGGGTATCGAACGCGGCACCACACCGGGCGGCATCCGGGTACGCAATGTGGCCTTACCGGTGGTGCGCACCGCTTACGTCGTCTACGAGCTGAAGCCGGAAACAAAAGAATAATAAGGAGTACCGATGCGCTCGATCGGATCCCTCGCCACGCTGGCCGCGGCGACCGTGGCGGTTGCCCTGCTCGCCGGCTGCGGCGGTAATGGCCCCCTCGACCCGGCGGTGCCCGCCACCCCGACCTCCCACCCCGATATCACCATCACCTTCTCGTCCCCCGGCAGTTCCGCCCAGGTGCCCAATCCGGACGAGATCACCCCGGCGGCGGCAGAACAGCTGTGCGACATGCTGAAACCGGAGGTCGGACGTTGGCGCTCCGAGGGCGCGCAAATCGGCAAACTCGGCTTCAACGGCACGGTGCACGATTGGGCGGCCCGCAACGGGGGCCTCAACGACACCGTCGTGACGGACCGCGCCATCGTCGATCGCATCACGACCACCCAATGCCCGGACGTCCGGCAACAGGTGCTCGACGCACTGAATATCAGCACCCTCGCCGACGGGCTGGCGGGCTTCGGCCGCTGACCGGTTATGTCGATAGAGTGGCGCGGATTCCGGCCAGGATGACCCGCAGCCCACGCTCGTATTCCACATCGGTATCGGCGCCGAACAGCTCGCCCACCATCCGGGCGGTCCGCGGATAACGCTCGGCATCGACGGTCTGCGCGATCCGCGCGGAATCGTAGGGATTGCCATCGGCGTACTCCGCGCCGGATTGCGCCTGTTCCTCTATGACGAACCCGATCGTGTAGTGCAGCAGGATCGGGAATACCCGCTCGGCGTCGACCAGCGCGAAACCCGCGTCCTCTAGCGTGCGCAAGGTCAGTTCCACCGTGCGCCACATGGCTTCCTCGTTGACATAGGTTCCGGCGAGTACCTTCGCCCCGTCCCGATAGCGCAGCATCGACCGGCGCAATCGCCCAGCCACCGCCACCACCCAGTCCTGCCAGTCCTCGCCCTGCCGCGGCGCCTCGATCCCATCGACAGCGGATACGAATACCCGCCGCGCCATCGCATCGAGCAGTTCGCGCTTGTTCTTGACGTGCCAATACAGCGCGGGCGCCTGCACATCCAGGGCCGCGGCCACCTTCCGCATGGTCAGTCCGTCGAGACCGACCTCGTCGAGCAAACCCAACGCTGCCTCGGCGATCACTGTCGCATCGATCTTCACTGTCACCTCCTGCTGTCCGACGGTTGACAGCTTAACAATGTTCTGGTCTCCTTAACAACGTTAAATCACTTAACAACGTTAAGGAGACCGACATGGACACGACCGATGTGGTGATCGCCGGCGCCGGACCGACCGGGCTGATGCTGGCCTACGAATTGCGGCTGGCCGGTGTGGATGTCGCGCTCGTCGATGGACTCGCGGCGCGCACCGGCGAATCGCGGGCGGGTGGCATCCACGCCCGCACCATGGAAATCCTCGATCAGCGCGGCCTACTCGACGAACTGCTCCCGCTCGGCCGCGTCATGCAGGCCGGGCACTTCAGTGGCCTACCCCTGGACTTCAGCGACTTCGATACCCGCTACCCGTTCACCCTCGCCGTGCTGCAATCGGTGATCGAACGCGAACTCGACCGGCAAGCAACCGAACTCGGTGCGGTCGTACAGTGGGGTTCGCCCGTTATCGGCTTCCAGCAAGACGCGTCGAGTGTCGAGGTGGAGATCGGCGGTCCGGATCCCCGCCGGATTCGTGCGGCGTACCTGGTCGGCTGCGACGGTGGCCGCAGCGCGGTACGCAAGCTGGCGGGCATCGACTACGTCGGCACCGACGCGACCGTGACAGGCATGCTCGCCGATGTCGAACTGGCCGATCCGCCCGCGCAGCCCTTCTTCGGACACCGCGCCGGTGCGGGCGACTTCTCCGCGGTCCAATTCGAGCCCGGCTGGTACCGACTCGTCGTACAGCGCCACGACCTCGTCCTCGAGCGCGGCACGGAACTGAGCTTCGAGGATTTCCGCGCCCACTTCGCCGAGATCGCGGGTACCGACTTCGGCATGCACAGCCCGCGCTGGATCTCGCACTACGGCGATGCCGCCCGCCAGGCCGACCGCTACCGCGTCGGTCGGGTCTTCCTGGCAGGGGACGCCGCGCACATCCACTACCCAGCGGGCGGTCAGGGCCAGAATCTGGGATTGCAGGATGCGATGAATCTCGGCTGGAAGCTCGCCGCCGCCCTACGCGGCACCGCATCCGACGAACTTCTCGACACTTACGAATCCGAGCGCCATCCGATCGCCACCCGCGTCCTGCACAACACCCGCGCCCAGACCGCCCTCGGACGACCCGGCCCGCATACCGACGCACTGCGCGACATCATGAGCGATCTGATCGATATGGACCAGGTACGCCACCGCCTCGGCCTGATGATCACCGCACTCGATATCCGCTACGACATCAAGGGCGAGCATCCGCTCATCGGCCGCCGCGTCCCGGATGCCGACCTCACCACCGCGGATGGCGACACTCGGGTCCACGAGCTGCTGCGCCGGGGCCGCCCGGTCCTGTTGGTGCTCAATGGAAACGACGTACCGGCGGTCCCGGAATGGCACGACCGGGTCGAGATCATCAGCGCCGTCGGCCGCGACGAGCATTGGCCCATCCCGGGTTTCGGAACGATCCAAGCCCCCGCCGCCGTCCTGCTGCGCCCCGACGGCTACGTCGCATGGGCTACCGGGGAACCCACCTCCGCGGGTTTGACCGAAGCACTCAGCATCTGGGTTGGCGGCACCGAATCCACACGCGGCTCGACTGGTCGATGACCCTGCCCACCATGCCGCACCGGCCGCGACAGCACCCGAGCCACCGCCACGAGCGGCAGCGCGCCAGCTATCAATAGGTGCCGCTCGGGCGCGGTATCACGATATCGCGGCGAACGCGCGATTCAATGCCGCGCGCCGACTCCAGCTCGGGATATCGGGCGTCTCTTTGTAATTCCTTTACAAAGACATGACCGAAATTAGGCATACGGGCCGAATAAACCGGACAATAGCGGAAAGTTGGACGGTGACTGATTTGTCCGATTCAACTCGGCGCGCACGGGAGCACCGATTGATCTTGTCGTCCCCCGTGTGACACTGTCGCCCAATGGACATCGTCCGAAATCTCGCCCGAGAAAGATCAAAAACGTTGCCTTCCAAAAGGGTTGTTAATGTGTATGCTATCGATCAATTAAGACCCCACTACGAGGTGGGATGACCGGCGAAGGCGGTGTCGCAGTGGATGTCAATGTGCTCCGAATGCGCCGTGCGACTGTCTTTGCCATCGGCGTCGGCGTGCTCACCCTGGCAGCTACCGGTCCGCTCGACCGGCTGCTGCTCGGTCTGTTCATCTGCATCGGACTCGGACTCGGTTGGGTGAATGCCCAACTCACCCGATTGACGGTCAACCGCGTCGCCGATGCCGAGAAACCGAGGAAACAGGGCCTCTACCTCTCCTCGGCGACTCGACTGATCGCAATAACCGGCGGTTCGCTCGCAGTGGGTTTCCTGGCAAGGCCGCACGGCATCGGAATCTTCTTCGGCATGGCCGCCTTTCAAGTGATTCTGGTGTTGGTCACCGTCTTG
The DNA here is from genome assembly GCF_044457245.1 of Nocardia sp. NPDC050630. Classification (NCBI taxonomy): domain Bacteria; kingdom Bacillati; phylum Actinomycetota; class Actinomycetes; order Mycobacteriales; family Nocardiaceae; genus Nocardia; species Nocardia sp. NPDC050630. The sequence continues at coordinate 143,232 of NZ_JBITGN010000009.1, forward strand.
CCTGAAGTGAAGGAGCTTCGCCAGCAATCATGACGAATCAAATCGCCTTCATCGCCCAGTCGGCGCTGCCGGTCCTCGCGGAGGAAGCGCCCGCGGAAGAGCCGAAAATCAAGGTCGGCGAACACGCGGTCGCGCATCTGTGGGGTATGGACTTCAATGTCGACACGATCATCTCGACCGCCATCGCGGCGGCGATCGTGCTCGGTCTGGCGTTCTACCTGCGGGCGAAGCTGACTTCGGGCGTACCCAACGGCGTGCAGTTGTTCTTCGAGACCGTCACGGTCCAGATGCGCAACCAGGTGGAAAGCGCCATCGGCATGAAGGTCGCGCCGTTCGCGCTGCCATTGGCAGTCACGCTGTTCATCTACATCCTGTTGTCGAACTGGTTGTCCGTGCTGCCGGTGCAGTACGGACACGGTGAATTGATCGCACCGCCCGCCTCGGACGTCAATTTCGTCTACGCGCTGGCCCTGTTCGTTTTCTTCATGTACCAGGGCGCGGGTGTGTATCGGCGTGGCCCCGGCGGGCACGCCAAGCAGTTGCTGAAGGGCCACACCGGATGGGGCCCGATGGTCTTCATCAATGTCATCGAGGAAGTCGCCAAACCGCTCTCACTGTCGCTGCGATTGTTCGGCAACATGTTCGCGGGTGGCGTTATGGTCTCGGTGATCGCACTGTTCCCGTTCTGGATCAGCTGGGGGCCGAATGCTATCTGGAAACTCTTCGATCTGTTCGTCGGAGCCATCCAGGCATTCATCTTCTCGCTGTTGACCGTCCTCTACTTCAGTCAGTCGATGTCGCTGGAGCACGAACACTAGCCCCAGCGACTGCTTTCGGGTCGCTCTAAACAACGACAGATCGGCGCCGCCGATCGAGCACAGTAAAGAACAGGAAGTGAAAAATGGCAGACGCAACCACGGCAGCCATCGTCCAGGGCGCGCTCATCGGCGGCGGCATCATTATGGGCGGTGGCGCCATCGGCGCGGGAATCGGTGACGGACTCGCCGGCGCCGCGTTGATCAACGGCGTTGCCCGTCAGCCGGAAGCCGAAGGTCGCCTCCGCGGTAACTTCTTCCTGACCGTCGGTCTGGTCGAGGCGGCGTACTTCATCAATCTAGCGTTCATGGCGCTTTTCGTATTCGCTACTCCAGGTAAGTAATTAAGTATGACTCCGCGAACGGATGTTGTTGCCGATGGGAACTTCCTGATTCCCAACGGCACATTCTTCGCCGAGCTGTTGATCTTCCTGATCGTGCTCGGGGTCATGTGGCTGTTCGTCGTTCCGCCGATACGCAAGGTATTGGCGGAACGTGAGGCGAGAGTCGCGGAGACCGCGGTCGACAATAAGGAAGCCAAAGCCCTGTTCGCCGACGCCGAATCGAAGTATCAGGCGGCCGTCGCGCAGGCGCGCAGTGAGGCGGTCGAGATCAGGAACCAGGCAAGGGCCGAGGGCCGAGTTATCCTCGAGCAGTTGCGAAGTGAGGCGCAGGACGAGGCCGACAGGATCGTCGCGGAATCCGCGACGGAACTGCGGGCCCAGGCGGACCAGGTGGCCGCGGAGCTGCGTGAGGCTGTCGAACCGCTCGCCGAGACATTGGCCGATCGAGTGCTCGGCATCAAGGATCGGCACGCCGGCTCCAGCGCCGGCCATCAGTCAGAGCGAGCGTAGCCAATGAACCTCAATAGCGGCATCCTTGCCGAAGGGGCCATCCACGCAGCCGAGTCCGAGGACTCGGGAATCTTTCACATCACCTTCGACTGGCCGATCTTCTTCAGCCAGCTCTTCGGCTTCGCGGTCATCATCTTCGTCATCGTCAAATGGGTGGCGCCGCCGGTGAAACGGCTGATGGCCAAGGCGCAGAACAATATTCAGAAACAGCTCGAGGAGAATCAGCAGGCGGCCGACCGCCTCGTCGAGGCCAAACGCGCCTACGAGAATGCGGTCACCGACGCCCAGGCCGAACTCGAGCACATCCGTGAGGATGCGCGTGCCGACGCCGAACGCATCATCGCCAAGATGCGCGAATTCGCCGACGCCGAGGTCGCCCGGGTCCGCAGCCAGGGCCGCGATCAGATCGCCCAAATGCGCACCCAGCTCATCCGCGATCTCAAGGAAGAGCTGATCACCACGGTCATGGACAGCACCGAGGAAAAGGTGCGCTACGAAATCGGCAGCACCCACGTGGCCGCCGACAGCATCGACAAATTCCTCGAGGATCTCGAGGCCATGGCGAACGCGGAACCGCCGGTCCGACGCCGCGCCCAGCCCTGGTCGTTGTAAAACCGGGTGGTCCACCGGCCGCATGTCCTGGCATGCTGGCCGCGTGAGCACCGCGCAGATCACCATCGATTTCGCGCCCGAATTGCGGCTGTTCGTCGCGGCCGCACAGCGGGACGGTCGCTCGGCCGTGCGGATCGACGGTGTGTCGACGCTCGGACATATCGTGGAAGCACTCGGCGTGCCGCTCACCGAGGTGGGCGAACTGCTGGTCGACGGTCGGTCGATGCGCCCGGCGCATATGCCCGCTGACGGCGAGGCGGTGTCGGTGCGCGCCGTGGTGCGTCCGCAGCGATTCGACGAACCACTGCGGTTCCTGCTGGATATCCACCTCGGCACCCTGGCGCGGCGACTGCGGCTGCTCGGCGTCGACACTGCCTACGAGAATCCGGATATCGGGGATGCCGCACTCGCCACGCGCTCGGCAGCCGAACATCGCATCCTGCTCTCCCGCGATCGCGGACTGCTGCGTCGACGCGAAATCTTCGCTGGCGCATACATATACAGCCACCGCCCGGTCGAACAACTCGACGACGTGCTATCGCGCTTCGCACCGCCCCTCGCACCATGGACCCGCTGCACCGCCTGCAACGGCCCCCTGCGCGTAACCGATAAGCACACCCTGCGGGGGCAACTCCCGAACGAGACCGAACGCACTTACGACGCGTTCGCCCAGTGCCTCGACTGCGGCCGAACCTATTGGAAGGGTGCCCATCACGCGCGTCTCGACGCGATCGTCACCCACGCCCTCCGCTTCGGCACCTGAAGCATCGCCAAGCACCTTCGCGCGCCACCTTCACTCGCCACGAACCCTCGCGCGCCAGACACCTCCCCACGCCGCGCACCACTCTTCACGCCACGCACGGAATCGTGGGCGAAAACGTGCGCGGCGCGCCAATGAATGCGCGGCACCCATTCTCGCCCAGCCAGATCACGCTCCGAATGCACCTTCGAGCGGCCTGGGGAGCCGGGGCAAGGCGCCCCACGCCAGGTCCTTCCGTACGCCACGCGCCTTCGCGTGCCACGCGCCTTCCGTACGCCGCGCGACTCTCTTCACACCACGCCCCTTCCGCGCCACACACCCACCGCGCGGCGCAACTCCGTACACCGGACCTCCCTTCACGCAGCGCACGGAATCGTCGGCGAAAACGTGCGCGGCGCGCCAATCAATGCGCGGCACCCGTTCTCGCCCAGCCAGATCACGCTCCGAATGCACCTTCGAGGCGGCCTCGGGAGCCGGGGCAAGGGCGCCCACGCCATGCACCTTCCGTACGCCGCGCACCTCTCTTCACGCCGCGCACGGAATCGTGGGCGAAAACGTGCGTGACGCGCCGATCAATGCGCGGGAGCCGTTCTTGCCCAGCTGGATCAGGCTCCGAATGCGCCTTCGAGGCGGCTGCGGGAGCCGGGGTGGACGAGGCGGGCCACGCTTACCAAGGTGCTGGTGGACCAGGTGCGGCGGCGGATCTGGAGGCAGGGTTCGGTGCGGCGGATGCGCAGTAGTCGGCAGTCCTCCTGGCTGCCCTGTACCGCCTCGACGACGTGTTCGCCGCGTACCAGCGGGGCCACTTCGCTGAGGTAGCGGTTCGGAGTGGTCTCGGCGAAATTCTGGTCGAGGTAGCCGGGTGCGGCGGCGGGGTTGACGTAGCGGTCCTCCACCTGGATCGGCACCTCGTCGTCGAAATGCACCAGCAGCGAATGGAATACCGAATCGGTCGGCCAGTCATCGAGCAGTGGGTTGGCGGTGTCGAGGGGTTCGCTGCGCAGGAAGATGACCTCGGTGCGGTGCCGGTGGCCGCGCTGCTGGATCTCATCGGCGATATTGCGCACCTCGAACAGCGGCGAGGCCACCTTCGCGGGCGCGACGAAGGTGCCGACCCCCATCATCCGAACGACTACCCCGGCCGCGGCCAACTCGCGCAGCGCTCGGTTGACCGTCATGCGTGAGATCCCGAGCGCGTCGACCAGCTGATGCTCCGACGGAAGCTGATCCCCCGCGACCCAACGTCCGGCGCCGATCTGCGTGCGGATCAGGGTCTTGATCCGCTCGTACGCCGGTGCGGAATCGGGTCCGGACGCCGCGAACAACACCGCCAGGTCTGCATCACCCACCGGGCGGGTCATCGGCCACCACCTCTCATGTCTGGCGGCAACCTTACAGCCTGCCCGGGAAACCCCTTTTCGGCATTTCCAGACACCATCCTTCTCGGATGTCCTCCGTGCGCACCATGAGACCGCGCACCTCGGTTTCCGCTTCATCCGGGCTGGTTTCACCCGCACCAGCGTGCGGGCCACGCGCTCCCGTCAACGGACGTTGGTCACCTCGGCTCGCGCTTCGGGCTCCGGCCCCAGGGCAGTTGGTGCGCTCTGGATAGCGGGCGGTCCGGCGCAGAACATCGACAGAGTTGTCATAAGCGATCCCAGCCGTTCCGGTTGACAGTCACTTGTATATACAGGACTATGCATCTGGGCAGGCTGTCCCAGCTGCTGCATCTCCTGATGGAAGGCGGATCCATGCCGCACAACGACGAATTCGACGCCGGACTGCAGATCGAGCGCCGCACCATCGAAGTAATTCCGGATGCCGAACGCCACGGCACCGCGCGCAATCAATTCACCCTGTGGTTCGGGGCGAATATGCAGATCACCGCCATCGTCGACGGTGCGCTCGCGGTGGTATTCGGCGCCGACGCGCTGTGGGCGATCCTCGGATTGCTGCTCGGCAATATTCTCGGCGGCATTGTCATGGCGCTGCATTCGGCGCAGGGTCCCCGGCTCGGATTGCCGCAAATGATTTCCAGCCGAGCGCAGTTCGGCGTCCTCGGTGCGGTAATGCCGCTGTTGCTCGTGATCGTGATGTATCTCGGTTTCGCCGCGACCGGTACGGTATTGGCCGGGCAGGCGGTGAACAAGATTCTGCACGTGGACAATTCGACCGTCGGCATACTCGTCTTCGGTGCGCTAACGGCAGTGGTCGCGGTGACCGGCTATCGGCTGATCCACGTCATCGGACGGATCGCCACCGTGGTCGGCCTTGTCGGCTTCACCTACCTGACGATCCGTCTGTTCGCCGAATACGACGTCAGCGCCTACGTCGGCAGCAAATCCTTCGACATCGTCACCTTCGTCCTCGCGGTCTCCCTCGGTGCCGGATGGCAGCTGACCTTCGGGCCGTACGTCGCGGACTATTCGCGCTATCTGCCCCGCTCGACCAGCGCACGGACCACCTTCTGGTCCACCTTCGCGGGCAGCGTGCTCGGGTCGCAGTGGGCGATGACGCTCGGTGCGCTGGTGGCCGCCGTCGCCGGAAAAGCGTTCCTGGGCAACCAAGTCGGCTTCATCGGCGATCTCGCGGGCCCGTCCGCCATCGCGCTGCTGATCTACCTGGTGATCGTGGTCGGCAAGCTGACGGTGAACTGTCTCAATGCCTACGGCGGGTTCATGTCCATCCTGACCTCGGTGACCGCATTCAACGGCCACTCGCGCACTACCCAAGCCACCAGGACCGCCTATATCGTCGGCTTCACCGTGGTATCCATGGTGATCGCCATCGGTGCCAGCGCCGACTTCCTCAATAACTTCAAGAACTTCGTGCTCGTCCTGCTCATGGTGTTCACGCCATGGAGCGCGATCAACCTGATCGACTACTACCTGATCTCGCGCGAGCGCATCGACATCCCGGCGCTCTACGATCCGGACGGCCGCTACGGACGCTGGAACGTCACCGCCCTGGCCTGCTACACCCTCGGCATCGTGGCTCAGATCCCGTTTCTCGCGCAGAAGCTCTACACCGGCCCGATCACCGACATGCTCGGCGGAGCGGATATCTCCTGGATAGTGGGCATCGTCTTCACGGCGGCCATCTACTACCCCCTCGCACGTCGCACGAGCAACCCACCCGATCGGATGATCTACCCCGCGGACACCGTTGCGGCGACCCGGGTTCCAGCCGAATAGTGCATGCGGCTCTGCCGCGAAGCCCCTGATGTGCGAGCCCCTTCGGGCGCTTGCGAACGCTCGATCATTGCGTCCATCACGAAGTCCTGCCCACCGATCGCCGCAATGTCGCGGGCACGATGGTCATGGAGACGAGTTGGCGCAGCGGCGAAGGGTGGGCGACCGTGCGCGATCTGCTGTTGGTCGGGCACTGGCGACACCAGACGCCGGGCCGTAGCGCCCATTATCGAACCGCCTCGCCCTCAGCGTTATTCGCGATTGTCGGAGAGGTGCGGCGGATTCGCCGCTGCCTCCACAACCGTCGCAGTGCGGGGTCGTGTCCGAGAATGCCGTTCGGTGAATAGCGGCCATGGACGCACTGGGCCCCGCCGATCACAACGGGCAGACGTGGGCGCTGATCTGAACGGCGCGATACGGCCGTACTGAAGTGCCGTCACGACGGTGACATAGATGCAATCTACGGTAAACGGAGCTGTGGACGGCTGGATAGCTTCGAGTTTCACAGGAACCGGCCGGAGCAGCTCGCCAGTGACGCATCGAAGTACGCAACTGCGACGCCTACGAGATGCGATCTGACCAGCCTCGAATTAGCACATGGCGCAATGTGGGTCGCTTTCGGTCGGTGGACACCCGGGTAGGTGCGAGCCGAACGTAATGGGCTCGATATCGCGACCGCCGAACTCACCGCGGCCGAACGTGCCGCGCTGCGCCTGCTCGGTCAGTAGCGGATCGCGGAATGTCTGGCCGAGATCGACGGCGGCCAGTGCGCTGGAAGACCTTTCACGGCACCCGGTGGCCGGCGCGCCGCGGTCGATGCCGGACGTATAACGCGAAGCGATCTTCGCGGGGCCGCGCCATCCAGCGAATGTGGCACACCACTACCGCGAAAGGCATTGCACTGCAACCGATGACCACACAGGTCTACCTCTTCGCCCGCCTGGAACGCGGCGGCAAGTGCGCACAAGCCGAACTCGTGGAGCTGCGCGCACGCTTTCAGCGGGTATTCGAGACCAGCGTCGGTTCTGTATGCCTCGGCAAGCAATTCCGTGTCCAACTCGCCTACGATCTCGACGAATTGAGCCACCGATATCGGCGATGATTCCGCGAGGTGCTGGGCAAATCAGATTCCCCGCTGCATGCCGACCATGCCGAAGTGCTGCGTGCCGTCTCGCGCACGCGGGACTGCCAAAGGCGCGGTCGCAGTACCGGCCCGTTGGTTCAGGTCCTCGAATTCGCCTGAGCCGCCGGATATGCGGCGTGATGCGTCGGATGGTAGTGCTCCCAGGCGTCGGCCAGCGCCTTGCGTATATCCGCGGGCAGGTAATCTCGGATTTCCGCGCACAGATGGACGCTGTTGCCGCAGTCGTCGCACCAGATTCGGACCGTACGCGCGTCCTTGGCAACGGCTTCGGCGATCCAGTCGGCGCGCATATTCCCGTGGTCGACGGTGGCTACCCATCTGTCCCCGTAACCATCGGCATCCTGATGGATTGCATTGACCATGGTCACCGCGAACATCGGGTTGGGCTGAGCCTTCTTCTTCGTCATAGCGGGAACCCTCCAGCCCTAGAGCGAATGTTCGTGCGACTTCAGCAACCGGTTGGTGACCGCTTACTTCGCGACGCAAGAAGCAACCGTAACTCCGGCCGCCCCGCCCGGCAAGAGTCCGCTTTCGGGTGGAAACCGAAGGGAATCCGCAGGTAAAGAGATCGCAAAGGCATCGGGGCCAGTTCCGCTGTGGCACCGCGGTCGCCGACCCCGTCACACCGAACGCGACCGATCTGTCCCCCCAGCAACCGATCATCACACGAGTATTCAGGGAGCATTCGGCGCGCTCTCCGCGGCACCGTCACCAGAGCCGCCACACCCAGCACAGGCCATGAGGCCGAGTCAGGCCGGGTGCCAGCGGGACGGCCGACGGTCTCCTTTGTCCGAACCCCGCCTGCGCTAATGGATTCCGGAGTTGGTCAGGAGGAAGGGGTTGGGCACGAAGGGGAGTCAGGGTTGCGACGCCGCGGGAGGGGGAACCGGATCGAACGCTCGGCCGAGTGCTCGCTGAGCGCCGACCAACCGTCCCTGCGCAGGTGTATCCACGCCGCGATCAGAACGATGAGGAATTCGATGACGTAGCCATTGATCAAGACCTTGGTGATCGGCCACCACGGCGGCAGCAGGAACACTCCGATCGACACCCAGGTCTTGCTCCAGTGATAGGTCCACGAGGCGGTCACGGTGAATAGCACCGCCGCCGCCACCCACCAGCGCCAGTTGTCCAGCCCCTTGTGCACGAGGAAGACGAACAGCGGCACGAACCACACCCAGTGGTGCCCCCAGGAGAACGGCGACACCGCACACGCGGTGAGACCGGCCAGGGTGATCGACAGCAGCCGCTCACCACGCTGATACAGGGCCGTCGTGACGGTCAGGCTCGCGCTGGCGACCGAGATCGCGACCAGCAGCCACAACCACACGGGCGCGGGACCGCCGAGCAGATGCGCGATGACGCCGCGGATGGACTGGTTGGATGGGTGGTTGTCCGCCGCGATCCGGTTGGACTGGAAGAACGTCGAGGTCCAGTACTGCCGGGAATCGGTGGGCAGGATGACCCAGGCGAAGGCGATCGAGGCGAGGAAGGTGACGAATGCGGTAATCGCCGCGCGCCACTGCCGCAGGACCGCGAAATAGGCGATGAAGTAGATCGGGGTGAGTTTGATACCCGCCGCGAGTCCGACGCCGATGCCACGCAGTTTGCTTCGGTCCTCACGCAGCGCGTCCAACAGCACCAGCAGCATCAGCACCAGGTTGATCTGCCCGAAGTAGAGCGTCTGGCGGACGGGCTCGATGAATACGCAGCTGGCCGCGATCAGTACGCTGACCACCACCAGCCGAGTCGTGATCCGATACCCCAGCAGCCGCCAGCTGAGCAGCACGCAGGCAATGAGTACGCAGAGGTTGACCCCGAGCCAGGTGTTCGTGACGTACCCCCACGGCACCATGTAGATCGGCACGAACGCGATGGTGGAGAACGGCGTGTAGGTGTACAGCAGGTCGCGCATGGTCGGCTCGGTGTACAGCGGAATATCGTGCACGATGCGGTACGCGCCGTCGCGATAAATGTGCACGTCCAAGCCGCCGACCAGGAACCCGCCCTTGTCCAGGAAGGGATCGATGGTGGTGAAGAGCAGAATCACCGACAGCAGGGCGCTCCCGGCGAGCAGGTATATCGCTGGTCCCGTACGCGGAAACTCCAGCTTCCGGGTGTCTCGCACCGATCCGCTACGACCGAGGCAGCGCCGTCGCAGGCTTCGAGGTACAGGATCCTGTTGGGTGATAAGACCTCATCACGACGACCGATCCATCCCTTCATCCCGCACTTGCTGCACTACGGCGATAGCCAGTTTTTACCGTACCTAATGACCCGCGCCTGCATCATGCCCCGAAGTGCCGGGGCAAGCAAGCTGCGCGATCATCGTTGCCGACTGGCCCTGGCCCGCCTACGCTCCGCCTGTAGTTCGGCGAGTTCTTGTTCGAGCATCTCGGCGATGCGGAACTGCCCGGTGTCGTGGATATCGGGCGTGCGAACCACCTGCAGGTGCGAATCCGGCTCGGACGATGCGTTGGTCTTGGCGCGCGCGTTCGCGTTCTCGGTCGACCTGCTGTCCTTGCGGCCCTCCAGCGAACTGGGCTTGCGTGCCGTCGCCGCAGCCGAACCATTGCCCCGGCGCAGTGCCGACACGACCGACGGCTTGCTCTCCGCTGTGGGCTTCTCCTGGCTCACCGGGGCGGCCTTGCGCGCTGGCACCTTGGCCGGGGGCGCCGCGCTGTCGACCTTCGCGACGGGCTTGGTCTCGGCGATCGGCTCCGGCTCGGGCGGTGCGAAGGGGTTGTTCTTCGCGACCACCGGCTTCGCGGCCACCGGCGCGGCCGGCTCCTTGATGACAGCGGGGCGGTTCTCGGTCTTCGGAGCGGGCCGGTGCTGCGGCTCCGCACTGTCGGGCGTCTGTCCGTTGGTCGGTTCGCGACGCTTCTCCGGCGACTCCGAGCCCTCTTGCGCGGCAGGGCTTTCCCCGTCGCTCGACTCCTCGACCTCGACCGCTTCGGCCTCTACGATCTCCTCGGCTCGCAGCTCGGCATCCTGTTCAGCGCCTTCGGCGGCCGCCCTTGCCTCGTGTTCCGCGGTTTCTTTCTCCGCCCCCGGCGCCACCAGGGCAGCCTGGGTGTTCGCGCGATAGGACGCGATCGACGGCATCGTCTGCTTGAGTTGTTCGGCCGGATCGGGCAGCTCGCGCACCTGCTCGGTGGCCCGGTAGATGGCCAGGCCGTAGCGTGCGCTGGCCGCGTCGTGGATGAGCAGGGCGACACCGATCATGACCGGCGCGACCGCGTGCACACCGGTCTCGTACCACTCCCCGTCGCGCAGGTACGGGTAGGTGTTCAGGGTGACAGTCAGTGACAGCAGGGCGATTTCGGCCGCGGCGACCTGTCGGCGGTTGTCGATCACGCCCCATTCGGCGACCTTATTGGTACCGACCATGATGATGATCAAGCAGACGCTGATCATCGCCTCGATCAAGTAGCTGAACCAGTACAGCGGATCGCCCGGCCCGCCCGGCGCGATGTTGTGCTGCACATTGACCGCGGACCACAGCATGCCCGCCGCCACCACGCCTGCCAGCGCGCGCAGTGACCATCCCCGGTGCCGGTACAGCGATGCCAATTTGGCATGCGGGCTGGACTCACGCCGCTGTGCCGCAATTGCCTTGCGGGCTACCAATAGATCTCTGATGTCGGCCTTCTCGATCGCTTCTGTGGTCTGCCTGGCGCGGTCGGCCGCGGCGGCCGCAGCCTGCACCTGTTTCCATCGCTGTGCACGATCCTCACCGCGAATCTTCTCCGCGAGCTCACGCTCGGCGACCAGTTCGTCCTCGGACAGCGCCTCGGTCAGCGCGGGATCGAACTGGTAGGCCAGTCGCCCCCGGGCCCGCTCGACCCTTCGCGCGAGCTGTCCGACCTCGTCCTCGACGGGATGATGCTCGATGGTCAATTCGACTCCCCGCGGGAGAGATTCGACGGCAGACAAGTGATCACGCGTGGGAACGGCACCAGACATTCATAGTCGATCCACCGTCGCCAGCGAAACTGTCAATTTGCCGCCAGTGGGTTGTCTTGCGGCGTGCCGCGCGCGACACACGCATGCGACGTCTCGATTTAACGACGATTCGGCACCCGCGAACGTCGTCGACGGCGCAATGAGGATACGAGTCACCGGCCAGGATTCGCGCCGACGCTACTGCTTGCCGTCAGCAAACAGCCAACCAGTCGGTTCATTCAAGGGGTGTCGGCACATTCGGGCGTGTCGCCGCCAACGTGGCGACGGATCAGGCGATTTCGGATCCGATCGGCCGATACGCCGCGGCGTAGTCATCGATCTCGCGCAGGAACCGTCCAGGCGTCCCGGAGCCAGCCACCAGGCGCGGAACGAGTTCTCGGCGAGTTCGACGATGATGCAATTGCGCCTCGGGCAGGCCGCGAACGAATGCCGCGAGATCCGTTGACATGCAGCCATCTCCCTGGACGGCCGCGGTCGGGTGCGTTCAGGCCGCGGCCGACAGTGCCTCGTGCCAGTGCCAGGTGTCGGTGTATTGGTGCAGTGCGAACAGCTTTTCGTCGGCGATATGCCAGATGTGGGCGAATTCGGCGGCCACATGCTTGCCGGTGGCGCGCGCGGTGCCGCGGTAGTGGCCGGTGAGGGATCGTTCCATATCGACCAATGGCAGCAGCCGGTGTTCCGTGACACAACCGACCCGTCGCAAGGTCTGGTGACTACGCTCCCTTCGGCCGAGCGAGCAGGCTGTCGCGTCAGTTGGTGCGAATGCGGGAGCGCAGTGCGAGAACGCCTGCGGCCGAGCCGACCATGGCGAGCCCGACGACCCACAGTCCGGCTCGCTGGGTGCCGGTGAGGTCCTTCAGCGCGCCCGTGACATAGGGGGCGACGAATCCGCTGACATTGCCGATGGAGTTGATCAAGGCGATACCACCCGCCGCGGCCGCACCCGAGAGGAAGGTGCTCGGCAGCGCCCAGAAGGTGGGCAGTGCGGCGAGCACTCCGACGGCGCAGACGGTGACCGCGATCATGGCGGCGAACGGATTACCCAGATAAAGCGCCACCGGGATGGCGAGCCCACCGACCAGTGCGGGCAGTGCGACATGCCAGGCCCGCTCACCGGTTCGGTCACCGTGCCTGCTCCACAGCACCATCACGACGGCGCCGATCACATAGGGCACCGCATTGATGAGTCCGCGCTGCACCACCGAGTAGTGGGTGCCGTACTGCTGTTGGAAGCCGTTGATGATGGTGGGCAGGAAGAATCCGAGCGCGTACAGGCCGTAGACAATGCCGCCGTAGATGACGGCGAGGCCGAGTACGCGGGGATGGGTGAGCGCTTTGCGCACCGTCCAGTGTTCGACGCGCGCCGCCTGCTCTTTATCGAATTCGGAGGCGAGCCAATCTCTTTCGGTATCGGTCAGCCACTTGGCCTGTGTGGGACGGTCGGTGAGGAAGAACCAGGTGACCACCGCCAGAACGATCGCGGGCACGCCCTCGACCAAGAACATGAATCGCCAACCGCTGAGGCCGAAGACGCCGTCGCCGTACTGGATGACCAGGCTCGATACCGTCGAACCCAAGGCGGTCGAAATCGGCACCGCCGTCATGAACAATGCGACGATCTTCGCGCGCTGGGTCTGCGGGAACCAGTAGGTGAGATACAGCAGGATGCCGGGAAAGAATCCGGCCTCGACCACGCCGAGGGTGAATCGCAGAATATAGAGCCAGGTTTCGTTGGGCACGAATGCCATGGCGGTGGCGACCAGACCCCAACTCACCATGATTCTGGCGATCCAGCGGCGTGCGCCGAATCGGTGCAGCGCAAGATTGCTCGGCACCTCGAGTACGAGATAGCCGATGAAGAAGATACCGGAAGCGAAACCGAAGGCCGTCTCGGTCAGACGAGATCGGCCTTCATTCCGCTGGGTCCGGCGAATCCGATATTGACCCGGTCCAGGTAGTTGATGAAGTACAGCAGCCCGAGATAGGGCACCAGTCGAATCGTGACCTTGCGCAACGTCGCGCGGGACACCTCGGGCGTTCCGTTCATCCGCGAACTCTCGGCCCGGTTCTACCCTGGAGTCAAATTCCCAGACCCGGCAATACGAACGTTCGACACCGGGTCGTGTGCGGCCACCCGAGCATCAGCCGGCAACCGTACCGTTCGAGCCAGAGGCGCACGCAGACCCCATGCAGCGGTGAGCGGAGCGGCCCGTCGTTCTCGATCGCACGAATGCCGCTCTGGCTTCCGCACGGCGCTACGGATGGCCGAGCGCGAACTCACCGACTGACCCGTCACTCGACCTACCGACCACCGGCTACTGTCGCACACTGGCGGGAGAATTCGGCCGGGCTGGGAGAGGTGGTAGCTGATGGGTATCGGTGGCCTTCGATTGGCCTCGGTTGTCGCCGCCGTTGTGCTCGGATCCGTTGTGGCCGGACCTCATTCGTGTGCGGCACCGGGATCGGCGGTGACCGGTGACGGGTCGAGGATTACCAACGTCCAGGTTCGAGATGATCGGCACCTCATGCTGACGGTGTATTCAGCGGCGATGGGGCGTGACTTTTCGGTGGAGGTGCAGCGGCCCGCTGATACCGGGGTTCCACGGCCGACGTTGTACCTGTTGGCAGGGGTCGATGGTGGGGCCGATGGAGCGACATGGGGTACGAAGACCGATGTCATGGGGTTTTTCGGGGATAAGAACGTCAATGTGGTGCAGCCGCTCGGTGGGGCCTTCAGCTATTACGCCGACTGGCGGGCACCGGACCCGGCGTTGGGGATCAACAAGTGGCAGACGTATCTGACTCGGGAATTGGTTCCATTGATCGATAGCGCGTTGGGCACCAATGGGCGCAATGCCATTGCGGGGATCTCCACATCGGGTACATCCGTACTTTCACTGGCGATTTCGAATCCAGGTTTGTACCGATCCGTCGGCGCATTCAGCGGATGTGCGCAGATCAGTGATCCGGTCGGGCAGGCGTTCGTCGCACTTTCGGTGCGCAAGGGCGGCGGCGATCCGGTGAATATGTATGGCCAGCCGCAGGATCCGATGTGGGCAGCCAACGATCCGTATGTCCATGCCGAAGCCCTGCGCGGGCTCAATCTGTACCTGTCGGCTGGGAGTGGATTGCCCGGCCCATACGACAATCCCACCGATCCGCATACGCAGAGCTGGGCAGAGGGCGGGCTGCCCCTGCAGGTGACGATGGGCGGTGCGATCGAAGGGTCGACCGCCTGGTGCACCCGCAACATGCAGACCCGACTGAATCAACTCGGCATTCCCGCCACCTACGACCTCGAACCCACTGGCACTCATTCCTGGGGTTACTGGGAACGCGCGCTCGAGGATTCCTGGCCGGTTCTCGCCAACGGACTCGGCGCCTGATCTGCCCCTCGGCCGATTTGTAGAAGCAGAGCGGGTCCGCGCGGTTCAATTGTCCGATGGCACCGGACCTGTCCGAGCACCATCCAACACTTAGGAGGATTCGTGTCCGAAACCGTGCGTGGCGTGGTTGCCCGTAGTAAGGGCGCACCGGTCGAACTCGTCGATATCGTGATCCCGGATCCCGGGCCGCACGATGTGGTGGTGCGCGTTCAGTCCTGCGGGGTGTGCCATACCGATCTGCACTATCGCGAGGGCGGTATCAACGACGAGTTCCCGTTCCTGCTCGGGCATGAGGCGGCGGGCATCGTGGAGACGGTCGGGGAGGCGGTAACCCATGTTGTCGCGGGTGATTTCGTCATTCTGAACTGGCGCGCGGTGTGCGGTGAATGTCGGGCGTGTAAGCGCGGCCGCCCGTGGTACTGCTTCGCCAGCCACAATGCCAGCAAGAAGATGACGCTCGCCGACGGCACCGAACTCAGCCCCGCCCTCGGCATCGGCGCATTCGCGGATAAGACCCTGGTGCACGAGGGGCAGTGCACCAGGGTCGACTCGGCTGCCGATCCGGCCGTCGCCGGACTGCTCGGCTGCGGCGTCATGGCGGGTCTCGGCGCGGCAATGAACACCGGCAATGTGTCGCGCGGCGATACGGTCGCGGTCATCGGCTGCGGCGGTGTCGGCGATGCCGCCATCGCGGGTGCGCGACTGGCCGGTGCGCGGACCATTATCGCGATCGATCGCGATCCCCAGAAGCTCAGCTGGGCAAAGGAATTCGGTGCCACCCACACCATCGATGCGACCGAAGCCGATGTCGTCGAGCAGATCCAGGAATACACCGACGGCTTCGGTGCGGATGTGGTCATCGACGCGGTCGGCCGCCCGGAAACCTGGAAACAGGCTTTCTATGGTCGTGACCTGGCGGGCACCGTCGTGCTGGTCGGCGTCCCGACCCCGGATATGACCATCGAGATGCCGCTGATCGACCTGTTCTCCCATGGCGGCGCGCTGAAATCTTCCTGGTACGGCGACAGCCTGCCCGAACGCGATTTCCCGATGCTGGTCGATCTGTACCTGCAGGGCCGACTTCCATTGGAGCGCTTCGTCACCGAGCGCATCGCCCTGGACCAAGTCGAGAAGGCCTTCTCCGCAATGCATGCCGGTGAGGTGCTGCGTTCGGTGGTGGTCTGGTGAGCCTGCGCATCGATCGCGTCGTCACCTCCGGCACCTTCTCGCTCGACGGCGGCACCTGGGACGTCGATAATAATGTGTGGCTGATCGGCGACGATACCGAAGTGGTCATCGTCGACGCGGCCCATAATGCCGACGCGATCATCGCTGCCGTCGGCAACCGCGAGGTCCGCGCGGTCGTCTGCACCCACGGTCACAATGACCACGTCACCGTCGCACCGGAACTCGCGAAACGTCTCGACGCCCCGATCCTGCTCCATCCCGGCGACGATCCCCTCTGGCGCATGACCCACCCCGACGTCGACTACCGATCACTGGCCGACACGCAGCGAATCACCGTGGCGGGCACCGATATCGAGGTCATGCACACCCCGGGCCACTCCCCCGGCTCGGTCTCGCTCTACCTACCCGAGGCCGCCGCCCTCTGCACAGGCGACACCCTGTTCAACGGCGGCCCGGGCGCCACCGGCCGCTCATTCTCCGACTTCGACACCATCATCGACTCCATCCGAGATCGCCTCCTGACCCTCCCGGAAGAAACCACCGTCCACACCGGCCACGGCGACACCACCACCATCGGCACCGAAAAACCCGCACTCGCCAACTGGATCGCCCGGGGCCACTGAGCCGGAATCAAGATCAGGTGGAGTCGGTATCGACCGATGCCGCCATGGATTCCACCTGATCTTGATTACTCGACGTGGGCCTTGATGCGTTCGAGGGTTCGGCGCATGCCGTTGCGGTTGGTTTCGGCGCGGGCGCGGCCCGCTAGGAGCCAGTAGAGGCGGAGCGGGAGGCTGTTTTCGTTCAATTGGAAGGATTCGGTCACGTCGGTGCCGCCATCGACGGGCTCGAAACGGTAGCGCCAGGTGTTGACCGCCATTCCGCGTGGTCCGAGCACAGTGAAGGCGAACTCACGTCCGGGATCGCATGCGACGATCCGGCAGACCGTCCAATACTTCAGCCCCCAGCCATTGCGGTTGACGTGCCCGCGGAACTTGACGCCGACGGCGGGAGCCGTTGCCCCGCCGAGCCATTCGGTGTCGAAGGTCTCCGGCGAGAACTTCCCGGTATTCGTGATATCGCTGACCAACCCCCAGATCTTGTCCGCGGGTGCCGCCATTCGAATCGTCACGCTATCGTGCATGCCTGCACGCTAGCAGGCGCCTTCTCAGACAGATCCGCTCAGCGCGGATCGATGCCGGTCCAGAAGTCGACCAGGTCGGCGCAGACGCGGGCCGGGCGCTGTTCGTTCGGCACGTGGCCGATGCGGTCGTAAACCGCGGTACGCGCGCCCAATTCCTCGGCATAGCGTTCGTGCACGCTCGGCGGCCAGAGATCACCGGAGTTGCCGTAGGCGATGAGAATCGGAAGGCCGCAGGCGCGCAGGGCGGCGGTAGCGTCGGTCGAACCCTCCATGACGCGCATGATGCCGACCAAATTCGCCTTCTTGGTCGTGAAGATGCGGTTGCGCAGGAATTCGAGCTGCGCAGGCGGAACCAGTGCCGCCATTGCCCGACTCATCTGCTCCCACAGCGCTTGCTGGCCACCGCTCTCGATGAGCTGGACGACCAATTGCGGTGGTGCGAAGTTGATATCGCAGGTCGAGGACAGGCCGGAGGCGAGCAGGGTGAGACTGCGGAAGCGGTCCGGATGCGCGGCAAGGGCGGCGCGGGCGACATAGCCGCCGAACGAGTGGCCGACCAGGTGAATCGGTGTGTCGTTCGAGATCTGGTCGGCGACGACGATCAGATCGTCGGCGAAATCGGCCATGGTGTATCCGGATACGTCATCGGGGCCGTCGGACTGCCACTGCCCGCGCTGATCATAAGCGACACAACGGAATCCAGCTGCGGACAGAATCGGCAGCATGGCCTCGAAGTCTTCTTTGGAGCCGGTGAAGCCGGGGACCAAGAGGACCGTGCCGCGCATCTCGACATCGTGCGGCGGCACGGATTCCCAGGCGGCCAGCGTGCCCGCCCCGCCGTGCAGGGTGAAGGATGCGGACTGCGCGGTGGCGTGGCTCATCGGTATCCTCCATCGTGCTCGGCACTAGTGCGGCAACACCGTCCATTCTAACCGAGCGCACATTCGGGATTGTTATTTATTCGAGATATTTCAGAATAAGGTCATCGGCTCGGTCGGAATGGGTTCGGGCAGCGGCTCGAGTTCGGGCAGGCGGGCGCGCACCTCGTCGTGGAAGCGGCGGGCGAGGTGCAGGGCGGAGGCGTTGTCCGGGGTGTGGATGAAAACCGTCGGTGAGCGGCCCTCGCGCAGCCATGCGATGACGATGTCGAGCCAGGGTTGCCAGCCAGCAATCGTGCGCCCGGCCGAATCGCGGCCGTGATAGCGGACGATCGGGAATTCGGTGAGCGCTCGCGTGCGGCGCGGCACCCGCGGTTTCTTCGCCCGCGCCTCGGCCTCCACTTCACTCTCGGCGGGTCCTTCGAAAAGCAAAGTGGTGTCGAAGGGCACCCATTCGGCACCTGCGCGCGCGAGCACCTGCTCCAATTGCCGTGCGGCGCTGTCATTTTCGAAGAACGCCGGATGACGGACCTCGACGGCGGACCGGTACGAGTCGGGCAGCGTGCGCAGGAAACCTGCCAGTGTCCCCAGATCGGTCGGACCGAATGACCCCGGCAACTGCACCCACAGCGCATGGATGCGCGGACCGAGCGGCTGCATCGCATCCAGGAAGGTGCGCAGTTCGACCTCCGCACCGTGCAGCCTGCGCTCATGCGTAATCGGCTTGGGCAGTTTGATGACGAAACGGAAGTCCGGATCGGTCTGCTTCGCCCACGACTGCACCGTGTTGCGGGTCGGCGTCGCATAGAACGTCGTATTGCCTTCCACCGCAGTGCACCACGAGGCGTAATGCCGCAACCGCTCGGCCGGAATCGGTTGATATTCCTGCCATGCCGCGTGCGTCCACATCGCACATCCCACGTGAAGCCGCATGACAGCGACGCTAACGCACCCACCGGCCACCCGTCCGGGCGGTAGAGGCGGGTTCACGTACGCTGACGGCTGCACCTCCAGCACCTCGGGAAAGAGATCATGACGCGGTTCGAGAACGTCAGCGTGGCCAAGAAGGCCAATGTGTACTTCGACGGCAAATGCATCAGCCACAGCATCGAGCTGGCCGATGGCACCGCGAAGTCGGTCGGCGTCATCCTGCCGTCTACCCTGAGGTTCAATACGGTCGAGCCGGAGATCATGGAGCTGATCCAGGGCGAATGCAAGGTCACCCTTGCTGGCGAAACCGAAGCCACGACCTACCGGGGCGGCGAATCGTTCGAGGTACCGGGCAATAGCTCATTCGAGATCGAGGCGCTTTCGACGCTGCACTACGTCTGCCACTTCGGCTGAGCCGGTCAGACCGGCACTGCACCCAGGGAATCTGCCAGCGCGGTCAACACATCCGCGCACCCTGCACCGACGGTGAGCGCGGCGAGGTCATCCCCTCGGGTGCGGCCGCGGTTCACGATGGCGACCGGCCTGCCCTGTTTCGCCGCATATCGTACGAACCGCAGCCCGGACATGACCGTCAACGACGAACCCGCCACCAATAGCGCGTCGGCCGCCTCGACCATGTCGAATGCGGCGGCGACGCGCTCTTTGGGGACGTTCTCCCCGAAGTACACAATGTCCGGTTTGAGCATGCCGCCGCAGCGCTCGCAGTCCACCATCCGAAAACTCGCGGTATCGGCGACCACCGCGTCCGCATCCGGCGCGACCTCCACCCCGGTCGCCGTCGCCGATGCCGCGAAACCGGGATTGGCGGCCTCCAAACGCTCGGCCAGGGTCATCCGCGAAATCAACGCCTCGCAGCCGAGGCACCGCACGCGCGCATAGGTCCCGTGCAGATCGATGACCCGGCGATGCCCAGCCTTCGTATGCAGCAGATCGACATTCTGCGTGATCACCCCGGTGACGACGCCAGCCCGCTCCAACCGCGCCAACGCTCGATGCGCCGGATTCGGCCGTGACCCGTCCATGGCCCGCCAACCGATGTGATTGCGCGCCCAGTACCGCTGTCGAAATGCCGCATCCCCCACGAACTGCTGATACGTCATCGGTGTCCGCACCGGAGAGCCAGGCCCCCGATAATCCGGAATTCCACTGTCGGTCGACACCCCGGCCCCCGTCAGCACCGCCACCCGCCGCGCCGTCAGGAGCCCGGACAACCGCTCGACAGCGGAGTCGAAATCAGCGGACATGGGATCCAGAGTAAGCGCGGGGGACGCCAGTCGGCGAAGCCGACGGGGTGGGTAAGCACGGGGGACGGCAGTCGGCGGAGCCGACGGGGTGGGTAAGCACAGCCGCCCGGTCGATAACCCCGGGCGGCGGCGCGAGCCGATCAGGACTGCAGACCGACTTCGATCTCCAGGGTGAGGGTGATCTTGTCGCCGATCACCGCGCCACCGTCGGGCAGCGGCATATCAATCGTGATGCCGAAGTCGCGGCGGTTGATGACGGTCTTCGCCTCGAAACCTGCGACCGGGCCTTGGCCCATACCCGGGTTGACGCCGAGGAATTCGACATCGAGGGAGACCGGACGGGTGGTGCCGCGGATGGTGAATTCACCGTCGACGACGAAATCCTCGCCGTTGACACGGAATCCGGTCGACTTGAAGGTGGCCACCGGGAAATCGGCGGCGTGGAAGAAGTCGGCGGTGCGCAGGTGCGCGTCACGCTGCTCGTTATCAGTGGTCACCGACTCGACCTGGATCTCGGCCTCGGCCGAGGCGGTGCCGTCCTCATTGATGACCAGCTTCCCGGAGAAGTCGGCGAACCGACCGCGGACCTTGCTGACCATCAGGTGACGCACGGTGAATCCGAGGGTGGAGTGGGTGGGATCGATGACCCAGGTGCCTGCGGTCAGGGTCTTTGCGGTGGTAGTCGACATTGTCGGTCTCCTCGTGTAGTTGAGATTTCAATTACTTGGATACAGCTATTCAGTTCTGGCATTACCGGACCGGCGCGCCGTTGCGTCGGGGATCAGATCAGCGCGCGATCGCCACGGCCTCGTCCCGGGCCGCGACCAATGACGCATGAGTCGGCGCATCCGGGACATGAGCCGGGCGCAGTGCGTCGAACTCCTTGCGCAGCACCGGAACCACTTCCGCACCGAGCAGATCGAGTTGCTCCAGCACCGTTTTCAACGGTAGACCCGCGTGGTCCATCAGGAACAGCTGTCGCTGATAGTCGCCGAAGCTTTCGCGGAACGTCATAGTCTTTTCGATGACCTGCTGCGGACTGCCGACGGTCAGCGGTGTCTGCTCGGTGAAGTCCTCGAGCGACGGGCCGTGGCCGTAGACCGGCGCGTTATCGAAGTAGGGCCGGAATTCGCGCACCGCGTCCTGAGAGTTCTTACGCATGAACGCCTGTCCGCCCAGGCCGACTATGGCTTGGTCGGCGGAGCCGTGGCCATAATGCTCGTAGCGTCGCCGATACAGCTCGATCAGGCGCTGGAAGTGTTCCTTCGGCCAGAAAATATTGTTCGCGAAAAAGCCGTCGCCGTAATAGGCGGCCTGCTCGGCGATTTCCGGACTGCGAATCGACCCGTGCCAGACGAACGGCGCCACGCCGTCCAGCGGTCGCGGCGTTGCGGTGAACGACTGCAATGGAGTGCGGAATCGGCCCTCCCAGTCGACCACATCCTCGCGCCAAAGCCGGTGCAGCAGCTGATAGTTCTCGATGGCCAGCGGGATGCCTTCGCGAATGTCCTTGCCGAACCACGGGTAGACCGGGCCGGTGTTACCGCGGCCGAGCATCAGATCCACACGTCCGTCGGCCAGATGCTGCAGCATGGCGAAGTCCTCGGCGATCTTCACCGGATCGTTGGTGGTGATGAGGGTCGTCGCGGTGGACAGCTGCAACCGCTCGGTCTGCGCGGCTATATAGGCGAGCATGGTGGTCGGCGACGACGGCACGAACGGCGGGTTGTGATGCTCGCCGGTGGCGAATACGTCCAGGCCGACTTCTTCGGCCTTACGTGCGATCGCGACCATCGCCTTGATGCGCTCGTGCTCGGTCGGGGCCCGACCTGTCGTCGGGTCGAGCGTCACATCGCCCACGGTGAAAATTCCGAACTGCACGTCGCCTCCTCTCGGAAAGTCTGACACCTATTTGGTGGATATGGCAACCAACAGGGCGGTGTCGTCATCTATTCCCGAGGATCACTTGCGCAACCGCGACTCCAGGCCGTCCATCACACAGAGCAGACCGAAATCGAAGGCCATCGCGCGGGCGGTCTGATAATCGGCGGGTTGCATCTTCCGGTAGTCGTCGAGCATCTCCGGATAGTCGGAGGCGAGCTCATCCATGACATCGAGCACCATCTCCTTGTCGAAACCCTTGTCGCCGAATGCCTTCGCCGCGGTGATCTCCGGAATGACCTGCCCGAGGACATAGCTCGTCACGGTGCCACTCGCGAGGTAGATATCGACGCCGGTGAATCCGGCATCGATGAAGGTGCGGCGCAGCCGATCACTGAGTTCGAAGGCCTTTGGGCCCACGCTCGGCAGGGAGCCGATCAAGGTGGTCACCCAGGTGTGGGCGAGCATGGTGAGTCGGAAGTTGTAGGCGTAGGTCGTGACGACCTCACGCCAGGAGGCCTGGTCCGGATCCGGAATGTGCACCAGACCCCAGATCTCGTCGAGGACGAGTTCGAGCAGCTCATCCTTATTCGCGACATGCCAGTAGAGGCTCGTCGCACCCGCATCGAGCTTCGCGCCGAGCTTTCGCATGCTCAGCGCGCCGAGCCCGTCGGCGTCCAATACCTCGATTGCGGCGGCGACGATCTGGTCGCGGCGCAGTCCAGCCGCCTTCGGCTGGCGCGGCTCACGGGTCCACACCGAGGAGAACTGCTGCTTTGTCACATCGTCAGCATAATTCTCTCGCACGTTGTGCGATTCTATCGTACGGTGTTCGAGTGGAATCGAACGTTGTACGAGACCCTCGCCGCTGGTGGATTCTGGGGGTCCTCTGTCTGTCGCTGCTGGTGCTGATGATCGACGGCACCGTGCTCAATATCGCTATTCCGTCCCTGATCCGGGAACTCGACGCGACGCCGTCGGATGTCCAGTGGATCCTCGACGCCTACGTCCTCGTCTTCGCTGGACTGTTGCTCACCGCGGGCAGCCTGTCCGACCGGTTCGGGCGGCGGCGCATGCTGGTGCTCGGCCTGGCACTATTCGGCGCGGCATCGCTTGCCGCCGTCATGGCCACCGAGCCGTGGGAGGTGGTCGGCGCCCGCGCGCTCATGGGCGTCGGCGGTTCACTGCTGATGCCATCGACCCTGTCCATTCTGATGACCACCTTCGCCGAAGACGAGCGGCGCAAAGCGATGGCCGCCTGGTCCACCGTCTCCATGGTCGGCATCGTCCTCGGGCCGACGCTGGGCGGCTTTCTGCTGCAGCACTATTGGTGGGGTTCGGTGTTCCTGCTCAATATCCCGGTAGCGGTGCTCGCGATTGTCGCCGCGCTGGTCCTGATGCCGGAATCCACCGGTGAGCAGCGGCCGGTCGACCTGGTCGGCGTGCTGCTTTCCATCGTCGCGCTCACCTCGACGGTCTACGTGATCATCGAGCGCGAGTGGAATATTCCGATGATCGGCCTCGCCGTGGTCACAGGGCTGGCCTTCGTGGTCTGGGAGAGCCGGTCGGCACATCCGATGCTGCCGCTGGCGGTATTTCGCAATCGCGATTTCACCGGCACCTGCTGCACACTGCTGCTGATGGTGTTCGGTATGGGCGCGATCATGCTGATGCTCACCCAGTATCTGCAGTTCGTACTCGGCTACGGACCGATGAAGGCGGGACTTGCCCTGCTGCCGTATGCGGTGGCCGCGGCGGTGTGCAACGGTCTCGGCGCGACGCTGGGCAAGAAGTTGACCAATAAGACGCTCATCGTCGCCGGTCTACTGGTCATGGGCGGGGCGTTCGCGATCCTGGCCGTCGGTTCCGGATATTTCGCGGTACTGGCCAGCATGCTGGTCATGGGGATCGGCGGCGGTCTGGCGGGGCCGGCCGCGTATGCCGCGATCATGAGCGCGATTCCGCTGGAACATGCCGGCGTCGGCTCCGCCATGAACGACACATTGCAGCAGGTCGGCATGGCCATCAGCATTGCGGTCCTCGGCAGCGTACTGGCCGGTGTGTTCACCTCGCATATGCCCGAGGACGCACCCGCCGCCGCACGTGAATCCATCGGCGCCGCATTCCAACTCGGCTACGCCGAACCGGCCAAGGACGCGTTCACCGATGCCATGTCGACCGGCGCCTGGATCAGTGCGGGCTTCAGCATCGCCGCCGCCCTACTCGGACTGGCGCTGCTACGAACACGCCCCGCACCGCAGATCGATACACCGGAGGAAGTAACCGTGTCATAGCTGACATCGATTTTTCGTTCCGAATCAGCTCGTCTCGCACCGCAGGCTCGGCTAGGCTCCCCTCGACCTCCTTGCCGCACATATGAGTACATTTGCGCGGGGAGCATCTCGAGCAGGAGAGTCGAGCCTGCCCGGTCCGTTGGGAAAAGCGAATGATCTGATGACTGAACGGAATCCGAATGAAGCTTTGCGATAGCACTGCGGCGGCGATCCTTGTCATCGGTGCCGTGACCTTGGGCGCCGGAGTCTCGCATGCCGAGCCGGTCGCCGCGCCCGCGCGGCAGGACATCACTTACTCGGTCAAACTAGTCGACAAGACCGTGGTGGCCAGCGTGCGTAATGGCACCTTCACCCTCTCCAAGGCGGCGAAAAGCGAGTTCGCGGCCGGTGGCGACGGGCGGCTGGTCGACAAGGACGGCACGCTGGTCGATAAAGACGGCAAGGCCGCCGAGATCGCCGATGTGGTCGATGTCGTCGATCTAGCCGATACCGACGGGCACGTCGTCCTGACGCTGCCACTGCGGTTCCGGGCCGGCGAGATCGATATCCCGGTCAAGCCGGCGCTCGAGAAGGACGGCACAGTGCTGGAACTGGCGCCGCAGAAGCCAGACGGACTCGACATCTCGCAGTCACTGGCCGTCAAGCCGGTCGCATCGATGACCGAAAACAACCGCGCTCGCGATGAATTCGCCACGCAGTTCGGCCTGGCCACCGCGATCGGCGGCTTCGTCGGTACCGCGATCGGCGCGGTCGTCGGATGTGTCGCCACCATTGTCGCCGGCTGCATCCTCGGCTTGACCACCGGTGCTGCCCTTGGCGGGATCATCGGCACGGTCGCCGTGGGCGGACCGGTCCTGATCGCCTCCGGCGTGGATTACGTCAACACGATGATGTCTCCGGACGGCACCAGCCGGTTCGCGGATAAGACGACGACTCAACCAATTCCAGCCGCACCGAAATAGGCCATCGGCTATTCGCGGTCGCTGGCCTAGCGAAAGGCCAGCGACCGCGCTGCCGCGCGCAACGGTTCGGTGGAGTGCAGGATGCGGCTCAGAATGCGCGAGTTCGCTATCGGCCATCTCACTCGCAGAAGGCGGCGTCTACCAGGCCGTCCAAGGCGGGCTTGTAGCCGAGGCCGAACAGCGGTGGGACCTGGTTGAGGCTGACGGTTACCGAGCGGCCGGGGGTGTAGCCACCGAAGACGAAGAACCCGTCCATGACGCCACCGTGACTCCAGATATCGACGCCGCAACCATTGGTGCGATGGAAAATGCCGAGACCGACGTCGTCGGGCAGGGCTGGGTCACCGCCGTGGATGGTGTGCTGCATTTGGGCGAGTTCGATTGGACGAAGCAGGTTTCCGGTAAGTAGGGCGGTGAAGAAGCGGTTCAGGTCGGCATTGGTGGAGACCAGCGCGCCATCGGCCAAGCCCCAGCCCGGGTCGATATCGGTGATGTCGACCTGGACGCCGTTGAAGATCTGATACGCACGCGGATGGGGACCGCGAATCACATTCTCGTGCGGGAATGCGGGCCAATAGGTATCGCGCAGTTGCAGCGGCTCGAGGATCCGGGAGGTCACCTCGGCACCTACCGGACGTCCCGTGATCTGCTCGATCAGTTTTCCGGCCAGCAGGTAATTGGTATTGGAGTAGCTGAAAGCCGAACCTGGCGGGAACAGCGCGGGCATATCCACACCGAGTCGGATCAGTTGATCCGCGTTTTGGTACCGCTGCAATGCCTCGACCGAGCCCCAGTCCAATCGAACGAGATAGTCCGGAATACCGCTGGTGTGCTGTAACAAATTTCGGACAGTGATCAGATTTCCGTCGCCGCCAGGGCCGCGCACCACACCGGGTAGATAATGCTCGATCGGTGCGTCGAGCTGGATTCGCCCCTCCCCCACCAACTGCAGCACCACGGTCGCCACAAATGTCTTGGTATTGCTGGCGATCCGGACCTGTGCGTCATCGGGAAATGCCGCGCGCGTCGCGAGATCGCCGACACCGCTATTGAACTGGGTGGCGTCGCCGTCGGCGGTGACGACCAGCTGTGCACCCGGAACGAAAGTCGAACGGACAAGGCCATCCAGCCCGGCTTGCAGCACGTTGAGGCGCACCGGTGCCGGTTGGGCCGAGGACGCCGCCAGATGCGGCAGCACCGAGATCATCAGTGCGGTGACCAGAGCCGTCGTTACCTTGAACCGCCGCATTCATCCTCCCTCGCCAAGGCCCGCGGCCGTTCCTTCGGTGTGGATGGTGATACCGGCGCGGGCCCCATCCGGTTCGAAGAAAATCCGGCGCAGGCGCGTCGTTGGTTGGAACATCCGGTCGAATCAGCCGCTGTAGGACACATGCGGCGTCCAGTCGTCGAGGGGACGGACGGCGGCGGCGTGCAACGCCGCGGCAACCCGCTCCCGAGTAAACGCCCCCGCACCGAGCACACCGTTGATCTGCACGGCAACGGCACGGAAACCGTCGGGGGCCATGGTGGTGTCCAGACTGGTGACGAGATTGCGCACCGCCGCCTTCTGCACGCCGAGGGAAGCGGCTTCATTCCACGGCTTATCCGCCGCCGCGCTGCCCGTGACCAGCACGCGCGCACCATTGGCAAAGAACGGCCGCGCGGCCTGCACCGCGGGCAGCAGCGCCGCGGCGCCGATCGTGAAGTCCTCGATCAGTTCCGCGACGGTCAATCGCAGCGGATCCGCCTGCCGGAAGATGCTCGGGTTGAAGTGCAGCACGTCGATCCGCCCGTGCCGCTGGCCCACCTCGGTCACAGTACGAGTGACATCATCGGGATCGGCCAGATCGACACCAACACCTTCGGCATCGAAACCCTCGTCCAGCAGCTCCTTCGCCAGCGGCTCGGCCTCCGCGACGGTCCGACAGGCCAGCACCACCACATATCCGTCGCGCGCGAAAAGCCGGCCGACGGACAATCCGAGGCCGGGACCGGCACCGAGGATGAGCAACACTGGAGCAGCCATGTATACGAGACTAGATCGTGAAACCGTGCAGATCACACTGTCGGATTGTTGCCCGCCCCGATCGGCGTCGGTAAGACTGGAAAGGTTGAACTGACTCTTTCCAGTGACCTGCAACCAGTCACTAGCGAGGGCAACTAGTCGGTAGCGGGTATTCCCCGGCTGTGCGCTGTGTCGAATAACCCGAGACGAAAGCTGAGGCGGCGAGAATGATCCGGGACGTAGGTCGCCGCCATGGATGACGACACCGTCGAGATTCCCAAAATCACCGAATCTCCTCGCCCCAGACACCGTCGAGGCGAACCGAAACCCCATCGCGGCCGAACAGCGGCCAAGATCGGGATGCGCGTCCTGACATCGATCGCCGCGCTCGCCGTGCTGTCCGGCACCGGATTCGCCTGGTCGGCCAAGACCGAATTCGATAACGGCTTCACCCACACCGATGCGATCGGCAAGGATGCGCCGCGCTCACTCGGCGGCGATCTGAATATCCTGCTGATCGGCTTGGATACCCGCAAGGACCTCGACGGCAACGACTTGCCGAAGGCGATCCTGGATCAGTTGCACGCCGGCGACGGCGACAATGGCGGCTACAACGCGAATTCGCTTATCTTGCTGCACATTCCCGCGGATATGCATAAAATCGTCGCCTTCTCCATTCCGCGCGACGACTACGTCGCGGTTTCCGGCATTCCGGGCTACGACCACGCCAAAATCAAGGAGGCCTACGGGCTGAAGAAGGCCGCCACCGAGACCAAACTGGAAAACGCGGGCATGAAGGACAAGGTGGCCCTGGAACGCGCGGGCCGCGAGGCGGGGCGGGCATCCATCGTGCAAACCGTGCGCAATCTGGTCGGCGTCCCGATCGACCGGTTCGCCGAAATCTCACTGGTCGGCTTCTACGACCTGGCCGATAAGCTCGGTGGCGTCGATGTCTGCCTCAATCACGCGGTCGACGACAGCTACTACTCCGGCGCCGTCTTCCCGGCGGGCCCGCAGCACCTCGACGCCGCCAATGCGCTGTCTTTCGTGCGCCAACGCCACGGGTTGGAGAACGGCGACCTCGACCGCACCCACCGCCAGCAGGCCTTCCTGACCTCGGTCGCCACCTCCCTGAAGGACACCGGCACGCTGACCAACTTCAGTAAGCTCTCCGGCCTGATGGATGTGGCCCACCGCGATATCGTGCTTTCCGACGGCTGGAACCTGCTCGACTTCGCCCGCGACCTCGGCTCGGCGGGCTCGATCTCGGTCGAATTCCGGACACTGCCGGTGCTGCGCTACGACAATATCGACGGCCAGGACGTCAATATCGTCGATCCGGCGGCCATCAAGAAGGAAGTGCGCGCCGCCTTCGGCATCGAAACCACGCCGACCACGTCGACACGCGCCCCGACCAGCATCGTCGATGCCCACAATGCGAGCGGATACCCCGGCCGGGCCGCTCAACTGTCCACCGCACTCACCAAGCGCGGCTTTCCGGCGGGCACCGTGGCCAATGGCACCCGCGCCGACGGCACGATTTCCACCATCGCCTACGGCACCGGCGCCGAGACCGATGCCGCGCAGCTGGGCGACATCCTCGGGCTCACCCCGACCGCATCGCCGAATGTCGAACCCGGCCACATCACCGTGGTCGTCGGCACCGATTTCACCATGCCCGCCGAACTCGTGCCGACCACCAGCGCGACCCCGACCACCATCTCCGCCGCGCCCGCACCCGATGCGGGCAAGCCGGTCGCGACGACGATCGGCAGCAGTGTGCCATGCGTTAACTGACGCCGAAGTCCGCGCAGGTCACACCCGCGGCGGCGAAAAGCGCCCGAAATGGCCGGTAAACTACGGCACGGGCCAGTATGTCGTAGATGCGCCGCAGGGAACGCACGGCGAAACACAGGAGAGTCATGTCGAGTCGCCGCTTCCGGTGGAGAGTAGCTGCGGGTTTTGCGTTGGTGATAACGATGCTCGTCGCCGGATGCTCGTCGAAATCGGAAACGCCGACCACCCAGGCCGGACCGCCGCCGCCGCCGATCGTCATCACTCCGGGCGGTGGCACCAATGTCGATCCGCTCGCGCCGGTCGTGGTTACCGCCAACGACGGCGTGCTGACGTCGGTGAAGCTGACCAATGAGGCGGGCCGTTCCATCGATGGCATCTACACGCCGGACAAGACCGCGTGGAAGCCCGTCGATCCGCTCGGTTACGGGCATACCTACACGATCAGCGCCGAAAGCCTCACCATCACCGGCCGTGTCGGCCCGACCATCTCGACCTTCAGCACGCTGGCGCCGAACAACCAGACCAAGGTGTACATGACCACGACCGGCGGCACACCGCTGACCGATGGCGGCACCTTCGGTGTCGGCACCGTCGTGGTCGCGCATTTCGATGAGGATGTCCCGGATAAGGCCGTAGCGGAGAAGCGGCTCTCGGTGACGACCAACCCGCCGGTCGAGGGCTCCTGGTACTGGCTCGACAAGCGCAACGCGCACTGGCGCCCGCAGCAGTACTTCGCACCGGGCACCAAGGTGACCGCCACGGCCAACATCTACGGCGCGGACCTCGGCGGCGGTCTCTACGGGCAGGAGGACACCAAGACCACCTTCACCATCGGCCCGTCGCATGTGTCGATTGCCGATGACAACACCAAGCAAGTGCAGGTTTTCGAGAACGGCAATCTGATCCGCACCATGCCCACCTCGATGGGAAGGGGCGGCAGCGAGGTCATCGGGGGTAAGACGCTGACCTTCTGGACCCAGCCGGGCATCTACACCGTGATGGACAAGGGCAATCCGGTGATCATGGACTCCTCCACCTATGGCCTGCCGGTCAATTCCCGGCTCGGCTACAAGGAGGCCATCGGCTGGGCCACCCGCATCAGCACCGACGGCATCTATCTGCACCAGCTGGATTCCACAGTCTGGGCGCAGGGCAGCCAGAACCTCTCGCACGGCTGTCTGAACCTGAGCGCCGCGAACGCCCAGTGGTTCTACAATTTTTCGATTCCGGGCGATGTGGTCGAGGTCCGCAATACCGGCGGCGCACCGCTCGAGGTCTGGCAGAACGGCGACTGGGGTGTGCCGTGGGACGAGTGGCTCCAGGGCAGCGCTCTGCACTGACCTCTTGTGCGGGCCGCACCAGAATTTCCGGACGAAAGTATCCGGTGTGGCAGAATCGTCGGCATTATGACCGTCTTGACCAGCGCTTCTCCGGACCGATTACCCCGAGGGCCACATCGCTTGACCCGGGACGAAGTCGTGACGTCACAGCGCGAGCGGCTATATCTCGCCGCTTTGGAGGCGGTCGCCGAACTCGGCTACGGCCCGACCACGATCACCGATATCGTCGGTCGGGCCCGGGTGGCCCGGCGGACGTTCTACGGGCTGTTCGAGAGCAAAGAGGAATGCTTCACCGCCGCTTTCGATTTCGCGGTCGATACGATCACCCACGAGCTCGACCGGGTGGTCACCGAATCCGGCGCTGCTACCTTCGATGAGTTGGTGCGCACCACGCTCGAGACCTACCTGGAGTTCCTCGCGGCCGAGCCCGCCGCCGCGCGGGCGCTGCATATCGAAACCCTCGCCGCCGGACCGGGACTCATCGCCCGCCGGGCCCGCACGCATCGGATGTTCGGCTACCGAATGATCGCGGCGGCCCGAATCGGCGTGCGCGCAGGCGAGCTTCGCGCCGAACCCCATCCAGGACTACTCGACGTCCTGCTCGGAGGTATCGACGATCGCGTCCGCGCCACGCTCATCGAATCCGGCCCGCAGGATCTACCGGCCTTGGCTCCCACCCTCACCCGCGCCGCCCTCCTCCTACTCGGTTCCGGCCCCAGCCCGACCACCGCCTCGCCGCAGGTAGGCGAAAGGCGGCCCGCGCCCGCCCCGTGACCGAGCATTCGACTACGGTCGACACCGTCCGGCCGGGCTACCAGCCGGGGTCGCCGTTGACCGGAATGTTCACCCAGCTGGGCTGGTTCGGGTCGAGTTCAATGTGCTGGGGGCGCAACCCGCTCTCATTCAGCAAGGGGCGCAAGGGAAGACTGCTCGGGAAGTTTCCGGCGTAGATGTCGACGCGCAACCGGTGTCCCGGTTGCAGCACACCGTCGGTGGCGAACATGCCGATATCGATGACCGTCGGCTGACCGGGCACGATCGGTTCGCGGGTGTCCAGGGTCAGATAGGGGTAGGGGTCGGTGTAGTCGCCGTTGGCCGAGTGGGTCGCCCTGCTCTCGTCGACGGCGCGCAGGGATGCGGTGCGCTGGCCGTGTGTCCATTGGGTCGAACGTCCGTCCGGCGCAACGTCATTCAGGGTAACGGTCCAGTAGCCGTCGGTGGCGTCCAGGACGGTATCGAGGTGGATCGCGATCGGGCCGGAGATCTGCGTCGGCCCGGCGACGGGCGCGCTGGTGAAGCTCAAACCATTGGTCTCGGCGATCCGCGAATCCTTTGTGCAGATATCCGGAAGCGGCAGGATGCCCGCCGTGCCCTGGGCACCGTCACGGGAGCACAGGGTGGTGAGGCCAGGCGCGATCGTCACCCGGGCGGGTCCGCCCGGCTCCGCGGTGAGGCTGCCGTCGTAAGCGCTGCCCGGCGCGGTGCCCGAGGCGGCCGCGTTCAAATACATACGGCGGTAATCCATATCGGGCCGCGGGAAGGCCGAGGTATGGGTCCAGCCACCGCCCTGTTGCCACAGGGTGACCGGGTCGTAGTCATCGATGCCGTTATCGATGCCCTTGAGCCACTTGTCGAACCACGCGCGCTGCAATACGTCCAGCGCCGCCGGTCCGTCGGCGTCACCCATGCCCGAACCGGTGGTGACGTGATAGTTGTTGTCCATCACCAGCTTCTTCTGGCTGGGGGGCACATTGATCGCGTTGTAGACCCGCGGCGAGGAGTAGGCGAAGATGTCCTGCCAGCCGCCGTAGACGAAGGTCGGCACATCGATGCGATCGGGATGTCCGATCCAGGCCGTGCGCAGTGGACTTTGCTCGTCGAGTACCGAATGCATTTCGGGCGGGATCTGATCCATGCTCTGGGTGCCCAGCGCCATGATGATCATATTGAAGAAGGTGAACGGGTCACGGACGCGGTCCGCCAGCCAGGTCCAGTCGAACTTGCCCGCAAGCATGGACACCACATCGGGAATCAGTTTCGTGCCGTCGACGGCGAGCAGCCACTCCGGAATGAACCCGATGCCGAGTGCGCCACCGGGTGCGGCCACGTCGCGGATCAGATCGCTGCCCGGCACGATCGGGAAGATCGCCTGCAGCGCAGCGGGTCTGCGTTCGGCGGTCTGCAGCTGGTTGATCGCCGAATAGGAGATGCCGCTCATGCCGATCTTGCCATTGGACCAGGGCTGCGCCGCTGCCCAGTCGACCACTTCGACGCCGTCCTGCTGCTCACGGTCGCCGAATACCTGCCAGATGCCCTCGGAGAAGCCGGTGCCGCGCACGTCGACGACGATCTGGGTATAGCCGCTCTGTACCAGTTTGCGATCCACGGCGAAGGTGCGCGCGGTACCGCCCGCCAACGCCTGGGCCAGATCGCTGATTCCGCTCAGTCCGTAAGCCGAGAGATCGAAACTGTGCAATGCCTGCATCAGCGGTTCCGCCAGACCGGGGATGGCCAGTACGGAGTCGGCGATATTCGCCATCAGCTTGGTGTATGGCGTGAGGTTCACGATGGTCGGCGTCGGCTCGACGATCGGGCGGCCGGAGGCATCGGCCGGGTGATAGACATTCGCCTTCAGCACCGTGCCGTCACTCATGGTGATCGGGACGTCCCAGTCGATGTAGACGTTCGGATACTGTTGCGGCCCTTCGTGAGTCGCGGTGAATTGCGCATCGAGGCCCAGGGCGGCCTGGGTCGGCGCTGCCGCGACAACGGCTCCGGCAAACACGGTGAAGGTGGCTATCGCAGCAGCCACTGCCTTAATCGGACGTCGACGTCGGATCATGCTTGCCAAACCCTCCCGGCAATGAGGAACTACCCCGTTCCCATCATCGAGTGGGTACAGTAACGTGCATCACCGTTGGTACGCAACCATGGCTTGCAACAGCGCTCTGTACAGCACACCTTGCACCATGGACCGCGGTTAAGTTGCCAGGCATTCTCCCTGATTCGATTGCGCCGCATGCGGACCGGCGTACCGCTGGCCAGCTCCTTGGTCAGGGCTTCTTCGTTTCAGTGCCACTCCCCTCCGTGCCGACTCTCCGCTCGGCCACTCGTTCGCGTTCCCGCGCTGATTTGCGGTGGCGGTGGTTGTCGCGTTCCGGCCCACCGTTGCGGATGCGGTCGCCGACCTGAGAGCTCTGGTCGGTGCGCCTAGACCGACGGCGACATTGCGGCTGTGCTGCAACCGTCGGGGTTGCGAGGCGTTGCGTCAGGGCTGGCCGGTATCCCAGTCCTGTGGACGGATGCGACGGCGGTCGAGTCGGACGCTGAAGGTTCCGCCCGGCCAGGTCAGAGTGTTGGTGCCTTCCTCATCGATGAAGTAACTGGTGCATCCGCCGGTCGACCACACCCGGGTGCCGAGTAATTTCCTTGCGCGCGTGACCCATTCGCGCTCGGCCCGCTGAGACGGGCTGTAGCGGCGGATTCCCCTGGCCCGCATATGCTCGATAGTCCTGGCGATCAGCTTCGTCGTGGGTTCGATCGCGAGGAACTGCGAGGTATGCGGCAGAGCCGTATTCGGTCCGGTGACCGCGAACAGATTCGGCAGTCCCGCGAATGCGATGCCCCGGTAGGCGCGGAAACCGTCGCGCTGGAACTTCTTTCGCGTCGAGGTCGTCGAGGTGCGGAATTCCGGGAAGTGCGCGATGGAATCCTGGACGTGGAATCCGGTGGCCCAGACGATCGCATCGACCTCGTGCAACTGACCGTCGGCGGTGCGGATGCCGGTCGCGGTGATCTCGGTGATCTTCTCGGTGCTCAGTCGCACATTCGGGCGGGTGAACGAACGGTAGTACTCGTCGGAGACCATCGGTCGCTTGCAGCCGAACGCGTAGTCGGGCGTCAGTTTGCGCCGCAACTCGGGATCGGGAATCTGCTTGGCCAGCACCTTGCGGACGACCCACTCGTAGACCGAAACCAACCGTGGATGGAATTCGGCGAAGTGCATGGCCTCCAGGAACAGGAAGACGAATCCACGTGCCGCCAGCCGAATCGGTGGCACGGTGCGCAGTAACTTGCGCACCGTGGGCGGAATCGGGCGATCGAGGCGCGGAATCACCCAGGCCGGAGTGCGCTGGAACGAGATGAGTTCACCCGCCGACTTCGCCAGCGCGGGCACGATCTGCACCGCGCTCGCCCCGGCCCCGACCACCGCGATCCGCTTGCCCGCCGGTTCGAACGACGGGTCCCATCTGCTCGAATGCATCTGCGGCCCAGAGAAATCGGTGCGACCGGGAACATCCGGAATCGCTTCGGCGTGCAGCGAGAAATAGCCCATGACGACAGCGCGGGCCCGGACCAGCCTGCCGTCACTCAGCCGCAACACCCACTGTTCGGCATCCTCATCGAAATCCGCCTCGGCCACCTCACTGTTCAGCTGCACATGCCGCCGCAGGTCAAAGGTGTCGACTACCTGCTCTGTGTAGGCGCGTAATTCCGGCTGAGTCGCGTACACGCGGGTCCAATCCGCGTTCGGCGCAAAGGAATACGAGTACAGCACCGAGGGCACGTCGACCGCGCAGCCGGGATAGACATTATCGCGCCAGGTGCCGCCGATGGCGTCGGCACGTTCCAGGATGACGAAGTTGTCGTTGCCGAGGCGACGCAGGTTCACCGCGACACCGAGCCCACTGAAGCCCGAGCCGATAATCGCCACATCGAAATTCGACATCATCCGGCGGCTAGCTGTGTACGGTCCGGCAGGAGCAGTTCGGTGAGCTCATCCAGCGCGGCATCCATGGCCGCGGTGAGGTACGACATCGGCGGCAGCTTGTCCTGCACCCCGAGGACGCCGAAATGCAGTCCACCCGAGTAGCCGATGCAGGTGAAGTTCAGCGAATTGCCGTGCATGAGCAGCGAGATCGGATAGATCGTTTCGAGCCGAGCGCCGTTCCAGTACAGCGGGTTTCGCGGTCCCGGCACATTGGAGATGCCCATGGGGTGGGAGGATGCGGTGTTGGTGAAGCCGAAGCTGAGCCCGAGGATCCAGGGGAGGGTCACCGCGAGCCCGTAGCCGATGACCTCGTTCGGAGCCATCTCGCCCATATGCTGCTTCGCGGCGCGGATGTAGTACTTGACCGCGGACAACCGGTCACGCGGATCGGATATGTCGGTGGCGAGCGAGGTGAACATCATGCCCGCGCGGGTGCCGGCGCGAGCGTCGTCCTCCTCGCGCAGATCGGTTGGTACGCCCGCGGTCAACGACCCCGCGGGCAACGTGGCATATTTCGTCAGGTAGTCGCGCAGCGCCGTGCTCACCAGGTACAGCACGATGTCGTTGATCGTGCAGTCGCCCGCCTTCGCCAATCGCTTGAACAGCGCGAGATCGTAGCGACGCCTGGACAGATCGCGCGCGCCGGTGATGGTGCCGTTGAGAATGGTTTCCGGCTGCTGATATGCCTTCTGTGCCATCGTCTTATCGCCGAGTGCACGTCGGAAGGCATCGCGCGCGGCGGATCCGACACCGCGCAACAGGGCCAGCACACCCGTCAATGCGGTGAGTAGGGCGCGGAAGGGGTTCGCCTGATCGGGTTCCGCCGATTCGGCCGCCGGACGCACCGTGAACAGGTCCGGCACATCGCGGGCGGCGGCATCTTCGGTGAACGTATCGGTGAACAACCGCATGGCCGATGCGCCGTCGAGCAGGCTGTGGTGCACCTTGAGCAGGAGTGCGAAACGGTCTGGCCCCAGGCCCTCGATGACGTGCAATTCCCATGGCGGACGGCTCATATCGAGCTGCTTCTGATGAATCGATGACACGAGTTCGGTCAACTGATCCTGGCTACCCGGCTCCGGCAGCGTCCACTCCCGGATGTGTTCGCTCAGATCGATATCGTCGACCTCACGCACCAGCGCCGCGACACCCGGCGGCGGGAATTTCAGCGGGCGGAAGTTCCACGGGTGCGGCAGGCTCGCCGGTGCGTCCAACCCGGCCCGCCACTGCCGCAGGAACTGGGCCGCGCCGCCCTCGGGCGCGGTGAATTCCAGCAGGAAGGCGATATGCATCGGCATATCGGGTGATTCGAGCGACAGCCAGACACCGTCGGTCGCGGTCAGTCGATGCAATGACATCTACATCCTTACCCTCGGGCGGTCGAGCGACCCGAGTGTGCTCGGCGAATGGGGGTCGTCAGGACGCGGCGGTGGGCCGTCGGATCAGTTCGAGATCGAGATCGATCGGGATGACGGCGAAGTGGAAGCGATCCTTCGGCGCCTGCGCACCGGCGGGCAGACGCACCTCGAAGTCGCGGCAGACCATGCCGGTCACATTCTTGATCTCCAACATCGCCAACCCGCGGCCCGGACAGAACCGCGGACCGGCCCCGAACGGTGTGGAGACCTCGGGCCGATGGGTACCGTGTGTGCTGCGCAGCCAGCGATCCGGGTCGAAGCGCAGTGCGTCCTCGAAGTTCTTCTCCTGCAGGCTCGCATGCTGCACATTGACGATCACCCAGGTGCCTGCCGGAATGTGCACACCATCGATCGTGGTGTCGACGGCGGCCTCGAGTCCGACGATCGGCGTCGTCGGCCGCAGCCGCATCGATTCGGCAACAACGGCTTCCAGATAGGGCTGTCGGTCCAGTGCCGAGGGGATCTCGACGACCTCCGCGCGAATCCGTTCCTGCACAGCCGGATTGCCCGCGAGGTGGTAGAGCAGCCAGGCCATGGCATTGCTGGTGGTGTCTTGACCGGCGATCAGGATGGTGAGCGCCTCGGCGAACAGTTGGTCATCGGTGAAGGAGGTGCTGCCGTCCTGCGCCAATAGGAAGGCCTCGATGAAATTGGTCGGCACCACCGGCAGATTCGCGCGGGCACGGCCGATGACGCCATTGAGGTCGGCTCGCAGTGCGGCCAGCGCTCGCTCCAGCGCCCGGTCGTCCGGAAGTTTGAGGTAGCGCCAGTACGGGAGTGGACTATTGATCCGCCGGTTGATGAGCGGGAAGATCAGCTCCAGGTGCCGCTGGATGATGTCGCCGGACTGCTCGATGGTGTTGATGTCGTAGTCGAAGGTCAGTTTGGCGGTGACATCCACCGTGTAGCGGGTCAGGTCGGCGCGAATATCCTTGGGCGACTCGCGTTCCCAGCGCGTTTGCAGCCGTCCGGTGATCGTCTCCAGGGTGGGATGGAAGCTGCGCAGGTGCGAGGCGTTGAAGGCGGGCATGGCCAGCTTGCGACGCAGCCGCCACGCCTCACCCTCCAGTGAGAACAGTCCGTTGGAACCCATCTCGTCCATGACCGATTCGATCGCCGACTGTCGCCGGAACCCGCCGGGCCGGTCCCGGAAGATCTCGCGGTTCAGGTCGGGATCGCTCACGACGACGATGTGGCGCCCCGGCATCGTCAACTGGTAGAGCGGGCCGTACTCATCGCACCACTGGTCGAACTGACGGTGCAGCAACGAAGGGCGCATCTGCGGAAGATTCCCCAACAACGGCCACCGGCTCGGACCCGGGAGATCACCCACGGTCTTGGCGGCTGAGATCGAGACGGACACAACTGGCGCCTAACGTCGAAAGGAACTGGTGGAGTCGTGGCGGTCGAGAAAAAGGCGCGAGAATCTTGTCTCGGAGCACAAAGAAAGGTCCGCCGAGTTTCTTTGCGAAGGTGACTGGAATCGAAGAATAACGACAGCCTCCCCGCAGTCGAAACATTTGCCCAGACCACACGGACAGGCTGCTGCCAAGAATGCCGAGGCGGGCGATGACTCAGCGCGAACAATGGCGACCGTAGCCAGCGCGAGCAGGCGATGTCAACCCTGACGATGCATCGCCGCTCTCTTTTAGCAGGTAGAGGCAGAATAGTGAGGAACGCAACAGTACCCTACACGAAGGCATGAATCTGAAACAATTCTTAGTCGCTGATCGTGCGGCGAAATGCCCTGTCCCCCAACCCCGCCGAGGTCTCGATATGCGAACGAGGCCGCGCGAGCAGAAAAGTCAACCAGAAACCGAAAGCTATTCGGGATTGAGGGAATGCGACTAGACTCAGCCCGGATCGGTCGAATGTCCGGGTTCAACCCCGCCCGCGCGAGTTACTCCTGGGAGTTCGGATCAGAATTCGTCCGGTCGTGGGTTCGCGAGGAGACACAATGCGAGTTTTCGGCACCTTGAACCACCTGTTCGCAAAGGTGAGACCCGCGGTTGCCACAGTCGCGATGACCGTCGCGGCGAGCGCCGCTATTACCGGGCAAGCCAGCGCCGAACCGACCGAGGGCACCCACTATGTGGCTCTCGGCGATTCCTTCGCGGCGGGCGCGGGCATATTTCCGCAAGCCGAGCTCGCCACATGTTCACGGTCCGCGGTCAACTACCCCGCGCTGGTCGCGAAGGAACTCGGCGTCGCATCCTTCACGGACGTCACCTGCGGCGGGGCCACGTTGGACGACCTCACGAGTCCGCAGCGCGGCATCGTCGCCGGAACCGCCGCCCCGCAGTTCGATGCGCTGACACCGGATACGACCTTGGTGACAATGACCATGGGCGGCAACGATATCGGCCTGGCGAAGCAGGCTCTGCTGTGCGGCAACGTCCTGCCCGAGCCCTACGGCACGTCATGCGCGGACACCTTTACGGCGAACGGTGTCGACACTTTCGCGGAACGAACCAGGGAGTTGGCACCCGACTACGGGAATGCGATCGATGAAATCCACTCGCGTGCACCCGAAGCCACGGTCGTGATCGTCGGCTACCCGACCGCGTCGCGGGCAGGCGCCTGTCCGGCACAACAGCCCGCATGGCCGCGCGACGCCGACTACCTGCGGGGTGTGCTGGTCAACCTCAATACGCTGTTGCGCGATGTCTCCGCCGCACACGGCGCGATTTTCGTCGACACCGCCGACTCCAGCATCGGACACGACATGTGTGCCGCGCCCGACCAGCAGTGGATCAATGGACTGATCCCGTCGCTGTCGACTCCGTCCTTCGCTCCGCTGCACCCCAACACCTTTGGTGAGCAGAATATCGCACGGCAGGTTGTCGCCGCGCTGCGGTGAGATCGCGGCGGCTGGACGCGGTACAGTTCCGCGCTCGGCGGGGGCTGCATGCCCAGCGTCAATCCGCATCCCGGCGGCCCACCACTGTGGGGGTGTCGAAATCGGCTGGCGATCGAGCCGACCGGTCAGCCAAGCAGGCCCGACGCCCAGTTCCTCCCAGACCACACCCGCGGGGATTCGCTAGTCTGCGAACAATGGACGCAGCAGAAGAGTGCACCGCATGAGACGGGCCCAGGGCGGGGCCGGTCACCAGGATCGTCGTCGAGCGATCCTGGAGGCGGCCCTCGAGGTTTTCGCGGAGCGCGGCTACCAGGGCGCGACCATTGCGATTGTCGCGGAACGGGTCGGTCTCAGCCAGCAGGGCGTGCTGCACTACTTCCCGAATAAGCAGACGCTGCTGGCGAATGTGCTCGCACTGCGCGATCAGAACGATCTCGATGTCCTGCTCGCCACCGCACAGGGCCGGGCGACCACCCTGGACCTTCTCGTGGAGCTGGTAGAACGCAATGCCGAGCGGCCCGGAATCGTGCAGTCGTTCACGGTACTCGCGGCCGAGAGCGTCACCCAGGATCATCCAGCGCGCGACTACTTCGTCGATCGATACGCGCAGCTTCGAGAGATGCTGACCGCCTTCTTGGCACGTGACTTGGGCGGCGATCCACCGCGCGGCGTCTCACATAGAGATGCCGCGGTGTTGCTGATCGCGGTGCTGGACGGGTTGCAGCAGCAATGGTTGCTGTCGCCGGATGATGTCGATATGCCCGCACTGCTGCGCGAGTTCCTCCAACTGATCCATCCCGATCCGCACTGATAACGTATCGATAACATTACCTACCAGTTACTAGGTGTACCGACCATACTTCGAGGTAGATGCCCGCGCTTCAGACGAACAAGGGAGTCGACCGATATGGCGAATCACCGAGCCGACCGCGAGGCAGTGGTCGAAAAGGCATTGGCCACACTGGATCTGGATGCCCGTTGCCGACTGCTCGCCGGACAGGACATGTGGTCTCTGCCCGCGATTCCGGAGATCGGGCTGGCGTCCATCGTGATGTCCGATGGTCCGATCGGTGTGCGCGGTGTGCACTGGAGCCCGGAGGATCCCTCGATCGCCCTGCCGAGCCCGACCGCGCTGGCCGCCAGCTGGGATCCGAGCCTGGCCAGGCGAGCTGGGCAGCTGCTCGCGCAGGAGGCGCGACGCAAGGGCGTGCACATGCTGCTGGCTCCGACGCTCAATCTGCATCGAAGTCCGTTGGGCGGCAGGCATTTCGAGTGCTATTCCGAGGATCCGCTGCTGACCGGGGCAATCGGTGCGGCCTATGTGACCGGTGTACAAGAGGGTGGTGTGGCCGCGACGCCGAAGCACTTCGTGGCCAATGATTCCGAGACCGACCGATTCACCGTTGACGTGCGGGTATCCCAGCGGGCATTGCACGAGCTGTATCTCGCGCCGTTCGAAACCGTGATCGAACAGGCTTCCCCGTGGGCATTGATGGCGGCCTACAACAGCGTCAATGGGGTCACGATGACCGAGCACAATGCGTTGCAGAACGAAATCCTGCGGGCACGTTGGGGTTTCGACGGCGCCATCGTTTCGGACTGGACGGCGGCCCGCAATACTGTCGGCGCCGCGCGCGGCGGACTCGATATCGCGATGCCGGGACCGCGGAGCGTCTTCGGACACGCGCTCGCGGAAGCGGTTCGCGCAGGTAATGTTCCGGCCGAGACGGTCGAGGAGATGGCGCGGCATGTGCTTCGCCTCGCCGCTCGGGTCGGCGCGTTGGCCGGGGCACCACCAGAAGTCGCGACCGTACCTGCGTCGATCAACGGCGACGCACTGGCTCGCGAGATCGCGCAACGCTCGATTGTGCTGCTACGCAACGAGAACAACGTCCTGCCGCTCGGTAAGGTCGGCCGAATCGCGCTGATCGGCCAGACCGCTGACCAGCCAAGGGCACTCGGTGGCGGGAGCGCACAAGTGTTCCCGCCGCATACCGTCTCGCCACGCGAGGGCTTGCGGGCGGTACTCGATGCGGATACCGAACTGGTCTATGCCGTCGGTGCTGATCCCCGAGTCGAGATTCCCGCCGCCGAGGAGGGTTTCGATCTGCGGGTCCAGCTCTACGGCGCAGGTGACCAGCTGCTCGGCGAACATCCGCTGCCGCGGGCCGCGATCGAATGGATCGGTGAATTCCCGGACGGTATCGCGGTCGGGGAACTGCATCGGGTTGTTGTCACCGGCACCTTCACCCCGCGGGCGACGGGAACGCATACCTTGGCCATCGCGGGCATCGGACCGTTCCGGCTGGTGGTCGGCGATATGACCTGTTTCGACGACACAATCATCCCGGAGGGCGATCCACTGGCCGCCTTCCTGCACCCGCCCGAGACACTTTTCGAGGTCGAACTCTTTGCGGGACAGCAGGTTCCGGTACAACTGACGCATACCGTTACCAGGTTGCCCGAGATGCCCATCGCCTTCGAGAAGTTCTCGCTCGGCCATCAGGAGCCGAATATCGACCCCGATGCGCTCATCGAAGAAGCGGTCACCGCGGCGGCTTCGGCCGATGTGGCCGTGGTGGTCGTCGCCACTACTTCGGAGGTGGAAAGCGAAAGCTTCGACCGCACATCGCTTTCCCTGCCCGGCCGACAGGATGAGCTCGTCGCACGGGTCGCCGCCGCCAATCCGCACACCGTGGTCGTGGTGAATACCGGCTCACCCGTGCACATGCCGTGGTCTGCGGATGTCGCGGCGGTCCTGCTCACCTGGTTTCCGGGGCAGGAAGGCGGTGCCGCACTC
The DNA here is from genome assembly GCF_044457245.1 of Nocardia sp. NPDC050630. Classification (NCBI taxonomy): domain Bacteria; kingdom Bacillati; phylum Actinomycetota; class Actinomycetes; order Mycobacteriales; family Nocardiaceae; genus Nocardia; species Nocardia sp. NPDC050630. The sequence goes on from NZ_JBITGN010000009.1 coordinate 185,496, forward strand.
GCTGATGTACTCATGGGCCGCGCCGAACCGAGCGGACGACTGCCTACCACATGGCCCGCGCATCAGGACGATGCGCCGGTACTGAATGTCACGCCCACCGAAGGCGCCCTTGCCTACGAGGAGGACATTTACATCGGATACCGTGCGTGGCAGCGACTCTCGACCGCCCCGGCGTACTGGTTCGGGCACGGAATCGGTTACACCACCTGGGAATACGAGAGCGCTGCATTCGCTCCCGACCCGGTGTCCGGTCTCGGCACGCTGACCGTGACGGTTCGCAATACGGGCGATCGTCCCGGCCGCGAAACGATCCAGACGTATATCGCTCATTCATCCCAACCAGACCGCCGACTAGCCGCCTTCGCGGTCGTCGAAGCCGAGCCGGGCCAGACGGTCGAGGTGGCGATCCCGATTCCCCGTCGAGCCGCCGAATCCTGGGATGCGGCAACCGAAACCTGGTTACTGCCCACCAACGGCTACGACCTGCTCACCGGTCGATCGGCTGCCGATATCCGGCTGACCACCTCCATTCAAGGACCGAACGCATGAGATCACCCCGAATCACCCTGTTCCTCATCGGATTTGCTCTATGCGCCACAACGACGCCGGTGGCCGTTGCCGAGCCGGGGCGCTATCCGACAGCTACCTGGGAGCAGGTGCAGGACGAGGAAACCCGCTGGGCACAAGAGGGCAAGGTCGAAGCGCCCACGCCGCCCGGAGTCAACCGGTACGACTGCGCGCCGACCGTGCCCGGCGCGGTTCCCGTTGTCCTACTCCATGGTTTCGCGGGCGACGAGTACCGGGCCTGGGGCTATCTCGGACCGACGCTCGCGAATGCGGGTCTGTGCGTCTATTCCTTCTCCTATGGCGGCAGCAATGCCATGCAGGGCGGCGGCAATGGTCCGCTCGCCGACTCGGCGGTCGAGGTCGAGCAGAAACTGACCGCGCTGACCGCCCGGCTCGGCGTCTCGAAGGTCGACCTGATCGGTCATTCCGAGGGCGGCATCATGGCGCAATACATCGTGAAAACCGTCCCGGATATCGCCAGTGGCGTCCGTTCGGTCACCACCATCTCCTCGCCGACACACGGCACGCTGGGCGATCTCGGCGCGACCCTGCTCGATACCGGAAACCTCCGCGACAAACTTCCGGTCCCGCCAGCGGTGAAGGATTTACTCGCCGGATCGGCCTTCCTACAGGAACTGAACTCCGGTCCCATCACCGTCCCCGGCGTCGCCTACACCACCATCAGCAGCCGTTTCGACCCGATCTCGTCCTTCGGCCAGAACGAGGCCATACTCGCCGAACCCGGTGTCGACAACTACGCCCTCCAAAACCTCTGCCCCGGAAGCAAAGCCGGACACAACGGCACCGCCTTCTCACCCACCACTGCCGCACTCGTGCTCAATGCCCTCGATCGTTCGACAGTGCGCCCGATTCCATGCCAGGACGACTCAACCGGCTAGTTCACGTGGGACGCCTGTGCACCAATGGCATCCAGAGCGCTCGATTCGGCGGTGGCGAGCGCCGCCGGTGTCGGGAAGAGGTAGGAAAGGCCCAACTGCCGCAGACCGCCTATGGGTGTGCCATAGGCGCTGACGAGATCGTCGAGAACATCGCTGCCCGACACGATGCCACGGATATCGTCCTCGAATGGATCCCACGGCTGGCCCGCGAGCAGCCGCTGCACCCTGGACACGAGGTGGATCAGTCCTTCGATACGCGGCACGTGCACAACGAGTCGCACGGCATCTGTTGTGGCCGAGTAGATTTCGATGACGCCCGGATCACCGTCCATGACAATCGTGCGCCGATAACAAGTCGGTGTGGCGCTTTCGACACCGGCGATCACGGTCCGCGCGAGCTGCGCCAATCGCCGCTCGATATTCGTACCCTCGGCCACCGGCACCCGCAGCGCGAGACCACCGTCGGCGACAAGGCGGTCCGCACGTCGCCGACGTTCGCGCAGCTCGATGGGTGTTGCGCGAAATATCGCGACCATCACCCGGTTGAACTGACGCAGGCTGCCGAATCCAGCGGCAAAGGCGATATCGGTGACCGACAGATCGGTATCGTCGAGCAGTCGTCGCGCGAAGTGCGCACGCCGCGAGCGAGCCAGCTGATCCGGCGTCGCACCGACTTGCTGATGGAACATCCGCCGCAGATGACGTTCCGAAACCGCGAGCCGCGCGGCGAGTTCCACCTCATCGCCGTCATCCAATGCCCCGCCCGCAGTGAGATCGATAGCGCGACATACCAATTGGGATGCCCTCGCGGGCTTTCGGTCACCACGATATGGCCGACAGCGGTGACAAGCCCGAAATCCTGCCGCCTCGGCACCCGCAGCCGAGCTGAAGGTGATGACATTTTCCGCCCGCGGACGTCCAGGACACGGCGGCAGACAGTAGATGCCGGTCGTGACGACACCTTGGAACGATCCCATACCCCGAGTCTGCGCGTCGGACCGAACCCGTACCAGCCATATCCGGACGCGACCTGTCCGGATATGGCGTGATCGGCGGCCGTGCCCCACCCAGGATTGGCCGAATGGACGCACAGACGAGCAAAGATGTGATCAACCGTGCCTGGCGCGAATTCGCGACGCAGGATCCCGATCGCATCGCCGCAGTATTCACTCCGGACGCCGAATGGCTCGCGCCGCCACGCAACGCCACCGCCCGCGCCATCGACGGCACCCATCACCTCGTCGGCCGTGACCGCATCGTGCGCTTCCTGGCCAGCGAGTTTCCTACCGTCTTCGTTTCGGATCGAAGCGTGGAGTTCATCGCCATCGTGGCCGAGGGCACGACGGTTGTCGTCGAGGAGCGGATGCGCGCGACATTGATGAATGGCAATCACTACGACAACGACTACTGCTTCGTCTTCGAATTGTGTGACGGCCTGATCCACCGCGTGCGCGAGTATATGGACACCCGCCGCGCGGAGGAAATGTTCAGCGCCACCGACTGAGAGCGTCGCCTCAGCTGACGAATGAACTGACCGAAAACTATTGCAGCGCAGTGGATAATGCACCGTACGGCTCGCTACGAGTTCCGCAGCCGGATGGTAGGAACCCGGATCCCCTTCGGGTGGCAGCGGAACCGGTTGTCCCTCTGCCGTTCCTCCGGCGGCTCGGCGACCGTGACCGCGGTCGTCGCGATCGGTGCGATGGCCGTGACTCCGGCCGAGAACATGATTCGCCGGGCACGACCCGGCCGTGGATTGATCAAACTCCAGCCCTTTCGCATACTGTGAGGTCCACTCCGTCTCACCTGCTGGGGGCTATGGCACAGACGTGATGTGCGGCGCAATAACGGTCGCAGTAATGGGCAGAAATGGACCCGATTTGCCGACTCGATGTGCCGAGCGGCCGAAGATGCCGTAACTTTCGGTTCACCGAACCGGCCGGTTGGTGCCGGACAGCTTGCTGGGGAAGCTCCGAGGAAATATGCACGTGCTCAATGAACCGGTCTCGACGGTTCTGTATTACGCCTTCTTGCTCTTCTATGGCGCACAGGATGCGCTGGGCAGATCCTTCATCCTGGGCTGACCGAGTCGTCGTAGCACATCGAGCAGTCCGCTGCGGCTGCTCGGATACCGTGCTGCCTGTGATCGAGGGCAGGCAGTACTGCGGCCGCTCGGAAAGGCGAACGGCAGCAGCCCTTCCTCGATGCCGCCATCCACATCTTCGCCGAGCGCGGCTACGCGGATTGCTCACTTGCCGATGTGTGCGCCACGGCCGGGCTGTCCAAGCGGCAGTTCTCCGAGGAGTTCCAGACCAGGGAAGGTGCGCTCATCGCGTCGTCCAGGACTAATCCGCTGAGGTGGTAGGGCAGGCCGTCGCGGCGCTGGGTCCGGATACGAATATCGCGGCCGGGCTCACCGCGGTGCTGACGGCGTTCATCGGCTCGATCAGCTTCGACCCGTACCGAGCCAAGGCCGACTTCGTCGAGGTACTCGCCCCATCGCCACCTCGCTGATCGTCACCGAGGAATAGCGCGCCGGGCAGCGCCCACGTAGGTTCGGAGTATGCAACTCGGTCAGCCAAGTCGCACCGCTCTGGCCACCGCCTACGCGCGCGCTTACCACCAGATCGCGAGAGAGCCGCGCATCTTCACCGATCCGCTGGCCGTGCGAATCGCGGGCGTCACACCCGATCAACTAGTCGATCTGGAGACCGCGACATTTCATGACGACTCCGATATGCGCCGCCGACGCCGCCTGTTCCTGGCCGCCCGCGCGCGCTTCGCCGAGGACACTGTCGCCGACGCGGTGGCGACGGGCACCCGACAGGTGGTGATTCTCGGTGCCGGACTGGATACTTTCGCCTATCGCAACCCGCACCCGGATGTGCGGGTATTCGAGGTCGATCACCCCGATACCCAGGAGTGGAAGCGCCAGCGGCTCGATGCGGCGGGCATCGAACTTCCGGCGTCATTGACCTTCGCCCCCGTCGACTTCGAAAGCCAAACACTCGCAGCCGGATTGGCTGCCGCCGGATTCGATCGGACTCGACCGGCCGTATTCGTCTGGCTCGGCGTCATCATGTACCTGACCCGGGACACGATCCTGGACACCCTACGGTTCGTCGCGGGCCAAGCGACACCGGTGCGGATGGTATTCGACTACCTCTATCCCGCTTCGGCATCCACGTCCGAGGAGATGGACCAGCGCACCGCGCGAGCCGATCTGGTGGCGTCGATAGGCGAGCCCTGGCTGAGCTTCTTCACTGCCGATGAGATCACGAAACTCCTGCGGGACACGGGATTCGATCAGATAGACGACCGCGCCGCACCGCACCTCATCAGCGGCTACCTCGGTGTCGCGCCGTCAAAGGTTTCCGCCGTTGCGCCACATGTGCTGTGTGCCATGCGTACCGGGTAGATCAGCAGTCGAGTTGGTCTGCGAGATCGAGGAAGTCGGTGGCGTTGATGTCGAAATCTTCGTCGAAGGAAACGTCCACGTCACCACCTTTGCCGAACTCGAGCGGACGTGCGACGAAGGCAGTGCGGAAGCCCAGTGCGCCCGCCGCCTGAATGTCGTACTTGTGGCTGGCCACCATCATGATCTCGGACGGCTCCAGTCCCAGATACCGGGCGGCCATGCGATACACCGTGGGGTCGGGCTTGAACGCGCCCGCCATCTCGGCGGTGAACACCGCATCCCATGGCAGTGCGGCACGCTTCGACATATTCACCACTGCGGCGACATCCGCGTTCGACAAGGTCGCGATCGTGAATTTGCTTGCGAGCCTGTTCAATCCGGCGACGACATCGGGCCAGGGTTCGAGTCGCTGCCAGGCGAGGGTGAGATCGGCGCGCTGGTCGGGCGATAGGTCGATGCCGTAGTCACCCAATAGGCCGTCCAGCGCGTTGGCGTAGACCGAATGCACGGTGACCCAGTTGTCTCGGGCGGGCTTCGCCTCCCGCAGAATGGCGAAGTACTCAGCGCGCCAGTGGTCTACGAAACCGGGCCAATCGATGTGGCGGTATCGGGTACCACCGATGCGTCGCGCTTCGGCGCAGACGGTCGAATGAAAGTCCGTCGCCGTACCCTGTACATCGAAAAGCAATGCTCGCAACACAATTCGCACCTTTCGCACTTCCTACGCGCGCCGGACGATCAGGTAGCTGCGCCGACTCGGATGTTCGGTGTCCGGATGCGGTTCACGGTCCAGGCGCGCCTCCAAGACCAGACCAGTCTTCGCCAAGGCTTCGGATTCCTTCGCCGGGGCCAGGTAATGAAAGGTGAGGTCAACCTGGTGGCCCCACCAATCCGTCAGCGTCTTGGTTCCGCCAACCGGAATGTCCGCATCGCTGGTGTGGAATGCGATGAGCGCGTGACCACCCGGCCGCAACACCCGCGCGAACTCCGCATAGGCCGCCGCACGCTGCCGCTCATCCAAATGAATCACCGCATACAGACAAACCAACCCCGCCAACGATTCCGCCCGCACCGGCAGCGCAGTCATATCGCCCGCACCAACCGCCACCGCATTAGCCTGCCGCGCCACCCCACACATCGCGGGCGAAAGGTCCATCCCAATCACCCGCGCCCCGCGACCCGCAAGATACGCGGCGATATGCCCAGGCCCACAACCGATATCCGCAACCACACCTTCGTTGGCGAGTTCGGCGACCACCTGCAACAGCCCCCGATCCAACGGCTTTCCCCGCAACTCATCCCCGAGTTCATCGGCATAACGCTCGGCCACCAGGTCGTAACTGTGTCGCGTGCCGATCATCCAGCCAGCGTAGTTCGGACCCGAACCCCGCGCCTGCCATGAAGGTGGACTCCCCAGTCCGCACCACGGGGTCCCGTCACCCGCACAGCAGACCACCTGAGCTCGCGTCGGATTAACCGCACGCCCACGACGCGCAGTCGCCACGGCGCACACCGTGACGACCGCGCGTCACATTCACCGCACCCGAAAAACAGTGAGCCGCCAGTCCGATGAACGGGTGCGGGCGATGCGGGCGGCGATGGCGAAGTGTTGGCGGCCGCGGTCGTAGGAGGCGAAGACTTCCGCGGTCGAGGCGTCGACCATCATGAGGCTCGCGCGGTAGAGCACGGCAACGCCGAGTGTGCGGCCGGGTGCGAGGTCGGCTCGGACTATGGTCCGCACCGCGGAGACCACGGCGGGCGTGGCCATCCTGGTGAGTTGGGCGACAGGGCGGCGGTGGTCGAGTATCTCGAGTGCCAACCGCAGCGCTCGTTCGACGAACTGCTGTGCCGTCGAATCCAATTCGACGACCGGAGGCAACTCTGCATGCCCGGCACTGATCGCCCGCCGCACACCCGGCGGACCGGATCGTCCGGTCTGATCATTCCGCGGTAATGGCGTACGGCAAGGCGACGCACGCGGCGGATCATCGAATTCCGCGCGGCTCCCCGCCGGACGGTACGGCAACAACGGCGGCTCGGTCCTCGGCGCATACGAAAGCCCCGACGAATGCCTCTCCATACAACACCCCCAATTGAATTCGAACTAACACCCCCGAGCTCGGACCCCGCCAGCATTCCACGAATACCACCCCAGGTAAACCACCCAAGCGACCGCTCCGCCGCAACGCACGATCAAGATCAGGTGGCGGTGGTAGCGGAGCCAAGTCGGCCGATGCCTGCACAGTTTCCACTTGATCTTGATACGAGTCAGGGGGAGATGCGGGCTAGGGTTTGGAGGGGGTCGGTTAGGACGTCGGCGAAGGCTAGTTCGGCGGCGCCGATCAGGGGGGCGTCGTCGGCTAGGGCCGAGGTGCGCAGGCGGACCTGCTCGCGTACTGCGAGTAGGCCATTCACTGCGAGTCTGCTGCGGACCTGCGCTGCGGAAGCAAGATAGATCTCGCGGAGCACGCCACCGAACACGACCATCGTCGGATTGAAGATATTGACCAGGTTGGCGACGCCGTACCCGAGCCAATCCCCAACCTGGTGCAAGGCATCTCGGGCCGTGGCATCCCCGCGCGCGGCAGCATCCACGATCGCCTCCACCGCCGCACGCCCGGTGAGATCCGTCCGCCGGGCGGCCGCAATCAACGCGAGCTCGCCCGCCTCAGCCTCCAAACAGCCATGCGACCCGCACGTACACGCCCGCCCACCCGGATTGACGATCATGTGCCCGACCTCGCCCCCATAACCACCCTCACCGCCGAGCAGCTTGCCGCCCATGATGATTCCGCCCCCGATACCCACCTCGCCATGCAGATAGATCATGTCCGCGACCCCGACGCCGACACCGCGCTCCCGTTCGGCAAGGGCACCGAGGTTGGCATTATTACCAACCACGACGCGCAACCCGAGACGCTCCGAAAGCAGCGCCCCCACCGGCACATCCACCCACCCGATATTCGGCCCGTACCGAACGACCCCGTCCTGCTCACGCACCATCCCGCAGAACGCGACCCCCACACCCACACATACGGTCTCGGGCCCGGATCCGCGAATCATGTTCTCCGCGAGGTCCACCAGCGCACCGATCACATCGTTCGGATCGAATGCGCCACTGGGACGTCGCGTTTCCCGCCGATCGAGAATGACGCCCCCCAAACCGACGCGAGCCACCGCGAGCCGATCCGCCCCGACATCCAGCGCCACACCATAAACCCGCTCCGATTCCGGCCGCACTACCAGCGACGGCCGCCCCGCCTTCCCTGTCTGTCCTGGCAACTCCTCGCTGACCAGGCCAGCCGCGGCGAGGTCGGCGGTCAGCGCCAGAATGGTGCTGCGATTGAGCCCCATCCGCTCGGCGAGCGTCGTCCGCGACATGGGTCCGCTCGAATGGACATGCCGCAGCAGCACGGCGAGGTTCTGCCGCCGGATCTCGTCCGGGGAAGGTGCAGCTCTCATTCGGGCGAACCTCCTCCCGGTCGCTAGCGACTGCTTGCAGGTCGCTCGAAATAATCAGTCGGTCAACTTCCTGGCAACGCACGCTTGCGCGACAGTGCATCCACTCCCGCTGCCAACAACAGCACGAATCCTGTCACAACGAATTTTGTGCCCGCGCTGTAGCCCATCAGGCCCATTCCGTTATTGATCACCGCGACCACCGCCGCACCGAGCACCGCGTCGAGCATCCGACCGCGCCCGCCGAACAGACTCGTACCACCGATCACGGCCGCTCCGACAGCGGTCAGCAACACATCGCTGCCGCCGGTATTCGGATCGACGGAGTTGGCCCGCGACGCCGCGATCAGCCCGCCCACCGCCGCCATTGTGGAACACAGTACGAAGGCACTGATTTTGATCCGATCGACCGGAATGCCCGCTCGCCGAGCCGCTTCGGCACTGCCACCAACCGCGTAGATATGTCGACCGAAGGAGGTGCGGTTGAGCACGAACGTCCACAGCAGCAGCAGCGCAACGATCAACGGCACCACGATCGGCATGCCCTCGAGCGAGTTGATTGCCGGGTTGCGGCTGCGCTCCTCATTGAGGATCAGCACCGCCGCACCCGCGACCACGGCGACCGCCGCGATCCGCAGTGCGATCACCGGCGCGGTCTCACCGGTGAGCCCGAGCTTGGTGCGCGCCCGCAACTTTCGGTATTGGATTACCGCGAAACCGGCCAGCAGCACCACGTACATGATCCAGCCGAGCCAAGGCGGCACATTCTTATTGGCGATCGCGACGATCGTCTCATCGTGGATCGAGATATTGCGCCCGTTATCCATGATCTTCAGCGCGACACCTTGCAAAGCCAGGAACGCCGCCAGTGTCACCACGAACGAAGGGATTCCGATCTTCACCACGATCGTGCCGATGGTCAGCCCGATCACAACCCCGGTGAGCAGCGAAACGAGAACCGCTGCGTACCAAGGCCATCCCTTATCGGTGAGCAATACCGCGAGCACCGCGGCACACACACCGCTGGCGAATCCGGCCGACAGATCGATCTCACCGAGCAGCAATACGAAGATCAGTCCCATGGCGATCACCGCAATGGCCGCGCCCTGGGTCAGGAGATTCGCGAAATTGCCCTGCGTCATGAATACCGGCCGCGCGACCCAGAACACCACCGACAGCACCGCAAGCGCGATAATCGATGGCAGCGCGCCCATATTCCCGCTGCGTACCCGTCCGACATACGAGTTGACCAGCTCGGTCACCGGCGAGGACGTGGCCTCGAACTTATCCGTAACCACGGCGCTCATACACTTGCTCCATTTCCGAGGCCGAGACTTCCGCTGCGCCCTGCGGTGATCAATTCGACGACTTGCGCGTGCGTCACATCGGCGGTAGGTACCTGCGCCGCCATCCGCCCGAGATACAGCGCGGCGATCCGATCAGAGACCGCGAAAACATCGTTCATATTGTGCGAAATCAGCACTACCGCAAGGCCTTTATCGGCAAGTCGACGAACCAACTCGAGCACCTGCTGCGTCTGCGCGACACCCAGCGCGGCCGTTGGCTCGTCCAGAATCACCACTTTGCTATTCCACAGCACGGCTTTCGCGATCGCGACCGTCTGACGCTGACCGCCGGACAAACTGGCGACCCGCTGTCGTACCGACTTGACCGTCCGAACCGATAAGCCCGCCAACGTCTTTCCGGCCAGCTCCTCCATCCCGTACTCGTCGAGGACCAGGCCGTGCTTCTTCTCCCGGCCGAGAAACATGTTCTGCACGATGTCGAGGTTGTCGCAGAGCGCGAGATCCTGATAAACGATCTCGATCCCGAGATCGGCGGCGTCGCGCGGACTGTGCACCCGCACCGGCTTGCCCTCGAACAGGAATTCACCCGAATCGATCGGATGGGTGCCGCCGATGCACTTGACCAGGGTGGACTTGCCCGCGCCGTTATCGCCGACCAGCGCCGTCACCTCACCCGAGTACGCGGAGAACGCGACCTCGTGCAAGACATGGACGGGACCGAAACTCTTGTCTATCCCGCGTAATTCGATGACCGGGTTATCCGGCATGGGTGCAGCTCCTCAAGTTGGGGCGCCCCTTCCGCGGTCCCCTCATCGAATCGCGGAAGGGGCGGGGTAACACGATCAGCGGACCCCGTTATCCGCGCAGAGCTTGGTGAATTCGCCGGTGCACAGCTCGGCCTTGGTGACATAGCCGTCCGCGACGACGTCGTTCACGTTCTCCTTGAAGATCGCCTTCGGTTCCAGCAGCACCGCAGGCACCTTCGCCTTGGCTTCGGGATCGTCGACGCTGCTGTTCGCCTCGCCCTTCTCGCCCTTCGCGAGTGCGATCGCCAACTTCGCGCCCGCGTCGGCCTCCAACTCGATGGCCTTATAGACGGTCATGCACTGATCGCCCGCGAGCACGTTCTGCAGGCCTTGGACCGTGGCATCCTGGCCGGTCACCGGGATCTGGCCGTTCAGCTTCTGCTTCTTCAGCACCGCGATCGCGGCGTTGCCGAGCCCGTCGTTGGCCGCGACCACGCCGCCGAGATTTGGTGTGCCGGTGAGCATTTGCTCGAAGATGGTGCCTGCTTTGGTGTTATCCCACTCCGGCACCGCCTGATCCGGCCCCTTCGCGTACTCGCCGGAGTCGAACTTCGGCTTCAGCACGCTGTCGTAGCCGTTCTTGAACAGCGTCGCGTTGTTATCGGTCGGGCCACCATTCAGATACGCGACGATCGGATTGACCGCCTTCTTATCGGTGAGGCACTTGGCCAGCCCGTCGCCCATCAACTTTCCGACCTTGACATTGTCGAACGACACATAGAACGGCGCCCCGCCGCCGAGAGTCAATCTGTCGTAATCGATTACGGTCACCCCCTGCGACTTCGCCTTCTGGATCACCGCCTTGCCGGTACCGCTGTCGAGGTTGGTGATCATGAGCACCGAAGCGCCATTGGTGATCATCTGATCCGCGATGGTCTGGAAGGCGTTCTTATCCCCCTGCGCATTCTGGATATCCGCCTTGATCCCCGCCGCGTCGAACGCCGCCTGCAGATACTTCCGATCGGCCGTCTCCCACCGGGCCGAGGTCTTACTGTCCGGCAGGATCACCCCGATCTTGGCGCCCCCACCCCCGGAGTCCTTGTTGTCGTCCCCGCAGGCAGTGAGCGAGGTGAGAAGCGCGACCGATACGGCCGCAATGCCGAGGATCCCCTTACGCATGAGGGCGAGCCTTTCGTCGAACCACCGCCCGATCAGACCGGGCAGTCGAGCAAGAGCGAATGTTGTTCGCCACAACATATTGCACTGTGACCCGAAGCACAGCCGTTTCGCAAAGATATTTGTTGTTTGCGATAACAATCAGGTTTCAGCGGCTGCGCTTCGGCGCAGCGCCCCGAATGCACAACCGCCGCGAGACCTGTTCGCAGCGACCAGCAATCACAAGGTCAGGCAGGAAACCGCTGTATCTCATTGCGCTATGGCCAGCCGGTCGGGTCGACCACACTGTCGCGAAGTTCCTCCGCGCACGCGGCTGACGTTCCGAAGGCATGCCGTTGGCTGCGGGAGCGCTACCTCAATTACTTCAGGGAAGGTTCGAGTGCCAGGGCTGCCGCTGGGGCGCGGCATTGGCCACGCGTCACGCCGGATGCGCCCGCGTTTGCCCAAGCCGTGCCGCAACGCGCGCCCAGCAACCGATCAGCAAGGCCGCCTCAAACGATGACTACACGATCCCTATCATCGTTTAATATTACAAACGATGGTAAGCTTTTTTATATCGACGTCTAATGGTCGTAAGGAGCGCCATGAGGTGGCCCCAGCACCGACTAGAGGAGCGCGCCTGGAATCCCCGCCAGCGGCAGGGTTCACGGGCTGACCGCACCCTCGGTCGCATTACGGTATCGATTCCGGCTCCGATCGCCGACCTGCAGTACGACACCATAGGCGCTGTCGCCCGCACCCATGAAGCCGCGGTGATCGCTATCGCCCGCCTCGAGGCCGGCTTCGGAGAACATCTCGCTCCATTAGGTGATTTCCTGCTGCGCAGCGAGTCCGTCGCATCTTCGAAGATCGAGCACATCGATGCCGGTTGGCGGGCCTTCGGCAAAGCACTCGCCGGAGGCAAGGCGAGTGACGAAGCGAAGTCACAGTTGGCAGCGGTCAAGGCGCTGATCGCCATGGTCAATGCCGCCGGGACCGGACCGATCACCCTCGACAGCCTCCTCGCCGCGCACCGGCTGCTGATGGCGCCCGACTACTACAGCGCCCGCGACGCAGGGCGTTTCCGTGATGTGCAGAACTGGATCGGCGGCAGCGACTACACGCCGATCGACGCGCTGTATGTCCCGCCACCGCCAGAACTCGTATCCGAATTAATGGATGACCTTCTGGTATTCGCCAACCGCACCGACCTGCCGATCCTCGCGCAAGCCGCGATCGCGCACGCACAATTCGAATCCATCCATCCGTACACCGACGGCAACGGCCGCATCGGCCGCGCGCTCATCAGCGCCATCCTGCGCCGCCGCGGCCTGACCCAGCGGGTCACGGTCCCCCTTGCGTCGGTCATGCTTGCCGACACCGGGCGCTACTTCGCACAGCTGACCGGTTATCGAGAGGGGCGCGCGGACGAATTCGTCGAGTACGTCGCCATCGCCGCGATCCATTCCAGCGAAGCTGCAGCAGATTCCGCCCGAGCGCTGGCCGAACTGCCTGCGCACTGGCGCGCTGTCGCACGCCCGAGAGCGAATTCGGCAGACGAGTCGCTCATCGCCGCTCTACTCGACACTCCGATCTTCAACGCGGACACCGCACAACAGATCACCGGCACCACCGACACCAATGCCTACAAGGCGCTGGCCCGCTTGACCGAGGTCGGCATTCTGGAAGTCCTGTCGGCCGGCAAGCGGGATCGGATTTGGGCCGCGACGGACGTGTTGGCCGAGCTCGACGCCCTCAACGCCGCCATCGGCAAACGCACTGCTGAACATCGGTGATCACCGGGAGTGCCGACACGCGTTCCGAACACTGTGGCGCAAACAGATACATCGCGCGGCGCGTCGGCGAGTAGCGTAATCCCATTCGATGCCGACGCGGAGGACACCACCGATGACCATCGGAATCAGCAAGATCCGCCAAGTGAAGCTGCCCGTGACCGACCTCGAGAAGAGCGTCGCCTGGTACCGGGAACTCCTAGATCTGGTACCCGCCTTCGAGTTCTTCGAGAACGGCGCCGTGCGTGGTGTCGTCCTCCTGGAGCCAAATGCCGACCTGCACATAGCGTTACGCGAACGCCTCTACTGCGCCAGTCGCCCCCACTTGAACGACTTCGACGCCTTCGCCCTCCGAGTCGACTCACTCGACTCCTTCACGAAGCTGATCGAACGTGCCGACCGCCTGGGCGCATCACATAGCGAGATCCACGACCGCGGTCCGTACGGCGCGGCACTCGACATCAGCGACCCGGACGGCACGGTGATTCGGTTCCTCTACGAACCCGATGACTACCCCACCGGCTTCGCCGGACTGGAATTCGGCCCCGATGGCACGCCGAGCGGATACCGGGAGCCGCGCCTCGGCAGCGATTTGTAATCAGCGATCGGGCAGGGACCGAACTCGCCGCTGCACAGACGATCAAATTACCGGCGGGGAATCGCCTGTTGACGTAGCCGGAGACGGGGGACGTTCCAGGCTTGTCCGACGCAATATCGTCGAACAGGTGGTAGGGAGGACACGTGGTGGATAGGTGTTTGATTGGGACCTCTGGTCGAGCTCGGTGGCGGGAGCATGGCGAGTGGCGAGGGGTGGTTCGGAGGGAACTTCCTGGCGGGCAATCTGTTTGGGTCGTCAGTGGGTACGACGAGGTGGCGGGGCTGTTGGGGGATGCGCGGCTGAGTGTGGATAAGCGGTATTCCGGGGGTGGGTATTCGGGGTTTTCGTTGCCGCCGGTGTTGGATCGGAATCTGCTGAATTCGGATGGGTCGGAGCATGGGCGGCTGCGGCGGCTCGCGGCTCCTGCGTTTTCGCGGAGGTCATCCGATTCGCTTCGGAAGGTGGTTCAGCGGATCAGTGCGGCCACGTTCCAAAAGTTGGACGAAAAGGCGAGTGGCACAGTCGATCTGTTGCAGCAGCTCTGTGTTCCGGTGCCCGCGCTTGTGATCGGTGAGTTGCTCGGTGTGCCCGCTGATCGGTATGGCGAGTTGCGGGATGCTGCTACTGCGATGGTGACGTTCGATGCCTCGTCGAAGGAGTCCGCGGTTCGGCTGGCGGAGGCGGTCGAGTGGCTGGCGGGGACGTTCACGAGGGTGGTGGGGGCCAAGCGGGATGAGCCGGGGGATGATCTGATCAGTGGGTGGGTGCGGGCTCGGGATGACGCGGATCTGTTGTCCGAGGATGAGTTGGTTTCGCTGGCATTTTTGATGATGTTGGCGGGGCTGGAGAACGCGGTTCATTTGTGCGGCAACATATTTGCCGCGCTGCTCGGATCGGATGATCCGTTGGCGATCTGGTCGGCGCGGCGGGCGGAAACCATGGCGGCTGCCAATCCCCTGCCGTTCGCGATTCGGCGGTTCGCGGTCGAGGATCTGATGATCGGCGGCAGCTCGATTCCCAAGGGCGACACCGTGTTGTTGTCGCTGTTCGGGGCGGATTCGGATCCTGCCCGCGCGGGGCGGCCAACCCTGATGTTCGGGCGTGGGCCGCACTATTGCTTGGGCGCGCAGGTCAGCGACATGATCGTCGATGCCGTCGTACCGGGGTTGTTCAAAAGGTTTCCGCGAGCGCGGCTGGCGATTCCGGAGTCCGAGTTGGCGTATCGCGCGTCTTGGCGCTCGCATGGGCTGGTCGAGTTGTCTGTGCGGCTTCGGGATTGACGATGCGGAGCTGTCTGGACCAGTGCTGTGGACGTCTCATCGCGACCGTACTTGCCGATGGCGACTGGATGGAGTTCGAGCGGGGGCGCACTGGACAGCGAAGCATCCGCGGCCGCACCAAGGTGTCGTGTCCGGGACAGCCACTGCCAGATCAGAAACTGGGATCGCTTGAATGCGTGAATCAGCGTTCAGCGCTGGAACTTTCACGCCGACCGGGCCCGATGTTCCGCGACGTGAACCCGATTCGAACAGCGTGTCGAGCAGAACCGACGTCGACCGTTGCGTGACGTATCGACGAAAACCGAACCGCATCCCTCCCGAGCGCAGCGCCCGATGCGGCCGGGATCCTCACAGAAGAGCTCCGCCAGCCCGGCGGCGGTATACGCCTTGACGCGCTCGTCGATCGGGGCCTCCTCGCGGGCGTAGTGCAAGTGGGGCGCGCGGCCGTCGTGGGTGGAGATGTAGGGCTGGCTGGTGGTCTCGGCCAGTAAGGCGTTGAGCAGGTCGACGCTCGGTTCGGTGAAGACCTCGCCGAGCCGCACTATCCAGCGGCGCAGTTCGGTGGTCTGGCGGGCGTTGAGGGTGCCGAGTGGCTTGTATCCGGAATCGGCGAGCAGCTGCAGCAGGTCGTGCCGCGGGTGCGCGTTGACCAGGCGTACGGCGAGTTCGGCCGCCGCGCCTCCGTAAGGGTTGAAATGCACTAAGTCATTACATCAGGCTGGATGCATGATCGCTACCTGCCCGTCTTGCTTCTGGTCGTCCCCTACCCTCGTGTCGTCGCACGGCGCGACCAGCTACCTGCGCTGCATCTGCGGGCGGTGGCTGATCAGTGAGAACGGGTCGGTGGTTGCACTGGCGGGGACCAGCACAATGGGCCTAGCTGCCCGCCCGCCACTCGGGAGCCAGCACTGACCAGACCTCCACATCGAGGCGCTGTCCCCGATGTGGGTAAAACTCCCGCAGCACACCGTCTTTGGTCATTCCCAACCGCCGCGCCACCGCGATGCTGGCGCGATTCGGCGACGCCACCAACCACTCCACGCGGTGGATGCCGCGCTCCTGGATTGCCCAGTCGATGAGCACCCGGGCGGCCCGTGTCGCCAAGCCACGGCCCGCGGCCGAGGGCTCGAGCCAACAGCCTGCCTCGGCGACGCCGAGCGCGAGATCCATCGTCCGGAACAGGACGCTGCCGACCAACTCGCCGTCCAGCCGGATCCCAAGGATCCGGCCGGTGTCGGCCACCGCTTTCTCCGCATATTCGCGCAGGTAGGTGCGGCTCGATTCCAGATCCGTCACGGCGTCGGCAACTTTGATGTATTGCCCGATGGAGTCCCGCCCCCGGTCGATGTGTTCCAGGAACTCCGCGGCATGCCGCGGTTCGAGCGGTGCCAGCTCGGCGCCGTCCGCGCCGAGGGATATCGCGAACATCGTGACCTTCCGTGGTAGCTAATGCCGGACCCGGCGCCCTCCCGTGGCTTTGTCGCGGTACATCGCGGTGTCGACGGCGTGCATCATTTCATCGATGTCGGTGGGGCGGTCTTCGGCGAAAACCATTCCGATGCTCGCGCCTACGACCACGGGCCGTCCGGACACCTGCATCGGCGTGGCGAGGCTGTCGCGCAAAAGCGTGGAAATTGTCTCCAATTGCTCTGCGCCAGTGCACTTCTCGACGAGCACGATGAACTCGTCGCCGCCGATTCGCGCGACCAATCCGCCGACGGGTTCGACGGATGCCCGAAGTCGATGGGCGACGTCGCGCAGTACCCGATCCCCTACCGTATGCCCCCACACATCGTTCACTTCTTTGAACCCGTCGAGGTCCAGATAGCAAACACCAACTGGCGGAATGGCATTGGCCAGTCGATTGAAGAACAGGACGCGGTTGGGTAAGCCGGTCAGACTGTCGTGGTTGGCATCGTGCCACAGCCGGTCGGCCAGTTGTTTGCGTTCGGTGACGTCGACGGCGACACCGATCAGGAAGCGAACCTGCCCACTGCTGTCGCGGACCGCGGACATGGACAGGTCGATGCTGGTGATGGTGCCGTCGCGACGGAGATGGTCGGTTTCGAGGCGAAATCTGTCCGTCCGACCGCTGAGCAGGTGCTCCAAATTGGCGTATGCGTCACCGATATTCGCGGGACCGAGCAATTCCGCGACTGACCGACCGGGCATCATCGCCGCGGGTAGTCCGAGCATATCGGCCATGGCCGCGTTCACCTCCAGTACCCGACCGGTGACGTCGACCGTCCCGATCCCAACCGACGCTCCCGCGAAGACCGCTTCGAACCTGGCCTCCGACAATTGCCTTCGCACCTCGGCCTCCTGCGCGGCCGAAAACGCCGCTGCGAGTGTGGTTTCCTGCTCCCCTAACGCCGCGTTCCGCAGCGCTGAGGTGAAGCCAGCGGCGAACTCGGCAGCGACAACTATTGCACGCTCGCGAACTACCAGGTAATCGGATTCGGTTCCGATTGGGCAGATTTCACGAACCATATCCCGGCAGATAACCAGAACCGAACGGCTGACAGCGATCTGATCACGATAGTTGGCCGCGACGAGCACCGCGGCGGCGTCCTGGGCAACCGTGATCTCCCGCACCCCACGCAGGGCCGCGACCAGCACATCGGCGAGTTCGGCTAGGAGAGTTTCGATTTGGCTTCGGGTGAGGATCGGAGCGACAGCGCCGTCGAGCGCATCCGCCCATCGCATTGCCAGCTCACGCGTCCCCACACGAACCCCCTGCCACGGCTCCGGTCAGACCTTCCGGCCGACGCCCGCCAGGCCGAGCGACCGGCCCGGCGTCTCGTATAGGTCACGTTCGGATTCCGGTCGCCAGGCGGGTAGCTCGACGACGCCGGGCTCGACCAACTCCCACCCGTCGAACATCGCGGAGATGCCGTCCTTCGAGCGGAAGTGGATACCGACGTGGGTCACATCGGCCGCATTGCGACCGAGCTTGCCCGCATCCTCGGGGCGCAGCTCCGAGGTCAGGTGCGAGATCGCGACGTAGCTTCCGGCGGGGACGGCCGCATGCAGTACGCGAACCTGCTCGACCGGCTGGTCCTCGTCGGACAGCAAGTGCAGCACCGCAATCAGCAACACCCCGACCGGTTGCTCGAAATCCATGAGGCCGGTCGCGCGGACGCGGGCGAGCAGCGTGTCGGGCTTGCGCAGGTCGGCTTCGATGGCGGCGGCCTTGTCGTTGTCCACCAGAATCGCGCGGGCGTGGGCGACCGCTACCGGATCGATATCGGCGTAGAGCACGCGGATATCCGGATCCACCGACTGTGCGACCTCGTGCACATTGCCCGCGGTCGGAATGCCCGATCCGATATCGAGGAACTGCCGCACCCCGCGGTCTGCCAGGAAGCGGACCGCACGGCGCAGGAAGGCCCGGTTGCTCAACGCCAGGCGGGGCAGGTCGGGCACCAGTTGTTTACCGGCCTCGGCGGCCTTGCGATCGATATCGAAGTTGTGTGAGCCGCCCAGCAAGGCGTCATACATCCGTGCCGGGCTCGCCTGTTTCATATCGACGCTCTCGGGCGCCCACGCCGGCCTGTCCATCGCATCCCCTCTGCACTCACCATCGGACCAACCCATCCAGGTCCGCACCGCCGGATACCGCGTTGTTGATCACCGAATGGTGCAGTCCGCATAGTAGTCGGGCCGGTCGGTCCGAATGATCACGAATTCGCCACTGTTGATCTGGGCCTACGACGGGTGAGCCATATTCACACATGCGCATGAGTGCAATATCGGCTACGCTGTCGAACGCCAGCAATATCAAGCGAAAGGGGCGTTCGACTATGGGCGAGCAGTGCGT
Source organism: Nocardia sp. NPDC050630 (assembly GCF_044457245.1). Lineage (NCBI taxonomy): Bacteria > Bacillati > Actinomycetota > Actinomycetes > Mycobacteriales > Nocardiaceae > Nocardia > Nocardia sp. NPDC050630. The sequence goes on from NZ_JBITGN010000009.1 coordinate 204,538, forward strand.
GTCGCCGAAGCGGTCGGCAGCGGTGGTCAGCGAGGCTGAACCCATGGATCATGACCGCTCGCATGACCCCGCACACCCCGGCCATTCGGACAAACACGGCCACAGCCACGACCACGGCGTGGCGGCGGATTCGAATCCGCGCTGGCTGGCCATCGCACTCGGCTTGATTGTCGCGTTCATGGTGGCCGAGGTGGTCGTCGGCCTACTGGCGCAATCGCTCGCACTGATCTCCGATGCGGCGCACATGCTCACCGATGCCGCCTCCATCGTGCTCGCGATGATCGCGATCCGGCTGGCTCGACGTCCAGCGCAGGGACGATATACCTACGGGTTCAAGCGGGTCGAGATCCTTTCGGCGCAGGCCAATGGCATTACGTTGCTGCTGCTCGCGGCCTGGTTCGTGTACGAGGGCATCCATCGGCTGATCAATCCGCCGGATGTCGAAGGGCCGCTGGTATTGCTCACGGCGCTGGTCGGGATCGTGGTGAATATCGCCGCTGCGTGGAGCATCAGCCGCGCCAACCGGACCAGCCTCAATGTCGAGGGCGCGTTCCAGCACATCCTCAACGACCTCTACGCCTTCATCGGGACCGCCATCGCGGGCGCGGTGGTGTGGCTGGCCGGATTCGCCCGCGCCGATGCAATCGCGGCGCTGGTGGTGGCGGCATTGATGATCAAGGCGGGCTGGTCGTTGGTTCGGGAATCGGGGCGGATCTTCCTCGAGGCCGCGCCAGCCCATCTGAATCCAGATGCCATCGGAGCGCGCATCGTCGCGGTCCGGCAGGTGTGCGAGGTCCACGACCTGCACGTCTGGCAGATAACTTCCGGACAGGCGTCGCTGTCGGCGCATGTCCTCGTCGACGATGCCGCCGACTGCCATGCGATTCGTTCGACGATCGAGACCGTGCTGCACGACCAATTCGGGTTGGAACATACGACTTTGCAGGTGGATCACTCATCGGACCTGAAGGTTTCCGCCGATGATGCGCACTGCGCTGAAGCACATGGGCCGGTGCATCGGTCCTGATCGCCCGTTTGACCTTCGAGCTACCTGAGACTCCATGATGAGCGGGTGACAGGCGATGGGTTGATCACGATCGGCGGGTTGGCGCGAGCCTGTGGGCTAACGGCCAGTGCGCTGCGGTTTTATGACGATTGCGGGTTGCTGGTTCCGGTTCGGGTGGATGAGGTGACCGGATATCGCTACTACAGCGACGCGCAGATCGATCGCGGGGTGATGATTCGGCGGCTGCGGGGAATCGGGGTGCCGCTGGAGGTCGTCTCGGAGATTTTGCACGGGGAAGGGGCGCGGGTGGAGCGGTTGCTCGATGAGCATGTAGCGCAGCTTGCGCGGCGGGCCCAGGAGGCCGCTGCGGTCGCACGGCTGATCAAGGCGGAGATCGGGGCGGGCGTGGTGTTGTCCGCGGCGGTGTTGGCGGTGGCGATCGAGCAGGTGCGGTCGGCGGCCGCTCTGGATCGTGAAATACCGGTGCTGGCTGGAATTTTGGTGGAGTCGGATGCGGATTCGGTGACGTTGACGGCCACGGATCGGTATCGGCTGTCGACGCGCGCGATGGTGCCGGTGCGGCCGAGCGCTGCGGCGTTTTCGGCGGTTGTCGACGCGGGTGAGTTGGGTGAAATCGGTTCCTGGCTGCGTGGAGCGGATCAGGTGACCGTACGCGCCGCTGGTGGTGGGCTCGTCTTCATCTCACGGCGTGCGGCCGAGGATGCACTTGTCTTCTCCTCCGGGCGCGCGGCCGACGATCGCTCTGTCTTGACCCCCGGGCTCGCCGACAACGATGGGTTGGTCTTGACCGGCGAGGGATCCGAGCGGCGCTGCGCCGCCATCGATGAGGCGTTTCCGGATTATCGGGCGATGCTGGCGGGGCTGGGTGCGGTTCGGACGCGGGTGGTGGCGGGGCGTGATGCGCTGCTTACCCTGCTCGACGATGGCGGTGCCGCACCGGTTGCGCTCTCCGTCAACGGATCTGGGCTTTTCGTGACGAGCAATGAGCAACTCGGAGCCGGCTTTGTAACCTGCGGTGGGCAACTCTGGCCCGACTCACCTCGTTGTCCCGAGCCGCGGCCGAGTTCGAGCTTGCACATTCCGGCAGCCGTTACCGGACCGGGCATCGAACTTGCCTTCTCCCCCACGACATTACGGCCCGCATTGGTGAGTGCGATCGGTCCAGAAATAATGCTCGACATCGCCGCGGCCGACGCACCCGTAATCGTTCGTTCCGCAACGGATGGTGACCTGACCACGCTCGTAATGCCGACTTCCATTCCGAATTCGAAGGAGTACTGCGCATGAATGGCGCTGGCGAAACCATGACCGCCATCACCGAGGCGGTTGAGCTCGGTCGAACCTCGCCTGAGGACGCCCGGGAGGCGCTGCTCGGGATATGGGCGGCGATCGGTCCGCACGGCGATCCGTTGCATCGGTGCACATTGGCGCACTATCTCGCCGATCTGTATGACGATGCGGCACAAGCGCTTTGCTGGGATGTTCGTGCGCTGGACGCGGCGGACAGCCTCACCGATGAGCGGTTGCACCGCCACGATGCGACTCTGGACGTGCGGGGTTTCTACCCGTCGCTGCATTTGAATCTGGCGGACAACTATCGGCGGCTCGGGTCATTCGATGCGGCGCGGCGCGAGATCGACGCGGCGCGCGGGTATGTGGATGCGCTCGGCGATAACGGTTACGGGGCAATGATCCGCGCCGCCATTGACGAAGTCGCCGAAGCGATTCGGACACGTACTACGGTTCGACGTCCCTCCGCTCCGAATGGACGTCGGTAGCTGACACCGCGGATCGCTGCGGATCGCGTCCGCAGCGGCATGGCGTCGAACTCCGCGCACGCGCGACCGCATGTCTCGCACCTTCGCACAAACCCTGTGGTGGGCCCTCGGCATGCTGATCGCCGTCGCGCGGGAGTATTGCGCTTCCGCGCCGTTTGACCGCGCCATGGGTACCGGTTTTCCCTGCCCGCAGCCGGGAGCATCGTTTCGTTTGCTGTGCAAGACTGCATTGGTGGCCGAGACCGCTGATCTAGTTACCAACGTTTCCGACACCGCCCGCTGGGTGGCCGCCTTCCGGGCCGCCGAATCCGCGCGCCCGGATGCCCTCTTTCACGATCCCCTCGCCGACCGAGTCGCAGGGGATCGGGGCCGCGCCATAGCCGCCCAGACACCGCGCTTTATGCGCAATGGCTGGAACCTGGTCGCGCGGACCAAACTCATCGACGACCTGATCCTGAAGACCATCGCGCAGGGCTGCGATCGAGTGGTCAACCTGGCAGCGGGGATGGATACCCGCCCGTACCGTTTGGATCTGCCCAGCGAATTCTCTTGGATCGAGGCCGATCTCCCCGAATTGGTCACCGAGAAAAACGAGCTGCTGAACGGGGAGGCGCCGCGCTGCGCGCTCACGCGCACGGCGGTGGATCTCGCCGAACCCGAGGTGCGGGGGCAGTTCCTGGACGAGGCCCTCGCGGGCGCCCAGCGAGCGCTGGTGCTCACCGAGGGTCTGATCTACTACCTCAGCGACGACGACGTCATCGGATTGACCGCGGCGCTGGCTCGTCCCGAAATCGCTTGGTGGGCATTGGATGTCAATAACCAGGCGGTTGTGAAGCGGATGGGTAAGGCCACCGCCGAACTGCTGGCCAATGCCCCCTGGCACTTCGGTCCGGTCGATCCGCTCGCCTTCTTCGCCGACCTCGGTTGGACGGCCGATGAAGTGGAACCTCTGGTCTCGGCGGCGCGCCGGTTCAACCGGCTGCCCTGGTTCATGAAGGCGACGACACTCTTCCCGCAGCCGGATCCCCGCAAGCCGATCGAAAACTCCTGGAAGCCTTGGAGTTCGGTGGTGCGGCTCACCCATCGGCAATAGCTGGCTACGTCGCCTGTCCCCAGCGCAGGCGGCTGGATCTCATAAACTGGTTTGCTTTCCGCACGCCGGCGGCTCGGCCATATCTTTCGGCCCATTGACCGAATGCGTCGGGCCGGAGTATGAGGTTTGCTATCCAGTATCCAGGGCGACAAGACAGACGACTCGAGCCGCTCGAACTAGAGCCGGAATGACCGGGTGAGCGACTCGCCCACCCGGTCGTTGGCGAGGTAGCAATTCCGCCAGCCCTACCAGTCATCAATACAGCCCGCACGGAACCCCACGGGGTCGGCCGCTCCGATTCGGGTGCAGCGGCGCGGATGAGCCGCAGCACCCGTGTCCCACGACGCACCCACGCCTTGGGCTTCGGCGAGGAGCAACGTGATCATTCCGATGATGATCCCCGAAGGCGGAGCCAGCGACATTCACGGTATCGGCGATCATCGTCGGGCCCACCGGGCAAGGGCGGCTCCGCCGGGAGTGGACGAAGGTTCAACCCGTGACCGTTGGGCCGGACAGGCGGTTGAGGTTTGCCACTGTATCGGTGAGGAGGTCGACCGTCGAATCCAGTTGCTGTTCGGTATGTTCCGATGTGAGGAAGAAGCGCACGCGCTCCTTTCCGGCTGGAACGGTCGGAGCGGCGATAGCGGGGGCGTAGACGCCGTTTTCGAGTAACGTCGTCGAGGCGAAACCGGCCTGGATCTCACCGGGAATGATGACCGGGCAGATCGGGGTCTGCTGGGAGTCGCCCAGGTTGATACCGCGCTCGCGTAGGGCCGTGTGGAAGTGTTTCGTGTTGTCCCACAGACGAGTCAAGCGTTCGGGCTCGTCGGCCAGCACGTTCAGACCCGCCAGGGCGGCGGCGATCGCGGACGGTGCCGGTGCCCCGGTGAGCATCGCTACGCCCGGTGCGCTGGACTTCATCGCCCCGATCAGGTCGGCGTCGCCGGCGATGAAGCCGCCACAGCTGCCCAGGGCCTTGGATAGCGTGCCCATCCAGATGTCGACGTCGGCCCCCGCCATCTCATAGTGCTCGCGGATACCGTGACCGCTCGCGCCGAACACGCCGAACGAGTGCGCCTCGTCGACCATGACCGCGCAGTCATATTCCCTGGCAACAGCGGCTAGTTCGGCGACCCGGCCGACGGTACCGTCCATGCTGTAGTGGCCCTCGAGCACCACCAGCGCGCGGTCGAAAGCCGCTCGCGACGTGCGCAATACCATGCGCAACGATTCCGGGTCGTTGTGCCGGAAGTTGATTCGACGACACCCCGCCCACTGAGTGCCCGAGACCACACTGCCGTGAATCAGCGTGTCGCAGAACGCGACATCGCCCGTGCCGAGCAGATACCCGATGACACCGGCATTGGTGAGGTATCCGCTGGTGGTGACCATCGCATCGCCGACGTCGTAGATCCCGGCCAGACGCTGCTCGAGTTCATGGTAGAGCGGGATCTCACCGCCGACGATCCGGCTCGCCGACGCGGAGGCACCGTACTCGCACAACGCTGAGGTGGCGGCTTCCACGACTCGGGGATGACTGGCCAGACCCAGATAGTTGTAGGCGCTGAAATTCACGAGTTCACCTGCGGCGGACCGAATTACGTGGTCGTTGGGACTGTTCCGCGGCAGGAAATACGGGCTGGGCACGCCGGACTGCTCGGTCAGCGCGGCGATCGTCGCGCGTTGCGTCGCAGCCGCGACCACCCCGGGATGATCGGCGAACTGCTTCCCGGGGCCGCGCACGGTACGGTCCGGGCGCGGTGGAATGGACGTGCGGGAGGCTGTGGTGGCGACACTCCTGTCGCCCACGTTGGGAACCCGGATGCCGCTCGTAGCGACCCCATTGTCCTCCGTAGCAGGAATCCTGCTGCTGGACAACAGTTTCCTGGCCAGATCCCGAGCCGACTCGCTCATAACTCCACCTCGCTAGCGCTCGGCACGGCCACGAGCAAGCAGCTCGGCTGTGTCGATTGTTCGCTCGCAAGCTCGCTCATTAGTTCCACCTCTCCGGCATTCGGTGACGCCCCGGACGCGCAATCAGCTGGGTACATTCGATCACTGCGTCCGCTCATGCCTGCGCCTCGCTGACGCTCGGCTCCGGCACCAGCGAATGCTCGCCTGTGCCTATTGTTCGCTCGCTACGCTCGCTCATGCGAGCACCGCCTCGGCCACCAGTTCCGCCGCGTCCTCGCCGGTCTCGCCGACCAGCATCGCGGCGACCGTCGCCCCGGCCTGAGCCAGCGTGAACGTGCGGCCGAGCTGCACCGACGTCAGGTCGACGCCCAAATTCTTGGTGACCAGCGCGGAGAATTCCACGGTCATCAGCGAATTGAGGCCGATATCCGGCACCGGCACCGTCTGGTCGATCGACTCCGCGGCCACACCCATGACGGTCGCCAGTTGCTCGGCGAGCATGTACGCCACCACCTCGTTGCGTTCGCCGACCTCCAATTCCCGCAGGGCCGCGGCCAATTGGGCGGATGCCGAATCGTCCTCGGCGGAGGCGGCGATGACGGCTTCGACTCGTCCGGTGCTGGCGAACAGGCCGTTGGCCGCGACGACCCTGTTCCAGTCGATCGGAGCGATGTCGGCGTGGTGGTGCAGGCCGAGTCGCAATGCGGCTTCGAGGTATTCGGGACCTTCGTCCATTTCGATGGGGTCCAAACCGCTGCTGAGAAGGTAGCGGGCCATGGCGTCGGTGTCGACCATTCCCGCGCCGTGCATATGGCCCCAGCCGATGGCCAGCGCGGTGCCGCCGGAGCGCACGATCTCGTCGGCGAGCGCATTGAGCGCCAGGTTCGCCGCCGTGTAGGTGTACTGACCGGGTCCACCGAAAATCACACCACCGGAGGAGAACAGCACGAGCATGTCCGGTGTGGCGCCGGCTGCCGCGAGTCCGTCGACCAATGCACGGGCACCGGTCACCTTGGGTGTCACGACCTTGATGAGGCTGTCGTAATCGAAGTCGGCGAGGAGTTTGTCGTCGACGGTGCCCGCGGCGTGGAAGACGCCGCGCAGCGGATGGTCGGCGGTGTGTGCCCGCGCGATCATCGCGGTGACGGCCTCCGAATCAGCGATGTCGAGCCGCTCGCTGACAACGTCGATGCCCATATCCTGCCAGGCACGCAGCTGTGCTTGTGCCGCTTCGGTTTTCGCTCCGCCCCGGCCCACCAGGGTCAGCCGCCGCGCACCCTTGCCGACCAGCCAGCGGCCGACGGCCAGGCCGAAGCCGCCGAAGCCGCCGGTGATGAGGTACTGGGCGTCCGGCTCGACCGCGACCTCGCGGAGCGCCGGCCGGACCAGCGGTGCGGCCTCGCCGAGGTCCAGGACCACGCGCCCGATCTTGGTGGAGCGCGCGACCTCGTCGAATGCCTTCGCAACTTCGGCGGTGCCGTAGCGTTCGTACGGCAGTGCCGTGTAATCGCCCGCGTAGATTGCGGAGTTGATGCGCTCCAACATCGCCATGGATTCGGCAGTCTTCTTCGCCAGCATCCGGTCCACGTCGATGGAGTGGTATGACACATTCTTTTCGAAGTGCCGCAGGTCCAGAACCCCACCGTCGTAGCTGTCGGTCTTGCCGATCTCCACGATCCGCCCGAATTCGGCGACGGCGTCGAAGTTCTTGCGTAGCAGATCGCCCGGCGTCGTGCTGATCACGATGTCGGCCCCGCGCCCGTCGGTGAGCGCGAGAACCTCCTCGGCGAAGTTCAGCGACCGCGAATTCAGCACGTGATCGGCGCCCTGGGCGAGCACGTAGTCGCGGCGTTCGGCGGTACTGGCGGTGCCGATGACGGTGGCGCCGTGGCGTTTCGCGATCTGCACAGCGGCCGAGCCGACACCGCCGGCCGCCCCGTGCACCAGCACCGTCTCCCCGGCGCGCAGCTGGACCAGTTTCAGCAGCGAAAATTCGGCGCTGAAGAAGGCGATTCCGTTGCTGCAGATTCCGGGATCACTGTCGACGGGGGTGCCGAAGGCCATGGCGGCGTCCACAGTGTTATAGCGCCGGATCATGCCGCGTTTGCAGAAGCCCACCCAATCACCGACCGCGAAGTCCTCGACGCCCGGTCCGACCCGCACCACTTCGCCAAGGCCCTCCATGCCCGGTTCGAGGCCGAAATAGGTTGCGCCCAACTGCCGTTCAGTGAGCACACCCATGACCTTCATCGTGTCCTTGAAGTTCAAGCCGATCGACTTGGTACGGATCTCGATCTCGCCGGGGCCGGGTTCCTGCCGGTCGCAGCGCCGCCAGGCAAGCTGTGAGAGCACCCGGGTTTTGGGGATCTCCAGGGCAAAGTTGGCTTCCGGATCGTCCAGGGGCGCATCCTGATCGAGGGCGTCGAGACGGCCCTCCAGGGTCCTGGTGACAGCCGGCACCCAGCGCAGGCCGTCGCGCAGGTACACCTCGTCGGCATGGTCGTAGGTGAACGCGCCGGGAATGGCGAGTTCGGCGGCCAGGTCAGCGAGCTCGGTCTGCGGGTCGATGTCGACCAAACGCCAGCGCAGCACGGACTGTTCGTTGAGCAGGACCCGTCGCGCACCGGCCAGGGTGGCATGCCGCGAGTTCGGCGGCTGGTCGGCTTCCGGATGCGCGAAGGCCCGTTCGGTAATGACGGTGGCGTGGATGCGGCCGTCTCCGGTCATCGGTCGTTTGCCGGTTTCGCCGTGCTGCTCGTCGTCGTATTCGTGCAGGGTCAGTGCCAGCCTGCGCAGCGTCCACAAGTTGGTCAATTCGTCGTATTCGGTGCCGGCGACCACCACCACCTGCAGCCGCGCCGCATTCGGATCGGTGTCTCGAAGCTGTTGCGCGAAAGCGGTTTCCAGGTCCTCGCGGGACGGGTCGCCTACGGCGAAGCTGGAATTCGACGGTGTCAGCGAGGCGATGTCGGCGGCCCGCGCACTCGGCTTCGAGCCGAGGGTGACGACGAGGGTGTGCACGTTCTCGGTCGGTGGCAGGGCCGAGGTGTCCACGGGATCGCGAAGTTCCCAGGTGGTTTCGTAGAAGAAGTCCGTCATCCGTCGCAGCGCACTGCGGCCCGGGTCTATCGCGCCCAGCCGCAGTCCGATGATCTGCATGAGTACCTGTCCCTGCGCGTCGAGGAAATCGTAGTCGACGATCAGCGTCTCCGGATCCTTCAGCCGGGTCACCACGGTCACCGCGTCGGGCAGCGGCGCGAACAACCGCACCCCGTCGACCGCGACCGGCACCATCGGACTGCCGTTGCGGCCAACGCCCTCCCGCAGGGCTCCGATGCTCTGTACAGCGGCGTCCACGACACCTGGGTGCACGAGATGTCCGGACTCGGCAGCAATGGACCCGTCCAGGGTGGCCACCACGGTCTTGCCGGATACCTGCACCGAGGTGAACCGCCGGAAGGCCGGACCGTACCGCAGCCCGCTCTGCTCCATCGCGGCGTGCACCGATTCCGGATCCACGGTGAGCAATTCGTTGGCATCGGGGACCGTCACCCGCTCCGGCGGATCGTATACTCCGTCGACCAGACGGCCGGTCGCATTGACGGTCCACAGGTCCGAGTCGGCGGGCCGGGAGCGAATGGTGAATCGCCGGGTCGACTCCTCGACCCGCAGCTCGACCACCGGCACGTCGCCGTCGGCGATGAGGAGCGGGGCCAGGAAGCGTACGTCCTCCACCGCCACCCGCGCGGATCCCGCTGGGCCGACAAGATCGGAGCGCGCCGCGGCGGCGCTGAGTGCCGCGTCCAGATACGCGGCGCCGGGCAGGATCCGGGAGCCGCCCACGACGTGGTCGTCGAGCCAGGGCAGCGCGGCGACACTCAGGTGCGTCCGCCAAAGGTTCTGGGGTTCAGCCAGATCAGGGTCACCGAGCATCGAATACGAGCCGGCCGTGCCGTGGCGCGCCTGCGCGAACGCGGGCAGCTCGTTGTGCAGTCGGCTGTGCTGCCACGGGTAGCGGGGCAGCTCGACATGTGGGGTGGGTCCGGCGTGCGCGGAGGCGAACAGCGCGTCTATATCGAGGACACCCACGCCGTAGAGTCCGGCAATCAGCTGCCGCACGCTGACGCCGTCGTCCTGTTTGCGGTTGAGGGTGGCGATGGTCGTGCCGGTTTCCCCCGCGCCGATGAGGATTTCGCGAATGTTGGCGCCCAGCACCGGATGCGGGCCGACCTCGACGAAGATGCGGCTGCCCGCGCCGACCAGCGCGGCGGTGGCGTCGGCGAACCGCACCGGCTGCCGGACGTTGCGGCACCAGTACTCGGCATCCCACTCCGGGCCGGTCACCTCGGTGCCGGTCACGGTGGAGAACAGCGTGACGGTCGGCGCGGCCAGCTTAAGATCAGCCAGGGCGGAACGCAATTCGTCGAGAATCGGTTCCATCAGGTAGCTGTGGTACGGCACCTCCACCTGTAGTTGCCTGGCGAAAATGCCATCGGTGGCAAGCTTTTCAGCGATCTCGCCGAGCCGCTGCTCGTCGCCCGCGAGGGTCACCCCGCTCGGGCTGTTGATCGCGGCGATGTCGACCAGCTCGTCACCGGAGAGCAGTTCCCGCGCCGCCTGCTCGGAGACGCCGACTGCCAGCATTCCGCCGGAGCCCGCTGTGGTGGCCTGCAATCGGGCCCGGTGGTAAGCGACGGTAAGAGCGTCGCGCAGCGACAGCATCCCGGTGACGTAGGCGGCGGCGACCTCGCCGACACTGTGCCCGACCACCGCTGCGGGTTCGATACCGTGCTCGGTCAGCCACGCGTACAGCGCCACCTGCACCAGGAAGTTGGCGGGCTGCGCCACCGCGGTGGTGGTGACCTGGGACTCCTCCTCGGGTTTCAGTAGTTCCTCGATGATTGACCAGCCGGCGATCTCGGTGAACACCGTGTCGATCTTCTTCGCCTCGGCGGCGAAAATGCCGTCACCGATGAGCAATTCGCGCCCCATGGCCCAGTGCTGCGGCCCCATGCCGGTGAAGACGAATACCGGCTCGGCCACCTCGCGGGGAATCACCTTCCCCACCCGGCCTTCGCCGCCGGCGAATTCGACCAAGCCGCGGACCAATTCGGCATCATCACTGAAGGTGATCGCGGCGCGCACCGTATTGTGCTGACGCCGCGTCCAGGCCGCCTCGGCAATCAGTCCGGGGTCCGCGCCGTCGGCGATACGCTCGGCGAACCGTCGCGCCAGCTCACGCACGGCCGTCTCGGCCCGGCCCGACAACGGCAGCACTCCGAAATGAACCGGGGTATGCGGGGTGCCGTGGGCCGCCCGGTGTTCGGTGAGGATCGCGTGGGCGTTCGTTCCACCGAAGCCGAAACCGTTGATCGCGACCGTCATTCGCTCGTCGGGCGACACGGGACGCGGCTCCAGCTGCAGTGCCAGGTTGAGTTCGGCGAACGGGATATCCGGGTTGGGCGTGTCCAGCCACCCCTGTGGGGCGATGGTCCGATGCGCGATGGCCAGCGCCGACTTGATCACGCTTGCGATGCCGGACGCGGCCTCGGTGTGCCCTATCTGCGCCTTCACCGACCCGACTCCCAGGGGTTCGGTGCGCGCGTCGACCGCGCCATAGGCCCGGCCGATCGCCTGCAGTTCCAGGGGGTCGCCGACTACGGTGCCGGTGCCGTGCGCCTCCACATAGGTCACTTCGTGCGGTGCGATACCCGCGCGCGCGGTTACCGATTTGGCTAGGGCCTCTTGCAGATCCGCGTTCGGCACGGTGATGGCGGTCGTGCGCCCGTCCTGGTTCGACCCAGTCGCCTTGACCACCGCGTAGATGCGATCGCCGTCGCGTTCGGCATCGGCCAGCTTCTTCAGCACCACGATGCCCGCGCCCTCGCCACGCCCGTACCCGTCGGCGGCGGCATCGAACGGTTTGCTGCGCCCGTCGGCGGCCAGGAAGCCGCCCTTGCACATGGAGATGAAGTATTCCGGCGCCATCAAGACGGTGACACCGCCGGCCAGGGCCATCTCGCAGTCACCGTCGGCGATCGCCCGGCAGGCCAGGTGGAAGGCGACCAGCGACGACGAGCACGCTGTATCGACGGTGATCGCGGGTCCGACCATGTTGAGCGCGTATGCGATTCGGTTGGAGATCATCGTGTACGAGGCGCCCGCCGCGGTGTGCATGTCCACATGGGCCAGTGCCGGGCCGCCCAATGCGGTGATCGTCTGGTCCATGGTGAACGCGCCCATGTAGACGCCGACAGGCGCACCGCCGACGCGGCCCGCGAGACCCGCGTCGTCCAACGCCTCCCAGGCGACTTCGAGCGCGAGGCGCTGCTGCGGATCCAGTGCGGCGGCCTCGCGCGGGGAGATGCCGAAAAACTCCGGATCGAATTCCCATGGGTCGCTGGTCAAGAACGCAGCGCGCTTGGTGTACATGCGGCCCGGTGCGCGGCGGTCCGGGTCGTAGTAGCGGCGGTAGTCCCACCGGTCACCGGGGATATCGACAACCCCGTCGCGCTTGTTCAGCACGAAATCCCAAAAGGATTGCGGGGATTCGATACCGCCCGCATAGCGGCAGCCGATACCGACAATGGCAATGTCAGACACTGGAAACTCCTCGGAAACTCTGATCGAACTGTGTCCCCCTGAGAAGGACGTTGTGGGCCGGGACCCACGCGCCGCCCGCGGTGCGCAAATATTCCCCTTGCGCTCAATGCTTCAGGTGGCGTCGGCTATTACCGCCGGGCGCAGTACAAAGTTCATCTCGGGACCTTTACGTCCAATCTTGATCTTGGTGACGAATTCGCCGCCGAACGCCTCGTAGAAGGGCAGGTTGGCGTCCTTGCAGATCCCGCCGACGGTCGCGCCGTACTTGTCGGCGTCCGCGGCGGCCCAGGAGGCCAGGGTCAGGCCCACACCCGAGGTCTGCCACTCCGGTTCACAGGCGAGGTAGACCAGCATGCTGTGCGGCTGTGGCGGGGACACCCGGGCGATGGCGGCGTCGACGTCCATGCCGCGGCGCGTCGCAGTGCCCATGACCTTCAGCAGCAGCAGACCCGAAATCGTCTCTCGCCACAGCGAAGCGCGGAATCCGGGGGGATACCACAGCAGCGCGGCCACGATCTTGTCGTCGACTGTGGCCACTGCCGCACCGTCGCCGGGCAGGAACCGGTACTTGATCATGAGGCGCACCATGTCCGGCGACCGCCGGTGGCGCACTGCCGGATTCGGGAAGATGTATTCCTCGACCGGGTCGTCGACGTCGAACGCCTGCGCGACGACCCGGGCCATTTCCTCGATATCATCCTCGGTAGCCCGGCGAATGACCGGTGTGGCCGACTGATTCAACGCTCGTACCCCAACACTCTCTCGTGCCCCTGCTCCCGATTCAGTAGGCTGTACAACATTTCCGGGAGTGCCACCGAAAGGCCGGTGGCAGAGAATAATTCGTGTAGCCCGTGATGACGGAGATTCACCGTTCCGTCCTCCCGGATCGCGAAATGAGCTTCCGCCACCGCCTCGACGGTGTGCGCGCAATCTCACGGTCGCCGTTGGTATTCATGCGATCAGCCCAGCCGGTCGTAATGGACTGCAGCCGAGTCACGATTCGCCTCTTTTCCGGATCACCCCAATCCCCGGCCCCGAGGGCGGCTTCCAATTCGTCGAATACCGCATCGATCGACCGGACCTGGATTTCCTGATTCTTTTCGCCGAGTTGTTCGTGGAGATGGTCGGCGAGCGCGGTGGGGGTGGGGTATTCGAAGACGACCGCGGGCGGGAGTGACAGGCCGGTGGCGGTCTGGAGCCGGTTGCGCAGCTCGACCGCGCCCAGGGAATCGAAACCATGGTCGGTGAACGCGCGATCGGGATCGATCGCGGACGCGCTGTCGTGACCGAGCACGGCCGCGAGGTGGCTGATGACGGTATCGATGATCGTCTGCCGCAGACCTGGCACCACCGCCGAGGTCGTTGCCGGACGCCGGCGCGCCCTCGGTCGACGGTCCGCAGCCGGTACCAGTTCCCGCAGTACTGGTGGCAGTAGTCCACTATCGGCCTGGGCACGGATCGCGGCGGTATCCACCGCGGCGATCACCGCGTGTGCCGTGCCTCGTTCGAGTGCCGCACGCCAGCCGGCGAACGCCTGTTCATCCGGCATCGCGATGAAGCCGCCGCGGCTCATTCGGGCCACATCGGCCGCACCCAGCCCTCCGGTCATGCCACCCGAGCGCGCCCACAGCCCCCACGCCAACGACTGACCGGCCAGCCCTTGGGCCCTGCGGTGCGCCACCAGGGCGTCGAGGAAGGTGTTCGCGGCCGCGTAGTTGGCCTGTCCGGGGCCGCCGACCGTGCCCGACACGGACGAAAACATCACGAAGGCCGCCAGATTCAGATCCGCGGTCGCCTCGTGCAGATGCCAGGCGGCGTCGACCTTTGGCGCCAGGACCGCGTCCACCCGCTGCGCGGTGAGCGACCCGATGGTTCCGTCGTCGAGCACGCCGGCGGCATGGATTACGCCGGACAACGGCCGCTGCGCCGGTATGTCGGCCAGTAGGTCGGCCACCGCGCCGGCATCGGTGACATCACAAGCCACTGCCCGCACCTGCGCGCCGAGCTGCTCGAGTTCGGCGATCAGCGCCGCCGCACCAACGGCGCGCGGGCCGCTGCGGCTGACCAGCAGCACCGACGTCACGCCGTGCTCGACCACCACGTGCCGGGCCACGGCCGCGCCCAAACCGCCTGTGCCGCCGGTGATCAGCACCGTGCCGGTGCCGAAGGCGGGAGCGGCATCGTCATGTGGGGGCGGCACCACGGGCCGGATCAGCCGGGCCGTGTGAAGTATACCGGCGCGCACGACCAGCTGGGGTTCATCCACGGTCACGAGGCTGGCCGCGAGATGCTCGTCGACGCGAGTGTCCGCGTCCACCAAGATGATCCGGCCCGGATCTTCCGCCTGCGCGGTCCGCACTAAACCCCACACCGCAGCGCCGGCCAGGTCGGTGCAGTACGCGCCGGGCAGCGTGACCGCGCCACGTGTGGCGACCACAAGCGTGCTCGCGGCGAACCGGTCGTCGGCCAGCCACGCCTGCACCACCTCGAGAATTCGCGTGACCTCGGCGTGAGTGGCGCGCACCACGTCGGTACCGGCGTGGTCGTCCCACCCACCCCCGGCCTCGACCACGACCACCGGGGGTATCGGTGCTTCCGGAGCCAGCCGGTCCCACCAACCCACACTCGAATCCCCTGTGGACCCCGCATCAGCCGCAGCCGCGGATTCAGCCGGTGACCACACCAGTTCCATTACCGGATCGGCCGTGCCGCCCGCCACGGCGAGTTGCCCGAGTGGCATCGCCCGGCTCGTCACCTTCCCCGACAGCACCGGTTGCCCCTTCTCATCGGTCACCCACAGCGACGCCGACGCTCCGTTGACGGTCAGATGCGCACGCAATGCCGACGCTTCGGTCGCGTACAGCGACACCGACTCCCACGAGAACGGCAACACCACGTGGCCCGCCGGGATCTCGAACGCACCGGCCAGCAGTCCCGCCTGAATGACCGCATCCAGCAATGCCGGATGAATCCCGAATCCTTCGCTGTGCACCCCGGTGTCAGCATCGAGGGCGATTTCGGCGAACACCTCCTCGCCGCGGCGCCACAGCGCCCGCACGCACCGAAAGGCCGGCCCCATATCGTAATCAGGCGTCAGGAACGCGTGTGCGACGTCGATTTCGGTCGCCGCGGCAGGCGGCCATACCTCCGATTCGGGTGCGGTCGTGTCGGCCTGGTCGGTCAGCAGCCCGCGGACGTGCAGTACCCACTGTCCGTCGTGGTCGTGTTCACCACGGGAGTAGATCGCTATCGGCCGTTGCGGGGATTCGGGCCCGACCACGACCTGGATCCGCACACCGCCTGCCGCCGGAAAAACCAGCGGCGCCTGCAATGTCAGTTCCTCGATCACCGGGCACCCGGTTTCGCGACCGGCGCACAATGCCAACTCCACGAACCCGGTCCCCGGCAACACCATGACCCCGCCGATGGCATGGTCAGCCAACCAGGGCTGCGACAGCGCCGACAGCTGCCCGGTCAGGACGAAATTACCGTCCGCCATCGGCAATGCCGCATCCACCATGGGGTGTTCGATCACACCCAAACCCGCGGCTTCTACACCGGCGGTGCTACGCGAAGGTGCGAGCCAGTAGCGACGACGCTGGAAAGCATAGGTGGGCAACGACACTCGGGAAACCGGACGAGCGGCGAAGAACACTCGCCAGTCGACGTCGACACCGGCGGTGTATGCGCGCGCCAAGCAGTTCAGGAACTGCTCGACCTCGCCGCGTCCTCGACGTGCTCCGGCGACCACCAGCGACTGCGCCGCGATATTCGCCGGCAGGCTTTGCTGGGTCATTGCCGTCAGCACCGCGTCCGGGCCGATTTCCAGGAATCGCCGCGCGCCGAACTCCACCAGGGTGTCTATGCCACGGGCGAATTGAACGGTAGCCCGGATGTGCTGAACCCAGTAGCCGGGCTCCAGCACCTCATCGCCGGCCATCCGACCGGAGAGATTCGACACCAACGGAATCTGCGGGCGATGGTAGGTCACTTCCCCTGCGACAGCGGCGAACTCGGCAAGCATCGGGTCCATCCGGTGGGAATGGGAGGCGATCGATATCCGCAGCCGCGAGGTCTCGCGCCCGCGGTCGATGAACCACTGCTCGACCGCCGTCACCGCGTCCTCGTCGCCGGAAACCACCACGGCGTCAGGCGCATTCACGGCGGCGATGGATACGCGGTCCGCATGGCCGGCGAGCGCCGCGGATACCTCGTGCTCGTCCGCCGCGACGGCCAGCATCGCGCCGCCCTCGGGCAACTGCCCCATGAGGCGGCCGCGCGCCGCGACCAGCCGGCACGCGTCCGGTAGCGACCATACGCCGGCGAGGTACGCGGCGGCCAGCTCACCGGTCGAATGCCCCACCAGGACATCGGGTGTTACGCCGAACGAGTCCAAGAGCCGGTAGAGTGCGACTTCGTAGGCGAACAGCGCGGGCTGGGTGAACTCGATCCGATGCAGAACACTGGCATCGGCATCGGCATCGGAATCGGAAGAGCTGCCGTCGACCAGCTGACCGGTGAACATCAAATGCTTCAGCGATCCGCCCAGCAGTTGATCGAACTGCTCGCAGACCTCATCCAACGCGGCAGCGAACACTTCGAACGCCGTGTACAGTTCACGTCCCATACCGACCCGCTGCGCGCCGCCTCCGGTGCACAGGAACGCCGCCTTACGCGAAACCGCCCGTCCTACGGCCACATCAGCGGTGCCCTTTGACTCGGCCAGCGCCGCGAGTCCGGCCAGTAGCGTATCCCGGTCCTCGCCTATCACCGCGCCCCGCCAGTCCAACTGGGCGCGGGTCGTCAGCAGTGAGTAGCCGATGTCGTCGATTGTCAGGTCGGGGTTTTCACTCACCCAGCGCCGTAGTTTGGCCGCCTGCGCACGCAGGCCGTCTTCGGTTTTCGCCGAAACCAGCCATGGGGTGGCGCCAGATGCCGCCTGTGCACCGCTATCGGCGACGGTATCGTCGGCCGATTCGGCCCGGGTTGTTGCCGGAGCGGGGGCTTCCTCCAGGATCACATGAGCATTGGTGCCGCTGGCGCCGAAGGAGGACACACCGGCGCGACGCACGCGCTCTCCGGCCGGCCACGGTTCCGCCGCCGTGAGCAGCCGCACCGTTCCCGCCGACCAGTCCACCTGCGGGGTCGGAGCATCGACATGCAGTGTCGGGGGCAGTATTTCGTGCCGAAGCGCCTGCACCATCTTGATCACGCCCCCGACCCCGGCCGCAGCGGAGGTGTGCCCGATATTCGACTTGAGTGAACCGATGCGCAGCGGATCTCCGGCGCGATCGCGACCGTAGGCGGCGATCAGTGCCTGCGCCTCGATCGGGTCGCCGAGAGCGGTGCCGGTGCCGTGTGCTTCGACCGCATCGACGTCGGCCGGTGCCAGACCGGCGCTGGCGAGGGCCGCCGCGATCACCTTTTCCTGTGAGGGGCCGTTCGGTGCGGTCAGCCGGTTACTGGCGCCGTCCTGGTTGATCGCGCTGCCGCGGATGACCGCGAGAACCTGGCGGCCGTGGCGGCGTGCGTCCGACAACCGCTCGACCGCGAGCATGCCGAGGCCCTCGGAAAACCCGGTCCCGTTCGCCGCCGCCGCGAAGGCCTTGCACCGTGCGTCGGGGGACAGCGCACGCTGTCGGCCGAAGGCGATCAGCAGGGCGGGATCGGACATGACGGTGACCCCGCCGACCAGAGCGAGGGAGGTCTCGCCCTGACGCAATGCCTGACAGGCGAGGTGCAGGGCGACCAACGACGACGAGCACGCGGTGTCCACCGAGATCGCCGGACCTTTCAGACCAAAGGTGAAGGCGACTCGCCCCGCGAGGATGCTGGCCGAAACACCCGGGTAGGCCTGGCCTTCTGCTTCGGGGGTCAGCCCCGGTGACCCGATACGGGGACCATAGTCCTGATGGATGACGCCGGCATACACACCGGTGTCGCCGCCGCGCAGCGACGCCGGATCGATGCCGGCGTCCTCCAATACCTCCCAGGCGGCTTCCAGGAACAGCCGCTGCTGCGGGTCCATCGTCTCGGCCACGCTGGGTGGGATTCCGAAGAATCCGGCGTCGAAATCGCCGGCGGCATAAAGGAATCCGCCCTCCCGGGTGTAAACGGTTCCCGGGATATCGGGATCGCTGTCGAATAGGCGCTCGAGGTCCCAGCCGCGGTCGGCCGGGAAGGGACCGACGGCGTCGGTGCCGGAAGAGACCAATTCCCACAGCTGCGCAGGAGTGTCGGCACCGCCTGGGTACCGGCAGCTCATGCCGACGATCGCAAGCGGTTCTCCGGCACGTTCTTCCAGGTGCTCGATGCGCTTGTTGGCGGTGCGGAGGTCTCCGGTGACCTTCCGCAGATACCGGCTGAGACGTTCCTCATTGCTGGTACTCGGATTGCTCATGCTGGGCCAAACTCCTCGTCGATCAGATCCAAAAGTTCATTGTCGGAATGGAATTCGAGGTCGTCGTAAGAACTGTCCGACCACTTGTCCCCCAGATGGGCGCGGAGACGCTCGGTGATGCCCCGCAATGCCGCGACGGTCTCGTCGGCGTTGCCGCCGTCGGCGATGATCCGCTCGACCATGGCCTCGAGCCGTGCGATATCGGCCGGCACCGCCGAGGCCGGTTGCGCGGGTGCCGCCACCACGGCCCGCCCCAGCAGGTAGTCGGCGATATCTCCCGCTGTGGGGTAGTCGAACACCAGGGTCGAGGGCAGCGACAGCCCTGTTACCTTCGACAGCCGGTTCCGGAACTCCACTCCGCCCAGGGAGTCGAAGCCGAGGTCGGCGAAACCCTGATCCGGCCGGATGTCGTCAGCCGACGCGTAACCCAGCACCGTCGCCACGTGTTCGCGCACTAGGTCCAGGACGACCCCGCGTCGCTTCGCCTCCGCCACACCGTGCAGACGCTCCCCGAGCGACGGTCCACCACTCGATGTCGTGGCCGCCCGGCCGCGTGCGCGAACGAACCCGCGCAGCGCCGCCGGGACCGCACCGGTATGCGCTTCCAAGCGCAGTTTGTCGGTATCCAGGTGCATCAGCGCCGACACCGGTTCCGCCGTGGTCAGCGATTCATCGAACAACCGCAGGCCGTCGGTGCGGTTCAGCGGGGCAAGCCCGAATCGCTCCAATCGGCCCATGGCGGTGTGATCCAGAGCGCCGGTCATGCCGATGTCGGGCTGCCACGGACCCCAGGCGAGTGCGAGGGCCGGTAGTCCTTCGGCGCGGCGTCGCACCGCGAGGGCGTCCAGGAAGCTGTTCGCGGCAGCGTAATTCGCTTGACCGGCCGAGCCGATCATTCCGGCGATCGAGGAGAACATCACGAACGCCGACAGATTCATGTCCCGGGTGAGCTCGTGCAGATGCCACGCCGCATCGGCCTTGGGAGCGAACACCCGATCGACCTGATCGTCGGAGAGCGTGTGGAACGTGGCGTCGTCGAGCACGCCCGCGGTGTGCACGACACCGGTGATCGGGAATTCCGCGGGCAGGCCCGACAGCAGATCTCGAAGCGCGTCGCGGTCGGTGACATCGCAGGCGGCGATCCGCACCTGGGCACCGAGTCCGGACAGCTCCGCCGCGAGTTCCATTGCGCCGTCGGCACGCTCGCCACTGCGAGATACCAGCAGTAGCCGTCGCACGCCGTGCGCGGTGACCAGGTGCCTGGACAGCAGCGCACCCAATCCTCCGGTTCCACCGGTGATCAGCACGGTCCCGGTCCCGAACGAAACCGGCTCGGCCGCAGCGGATGTCACCGCCTCCAGCCGTGGGGCCAGGACCAGGTCGCCCCGCAGGGCCAGCTGCGGTTCTCCGGTCGTGATCGCGGCTCGGATGAAGTCGGCCGAAATATGCCGTGCACCAATGGATTCGTCCGCGTCGAGCAGTACGATCCGCTCCGGATACTCGGTTTGCGCGCTACGTATCAGCCCCGATACCGCAGCCGATGCGGTATCGGGCGTCTCATCGGGCAACGCCGCCGCACGTCCGGTGACCACAACCAGCTGCGACCGTGCGAATCGCTCGTCGGCCAGCCAGCCGTTCACCATGCGCAGGGCAACCTTCACTCGATCACCCACGAGCGAGCGCGAATCACCATGCGGTGCAGTGAATTCGGACCAGACAACGACATCCGGGACGGTCGGGGCCGCAGCGAGCGCCGCCAGATCCAGGTACCGCTCCGCGATGCCGGGCACCTGCGTGGTTCCGAGCACGGCTGCGCTGCCGGGCCGGGTGATTCCGTCAGGCGTCTCGACCGCTGCCCAGCGCAACGCATACCGGGCGGCACGTCCACCCGACAGCGTGGCCCGGAACTGCTGGACGTCGTAGGAGCGCATGACCACTTCGTCGACGGAAACCACCGGGTTTCCGTCCTGGTCGACCGCCACGACGGTGATCGCCTCACCGCTGCGCTGGATAGCCATCACCCGCAATGTCGTGACCTTGGACGTGGTGTGGAATTGCGTCGCGCCCCAGCGGAACAAGAGTTTGCCCTCGGCGGGATTGCCTTTGTCGTCAGACCAGATCAAACCGACGAGTCCGGCATGTAGTGCCATATCGAACAGCGCCGGATGCAGCTGGAACCGTTCGGCCGATACCTCCTCATTCAGCGTGACCTGGGAGAACATCGTGTCGCCACTGCGCCATGCGGCGTCGATGCCGATGAACGAGGCACCGTATTCCAGTCCGGCGACACGCGCCACCTGGGCCGGAATCCAGTCGGCATCCACCGGTTCGGCATCGATCGGCGGCCACGGCCCGCTGCGCAGCATGTCCACGAGTCCGATGTCGAGCAGCTGTTGACCGCTCATCACGCCGCTGGCATTGCGCGTCCACTCACCGTCGGCGGTGCCGGTCAGGCGGTAGTGGAATGTGAACGATCGACGTCCCGTAGGATCCGGTTCCCGCACCAGTACCTGGAGTTCGACATCGCCGTCTGGCGGCGGGAGGATCGGCGACTCGAGGGTGAGCTCTTCGACGGCGTCGCAACCGATTCGCCTGCCCGCGACCAACAGCATCTCCATGAGCGCGGCGCTCGGGACGAGCACCACACCGTAGGTGGTGTGGTCGGCGATCCATGGATGGGTGCGCAGCGAGAGCCGTCCCGAAAACAGCCACTCGTCACGGTCGGCCACCCGAACCACATCGGTGAGCAGCGAATGTTCCGACGCATTCCTGGCCTCCCCCCGGCCGGGTTCGAGCCAGTACCGCCGATGTTCGAAGGCGTAGGTGGGCAAGGCGATTCGGGATACCTGGAGGGTGCTGAACAACCCATCCCAGTCGACAGCGACCCCTGCGGTGTGCGCCTGGCCGAGCATCGTGAGGAACTGCTCTACCTCGTCGTGATCCCGGCGGGTCGCCGCGGCCACCACAGATCGAGCCTCGACGTCCTCGGCAAGCGTCTGCCGCGTCATCGCCGCGAGCACCGCGTCGGGTCCGACTTCGAGGAAACGGCGCACGCCCGAGGCCACCAGCGTCTCGACGCCGGGCGCGAAACGCACCGCGGCGCGCACCTGCGCCACCCAATACTTCGGATCCAGGATCTCGTCGTCGGCGATCCGGCCAGAAATGTTGGACACCAATGTAATCCGGGGGGCGTTGCAGGTCACTGCCGCAACGAGGGTCTCGAACTCGGCCAGCATCGGCTCCATCCGATGGGAATGGAACGCATGCGACACCCGCAACCGGCTCGTCTTGCGACCCCGTTCGGCGAACTGCCGATCGATCTGGTCGACCGCGTCATCGTCACCCGAGATCACCACGGCCGCAGGCGCATTCACCGCCGCAACCGACACCCGATCACCGAATCCGGCGATCGCCGCGCGAACGTCGTCCTCGGACGCGGCGACCGCGAGCATCGCGCCGCCTTCCGGCAGCGCATCCATCAGCCGCCCTCGTGCCGCGACCAGCGCGCATGCGTCCTCCAGTGACCACACACCGGCGACATACGCCGCGGCCAGTTCACCGATCGAGTGCCCGATCACCACATCCGGAACAACTCCGAACGACTCCAACAGCCGATACAGCGCCACCTCGAACGCGAACAGTGCGGGCTGGGTCAATCGTGTCCGATCCAGCGTCCCGGTTTCCGCGGCGACCCCATGATCGTCGATCAGGTGACCGGTGAACATCGCCTGCTTCAGGGAACATCCGAGTCGCGGATCGAACTCGGCGCACACCTCGTCCAGTGCAGCGGCGAATACCGGGAAGGCCTCGGCGAGACCCGCGCCCATACCGATCCGCTGCGCGCCCTGACCGGTGAACAGGAAGGCGGTCTTCCCGGAGCCCACTGTGCCGGAAACCACTCCGGCCGAGGAGGTTCCGGCGATCAGACGCGCCAGCCGCGCCAGCAGTTCGTCGCGATCGCCGCCCAGGACCGCCGCCCGCGACTCGTGCTGCGCTCGTGTCGTCACGAGCGAATACGCCACATCCGCCGGATCGGCGTCCGGGTTATCGATGAGCCACTGTCGGAGTTTCGCCGCCTGTCCCCGCAGCGCGGTCTCATTCTTGGCCGACACCAGCCACGGCACCATCGTGCGCGGGCGGTCGGCGGCCCGTGGCGAGACGACCGACTGTGGGACCGGCGCTTCCTCGAGGATCGCGTGCGCGTTGGTGCCGCTGACACCGAACGACGACACGCCCGCTCGCCGGACTCGTCCACCGGCGGGCCACGGCTGGGCCTCGGTCAACAGCTGGACATCGCCCGCGGACCAGTCCACGTGTGGGCTCGGCTCGTCCGCATGCAGTGTCTTCGGCAGAGTTTCGTGTCGCAGCGCCTGCACCATCTTGATCACGCCACCGACACCTGCCGCGGCGACGGTATGGCCGATATTCGACTTGATCGATCCGATCCGCAGCGGTTGTCCCGCACGGTCCTGCCCATACGCAGCGATCAGCGCCTGGGCTTCGATCGGATCACCCAACGTCGTGCCGGTGCCGTGCGCCTCCACCGCGTCGATGTCCGCTGGCTCGAGCCCGGCATTCGCCAGCGCCGCCGCGATCACCCGCTCCTGTGACGGACCATTCGGCGCGGTCAAACCATTGCTCGCGCCGTCCTGGTTCACCGCCGTTCCACGCACGAGGGCGAGGACGTTGTGCCCAAGGCGCTTTGCGTCGGAGAGCCGCTCCAGCACCAGCACACCGACGCCCTCGGAGAAGGCGACGCCGTCGGCATCGGCCGAGAAGGCCTTGCAACGGCCATCGCGCGAGAGACCGCGCTGCCGAGCGAAATCGACGTAGAGGTAAGGACTGGCCGCCACCGTCACACCGCTCGCCAGCGCCAGCGAGCTCTCCCCTTGACGCAGCGCTTGGCAGGCCAGATGCAGCGAGACCAGCGACGACGAGCATGCGGTGTCCACGGTGACCGCCGGGCCTTCGAGACCGAGGACGTAGGCCACCCGTCCGGACATCACGCTGCTCGTGGTGCCGGTGAGCCGGTAGCCCTCCAGGTCACCGGCCACCCGATCGACGTAGCCCGAGTAGCCCGCTCCGACATACACGCCGGTGTCGCTGCCCCGCAACGACACCGGATCGATGCCCGCGTCTTCCAGAGCTTCCCAGGACACCTCCAGCAGCAGACGTTGCTGCGGGTCCATCGCGGAGGCTTCCTTGGGACCGATCCCAAAGAATCCTGGGTCGAAATCGCCTGCGTTGTAAAGGAATCCGCCGCGCCGGGTGTAAACAGTACCGGGCTTGTCCGGATTCGAATCGAACAGCCGCTCCAGATCCCAGCCCCGATCCGACGGGAAATCGCCGGTCGCGTCGGTTCCGGAGGCAACGAGATCCCATAGCTGCTCCGGTGATTGGACGCCGCCGGGGAACTGGCAGGCCATGCCGACGATCGCGATCGGCTCGTCCGCCCGGACCCGGCGGACAACATTCTTGACGGGTTCGCCCACTGTCGGCTCGACGCGGGACTGCACCAGCTTCGCCACCGCCGCCGGGGTCGGATGATCGAACACCAGCGTGGACGGCAACTGCAGGCCGGTGGCCTTGCTGAGCCGGTTCCGGAATTCCACGCCACCCAGCGAATCGAAGCCGATCTCGTCGAAGCGCTGGCCGGGCCGGATGTCGGCGGCCGAATCATGCCCAAGCACTGCCGCCGCCGCTGTGAGCACGACCTCCAACACCACCTCGCCCCGCCGCGCTTGTGGCACACCCGCCAACCGGGCGGCCAGCGATCCAGCCGCCGCGGCGACCGCCGCCTGTTGCGTCAGGCGCGTCGAACGCCGCACGAATCCACGCAGCACCGCCGGAACCGCGTCGACATCGGACTCGCGACGCAAGACACTCGCGTCGAAGCGGATCGGAGCCGAACGCGCATCCGAGTGAGCGAGCGCTTCGTCGAAAAGGCGCGTCCCTTCGGCACTTTCGAGCGGGCTCAGTCCCAGGCGATCCCACCGCGCCAGGGCGGCGCGATCCAAGCCACCGGTCATACCGCTGCCCTGGTGCCACGGCCCCCACGCCAGCGACGTAGCGGCCAACCCCGCAGCCCGCCGCCGCTGCGCCAGCGCGTCCAGGAAACCGTTCGCCGCGGCGTAGTTGCCCTGCCCCGATGACCCGAGCACCGTCGCGATCGACGAGAACACCACGAACGCGGACAGATTCGAACCACGCGTCAGTTCGTCCAGATGCCATGCACCGTCGACCTTCGGTGCCAGCACCCGGTCCACCTGATCAGCGGTCAGCGACTCGACGGTGCCGTCGTCCAGAATTCCCGCGGTGTGCACGACAGCGGTCAGTCCGGCGATCGAATCCAGCAGGTTCCGCACCGCGTCGCGGTCGGCGACATCGCACGCGACGACCCGAACCTCGGCGCCCGCCCGCGTCAATTCGGCGGCCAGCTCGGCGGCACCGGGCGCGTCGGCTCCTCGACGTGACGTCAATACCAGACCGCGCACACCGTGCTCGGCAACGAGATGACGGGCGAACAACGCGCCGAGTCCCCCCGTACCGCCGGTGATCAGCACGGTCCCATCCCCGAACGACGACCGCGCCCCCGGGTCCACGGAAGCAGACGCGCGCACCATCCGAGGAACCAGAATCTCTTCACCTCGGACCGCGGTCTGCGGCTCGCCCGACCGCAATACCGCGCCGATGCGGTCCACATCGAGCGGACGCGCCGGATCCTCGTCGACGAGGACGAACCGGCCGGGATGCTCGGACTGCGCACTTCTGACCAATCCCCAGACCGCCGCCGCGCCCGGATCCGGAGCCTCCTCGGGCAACCCGACGGCACATGTCGTCACCACGACCAGCCGGACATCGGACAGGCGTTCCTCGGCGAGCAAGGACCGCACCGTCGCCAACGCACCGTGCACGCTTGCCCGCACCGATCCCGGACCTTCCCCGAAAGGCGCGCTCGCCCGCCACACCACAACACCGGGAATATCGTCGCCCGCAACGACATCGGCGACCGACACGTATTTCGGGCTTATCCCCGCCACCGTCGTGTCCGCGAGCACCGCCATGGACGGTACGGATCGGCCGACTCTCGCGACCGATTCCGCGGTGGGCTCCCAGCGCACCTGGTACAGGCCCGCCTCGTCACCGCAAAGACTGCTCCGGAATTCCTGCACGTCATAGGGACGCATCACGACCGCGTCGACCGTCACGATCGCAGTGCCGTCCGGATCGACCGCCGCGACCGACACGGTCTCGGGTCCGGTCGCGACCGCGATGACCCGAAGCGAGGTCACCTCATCCGTTGCCGACTCGTGGAAACGCGCACCGCCCCACCGGAAAAGCAGCCTGCCGGTATCGGGATCGGAATCCCCATCGCGCCACAGCAACCCGGAGAACCCCGCGTGCATGACCATATCCAGCAGGGCGGGGTGCAGGTCGTGGCGTCCCGGCTCCGGCGCCGCATCGGTGTCCAGCACGATCTCGGAGAAGACCGTGTTGTCGCGTCGCCACGCGGCGCGCACGCCGACGAACGCCGGACCGTACTCGAGCCCGGCGAGCTTCGCGATTCGCTCCGGCAGTCCCGCACTGTCCACAGCCTCGGCATCGACCGGCGGCCACTGCTCCTCCCGCAGCCGCGACACCAGCGCCGAATCACCATCCCACGAAGCACCGAGCACACCGGTGGCGTTGTGGATCCATTCGGCATCGGAAGACGTGCGGAAATAGAACTCGAACGGACGCCGCCCGGACTCGTCCGCCGCCTGCACCAGCACCTGCAACTCGACCTCGTCGTCCGCCGTCGGCAGAATCGGCGCCTGCAAGGTGAGCTCCTCGACCACCCCGCAACCGATCCGGCGACCCGCGACGAGGAGGAACTCGATGAACGTCGCGCTCGGCACGACCACCACGCCGTAGGTCCTATGATCGGCGATCCACGGGTGAGTACGCAGCGAGAACCGACCGGTCAACAACCATTCGTCGGTACCAGCCAACCCGACCACACCGGTCAGGATCGGATGATCCGTCGGCGACGGCGATGCGTCGACGGCGCCCGACAACCAGAAACGGCGACGCTGGAAGGCATAGGTGGGCAACGGAATCCGATGCGCCGCACGCCCGGCGAACAACGCAGACCAGTCCACTCGCGCACCCGCGACATGAACCTGCGCCAGGGCAGTGACGAACTGCTCCACCTCATCGACCGACCGCCGAGCAGCCGCCGCCACCGACGACACCGACTCGACCTCCGGACGCTCGGCCAGACAGCCACGCGTCATTGCCGCCAGCACCGCATCCGGTCCGACCTCCACGAACCGCCGCACACCTGCCTCGACCAGAACAGCGATCCCCGGCGCGAACCGGACACACCCCCGCACCTGCTCGACCCAGTACTCAGGATCGGTCAGCTCCGCAGCGACCACGACCGCCGAAACATTCGAAACGATCGGCAGCGACGGCTCGCGATAGGTCAACCCTGCGGCGACCGAACGGAACTCGGCCAACATCGGTTCCATCCGCGCCGAATGGAACGCATGACTCACCCGCAACCGATTCGTCTTCACACCCTCGGCGGACAGCAGCCGCTCGATCTCACCGATGGCATCGACGTCCCCGGACAACACCGTCGACGACGGACCGTTCATCGCCGCGATCGACACCCGGTCGGCGAAATCGGCGACGATATCGATAGCTCGGCCCTCGCCGATCGCCACCGCGAGCATCGCGCCGCCCACCGGCAGGGCACCCATCAACCGGCCGCGCGCCGCCACCAGCGTGCAGGCGTCCGAAAGCGACCACACCCCTGCCACATACGCCGCCGCCAACTCACCGATCGAATGCCCGATCAGCACATCCGGTGTGACCCCGAATGATTCGATCAGCCGGAACAACGCCACCTCGAACGCGAACAACGCCGGTTGGGTGCACTCGGTCCGATCCAACACACCCTCGGCGTCGGCGAACACCAGCTCTTTCAGCGAACGACCCAACAGCGGATCGAACTGCGCACAGACCTCGTCCAACGCGGCCGCGAACACCGGGAACGCCTGATACAGGCCCGCGCCCATACCAACCCGCTGCGCACCCTGCCCCGTGAACAGCAACGCCGTCCTATCGGAACCGGCATCCCCTTCTATCGTGCCGTGCGCACCCGCGGCCAGATCGGCCAGACCGGCGAGCAGTTCGTTCCGGTCACGTCCCACGACCGCACCGCGACAGTCCAGCTGTGCCCGCGAGGTCGCCAGCGAATACGCCATATCCCGCACATCGACGTCGGGTTCGTCGATCAACCACTGCCGCAGTCGATCCGCCTGGGCACGGAGGGCCTCGTCGGACTTGGCCGATATCAACAGCGGAACGACTTCGGCCACAACGGGTTTCGTGTCCGGCTCGGGCTCGGATTCGTGCGCCGACGCCACGGTAACCGAAGGCGCGGGCGCTTCCTCGAGGATGAGGTGGGCATTGGTGCCGCTGGCTCCGAACGACGAAACCCCGGCTCGCCGGATCCGATCCCCCACCGGCCACGGCTCATTGTCCCGCAGCAGCCGCACCGTTCCCGCGGACCAATCCACATGCGGTGTCGGCGCATCCACGTGCAACGTCTTCGGCAGCACGCCGTGCCGCATGGCCTGAACCATTTTGATCACGCCGCCCACGCCCGCGGCAGCCGAGGTGTGACCAATATTCGACTTCAACGACCCCAAACGCAACGGCGCGCCCTCGCGCCGCGTGCCATACGCGCTGATCAGTGCCCGAGCCTCGATCGGATCCCCGAGCATCGTGCCGGTGCCGTGCGCCTCTACCGCGTCGATATCCGACGGGGACAGGCCGGAATTCGCCAACGCGGCCGCGATCACTTGTTCCTGCGACGGACCGTTCGGCGCGGTCAGGCCGTTGCTCGCACCGTCCTGATTGACAGCACTCCCACGCACCACCGCAAGCACGGTGTGACCGAGCCGCTGGGCGTCCGAAAGACGCTCCAGCACAAGTACTCCGAGCCCCTCTGAGAATCCGGTTCCATCAGCAGCCGCCGCGAAGGCCTTACAGCGCGCATCGGGCGACAACGCACGCTGAC
Organism: Nocardia sp. NPDC050630; assembly: GCF_044457245.1. NCBI lineage: Bacteria > Bacillati > Actinomycetota > Actinomycetes > Mycobacteriales > Nocardiaceae > Nocardia > Nocardia sp. NPDC050630. The sequence goes on from NZ_JBITGN010000009.1 coordinate 233,425, forward strand.
GCGCGAACGCGATCAGCAAGGCTGGATCCGACATGACGGTCACCCCACCCGCCAACGCCAGCGACGTATCGCCGTGCCGCAGGGCCTGGCACGCCAGATGCAATGCCACCAGCGACGACGAGCAGGCGGTGTCGACCGATATCGCCGGACCTTTGAGCCCGAACGTATACGCGATCCGCCCGGACAGCACAGCGTTCGAAACACCCAGATAGGCATGGCCTTCGGTCTCAGCGGTGATATTCGGCGAGCCGATGCGGGGACCGTAATTCTGATGGATGACTCCGGCGAAGACGCCGGTGTCGCTGCCGCGCAACGACACCGGATCGATTCCCGCATCCTCCAACGCTTCCCAGGACGCCTCCAACATCAGGCGCTGCTGCGGATCCATCGCCGCGGCCTCACGCGGGCCGATCCCGAAGAAGGCCGCGTCGAACTCGCCGATGGCGTCGAGGAACCCACCGTCACGGGTGTAAATGCCGTTCGGCACATCGGGATCCGGGTTGAACAGCCGTTCCAGGTCCCAGCCTCGATCGGTCGGGTAGTCCCCGATGGCATCCACACCGTCCGCCGTCATCCGCCACAGGTCTTCAGCGGAGCGCACGCCACCGGGATACCGGCAAGCCATACCGACGATCGCGATCGGTTCCCGCGACCGGTCGGTGAGCGCGCGCAGTTGCTGTTTGGTCTGGTAGAGCTCCTTCGCGGTCTTCTTCAGATACTGGCGTAGCTCGTCGTTGTCGGCCATCGGTGGAACTCCAGATCGTATTTGCTCAGCTGAGGTGGTCGCGGAACTTGCTTCAACTGATTTGGTCGATGAATTCGAACAGCTCGCGGTCGTCCGCGGATTCGAGACTGTCGGCGCCGCCATCCAGGTCGAATCCGTCGGTGTCCTTGCCTTCGAGCTCACGCAACAGTGCGGTCAACCTGCTCGCGATATCCGACCGGTCCACAGCCGAGAGCTCGGCCGTGGCGCAACTGCGCGCCAGCGACTCGATCTCGGCCGCGATACGTTCCGCGGGGTCGTCGACCGGAACGATCTCCTGCCGGAGGAAACCGGCCAGCGCCTCCGGGGTGGGATAGTCGAACATCGCGGTCGCGGACAACTGCACGCCGACAGCCGACTTCAGCCGGTTCCGGAATTCCATCACGCCGAGCGAGTCGAACCCGATATCGCTGAACGGCTTGTCCGGCGGGGTCGAGTCCGCACTGGTGTGTCCCAGCACGGCCGCGGCCTGGGCCCGGATCACGTCGAGGATGACGCGTTCCTGTTCGGCGGTCGAGCGGCCGCGCAGTTGCGTCGACAAGGACACGGAGCCACTCGATGCCGCCGACGGTGCGCTCGTCGTATCGACCACCCGGCGGTGCGCTGGCCGCGACAAGCCACGCATGACCGCGCGCACATCACCGGGATGTGCCTCGCCGAGAGCGGTCCGGTCGATCCGGACCGCCACGAACGCCGACTGCCCGCCCGCCAGTGCGGCGTCGAACAACTCCATGCCGTCCTCGTCGCCCAGCGGAAGGAGACCTTCGCGCCGCAAACGGGCGAGGTCGGCCGCGCCGAGCGTGCTGGTCATACCGCCGCTCTGCTCCCATGGCCCCCATACCACCGACGTCGCGGGCAGACCGGTCACCTGCCGGTGTTGCGCCAGCGCATCGAGGAAGACATTGGCGGCCGCATAATTCGCCTGTCCCGGATTGCCGATCAAGCCCGCGATCGAGGAGTACAGCACGAACGCCGACAGATCCAGATCCTTGGTCGCCTCGTGCAGATTCCAGGCCGCATTCACCTTGGGCCGCAACACTTTCGCGATCTGCTCCGGCGTCATGGTGGCGAGCAGACCGTCGGCAAGCACACCCGCGGCATGCACGACAGCGGTCAACGGATGCTGTGACGGTATGGCCGCCAACACCGCGTCCAGTGCGGCTCGATCGGCCGCGTCGCACGCGACCACGTCGACATGCGCACCGAGCGCGGTCAGCTCGGCGGCGAGTTCGGCCGCGCCGGGGGCTTGGGGACCGCGCCTACCCGCCAACACCAGCCTGCGCACACCATGGACGGTGATCAGGTGTCGTGCGGCCACCGCGCCCAATCCTCCGGTGCCGCCGGTGATGAGAACAGTGCCCTCGGGCCGCAATGGCACCGGCACGGTGAGCACATTCTTGCCGATATGCCGGGCCTGGCTCAGGTACCGGTAGGCCTGCGGCGCCTGCCGCATATCCCACGCGACGGTCGGATACGGCGCCAGAGTCCCGGCCTCGAAAAGCTCGACCAGCGTGGTCAGAATCTCGTGCAGCCGATCGGGACCCACCTCCATCAGCATGAAGCTGTGGTAGTCGACCCCCGGATGCGCGGCGGCCACCTCGACCGGATCCCGCCGGTCCAGCATGCCCATCTCGACGAACCGGCCACCGCGCGGCAGCAGTCGCAATGACGCGTCCACGAATTCGCCTGCCAGCGAATCCAATACGATGTCGACACCGCGACCGTCGGTGGCGTCGAGGAACTTCTGCTCGAAATCCAACGTGCGCGAGTTACCGATTTCAGCGTCGTCGAACCCCGAATCGCGCAACACATTCCACTTGGGCTCACTGGCGGTGACCAATAACCGCAGGCCCAGGTGCCGCGCGAGTTGCACGGCCGCCAGGCCGACACCACCGGTCGCCGCATGCAGCAGCAGCGTCTCGCCAGGTTGCGCATCGGCCAGGTCGACCAGGCCGTAGTAGGCGGTCGCGTAGACGATCGGAATCGCCGCGGCCTGAGTGAACGACCAACCACGCGGCATCGGCGCAAGAAGTCGGCGATCGACCACCGCCACCGATCCGACGCCCGGGACCAACCCGAAAACCCGGTCGCCAGGCGCGAATTCGGTCACATCCGGTGCGACCTCCAACACGACACCGGCTCCCTCGCCGCCGGGCCGACCAGCCTTGTCGGGGTAGGTGCCGAGCGCCATCAGTACATCCCGGAAGTTGAGGCCGACCGACCGCATACTCACCCGGACCTGTCCTGCCGCAAGCGGTTCCAATGCGGTCGGATGGTCGCTGAAGGTGAAGTTGTCCGCGGTCAATGTGCCCTTGTCGCGCAGAGTCAGCGCCCATGCCTTGGCATGTCGCGACGCGAGGTCGAGAGCGTTCGGATCACCACGGTTCAGGCGCGGCACGTATGCCTTACCGTTCCGCAGGGCCAGCTGGGGTTCGTCGCCCGCAGCCGAGGCCATGGCCACAGCGGGCCGATAGTCCGGCCAGTCTTCGACATCGACGAGGATGATCCGGTCGGGGTTCTCACTCTGCGCGGTACGCAGCAGACCCCACGCGGCTGCCGTCGACAGGTCCACCGGCTCGTGGGGATGTACCGCGACCGCCTGCCGGGTCACCACGACGATGAGCCGGTCCTGCGTCAGCCGCCGCCGCACCTGCGCCGCGAGGTCGGTGACCAAATCCCGCACTGCTACGGGGAGATTGCCGTCGACGGCCGGAGAACCGGTGCGCGACAGCTCATTCCATCGCTGATCGTCGAGTCGCAACACCGTCGCGTCCCGGCCCGCGATCGTCACGGTCTCACCATCATCGGCGGCACTCCAGGCGGCCGCGGTGAGCGCACCCGCAGGCTCGGGTAATGCGACCCAGTTCAGCTCGTAGCCGATGCCGTCGGTGCGACGGTGTGCCGAACCGAGCGCATCGGTGGACAATGTCCGCAGCGTCAGTGCACCGATGTCGGCCACGGCCATGCCCGCCGGGTCGGCCAGGGTTACGGTGATCCGCTCAGCTCCAGTCCCGGAGCCGGTCGCGGCAGCACGGACCCGCACCGTGGTCGCGCCGGTCGCATACAAGGCGATGTTCTCCCACGAGAACGGGACCGCGATCGCACCGGCCCGGGTCTCGGGAACCAGCCCACCGAGCAGGATCGCGTGCAGCGCGGCATCCAACAATGCCGGATGCACACCGAAAGCCGAGCCGTCCGATCGTGCGGACTCCGGCAGTACGACCTCGGCGAACACCTCACCGTCGCGCCCCCACAGGGCGGTCAGTCCGCGGAACGCCGGACCGTACTCATAGCCCCGCCCGGCCAGATCCGCGTAGGCGTGATCGATCGCTATCGCCGTCGCCTCTGCGGGCGGCCAGCTCACCTGACCCGAGTCCACCGCGGGCGTGTCCGAGCCGATGGTGACCGTTGCGACAGCGTGGCGAATCCATTGTCCCGCAGCATCGTTGGGATAGCCCGAATTGTCGCCGTTCGACCGCGAGTACATCGATACCGTCCGTGCGCCGGTGTCATCCGGTCCGCCCGCTACGACCCGCAAGTCGACGACCCCGGTGGGCGGTATCGGCAGGGGCGCCTCGATCACCAACTCCGCCAGTCGCGGGCAGTCCACCACTGCTCCCACGTGCAGGGCCAGCTCCACGAGCGCGGCGCCGGGCAGCAACACCACCCCGGTGACAGCATGATCGGCCAGCCAAGGATGACCGGCTCGCGACAGCCTCCCGGTGAACACCACATCCTCGGAGTCCGGCAACCGCAGCATCGCGCCCAACAGCGGATGCCCCGCATCGTCCAGGCCCGATTGCCACAGGTCCGGCGCGTCGACCGGCCGCGCCCAATAGCGTCGATGCTGGAACGCGTAGGTAGGCAACATCATCCGATGCGTGGAGCGCCCCGCATACAGCGGCGTCCAGTCCACCTCTACGCCGACGACGGCGGCCTGCGCCAGCGCGGTCACGAACTGCGTCGGCTCGTCCACCGAGCGTCGGGCGGCCGCGACCACTGTCGATTTGGCTTCGACAGTGGGGGTTTCGACCAGGCATTGCTGAGTCATGATGGCCAGCACAGCATCCGGTCCGATCTCCACGAATCGCCGCGCACCCGCCTCGACCAGGGTGTCGATGCCCGGCGCGAACCGGACGCATCCCCGCAGCTGCTCGACCCAGTACTCGGGATCGGTCAGCTCCGCAGCGACCACGACCGCCGAAACGTTCGACACGATCGGCAACAACGGCTCGCGATACGTCAATCGCGCGGCGACCGAACGGAACTCGTCGAGCATCGGCTCCATCAATACCGAGTGGAACGCGTGACTCACTCGTAGCCGGGAGGTTTTCACCTCCTGCCTGGCAAACCGATCAGCGAGTTCGTCGATCGCGGACGCATCCCCGGACAGCACCACCGACGACGGACCGTTCACCGCCGCCAAGGACACCCGCCCGTCATACCCGGCGAGCACCTGCACCGCGTCGTCCTCCGGGACCGCGACCGCGAGCATGGCACCGCCCTCCGGCAAGGCCCCCATCAAGCGACCGCGCGCCACAACGAGCGCACACGCATCCTCGAGCGACCACACCCCCGCCACGTACGCCGCGGTCAACTCCCCGATCGAATGCCCGATCAGCAGATCCGGTGTGACACCGAATGATTCGATCAGACGGAACAACGCCACCTCGAACGCGAACAACGCTGGCTGGGTGAACTCGGTCCGATCCAACACGCTCTCGGTACCGGCGAACATGAGAGCTTTCAGCGACCGGCCCAGCAGCGGATCGACCTGCGCGCAAACCTCGTCCAAGGCCGCCGCGAACACCGGGAACGACTTGTACAGGCCCGCGCCCATACCAGCCTGCTGCGCACCCTGCCCGGTGAACAGGAAGGCCGTCTTCCCCGAACCCGCCGTCCCCTCGATCGTGCCCGGCGAACCCGCCGCCACATCCGCCAGACCCACCAGCAGCTCGTCCCGATCCCGGCCGACGACGACCGCCCGTCGGTCCAGCAATGCTCGCGAGTCCACCAATGACCGTGCCGCCGACCAGATGTCGAGCTCCGGGCGATCGGCCAACCACGCCCGCAACCGCTCGGCCTGCGCCCGCAGACCCTCCTGCGACTTGGCCGACACCGTCCACGGCACCACGGCGACATCGATGTCCGGCCCGGCCGCACCATGCTCAGGCGTCGAAACCGCCTGGGCCGGTGTCTCTTCGATGATCACGTGCGCATTGGTGCCACTGATCCCGAACGACGACACCCCGGCCCGGCGCACCCTGTCGCCGACCGGCCACGCCTGCACCTCGGTCAACAGTTGGACATCGCCCGCAGACCAGTCCACGTGCGGGCTCGGCTCCTGCGCGTGCAGCGTCGTCGGCAGAGTTCGGTGACGCAACGCCTGCACCATCTTGATCACACCGCCCACACCCGCCGCCGCCTGCGCGTGGCCGATATTCGACTTGAGCGAACCAAGACGCAGCGGTTCTCCCGCACGGTCCTGCCCGTAGGTGGCGATCAGCGCCTGCGCCTCGATCGGGTCGCCCAGCGCCGTTCCGGTACCATGCGCCTCGACCACATCCACGTCGCGCGGATTCAACCCGGCATTCGCCAGCGCCGCCGCGATCACCCGCTGCTGCGACGGGCCATTCGGCGCCGTCAAGCCATTGCTCGCGCCGTCCTGGTTGATCGCACTGCCACGTACTACGGCCAATACGTCGTGGCCCAGCCGACGTGCATCCGACAGGCGCTCCACGATCAGCACCGCCGCACCCTCGGACCACGCGACACCATCGGCCGCGGCCGAGAACGACTTGCACCGGCCGTCTGGGGCCAGACCACGCTGCCGCGAAAACTCCTGGAAAACCATTGGTGTCGCCATTACCGTCGCGCCACCGACCAAGGCCAGCGAACTCTCCCCCTGACGCAGCGCCTGGCAGGCCAGATGCAGCGCCACCAGCGACGACGAGCAGGCGGTATCCACCGTCATCGCCGGGCCCTCCAGCCCCAGCGCATAGGCCACCCGCCCGGAAGCCACGCTCCCCAGGCCGCCGGTCAGGACATACCCTTCGACCTCGGGCCCGGCCTTACCCGTCACGGCCTCGTAGTCCTGGTACATCACGCCCGTGTAGACACCGGTGTCGCTGCCGCGCAACGACGTCGGGTCGATTCCCGCGTGCTCGAGCGCTTCCCAGGACACCTCCAGCAGCAACCGCTGCTGCGGATCCATCGCCGTCGCCTCGCGCGGACCGATCCCGAAAAAGCCCGGATCGAAATCACCTGCGTCATAAAGGAATCCACCGCGACGGGTATAGACCGCCCCCGGCTTGTCCGGATCCGGGTCGAACAGCCGCTCCAGATCCCAGCCACGATCCGCCGGGAACTCCGCGGTCGCATCCCGGCCGGAAACAACCAGATCCCACAGCGCATCCGGCGATTCGACGCCGCCGGGGAACCGGCAGGCCATGCCCACGATCGCGATGGGTTCGTCCACGCCCACGCGGCGCGAAACCGGTGCCGTCCTGGAACCGGAATCCGTTCCCTCGATCGTGGAGTGCAGCAGGATGGCGACAGCCGCGGCGGTGGGGTGGTCGAAGACCAGGGTGGACGGCAACCGGACTCCGCTGGCCTGCGCCAGCCGGTTGCGGAATTCGACGCCGCCGAGCGAGTCGAATCCCAGTGCGTCGAATCGCTCGCCGGGGCCGATGTCTTCGGCGGAACCGTGTCCGAGCACGGCCGCCGCGTGCTCCCGAACCAGATCGAGCACCACCTCGGCGCGTTGGGCCCGCGGTACCCGGCTCAGTCGTGTGGCCAGTGAACTCGACGCGGCCGCGGTCCGGTTCGTGGTGCGGGGCAGGAAACCGCGCAGCACCGTGGGCACCGCACCAGTGCCCGCTTCGCGCCGCAGCTCGGTCGGGTCGAACCGAATCGCCGCCAAGTGCGCGACGGCGCGACCGGTGGCCGCATCGAACAGCCGCAGACCTTCGTCGTTCCCGAGTGCGTGCAGACCGAGCCTTTCCCAGCGGGCGACGGCGCCGCGGTCCAAGCCACCGGTCATGCCGCCAGCGGAGTTCCAAGGCCCCCAGCCCAGTGAGATCGCGGGCAACCCGTCGGCACGGCGACGGTGCGCCAGCGCGTCGAGGAAGGCATTGGCTGCCGCGTAGTTGCTCTGTCCCGCCGATCCGATCGTTGCCGCGATAGACGAGAAGAGCACGAAGGCCGACAGGGCGCGGTCGCGAGTGAGTTCGTGCAGGTGCCATGCCGCCGTGGCCTTCGAGCTGAATACCCGCCGCAGTTGCGCGGTGGTCAGGCCCGCGAGGGTGCCATCGTCGAGGACACCGGCCGCATGGACCACGCCGGTCAGCGGATTCTCGGCCGCTATCGAATCGAGCAGGGAACGGAGGGCTTCTCGATCGCCCACATCGCAGGCCGCCACCGCGACAGTAGCGCCGGATGCCGACAGCTCGGTCACCAGTTCTCTTGCACCGCTGGCAGTTTCACCACGCCTGGACACCAGCAGCAGGTGGCGGACCCCGTGCGCGGTGACCAGATGTCGAGCCACCAGTGCGCCGAGGCCACCGGTGCCGCCGGTGATCAGGACGGTGCCCGCGCCGAACGACGGCGTCGCGGAGCGCGTCGATGAGGGGTGCTGGTCGGGCGACGGGTCGGCATCGTGCTCCGCTCGCGCTCGCACCAGTCTGGGCACGAGCACTGCTCCGGCGCGCACCGCGGCCTGTGGTTCGCCCGCCACGAGCACCGCACCGACGAATGTCGAGTCATCCATGGGCGCAACTGCCGACGGGTCGGAGTCGAGGAGAATGAACCGGCCCGGATATTCGGATTGGGCGCTGCGCATCAGGCCCCAGACGGCCGCCGCGGCGAGATCTGGTGCCTCGCCCGGCAGCGCGGCACCGTTCGCGGTAACCACGACCAGCCGGGTGTCGGCCAGACGATCCTCTGCCAGCCAGGACTGCACCGTCGCCAACACCATTTCCAGGTACTCGCGAACGAACGCCGGATCGTCGGCCGCGGCGCTGTCCTGCGGATGCCAGATCACGACATCTGGAATCTCTTGTGCCGCAGTGAGTTCCGAGGGACTTGGATAGCAGGTGCCGATTCCGGCAACCGGTTCCGAACCGAGTACGGCCATCCGGTCCGCGGACACACTCGGTGTCGCTGCCGACGCGGGCGTCCACTGGACCTCGTAGAGGTCGGCGACATCCCCGGCCAGGGTGCCGCGCAGCTGTTTCACGTCATAGGGCCGCATGACGACCGCGTCGACGGACACCACGGGCCGTCCCGAATCATCAGTGGCCGCAAGGGAAATCGTCTCCGGTCCGCGCGTCGTGGCGATGACCCGCAGCGTCGTCGCCCTGGCCACCGGCCGGTGCAGCCGCGCTCCGCCCCAGCGGAACAGCAACCGGCCGGTGTCCGGATCGCCGTCCTGATCGCGCCACAGAAGCCCGGCCAGCCCGGCGTGCATCACCAGATCGAGCAGCGCCGGATGCAGATCGAATCGCTCCGGTTCGGGCGCGGCAGCCGTATCCAGGGTGACCTCGGAGAAGACGGTCGCACCCCGCTGCCATGCGGCGCTGACACCGAGCAACGCCGGGCCGTACTCGAGTCCGGATACTGTGGCGATCCGCTCGGGAATCCATGCCGGGTCGAGAGCTTCGGCGTCGATCGGCGGCCAGGTTTCGTCCCGCAACTGGTCCAGCAGCGCGTCATCGCCGTCTGGCGAGGGCGCCAGTACACCGCTGGCGTTGCGCACCCATTCGCCCGCTCGGCGACCACCCTGGCGGAAGTAGAAGCTGAACTGCCGTCGCCCGGCCTGGTCCGGCTCCCGCACCGACACCTGGAGTTCGACCTCATCGTCTTCCGTCGGCGGTATCGGAGCCTCCAGGGTCAACTCCTCGACGACGCCGCAATCTATGCTGCTGCCCGCGACAAGCAGGAACTCGACGAGGGCCGCGCTCGGCAGCACCACGGTGCCGTAGGTCATATGGTCGGCGACCCACGGGTGGGTCGCCAGCGAGAACCGGCCGGTGAAAACGAACTCGTCCGTACCGGCTACCGGCACCACACCGGTGAGCAACGGGTGGGCAAGGGCGTCACCGGTGACTTCGGGGCGCGGCGGCAGCCAGAAGCGCTGGTGTTGGAAAGCGTACGTGGGCAGGGGAACTCGTCCTATCGCCCGGCGACGCAGCAGTGGCGTCCAATCCACCCGCAGCCCGGATGTGTGCGCGTGTGCCAGCATCATCGCGAACTGTTGGGGCTCATCGTGATCCCGGCGCGCGGCCGCGGCCACAACCGAGGTCGACTCCGCGTCCTGCGCAAGCGTCTGCCGGGTCATCGCCGCCAGCACCGCATCGGGCCCCACTTCCAGGAATCGACGCACACCCGAGGCGATCAACGTCTCGATGCCCGGCGCGAATCGCACCGCGGCCCGCACCTGCCGAACCCAGTAGGCGGGTTCGGTCACTTCGTCACCAGCAAGCCGACCCGACACATTCGAAACCAACGGCACGCGAAACCGGTTGTACGTCAAATCCTTGACCACAGACTCGAATTCGCCCAGCATCGGCTCCATCCGATGCGAGTGGAAGGCATGGCTGACCCGCAGCCGCGACGTCTTCACGCCACGCTCGGCGAATCGTGCCTCGATTTCGCCGACCGCGTCCTCGTCACCCGAGATCACCAGAGCCGCCGGCGCGTTCACCGCGGCGACCGACACTCGGTCGGGGTATCGGGCGACAACATCGTTGACTTCCGGTTCGGACGCCGCGATGGCCAGCATCGCTCCGCCCTCGGGCAACGCACCCATGAGACGTCCGCGCGCCGCCACCAACCGGCACGCGTCCTCGAGCGACCACAGGCCCGCGAGGTACGCGGCGGCGACTTCTCCGATCGAATGGCCGATCAACACATTCGGGGTGACGCCGAACGACTCCAGCAAGCGATACAGCGCCACCTCGAAGGCGAACAGCGCGGGCTGGGTGAACTCCGTCCGATCCAGCACCGCGACACCGGTATCGCCACCAGCTACGCCGGTGAACATGACCGCTTTGAGCGAGCACTCCAATACCGGATCGAACTGGGCGCACACCGAATCCAACGCATCCGCGAATACCGGGAACGACTCGTACAAGCCCGCACCCATACCGATCCGCTGTGCACCCTGACCGGTGAACAAGAATGCCGTCTGCCCCGAACCGACGACGCCGCCGATCACACCGGTACCGGTACCCGATTCGGCGAGATCCGCCAATCGCTCGAGCAACTCGCCCCGATCGCGACCGAGAACCACACTGCGCGAATCCAGCTGCGCCCGCGACGTCGCCAGTACATGGGCCGCATCCGAGATGTCGATCTCCGGCCGCTCCGACAACCACGCCCGCAGCCGGGCAGCCTGGGCACGCAGACCCGCCTCGCCCTTACCCGACACCAGCAACGGCGTGACCGCCACAGTGATTTGGGTGTCGTCCTCGGCGGCCGCTACCGGTGCGGCAGGCGCTTCTTCGAGGATCACATGCGCGTTTGTGCCGCTGATACCGAACGACGACACACCCGCCCGACGCGTCCGAACTCCGGCGATCCACGGTTCGGATTCGGTCAGCAGACGCACCGCGCCCGCGGCCCAATCCACATGCGGCGACGGTGTTTCGGCGTGCAGTGTCCTCGGCAACCGCTCGTGCCGCATGGCCTGCACCATCTTGATCACACCGGCCACACCTGCCGCGGCCACGGTATGGCCGATATTCGATTTCAAGGAACCGATCCGCAGCGGTTCCCGGTCGCCACGATCCTGCCCGTAGGCCGCGATCAAGGCCTGTGCTTCGATTGGATCACCCAGGGTCGTGCCGGTCCCGTGCGCCTCCACGGCATCCACATCGGCCGCCGAGATCCCCGCATTCGCGAGGGCATGCGCGATCAACCGCTCCTGCGACGGACCGTTCGGCGCGGTCAGACCGTTACTCGCGCCGTCCTGATTCACCGCACTACCGCGAATAACGGCCAGGATGTTGTGTCCGAGCCGCTGCGCATCCGAAAGCCGCTCCAGCACAAGGACGCCCGAACCCTCCGACCACGACACACCGTCGGCGGCAGCTGAGAACGCCTTGCAGCGGCCATCCGGCGACAGGCCGCGCTGGCGGGCGAAGTCCACGAACAGATATGGGCTGGCCGCGACCGTTACGCCACCGGCGAGAGCCAGCGAGCTATCGCCCTGGCGCAGCGCCTGGCACGCCAGGTGCAATGCGACCAGCGACGACGAGCACGCGGTATCCACCGTCACCGCCGGACCTTCCAGGCCGAACACGTACGCGACACGGCCCGAGATGACGCTGTGCGACGTGCCGGTCAGCCGGAAGCCCTCCAGGTCGCCGGTCACCCGTCGCGAGTAACCCGATGAGCAAGCACCGGCGAATACGCCGGTATCGCTGCCCCGCAACGACGTCGGGTCGATACCCGCGTCTTCCAGGGCTTCCCACGATGTCTCGAGCAGCAACCGCTGCTGCGGATCCATCGCCAGCGCTTCGCGTGGGCTGATGCCGAAAAAGCCTGGGTCGAAATCGCCTGCGCTGCTGAGGAATCCACCGTGGCGGGTGTAGACCGTGCCCGGTTTGTCAGGGTCAGGGTCGAACAGCCGGTCCAGGTCCCAACCCCGGTCGGTGGGGAATTCGCCGATCACATCTCGGCCCGCGGTCAGCAGGTCCCACAGGTCCTCCGCGGACCGCACACCACCGGGGAATCGGGCGCCCATGCCGACGATCGCGATCGGTTCGTCCGTACTCGCGCGCCGCGATACCCGGTGCTTGCCCCGTTCGTTTCCGGTGACCCGGGCTCGCAACAGTGTCGCGACCGCACTCGCGGTCGGATGGTCGAAGATGAGCGATGCGGGCAGCGGCACACCGGTGGCCCGCATCAGCCTGTCCCGCAGCCGCACCCCACTGACCGAATCAATGCCGAACTCGGTGAACGGCAGCTCGGGGTCAATTGATCGGGCCGAATCGTGGCCTAGTACGGCGGCGGCATGCTCACGAACGATATCGAGAATTACTGTGTCACGCTGATATTCGGGGGCGGCCAGGAGTTTGCGGGCCAGCGGGCTGTCGTCCCACGCATCGGTCCGCGCCCTGTCTTCGGGAATTCGGCCCTCGGAAATTTCCGGGAAGCCCCCGGAAGTGACCAGCGCACCGGACCAGAAGTTACGGCGCTGGAACGCGTATGGCGGCAGATCGACCCGCGCCCCACCGGAGACCAGCGCGCGCGGATCCACCGGCATACCGGCGCAGTAGGCCTGTGCCAGCGACACGATGAACTGTTCCGGACCGCCCGCACCGCGCCGCAAAGAGCCGACAACGGATACGTCCTCGGCCGCACCTGCCGCCTCGGCGGTCGTGGCGATACCCATCGTGAGCACCGGATGCGGGCCGACCTCGATGAAGCCGGTGATACCGTCCCCGATCAGCGCCATAACGGCATCGGCGAATCGAATCGGTTCCCGCTCCGACCGATACCAGTATTCGGCGTCCAGGTCCGCCGTATCCAACCGCTCGGCCGATACCGTGGAGAAGAACGGCACCGATCCCGATTGCGGGCGAATCGGTGCCAGTTCCGCGAGCAGCCGATCGCGAATCCGCTCGATCGCCGTCGAATGCGAGGCGTAATCGATTGGAACCCGGCGGGCCCATACAGCGTCGCGGGCGCAGTCGGCGAGGAATTCCTGCACCGCCGAAACGTCACCGGAGATAACACTTTGCGCCGGTCCGTTCACCGCCCCCAACGACAGCCGGTCGCCATACCCCGAAAGACGTTCTCGGACGGCATCCGCGCCGAGTCCGATCGAGGCCATACCACCCTGCCCGGCCAGCTCATCGGCCAGTGCCCGGGACCGCAGAGCCACCACACGCGCCGCATCGGACAGCGACAGTCCACCGGCAACGTGCGCGGCGGCGACCTCACCGTGGGAATGGCCGATCACCACGTCCGGCTGCACACCGGCCGCCCGCCACATCCGGGCCAGTGACACCATCACCGCGAACAGCACCGGCTGCACCACATCCACGCGATCCAGCGAGGGGGCATCGACCTCGCGACGCAGCACCGCCGTCAGCGACCAGTCCACGTAGGGCGCAAGCGCCGCTTCACATTCCGCGATCGACTCCGCGAAAACCCCACCCGAATCGAGCAGTCCGAGAGCCATCCCCTCCCACTGGCTGCCATTCCCCGGGAAGACGAACGCGACCCGCCGCTGCTCGGCCCGCCCAGTTGTCGGCTCGGTCGCCATAGCGGGCGCGGTCGGGTCGGCCATGGCCTTCAAACCGTCCAGCAGCTCCGCCCGATCCCGCCCGACAACGCTTCCACGCCACTGCATTTGGGCTCGCATGGCCAGCAGTGAATGCGCCACATCGACCACATCCAGCTCGGGATGGCGTAGTAGCCACTCCCGCAGCCGGGCTGCCTGTGCACGCACCCCGTCCTCGCTGCGCGCCGACACCACCCACGGCACCGCAGCGGCCTTGCTGTCCACCGTGGACGCGGCGGCCCCGACGGCGGGCGCCTCCTCCACGATCACGTGGGCGTTGGATCCCCCCATACCGAACGACAACACAGCTGCCCTGCGTACGTCGGCCACGGGCCAGTCCTCGGTGCCCGTCACCACCCGTAAGCCCAAGTCCGCGAGCCGAATCCGCGAATTCGGCGGCTCGAAGTCCAGGCTGGCCACCAGTTCCCGGCGGCTCAGACAGAGCACGGTCTTGATGAGGCCCGCGATACCGGAAGCACCTTCCAGATGCCCGATATTCGTCTCGACCGATCCGATGGCCAGCGGCGCTTCCCGCGCCGGGCGCACACCGTAGGTCTCGCCGAGCGCGGCGGCTTCCATCGGATCGCCGGCGGATGTTCCGATGCCGTGCAATTCGGCGTACTGCACCGACGGCGCCTCGAAACCTGCCGCGGTCAGAGCGGCGCGAATCGCCGCCGCCCGCGCATCGCGACTCGGTGCGCTCAGCTCGCGGCGTTCGTTGCCCGTGTCGACCGTACTTCCGCAGATCACGGCATGAACCCGGTCGCCGTCGGCGACCGCCTGCGCCAAGGGTTTCAGCGCCACAATGCCGCCGCCCTCGCCGCGCACGAATCCGTCGGCCAGCGCCAGGTTCAGTCCACCGGCCAGGGCCATGTCGCTCTCGCCGCTGCGCAGGCTCTCACATGCCAGATGAACCGCGACCAGCGCGGACGCCTGGGCGCTGTCGACCAGGATGCTCGGGCCGCTGAACCCGAAGTAGTTCGAGATGGGATTCGCGATTTCGGCGATATCGGTTCCGGTGCAGCCGAGGAACACACCGCACCGCCGGGCATCGCGCGCCGTGGCGGCCAGGCCAGCGTCCTCGAGCGCCGCCCAGCTCAACTCCAGTGCCAGCAGCTGCCGCGGGTCGGTTGCCCGCGCCTCATCGGTCGAGATCCCGAAGAAGTCCGCGTCGAACTCCGCTACGGTGTCGACGAATCCGGCCCGCTCGGCGATGCTCGCCCGCCCCGCAGGGACTGCGCCGATCGCGGCGCGCCCCTCGCTGAGCAACTGCCAGTAACTGTCGAGATCGGCCGCCCCCGGCAGTCTGCAGGACATGCCGACGATAGCGACCTCGAACGCCGATCCGGTCACCTCTGAACATCCTTCCCAAGGCAGCTGGGACCCGCCCTAAAACCTGGACGGGTGTGTTTTTGTCTGCAGCAAAGGAATCAGACGATTCCTGCTCCGGACATAACGGTTTCGACTCGGTCGAGGCTCAGCGAAGAGCCTTGGAGATGCGGAGCGTCTTCCGCAAGCGACTTGGGCCGGCGAGGAGATGGCGCAGGCTAGGCCAGGCTGGACATGGTGTGCCGCCGGGCATGTTAGAGCAAATTATCAGCAAATAATGCTGATGGCCGAAGTGCTACGTGAGCACACCGGAGGACCTAGCGCGCACATAAGAACGCGTGGTGCCCGAAATATCTGCCGCGAGGTGCATGTATAGCGCCTATGCGACAGCGATGCGGATCAGCGCAATGATCCCTGAGATTTTCGACCAGTAGAACACGATTCATCGTATTGAACAGTAATTTGGCGCTCTTGACCTTGTCAACCGGCCAGTAGCTTCCCAATGGTTACCGCGACCGCGGGCGAGCCACCGGCTCGATCGAGGCGGTGATCACCAGTCGACCCCGGTGGGATTGTGCGGCGTAAAGCATTGGTCTCCTCATGGCGTCGCTACACCAGAAATAGCAGACCTCGTCGGAGAGAATTTTCCAAACATGGGAAGTCCAACCACTCCGCGTGCTGATCGTTTGCCACGGGCCAAGACCTTTGCCGAAGATGCCGCCTGCTGAATCGAAAAACAAATCCAATGTTGAACAAACCCAGGATTTGCTGGCACCACCGCCCAAGTGGACATGTGCCGCCCTGGATGGACCACGCCGCACTGGTCAGCGGTGCGGATTATCGACTGGACGATGTCCACGCGAACCCTTACTCGGAGGCGGAAACGAAAAATGGCCCGGAACAATGCGTTCCGGGCCATTTCCCTTTGTAGCGGGGACAGGATTTGAACCTGCGACCTCTGGGTTATGAGCCCAGCGAGCTACCGAGCTGCTCCACCCCGCGTCGGTAGGGATAACGCTACAGCATGGGGCGGGTGGTTACCTAAACCGCTGGTGGGAGCCGATAACCGGCGGGTAATCGGAAGTAGATGCGAGCATGGGGGTATGCCGATTGCTACTAGTGCCATTGCCCATGTGCGACTGACGGTTTGCGATATCGATCGGTCACGGGCGTTCTACGAAAAGGTGTTCGGATGGCCGGTTGCGCTGGAGGTGCCCGCCGATGCGGACGAGGCGACGCGGGAGCAGCTCGGGTTCCTGTTCGGCGGGGTGATCTATCGGATGGAGCACGGGATGATCGGGTTGCGGCCGGTTGGCACCGATAGCTTCGACGAAAACCGGGTCGGGCTCGACCATCTCGCGTTCCCGCTGAACTCACTGGCCGAATTGGAAGCGGCCGCAGCGCATCTCGATGCCTGCGGGGTCGCGCACGAAGATATCAAGGACATCGGGTTCAGCTATATCCTCGAGTTCCGGGATCCGGACAATATCGCGTTGGAACTGATCGTCCGCAAGTAGGCTAGGCCGCCTTCAGCACCTTCTGCACAGCGGCGACGAAGAACTGATCGAAGGCCGCCTGGTCGAGCGAATCATCCAGCGCGGCAATGCGAACCGCGACCGTAATGCCGCGAACTTCGGCGTAACCGAGGTATGCGTTCTGGGTCAGCGGCTTGTCGCTGGCGTCGGTTTTCGCGGTGCTGGTCGCGTGGTAGGCGATCGCGTTCGCGCCCTTCAATTCCTGCGGCACAGCCTGATCCGTAACGCGCTCGCTCGCGGTGACCTGATGGCCATCGTAGGTCGCGACCACCTCCACCGAACCACAGCGCTTGTTGCCCTCCGCAATCCGTTGCAGATCGCCGGTCCGCCCGGAAACGAATTCGACAAAGATTTGCCCCGACTTACCGGTCGCCGCGGAGATGGATGACTGCGCGAGCAGTTCTTTGGTCGCCGCGCCGAGATCCTGCTGGGTGGAACCACATTCCGCCGGTGTGAAGGTGGCGTTCTGCTGGGTCGCGGTGAGGTCGCCGACCGTGGACTGCAGCTGCTCCGGTGGCAGGTCGAGTTTCTTTGTGCCCGCGGGGAATTCCTCCTGGCTCAGCACCAACTGGTCGCGGGGTGTGGTGGGCGCCGCGGAATTCGAGTGATCCGCCGAGTGGTCCTTGCTGCTGCCACAGCCCGCGACGAGCACCGCCCCGGCCGCCATCGCCACTGCCCATCGCGCGTTACGCAAATCGATCATGGGGTGATCATGTCAGCTGTCGCCGTGAGCACCCACTTTCGGAAGGTATTTCAGAGCTCCGCGATCCGGGTGCGGTGGCGCTCCTGCAGCTCACGTGAGCGACGCAGATAGTCGAGGACGAGGCGCAGTTCCGCCGCGCTGTAGCGCGACACCTCGGCGGCACCCTCCTCGGCGATCGGCCCGTAGATCCGCATGACCTTGGTCATCGCGGTGTCGGTGATGCGGATGACGACCTTGCGGCGGTCCCCCGGTTCGGGATGGCGGACGACGTAGTCGAGTTTGGCTAGGCGGTCCAGCATAGTGGTCACGCTGCCGCTGGTCAGACCCAGCTCGGCGGCGAGCGCGCCGGGTGTGGATTCGCCGTGCCACAGAATTTCCAAACAGCGCAGATCGGTGCGGTTGACGCCGAGGTTGGTCGCAGCCGCTTGGTCCACGGCATCGACCGCGGCTTGGAGCGCCTGCGCTTGCCTGCCGACCTCGGCGCGCAGTTCTGTCAGCTCAGAATTTTCTCTTGACATTCAAGCCTCTTGATCGTCAAACTACTGATGTCTTGATAATCAAGATACAGCAGAGCCAAGACAGGAGACACCATGAAGAAGGCACTGGTCATCGGCGGCGGGATCGCCGGACCGGTCACCGCGATGGCATTGCAGCAGGCGGGGCTGGAGCCAGTTGTGTGCGAGGCATATGCCGAGGCAGCGGCCGAGCAGATCGGCGCGTATCTGACGGTGGCGGTCAACGGACTGTCGGCGCTGGCGCTGCTGGATGCACATCACGTGGTGACCGAGATCGGGCACCCGACGGCCACGCTGTCGTTCGCGACCAGCGGCGGCAAGCACATCACCGATATGCCGATCGGCGGCACACTGCCCGACGGCACCGTCACGCACAGCATCAAGCGGCGCGATATGTATCGAGCGCTGAATGCCGAGGCGACGCGGCGGGGTGTGCGGTTCGAGTACAACAAGCGACTGGTGGACGCGACATCAACGACCCACGGCGTCCGTGCGACCTTCGCCGACGGCACCACAATCGACGCCGACGTCTTGATCGGGGCCGATGGAATCCGCTCCCGCACCAGGGAAATCATCGACCCGGCGGCACCGAAGGCGCACTTCCTCGGCATCTACGGCCTGGGCGGATTCGTCACCGACCGGACGCTGCACAGCGAACTCGGGTTGCGGCCCGGCGTGTACAGCATGATCTTCGGCAAGAAGGCATTCTTCGGCTATTTCGTCGCACCGGACGGTGAGATCTGGTGGTTCGCCAATATGCCCCGGACACAGGAGCTTTCACCGGCCGAGTCAGTGGACTGGCGTGCGCGGCTCATCGAATTGCTGGCAGCGGATCGCGGCCCCGCCGCCCGGATCGTCGCGGCCACCGCGGATGACACCTTCGTCCCCGCCTTCAACCAGTACGACCTGCCGACCGTCACCAAGTGGCACAACGACAATATGGTCATTGTCGGCGATGCCGCGCACGCCGTGGCGTCCTCCTCCGGCCAGGGCGTGTCCATGGCGGTGGAAGATGCCGTGACGCTGGCGATTTGCCTGCGCGATATCCCGGATACCGGCGCGGCCTTGGCCGCCTTCGAGGACCGCCGCCGCGAGCGCGTCGAGAAGGTGGTCGCCTATGGTGCGGAAACCACCAGCGACAAGGCATCCAACGGGCTCACCCGGCTACTGGTCGGCCTGCTCACCCCGTACTTCCTACGCAAAGCGGCCAAAGCCGGTGTCGCCCCGCTGAACTGGATGTTCGACTATCGGATCGACTGGACACCCCAGCAGGTGCCCTGCTGACGCAAATCCCGCGAGCACCCCGCACAGGTGCACGTTTTACGAGGTGTCCACCGGAGATGACGCGGTTCAGCGGGTAACCGAGAGACGGACGGCCGAGCGCGGGATCGGAGCCAGCGTTTTGTGCAGACTCGTGCGCATGGTCGTGGCCGAGTCCAGCAGATAGTTCTGCCGCACCTTCCACGGATGCCGATCCCCCTGCCGCGGGAACTCGCCGACCGAGCGCTGAATATAGCCGGAGGCCAGATCGAGCAGCGGACGCTCGTCGAGCTTGCCCTCCGGCCTCGGCACCACGGCCGCGTAGTCATTGCGATCCAGGTGGTTGATGACCTTGCAAACCAATCGCGAGGTCAGGTCGGCACGCAACGTCCATGAGGCATTCGTGTAGCCGATGCAGACCGCGAAATTCGGGACGCCGGTGAGCATCGCACCCTGCCAGACGAATTGCTCCGACAGGTTCACCGTCTCCGCATCGACCCGCGGCGCGATACCGCCGAAGGCCAGCAACTGCAGCCCGGTCGCGGTAACCACGATGTCTGCCTCCAGGATGCGACCGGACTTCAGCCGAATTCCTTCGGGCACAAACGTTTCGATGTGATCGGTGACGACCTGCGCCTTACCCTTCTTCATCGCCTTGAAGAAATCGGCATCGGGTACGGCGCACAGCCGCTGATCCCA
This sequence comes from Nocardia sp. NPDC050630, assembly GCF_044457245.1. Classification (NCBI taxonomy): domain Bacteria; kingdom Bacillati; phylum Actinomycetota; class Actinomycetes; order Mycobacteriales; family Nocardiaceae; genus Nocardia; species Nocardia sp. NPDC050630. The sequence goes on from NZ_JBITGN010000009.1 coordinate 253,520, forward strand.
CGGGTCGTACTCGGGCGTGAAGTGTTCGGCAACGGCCTGCTGGTCCTTCAGGATTCGCGTGGTCAAGCCGGTGAGCAGCTTGCGCGCGGCCTCCGGGCGCCGGCGGCAATACTGATAGAAACCAATGCTGAACAGGATTTTCTTGGTGCGGATCACGCGGTGCGCCAACTGCGGCGACAGCTTCTCGCGAATCTTGTCGGCCAGCTTGTCCCGGCCGGGAACGGCGCTGATCCAGGTCGGTGAGCGCTGCAACATCGTCACGGACTCGGCTCGGTCGGCCATGGCCGGCACCAGTGTGACCGCCGTCGCGCCACTGCCGATGACCACGACACGCTTGCCCGCGTAGTCGAGCTCCTCGGGCCAGAACTGTGGATGCACGACCTGTCCGGCAAATGAGTCGATGCCAGGAAACTCCGGGGAATGGCCTTGATCGTAGTTGTAGTACCCGGCGCAGGCATAAAGGAAATCGCAGGTCAGCGTGCGTTGAGTGGTGCCACCGGCAGCATCGCGCTGCTCCAGGGTGAGCGTCCAGCGCGCCGTTGCGGTGGACCAGTCGGCCCCGACCACCTTGGTGCCGTAGCGGATGTGCCGGTCGATGCCGAACTCCACGGCCGTCTCCTCGACGTAGCGCAGGATCGACGGCCCATCGGCAATCGACTTCGCGTCCCGCCACGGCTTGAAGGGATAGCCGAGGGTGAACATATCCGAATCCGAGCGAATTCCGGGGTAGCGGAACAGATCCCACGTCCCACCCAGCGATTCGCGCGCCTCCAGCACGGCATAGGTTTTGCCCTGGCATTCGGTCTGCAGCCGATACGCTGCGCCGATGCCGGATAACCCGGCACCGACGATTACGACATCGAGGTGGTCCGCAACTACGGCCGTCTCGGGCCCACCCGTCACCCGACCACTGTCCCTTATCGAATCGCCGCGCGATGCTGACCTCATCGCTCCAGTCTGCGAGGGCAATGGACCGGATTCTTGACTTTGCGCGACAAGTATTTGATTCTGAGCGACATGTCGGTGATTCGATCCGCGGGGTTGCGCGGATTTCGCGCGACGGTGGCCGAGCTGGGCGGGAATGCCGAGGAATTCGCCACCGCCGTCGGGCTGCCGATCCCCGCCCTGGACGCCGATGACCTGCTGGTACCGGATCAGGCGGTCGCCGCGGCGCTGGAGTTGGCCGCGCAGCGGCTCGACTGCCCCGATCTCGGCCTGCGCATTTCGCATCGACAAGATCTGGATATGCTCGGCCCGCTGGCCCTGGCCATCCGCAATTCACCGACGCTCGCCGATGCCCTCGAATGCTGTTCGCGCTATCTGTTCCTGCACGCGCGCTCGCTCAGCCTGACGCTCGCGCCCGACCCGTATGGCGATCGCAGCGTGACCGCCCTGCGCTATGGCGTTCAACCCGGCGCGCCGACACCGGTCCAAGGCACCGATCTCGGACTCGCGTTCGTGCACCGCACATTTCAACGCCTGGTGGATGTGCGCTACGGGCTGCGCTCGGTCGAACTGCCGTACCGACCCCCCGCGCCGATCCGGATCTATGAGGAGTTCTTCGGCGCACCCGTGCGGATCGAGCGTGCCGCGGCGGTGTTGCGAGTGCCGATCAGCCTGGCGACCCGGCCGCTGAGCGGCGGCGACGAGAATCTGCATCGTTTGGCCATGGCATTCCTGGCCGAACAGTCCGGCGGCGCGGATGCCGCCATCGAAACCGAGGTCCGCGCCGCCGTACAACAACTACTGGGTACTTCCCCACCGGAGATCACCGCCGTGGCAAGGCTTTTGACAATCCATCCACGCACCTTGCAGCGCCGCCTGGCCGCCGAGGACACGTCGTTCGCCATTATCCTGGATACGGTCCGCCGTGACGAGGCCCGCCGCTACCTGACCACCACCGATATGCCGATGAGTCAGGTCGCCTCGCTCATCGGACTGTCCGAACAGGCCACGTTCACCCGATGCTGCCGAAGATGGTGGGGCGCAACGCCTACCGCCGTTCGCCGAGACGGCGCGCAACACCGGCTACCGCAGTAGCGCGACCGCCTCTTCGGCTGCCGCGGCGACCAATGCGTTGTCCGCCTGGGAATCTGGGCTGGAATGGGTGGTCAGTACCGCGATCACGATCGGTGCGGCGCCACCGGCAGGCCAGGTGATGGCGACGTCGTTGGCCGAGCCGTAGTCACCGGTGCCGGTCTTGTCGCCGGTCTTCCAATCATCAGGCAGGCCAGCGCGAATGCGAGTGCCACCCGTGGTGGTGGCGATCAGCCAATCCGTCAACTGTGCACGCTCGGGCGCGGCAAGCGCGTCGCCGATCGTCAGCGCCCGATAGTCGGCCGCGATCGCCGCGGGTGTGGTGGTGTCGCGCTCGTCGCCGGGCACGGCGGTATTGAGCGTCGGCTCAGTGCGGTCCAGGTGGGAGACCTGATCGCCGATGGACCGCAGGAACTGTGTCAGCGCCTGCGGACCGCCGAGCAGTTTCAGCAACTCATTGCCCGCGGCATTGTCGCTGCGGGTAATCGCCGCATCGCACAGTTCCGATACCGACATACCGCTGTCGATCCGGGCGCCGGTGACCGCCGAACCGCCCGCGGCCGCCACATCCGCCTGGGTGAAGTGGATGATCTGATCGAAATACCCTGTGGCAAGCGGATGTTCGCGTAAAAGCGCGGCACATGCGAGCGTCTTGAATGTCGACATCATCGCGAACCGCTCGTCCTGGCGGAAGCCGACAGTCCTCCCCGAACCGGTATCGACCGCGAAGACCCCGAGCCTGGCCTGATGCTGCTGCTCGATACCCGCCAACTGGCCCATCCGGGCGGGCGCCGGGTCCGGATCCTTCGATTCGGTCCCACATGCGCCGAGCAACACCGTTGTCGCCAGGACGAGGCCCATGCGAACCCCACGTCTATCGATCTTTGTCATGGCGACACGACAGCACAGTGCCGATCCGCCTGTCCAAGACCGACGTGGCCGAAAGCCGATATCGAAATCGATATCGCCGCAGCGTAGCGGTCCGACAGCGGCTCGCCATGCAGCGCCAATCAGGTCATCCACGGCAGATCGTCGGTCAGCCGCAAATCCGCCGCGAGCGGCCGGATCTGTGCTGAAATCTCGCCTGATCGGCCACCTATCGCCCAGCGATCGCACTAGCAGGGTTCGATGAACATCGAATAGTCAAGGAATGAACGAGCCGTTCGCCGGATGCGCGCGTATGCTCCCTGGTCCGGGAGGTCGGGTCAGTGCAGTTTTCCGTTCTGGGTGAGGTCTGCGGGTGGCGTGGGGAGACGCCGCTCGAATTGGGACCTCCGCAACGTCGCGCGGTACTGGCCGCGCTCCTGCTGCGTGCCGGAAAGTCGGTCACCGCAGCGGAATTGGTGGAGGGCATCTGGGGCGAGGATCCAGTGCCTCGCGCCATTGCCGCACTGCGCACCCATGTCGCGCAATTGCGTCGGGTGCTGGAACCGGATCGGATTTCGCGCGCACCGTCGACGGTGCTGGTTTCGGTCGGTGACGGCTACGCGTTGCGGATCCCGCCGGGCTCGACCGATATCGAGGAGGTCGAGGTCCTGGTGGCAACGGCCGAACGAGTGCGCGGCGAGTCACCGCATGCGGCACGCGAGGCATTGATCGACGCACTCGCCCGCTGGCGTGGCCCCGCGCTGAGCGGCTTGGCCGGACCTTTCGTCGAACGCCACCGCATCCGCCTCGAGCAGTGGCGCTTGGCCATTCTCGAGGACCGGTTCGCCCTCGATATCGAGGTCGGCCGTGCTGGCGACGCGGTCGCCGAACTGGGTCCGCTGATCGATGAGCATCCACTGCGCGAACGGTTCCGGGCGCTGCTCATGGCGGCGCTGTATCACTGCGGCCGCCAAGCCGAGGCGCTCGAAGTGTTCGCGCGCGCCCGTCGCGATCTGATCGACGGAATCGGAGTCGAACCCGGACCGGAGTTGACCGCGATGCACGAACGCATCCTGCGTGCCGAAATGCCGACACCGCGACACAACGGCTATCGCCCGGAGCCGGTCGTGCCCGCGCAACTGCCGCCGGATATCGCCGATTTCACCGGTCGCGAGCAACTCGTGCAGCGCATTGCCGAACAGTTGACCGGCGGCGCCAGCGCGGTCGCCATTTCGGCGGTCGGTGGGATGGGTGGCGTCGGCAAGACCACGTTGGCCCTGCATGTGGCCCATTCCGTGCGCGACCACTTCCCGGACGGACAGCTGTATGTGAACCTGCGCGGCGTCGATCCGGTGCCGACCTCACCCGGTGACGCGCTCGGTGGATTCCTGCGTGCGCTCGGCATCGCGGAGGGCGAGATCCCGCGCACCGTCGATGATCGCGCGGCCGAACTGCGCACCCGCCTGTCGGGCAAGCGCATGCTGATAGTGCTCGACAATGCGTGTGGCAGTGCGCAATTGACGCCGCTGCTGGCCGGAACACCCGGCACCGCGGTGCTGATCACCAGTCGTTCGGCGCTGACCGAGATGCCCGCGGTGCGCCGTACCCGCCTCGACGTGCTCGAGCGCGATGAGGCCATGGCGATGCTGATCCGCATCCTCGGCGTGCAACGCGTCGCCGCCGAGGAGAACGCGGCACGGGAGGTCGTCGCGCTGTGCGGTTGCCTGCCGTTGGCGGTGCGCATCGTCGGCGCGCGACTAGCGGTGCGGCCGCAGTGGACGATCGGATCGTTCGCCGCGCGACTTGCCGATGAAAAGGGTCGGCTGGCGGTGCTGGAGACCGGCGAACTCGGCGTCGAGGCCGCATTCCGGCTCGGCTACGGGCAACTGAACGAGCAGCAGGCCAAGGCTTTTCGCACGCTCGCACTGGTCGACTTCCCGGATCTGCCGATCGACGGCGTGGCCGCGGTGCTCGGCATCGCGGAGTCCGAGGCCGAGCGGATATGCGAATCGCTGGTCGATGTGAGCCTGCTCGAGACGACGGTGCCCGGCCGCTACCGATTCCATGATCTGCTGCGGCTCTTCGCCCAAAGCGTCGCCGACGAGGACGAGTCGGCGGTGCTGGTCCGGCTGCTGGACTACTACCTCGCGGGTGCGAAGAACCTGTTGAGCGCCATCGACTACAGCAACACCACGCGCCTGCTCGTCCCGACCACAGTGCCAGGTCGGCAGTTCGCCAGCGGTTCCGAGGGACAGGTCTGGAACGACGTCGAACGACCCGTGGTGATCGCGCTGCACCGACAGGCCGCCCGGGTCGGTGGCCGTGCACTGCGGGTGGCTGCGGATCTGGCCTGGGTAATGGCCGAGCTGATGGACGCCGGCACCCGCGCCAGGGAACTGTCCGAGGCGCTGACTGCCTTACTGGACACCGCGATTCGCGAATCGCACGCGAGCGAACGCCGCATCCGGGTCGCGCTCGGCGCGCTGCTGCAGGTCGGACTCGGTGAGGTCGAGGCGAGTCTGAAATATCTCGACGCCGCGGCCGGTCCACCAACCGACGATGCCGACCGCAGGATCTCGGTGCTCTCGGAGGTACTGCTCGGCATTGCCGATCGACGACTCGGCGATGTCGAAGCATCGCGTCGGCATTTCGAGAGTGCGATGCGCTTCGCTCACGAACTCGGCGACCGATCGATGCAGGCTTGGTGTCTGGCCTTGGTCACCCGGACCTATTGCGAAGCAGGGCGATACGACGAAGCGGTCGAGATCGCGGACCGCGCCATCACGCTGGCGCAGGCGGCCTCGAATCCGGTCGCACTCGGTTGGGCCACCCACGAATTGGCGGCCACGCTTTCGATGCGCGACGAGCACGAGCGCGCACTCGAACTCGGCCACGATGCCGTACGGATCGCGCAGCGCAATGGGGTGCGGCTCTGGGAGGGTTGGGCGCGAACCAGATTGGCGCAGATTCAGCTGCGCGCTGGCGATCTGGTCGACGCGGAAAGCCAAGCGGCAGCAGCGGTTCGGTTGCTCACCAAGGCGGCCGATCCGATTGATCGAGCACGCGCGCTGGCGCTGCACGCGAGCGCGTTGGCCGCACAGGGATACACCGGTCCGGCCGCGGTCGAGTTCGGCGAAGCCGCCGAGATCTTCCGGCGTGCGGGGTTGGCACCGCCCACCATGGACCGGCTCTTCAGCGCCGCGCCGACCGCCGATATCGCCGATTAGGCGGCGTTTATCCATCGTTTATCGGTCACTGATGGTTGTCTGGGATTCTCTGGGTCGATGCGATCGCCGTCGCGAGTGTCACCGTGCGGACGCTTGTGTGCGAGGGGTACGCAAAGCGTATCGACTTCCAACCGCGGTGTCCTGATCGATTCGCGGGCGTCGCATCGACAGCGGCTGCTGGCCCGCCGGGTGGGTCCACGCAGTCCGCGCACGCCGTGGTCGCCCCGGCAGCACCGGTTGCCGGTGCGCCCGGTCCAGCGCTATCTGAAAGAACCTCGAGTCGCAATCTGACGAGTCCGCCACGCCGGTCGAATCTTGCGCACTGGTGTCGGCCGGACGGATCTGGCTCGGCGACAACAGTTCGGTGATCGAGCGATCGGATCCTCAACGAACGCGCCTACATGGTCGCCGCAAATCCGCATGCGGTGACCAGATTCGCGCCACCGAAAACGGCAATGCGGGCGATCGCACGGTCGGTTGTGGTGAGCACCGCGAGTCCGAAAGCCCGGTAACCGCCACCTGTTTCGCGACGGTACGCAACGGCGGCGGGTTGCCCGTTGGCTGTCGTCGGCAACATGAGCCAGTCGCCCGGCGTGCCGAGTACCTGCGTGGCGAGGTAGCCGACGCAGGTGCGTTTGCCCGCGAACCATGTTGTGGCGGGGGGCATTTCGAGAACCGCATCGCGGTGCAGTAGACGCTCGATGGCGGCGGCGTCGGCATTCTGGAATGCGGACATATATGCGTCGAGCAGCGCCCGCTGCTCGGGTTCGGTCGGACTATTCGCATCGATGGCGCCGAGTTGATCGAGCCGGGCCCGCGCACGCTGCAGCGAACTCTTGACCGCGGCGGTGGTCGTGCCGAGTACCTCGGCCACCTCGCCAGCCGAAAAGTCGAGGATGTCGCGCAGCAGCAGCACCGCACGCTGTTTGCCGGACAGCTGTTGCAGACAGGCGATCAGCGCGAGCCGCAGGCTGTCGCGGGCGGCGACAACGCTGGCCGGATCGTCGGATTCATCGGTCACCAGTGCGTCTGGCAGCGGACCGAGCCATTGCATCTCGAGGTCGACGGCCACAGTGCCGGACGGGTCGACTGTGGGCGCACCTAGTCCGGATGGCAGTACGCGACGGCTGTGATGCCGCAATGCGGACAGGCAGGCATTGGTGGCGATCTGATAGAGCCAGGTCCGTATCGACGAACGGCCTTCGAAGCCCTCGAAGGCGCGCCAGGCGCGCAAGTAGGTCTCCTGGACCAGGTCTTCGGCATCGTCGAGCGAGCCGAGCATCCGATAGCAGTGCGCGAGCAATTCGCGTCGATACGGCTGGGTGCGGCGATCGAATTCGGCATGCGCGGTGCTCGCCTGCGTCATGGGCGCGTCCTTCCTGTCTCGAGGCCTCGTAGAGATAGACCGACCGAGCGCCCAAAAAGAATCGCCGCACCCGATTCCTTCGGGCAATCGCCAGGGTCTACCTATCCGACCACTCGCAAAGGAGATCCCGATGAAACTCGATGACAATGTCCGCACGCTGATCGATGAACCGCATGCCGCGATCCTCTCGACTCCCAATGCCGACGGCCGGCCGCAATCGTCGGTGATCTTCGTGAAGTACGAGGACGATACGGTGGTGTTCAGCACCATCAAGGGTCGGCTCAAGACCCGGAATATGCTGCGCGATCCGCGTGTCAGCCTGCTGGTACTGAGCCGGACCAACGGTCACTATGTGGAGATCCGCGGACGGGTGGATATCACCGAGGATCCGGATAAGACGCTGCTGTACGAGATGTACGGCCGGTACATGAACGGGGCGACCCCGCCGCCGGAACCGGAGGCCGAGCGGCTGATCGTGCGGATCACGCCCGAGAAGCTGTACACCTTCCCGCCGTCCTGATCATCCTGTGCCACACCGGGATTCGAGTGTGAACCGCCTCGGGTCAGGTCCAGGTGGATTCGACTGTCGACGCAACGGTGCCCGGCCTATGACGAGCTGGTTTGCTTTTCGGTGTACTGCTCGCCCTGGTCGCCGTCCTCGGTGTGGCGGAACCGCCGGTGTATGTGCAGCCGCCGACGGACCCAGCTGATACTTTGCGGACTTTCGCATAGTCTGCGGCTCATGGATGAGACGCTCGGTTCGCCGCACCCGCACGAACCACATCGTGAGGGTATGGCGTCGCGGCTGAACTGGTTGCGCGCGGGCGTACTGGGGGCGAACGACGGCATCGTATCGACCGCGGGACTGGTTGTCGGTGTCGCCGCGGCGACGACCAGCACCTCGGCCATTTTCACCGCGGGCATCGCCGGACTCTCCGCGGGTGCGATCTCCATGGCCGTCGGCGAATACGTTTCGGTGAGCGCACAGCGGGATTCCGAGCGGGCGCTGCTGGCCAAGGAACGCGCGGAACTCAAGGAAGAACCGGAATACGAGCTGGCAGAACTGGCCGATATCTATCAGTCGAAGGGGCTGACACCGGAGACGGCGCGCAAGGTGGCCGAGGAGTTGACCGCACACGACGCCTTCCTCGCCCACGCCGAGGCCGAGCTCGGTCTGGATCCGCACGAGTTGACCAATCCGTGGGCCGCCGCCGCCTCCTCGGCGGTCTCGTTCACCCTGGGTGCGCTGCTGCCGCTGTTGGCGATCATCCTGCCGCCGACGACAGCGCGCATTCCGGTGACATTCGCAGCGGTGCTGATCGCGCTGGCGATCACCGGGTCGGTCAGCGCGCGGCTCGGCGGTAGTAAGCGCGGACGCGCGGTGTTGCGGGTGGTGATCGGTGGTGCGCTGGGGATGGCGGTCACCTACGGCATCGGACAATTGGCGGGAATTTCGGGAGCGTGAAGCGGGCCGAGGAAACCCTCGGCCCGCTCGGTGCTCAGTGCGTCGACGTCAGTAATAGTGCCGCCGACCGCCCACCGGGTGCCGTCCCACCGACCCGACGAGGGCGAGTACCGCACCGATGATCAGCAATATGATCCCGGCGGTGGTGAGTAGACCGATGCCGAGTAACCAACCGACAATGAGAAGTATCAAGCCGAGGATAATCATCGTTCTTTCCTTTACTTGGTCGTCTTGACCGTTGTGCGGTCGGATGTTTCGACCGGCGCCGACCCGCCGGATTGGCGCATGAACCGATTCCAGCTCCACACCGGCTTACCGCCCTGCGGCGGCGTGACCTGCGCGGCGGGTTTGGTCGCGGGTGGTGTCGGGGCGGGCGGTGGTGCCGCCGCCGGCGGGGTGCTTCGACGCTGCTCGGCCGCCTTTGCCTGGGCCTTTTCCTGGGCCGCCAGCTCTCGGCGCGACTGCCGCAGATCGCGCCGTGCGGCGCTGTTGCGGCGGGAACTACGCCAGAGACCTGCCAGCAGCAGGCTCAGACCGAGCATCCCGATCGCCCCGATCGCGATCCCATAGAGGAAAAGTTCCCCCGCCGAGACGCTGAAGTGATAGTCGAATACCCCGAAATCGCCGGGTGACGTACGAACTTCGCCCGTATTGGCCGCCACTCCGGCAACGCCGATAATTACCGCGCCGATGAGAACGACGAGCCCGATGATAATGATCATGACAATCCCGTTGCGCTGGTTGATATTACTTTCTGGCTATGCCCGGTAATTCCGAAATCAAACACCCCACCGGCGCGGCGTTTGAAACCCGCCGATCGGGTTATCCGCCGAACCGAAGACCGTGTCTACCAGGAGGTCGTGATGACCTATACCTTCGATATGACCGATTACTCGGACGAACGCGCCGTCGTCGCCGAACGCGCGCTCAACAACCTCGGCGGCGTGCAGTCAGTCGATGTCGACCGCACTTCGGAAACCATCACCGTAAATTCCACTCTTTCCTACGGTGAGGTACTCGACGCCATCCGCGCCGCGGGGGTCGGTGCGAAGTAGCCGGACCAGCCGTCGCCCGTATCGTCCAGTACGACACCGGGTTTCAGGCCGATCAACCCAAAGCTGTACCGGTGATCAGCATTTCGAGGATCCAGTCGGGCGGCACATCGCCCCGAGGAACCGCGGAGTATCAACGCGAGCGACCGCGCCCATACGGCACTGTGGGTTTCCGGCGTTCCGCTCGCGTCAGGCGGTTCGGCACCAGTCGCCACCAGGTCACACATCGCCACCCCCATTCCAGCGGGCCGTAGCGGAACCAGCGCAACCAGTAGTAGCTCCACAGCGCCTGCACCGCGATAATCGCGACGGCCGAGCCGAGCAGTGCGCCGTAGCGATTGGAATCGGAGAGGCCGAGCCACGGGTCGGCGGCCAGGATAAGTCCGGTTGCCGAAACGTAATTGGTCAGTGCCATCCGCCCCATCGGCTCGAGCACCTCCGCGAACACCTCGCCGGTCTCGGTGCGCAGGAAGAGCAGGAAGCCGGTGAAATAGGCGAGCGAGCCGAGCAATCCGGCCACCGGAGCCGCACTGCCGGTCCACAGATCGGAATACGGCGTGCGGTACTCCCATACCCCGGCCGCCACCGCCGCAGGGACGGCCAGAACGAATACCACCGCGATCCGCCAGCCACGATCGCGCAGGTTATCCGCGAGGCCGAAACGGTCGGCCGCCATACCGAGCAAGAACAGGCCCGGCACCAACCCGAGGCCACCGCCGATCGTGACCGGAACCCCGATCGTGACACCCAGCCCCGCGAGCAATATCACCCAGCGCGCTAGCCCAGCGGCAGGCAGCAGCACCACCAGCCCGACAATCGCATACGGCAGCAACACCTCATCCGGCTGGAATACATGATGGATCAAGCCGAGCACACCGAGCGCGCCGAGCCGCCGCGCAACTGCCAGCCGCGGACGGTCCCCGCCCTCGGCGACCTGGTCGAGGAACAGTGAAAAGCTCAGCCCGAACAGGAACGAGAAGATCGGGAAGAACCGTCCCTCGAACAGCACGGACAGCACATGTCGTACCGGATCCACGATGCCTGCCCCGATGGTCGCCCGCATATCGGTGAGCTGCCAGATATCGACCACCAGAATCCCGCACAGCGCAAAACCACGCACGGCGTCGAGCTCGTGGATGCGCGGTCGCACACCGGCAGGATCCATACCCTTACGCTATCGACACCGACCCCGAATTCTGGTCTCGGACATGCACGTCTTGTTCACACTCAGTTCCACCCTGAGACGATCGTGGACGCGTCTAATGGCAACGTGGACCGGACGTTCTGGCCCGCAACCGATCCCAGCACCGAGCGAACGTACGTCCTGCCTGCCTGCCTTTGCGGTTCACCAGTAGCGGCGACGCGCGGAACGGCGCGCGGTCGAGTTGGGCGGCCTGGTCTCGGTTGGCCTGGCACGTCGACGGTTTCGCCAAGGGGCGTCGGCGGGGCGGGTGGCGTGGAGTCGTTTCTTTCGCATAGCCGAGAGGGTCAGCGCAGGGGCGCGCCCGCGAACCGAGGCTCCCCGCGCTGGGCGTACCGAGCCGCGAGTTCGGGCAGACCGTCCAGCCGGACCCGGGCCGCGGGCTCCATCTCGGCGAGACGATCGGCGAAGAATTCGGGGACAACGATCACCAATCGAGCATCTCAGCCGTGTCGAACGAATTTCGTCATCGCCTCGGCTACGGCAGTCCGGGCAGCGGGGGCAGCGGCGGCAGGAAGGGGAACGGATTCACCGGCATCGGGTTCGGTAGCGGATTAGGAACCGGGTTCTCCGGGACCGGGTTGGGACTCGGATTCTCCGGGACCGGATTGGGGTTCGGATTCTGCGGCACCGGATTGGGGTTCGGATCGGCAGGGACCTGGAGCGGGCGCTGTGGGACCGGCGGCGGTTCCGCGACGCCCTGACCTTGCGGTATGCAGTTCCAGCGGCCGTCGGGGCCGAGCCCCCACTGTGCGACGATCCCGTCGTGCGAGCAGTCGTCGCCGACCTGATGTTCGGCCCGGCCCTGCGCATCCCGGGTCTGTTCCTGCGGCGCGCACACCCACAAACCGTTGCGCATATCCCATTTGGCGACGATCCCTTCGTGCGAGCAATCATCACCGGGCTTGCGCGCCGGTTGCCCCGCCGAGGTCGTCGCGCGATTCGGGGGCGCGGGGACGGGACGGCCGGAGGTCACTTTCCCGATCGACGTCACCGATGGCGGTGCGTCGTTGTTCGCATCCTGATTCGATCGCATCAGCAGTGCGATCGCGACCACCAGTGCGAGCGCGGCGGCGATAACTGCCGCGATGGCCATAACGCGCCCATTGTCGGTTCCGCGATCACCGCCGGGTGTCGTGCCAGGTTCCACCATCGCACCGCCTTCGTGCCGAGTAGGGACTACCTTCACGAAAAGCTCTGCTGGCAGGCTACCGAAGATCGCAGCGCGAAAGATCAACTTTGGCGAGCTGTGTTCGCGCAGGTAATGCCCTATTTGATGCCGACACGCACCTTGACGGCGTCATCGCCGGTTTCGTGCAACGCCTGACTGATCGATGCTCGCCATGGCGGACCAGAGGGCGAGATCGAGACTAATCCGCACCTGATCGCGACGCGCGGCACGCACGGCCGCGATAGTTTCCGGCAGCCGGACGAGCAGCGCGATGACCACCCCTAACGCGGACTGCCGCACCGCCGCCAGCACCGCGCCGATCATCACATCAACGGCGATGCCGGGCAGCGATCGTCCCCAGGTGACGGCCAGCGTGATCGCGGCCGGGAGGGATGAATACGGTCCAGCGGGAAGTCAGCGCCCGGAGCGTAACTTCCATCGTGTCAGCAATCGTGCGCACTCGATCGCGTGTGATCGGGCGCTCATGCGCTGGGTCAGTCGTCGAGATCGATCCGGACGGTCAGCAAGTCGGTGCCGAGCAATCGAACACCCGCACTGTTGGCCTTGGGCAGCGATTGCAGCCGAGCGCGCGGATCGTCATCCGGCAGTAGATGTGCGGTACCGGTGTGCCAATGTCCGTGCAGCCGTACCCGAACTCGGTTGTCGGCCTTGATATTTCGAATGTACTGCGACTTGTCACCGAATTCGGAGACGAGCCAGAACTGCTTGCCTACTCGTCGACCGCCGATCGGCGTGATCCGCGGCTGCCCACTCGTGCGCCCGACGGTCTCCAGCAACTGCTGCGTCGGCAATCTGCGCAAAATCGGATTTCCCAACCGCCGCTGAACTGTCGTCACGACTCGGTGCTGAACATCACGCAAGTTCGCCATCTCCCGACGCTAGCACCGGCCGATCGCATTCAGCGCTGTGTCGAGTCCCGACGGCGTGGTGTGGCCAATCGAGTCGCCGCGGGCACCTTCTCTGGTCATCCAGGCATCGCGGCGATCATGTCGAGATTCTTCTATGGGACGGAGCGGCGATAAGCGACAATGTGCGGAGTGCGGACCCAATTCACTCGCGAGCTCGTCGCGTTGACCAATGATTTGACGCTCATGTGTCGGCTCGCCCACGATGCCGCCGAGCGTGTCACGGCCGCGCTCGGCGACGCCGATCTCGCCGCCACCTATGAAGCCTTCGCACTCGACGAGCAGTTACAGAAGATGTACGCCGCCTGCGAGGCCAGAACCGTGGTGCTGCTGGCACTGCAGGCGCCGGTCGCGCGCGATCTGCGGCATGTGGTCACCGCCATCCAGATCGCCGGTGAACTGTCCAGAATCGGTTCGCTGATCAGCCGCGTCGCCGATCAGGTCTACAAATACCACCCGGAATCACTTGCGCCCCAACCGCTTATGGATGTCCTGACCGCCATGGGTCGGCTGGCCGCGCACCACACCGCCCTCGCGGGTGAATCGGTCGCCACCGGCCGCCAACCCCTCACTCCCGAATCCGGTACTCCCGCAATGGAGCAACTCCACCAACGACTCCACTCGGCGCTGGCCGACCGAACCGCCACCGAAGCCGCCATCGATATCGCCCTGGTGGGCAATAACCTCGAACGCTGTATCGACCACACCACCCGCATCGATCGCCTGATCCGCTTCCTGGACACCGGAATTCCGCCGACGGCCCAAACCTCCGAGGCCAGCTAGTCCCGCGTCCAGACCGTAGCGAGCCTTGGTTCGAGGGTTCCGTCCAACGCAGTGGAATGGTGGTCACCCACGCCGCATTCGACCGCCCGATCATTGCGCTCGGCGAGCAGCCGGAGCTGAGCCTGCTCCAGTGCTGCGGGCGATGGTGTAGAGGTCGCGGGCGGGCCCGGTGAGGCGGTGGCCCGCGGGCCAGACGGCACGCAGGGCCCGAGTCAGGTCGAGGCCGTTGACGGTCGGGGAAACGAGGGTGCCCGCGGCGATTTCGGGGGCTACCGCCAGGGAGCTCAGGACGGCGGGACCGGCACCGGAGGCGACCGCGGTTTTGATCGCGGTGGTGGAGGAAAGTTCCAGCGCAACGGTGGGCTCCCAGCCCGGAATGGCCCGCGCGACAGCATTTTCGAACCAGGTCCGGGTGCCGGATCCCAGTTCGCGCTGGATCAGCGCGGTTCGAGCGAGTTCGGCCAGGTCGACAGAGCCCTGGCGGGCCCAGCGGTGTTGCGGGTCGACCACGACGACCAGTTGATCGCGGGCCACGATATGACTCTCCAACCCACGGAAATTCCGCGGGCTCTCGATGAAGCCGATGTCGTCCTTACCGTCGAGTACCGCCTGTGCCACCTCGACGGAATTGCCGGACTGCAATGCGATCGCGGTATCGGGTGCCCTGGTGCGCAGCGTCATGAGCCAGCCGGGAAACAGGTATTCGGCAATGGTCTGACTCGCCGCCACCCGCAACTGCGAATCACGCTCGACGCGCAAGGTATCGATGCCCGCATCCAATTGCTTGGCCGCATCGACAACTCCACGTGCCCATTCGGCGATCAATGCCCCGGCGGGGGTGGGTCGGGAACCGAGGGTGGTGCGCTCCAGCACCGGCATCCCGACCAACTTCTCCAGATAGCGGATGCGGGAGGACGCCGAGGGCTGGCTGATGCCGTGCGCCTGCGCCGCACGTCCGAGACTGCCCAGTTCGATGACCGAAACCAACAGGTCGAGCGCGGCCAGATCGGGGACGCGCGGCGACAGGGGCATAGAACGAGTCTATGCATCCATAGGTACGCGGTAGCTACTCGATACCACCCGGCGCAGACGAATCTGGACATATGACCGCCATAGCAACCTTGCGCCCCGCACTCCCGCGGCATCTGCTCGGCGAGCTCGGACAGACTGCGCCCCAGCGCCGCTCGCTGCGGCACTTCGCACCCAATTGGTTCGCCGCCGTCATGGGCACCGGCATTGTCGCCAATGCCGCCGCCACGCTCCCGCTGCAGTTGCCCGGACTGCGCGGCGCGGCGACGGTTGTCTGGGCGCTCGCCGCACTGCTGCTGGTGGTTGTGAGCACCGCCTGGGTCGTGCACTGGATGCGCTATCGAGAGCAAGCCCGTAGCCACAAGGACCACCCGATCATGATGCATTTCTACGGCGCGCCACCGATGGCATTGGTGACCGTCGGCGGGGGCACCCTGGTACTCGGCCGCGAGGTGATCGGCCTCGACGCCGCACTAACCATCGACTGGATGTTGTGGTCGTTCGGCACCGCGCTCGGCCTGCTGACCGCCGTCGCCATTCCCTTCCGGATGTTCACCCAGCACCGCATCGAGCCCGATGCCGCCTTCGGTGGCTGGCTGATGCCGGTGGTGCCGCCGATGGTGTCGGCCGCCATGGGGGCACTACTGGTCCCATATCTGCCGGAAGGCCAATCGCGGCTCACCATGATCCTGCTGTGCCTGGCCATGTTCGGTCTGAGCCTGATCGCGGCGCTGGTCACCACCACCATGATCTGGTCACGCCTGGTGCATTTCGGCGTCCCGCAATCGCCCATGGTGGCGACCCTCTGGCTCGTGCTCGGCCCGCTCGGCCAATCCGTCACTGCCGCAGGCCTGCTCGCCAATGCCGGTCCCTCGGCCCTGCCCGAGCTCTACACCAAAGGGCTGACCGTCTTCTCGGTCATCTTCGGCGTCCTGACCTGGGGTTTCGCAATGCTGTGGCTGGCGCTGGCCGCCGCTGTCACCGTAAAGACCGCTCGCGCGGGCGAATTGGGATTCAACCTGACCTGGTGGGGCTTCACGTTCCCGCTCGGCACCTGCATTACCGGCAGCAGTGTGCTTTACGGGCACACCGGCGCCGATATCTTCGCCGTCGCCGCGGTCGTGCTGTATGTCGGATTGGTCGGTGCTTGGGCAGGTGTCGCCGCCAAGACCATCCGCGGTGTTGTTATCGGGCCGCTGCTCCGGCCGGTCATGCCTTGAAGTACACCAGCTGATGGCTGGTCGCGAGCAACCCACCGTCATGCGCCCAGAGTTCGGCCGACTGATCGAAGAAGCCCTTGCCGAAATGCTGGGAGCGCGCGGTGGCCAGCAGCGGCTGATCGGATTGGGCGGCAAGGCGGTCGGTGTCGGCGTGGAAATACACGGTCAGCGTGACGGTTCCAGCGGGGACGACACGGCCGAGTCGCAGCATCACCCTCGGAAAGAACACATCGCTCAGCGCGGTCAGGGCCGGATAGTCCAACGGGCGGGCAGGGCGGTCGCGGACCCAGAGTGTGGTAGTGGAAGTCGGTTGCGCCGCAGCGCCATCGAGTTGGGTGATACCGCCCTCGATGAAGCGCATTTCGTAATTGTCCACCCAGGCAATGAATTCGGGCAGCGCGTCCGGTTCGATGGTGTCCGGCGGCGGTGCGGTAGGTGCGGTGGCTTCGGTCGCGGTCCAGGTCTCGCGGCGGGTGCCGAAAACCGCGGTGGCCGTGGTGGTCACGACGCCGTCCTGACTCATCGACAGCGTCCAGTGCTGAGTGGTGCGGTTGGTCCGCACCGGTTGCGCCGCAATAGTGAAGGGCCCCTCGGCAATCGGGCCCGCGAAGTTGACGGTCAGCGAGATCGGATCACCGAGGCAATGCGGATGTTGTTGCACCGCACGCAATAAGGTTGCCGCGGTGATGCCGCCGAATGGGCCGACCATATTGCCGTACTCGGGAGTCGTTCGACCGTTGAAGTTTCCGGTGCCGTCCGGTGTCAGCGTGACCGCGCTGTCGAAGGCGTGGCGTGCCGTGACGGTCGAGCTCATCGATTCTCCTCGGGTAGGTGCAGTTCAGTCGCGGGGGCGCAGACCATAGGTCAGCTGGGTAATCGTTTCGGTCAATGCCGCTTCCACGTTCTCGGCCTCGACGAACCCGGACCCGACAAAGGTGGCCAACCCCTGCAGTGCGGCAATGGCGGCAATACCGATCCGCATCGGATCACCCGTAACGACTTCGCCACGCGCCTGCCCCTCGGCGATCAAGGCGATGGGCACGGTGAATGCCCGCCCCACCGCCGCCAGCATTTCCTCGCCCGAGGTCGGACTGTGTTTGCGCGCGAACATCAGCGCGAGCAGCGCCGGATTGTCGATCGCGAAATCCAGGTAGGAACGCGCCACGGCGTGCAGCCGCTCGGAGAATGAGCCGGTCGCTTCGACCTCGCCGTACAGCCCGGCGAGCCGGTCGAAGCCGACCAGTGCGAGCGCGTCGAGCAGCGCCTGCTTATCCCGGAAGTGTCTGCTCGGCGCGGCATGGCTGACCCCGAGGTCGCGGGCCAGCTGACGTAGCGAAAGCCCGTCCACACCGGAATCGCGCAACGTCGCCTCGGCGCGCTGCAGCAGCTCGGCGCGCAAGTCACCGTGGTGATAGGAGCGGGAGCGGACAAAACTCATGGTTGCTGCAGGATATCCGATCCGAATCAATTGTTGGCATTGACTACTTTGTTGTCACTGCCTACATTGGGCGCTATGACGAACCCCAAGTGGACTTCCGCAGATCTGCCCCGATTCGACGGCCGCACCGTCATCGTCACCGGCGCCAATAGTGGGATCGGCCTGGTCACAGCCCGTGAACTGGCCCGCGTCGGCGCCCGAGTCGTGCTCGCGGTGCGCGATATCGCGCGCGGCCAGGAGGCGGCGAAGAGCATTTCGGGACGCACCGAGGTGCGCGAACTCGACCTCGCCGACCTGGCCTCGATTCGCCGCTTCGCCGCGGACTGGTCCGGTGATATCGATGTGCTGGTGAACAATGCGGGCATCATGATGGTCCCCGCCGGACGCACGAAGGATGGTTTCGAGCGCCAATTCGGCACCAACCATCTCGGCCATTTCGCACTAACGAACCTGCTGCTGCCACACATCACCGACCGCGTGGTGACCGTCTCCTCGCAGGCCCATCGCCGCGGCAGCATCGAGCTCGACGACCTCAACTGGGAAACCCGGACCTACAACTCCGCCGCCGCCTACGGGCAATCCAAACTCGCCAATCTGCTGTTCACCCTGGAACTACAGCGGCGCTTCACCGAATCGGGATCTCGACTCGCGCTCAGCGCCCATCCCGGTTGGTCCGCAACGAATCTGCAGAGCCATTCCGGCAATCGGATCCTGCACGAGGTCATGCGGGTAGGCAATAAACTGCTCGCCCAGGATGCGAGCTTCGGTGCGCTGCCCACCCTGTTCGCCGCCAGCCAGGAGTTGCCGCCGGGAAGCTATGTCGGCCCGGACAGCTGGTTCGAATTCCGCGGTCACCCGAAGGTCGTCGGCCGTAGCACGGCCGCCGCGAATGCCGACCTCGCCACCGCATTGTGGACCAAATCCGAAGAACTGACCGATGTCCGCTTTCCGGCCAACGCGTAGTCAGTCGAGCAGCGGGAACCTGCCCGAATGCAGTAATCCGGCGATCGCATCCATTTTCGCCTGCGGCGCAGCGTAATCGGGGTGCAGCCGGATTACCGCGGCGGCGTCGTGCAGTCGGATCATCTGCTGTTCGACCTCGGCGACGCTGCGACCGCCCGCACTCACCGCGTGGCGGGCGAATACCGGCCGCCTCGGATCGACGCGGCCGAGCGCCAATGCCTTGTCCACCCGACGAGAGCACCGACAAAACGCCTCGGGATTGGCCACCCCGCAGGTCGAATTCAGGAATGTGCCGATGCGTTTCTTGGCTCGCTCCAGCCGCTTGCGAAAGGCGGATGCGGTGATACCCAGAATCCAGGCCGCATCGGCGGAGCCGAGTTCGAAAACTTCACCGAGTACAAAGGCGACCCGCTCGTCGCGGACCAGGCACTGCAGCATTGCTTGGCTACAATTCAGCCGCACCTCATGGGAGAGCAGCTCGGCCTCGGGTCCGCGATAGTCGTCGGCGGCGAGCCCGTCCGCCAATCCCTCGCGGTATGTGTCGAGGCTGAGCTGCGCCGCCTCCTGGGGCGTTTTTCGTTCGAGATTCAGCAGATAGTTGACACCGATGCGGTAGGCCCAGGTCAGCAGCTTGGCCTCACCCCGCCATGTCGCGAGATTGCCGACCACGCGCAGCAGGATCTCCTGCGTCGCATCCTCGGCCTCGGCGGGCCGCCACACCATGCGCAGCGCCAGCCGGTACAGCGGATCCTGTAGCTGCCGCACCACATCCGAGATGGCGGCCGCGTCACCGGCAATCGCCCGATCGACCAGTCGCCGCTCCTGGATTTCGGCCGTGGGCGGGTCGGGGTGCGCTAGCTCGGGTTCCACCGCACAATCCTTCGGCGGTATCCGGCGTTACGCAAGTCCTATGCGCCGCGCGGGTGCCCCGCACCCGCGCGGCGCACCGGAGTCATGCACTCGCGGTCGCCGTGGTCAACGAGTGCGCGCGCAACCACGTCGCGACCGCGGTCCCGATGGCATCGGGTTGATCCTCCGGTGCGTGATGTCCCGCCGCGCCGACCGAGACGACCTCGGCGCTGGCGAACGTCTGGGCGGCCCAGGCGATAACCTCCGGCGAACCGAGGCCGACACCATTGTCGAGTGCCATGATGAGCTTGGGCACCTCCGGCGAATCCGCCGCCCACCGGTCGTAGTTCTGCACCAGCGCCACAACGTCGGCAGGTTCGCCGTCCAGCGGAAACTCGCGCGACCAAGCCAACATCGGCTTGCGCGATTCCGGCGTCGGGAAGGGTGCGCGATAGGCATCGTGATCTTCCGGCTTCAGATCGACAATGCCCTTCGGCAGGTTGAATTCGATGAACATATTCTCCGCCAGCACCATTCGCTCCCCCTCAGCGGTCCGGAATTTGCGGAACAGTTCGGCGCCGAGCGGCGGCAGTTCGTCCCAACGCATCGGCCGCAGGAACGTTTCGATCAGCGCGATGCCCCGGATGCGTTCGGGATGCCGTGCCGCCCAGTGCATACCGAGCGCACCACCCCAGTCGTGGCCGACAATGACGACCTGGTCGAGGCCGAGCGCGTCGACCCAGGCATCCAGATAGCGGGCGTGGTCGGCGAGGCGGTAGGCGCTGTTCGGCTTCCCGGACGCACCCATGCCGATCAGATCCGGTGCGAGCACCCGGTTTTGATCCGCGACATGCGGGATCACATTGCGCCACAGGTGCGATGAGGTCGGGTTGCCGTGCAGGAACACCACCGGTACCGAACTGGCACCGAGATCGGTGTAGTGGATGAACGAGTCGAGAACGTCGACGGTAGCCATGATGTGGGTCCTTCCTGGATCCGGCTTTGCTGCCTGCATCCGTTTCGACACACGTTTGAGCCTCGTTGTGACCGCCGCTGAATGTGATGCTCGTCACGTATCCGGGAGGGGCGGGCACGGCCGCGCTCAGCGCCACCGCAGGTAAACCTAACTTCCGTATGTGAGCAGTACATGTTTCAACTGTCCAATGCACCATTCAGGAGATTCTCAGACTTAAGTAAAGCGATTGCAAAGGAATCTATAATAATCTACTGTCTTTCTACGTAAGAACAATGGAGTTCACACAGACCGTCACGAGGAGTTATCCGCAGTACGAAGCGGCACGACGAGACTTCCCTCATCAGCCTCGTGGCGCCGCGAGAACGGATCGCCCGGCCTGGACAACCGGCCCGTTCATTCGGCCGCGCACGAGCTCATTCGTGACACGACCACCCCTGGATCAGCGCCGGCACGCCGAGTCAGGGGTGGTTCCGTGTCTACCGTCGAGTCGCCCTTGTCGAGTTCTTCGACTAGCTGTACCGAACGTCATACGCGACAATCACATACGGGATGATCAGCGGCAGGTAGCTTGACGCCCGACAAATTCATCGGTGCGAGACTAGGAAGTTCGATCTTTGTGAAGTGGTTGTCGTCCCGCACCGCGCGTCGCGTACTCGCTGTTTGCGCACCCGTTGTCTTGGCTGTCGTTGTCGCCGTTGGCTATTCCTTTTTCGATGAGTGGACCGGTAAGACCGGCAAGGGGTCCGGATCGGCGAATGTCACAACGGCGTCCGGCAAGGACATCAACGATCTGCTGGGCCAGCTCGTCGATGCGCCGGAAGAGTCGATGGAAGGCTACAGCCGGGAGAAGTTCCCGCACTGGGATACCAATAAGCCCGAGCACGGCTTCGGCGCCGACTTCACGCAGTACAGCAAGTGCACCAGCCGTGACGTGATGATGCTCCGCGATGCGACGGGCTCGGTGAAACTCGACCCGAAAACCTGCGAACTCACCGTCGGCCGTGGGGGCGGCTGGCAGGACCAGTACGGCGTACTGGATTCCAAGACCGGAAAACTCAAGCCGTACAAGTTCATCACCGACCCGGCCGGTGTCGATGCCGAACACATCGTGCCGCTGGCCGAGGCATGGCGTTCGGGTGCGAATAAGCGTGATGAAGATACCCGCCGCCGGATCGCCAACGACGCCGTCAATCTGATCGCCTCCGATCCCTCGGCCAACAGATCCAAGGGTGACCAGGACGCCGCCAACTACCTGCCGCCGGGAAAATTCCGGTGTGGCTATCTCGAGCATTACGTCAAGATCAAAGTAAAATATGCGCTGAACGTTGATCCCGCCGAACACACCGCACTGCGCAACGCAGTCGCCGACTGCGTCAGTCGAGGAGAGTTCAAATAAGCGACATCATCGAGATTTCCGCCAAGGCGGCCGTCATGACCGAAGAGGAAGGGACGGTCTCCGGCGAGCTCGATGTGACCGTCGACGCGACGGGTAAAGGTCTGGTCCGCTACCGCAAAACCGAGACCTGGTACACCATCGGCAATCTCGAAGCGGAACCGCCGCGCACCTGGGCGACCGTCGCCGAGTTGGCCGCCGCCATTGAAGCCACCGTCGGAACCCGCGATGCGGCCGGCAATATCGTGCCCTTCGAGGCCTGATTCGCACGCCTACGGCATGGTGATGACGACCTTGCCGAACGGATTGTCCTCCCGGAAGTAGCGGTATGCCTGCACTGCCTGATCGAGCGGAAAAGTCCGATCGACGACCGGGCGCATGCGATGGGCGGTGATGGCGCGGTTCATCGCCTCGAAATCGTCCCGGCTGCCGACCGCTATCCGGCGGATGGCGAGATACGGTCCGACGAACGGATTCTCGAATGCTTGTCCCGGCGGCAGCTGGGACGCGCCGATCATGGTGATCATCGCGTTGTAGCCCGCGGAGCGCACCGATTTCGACAGGGTGGGTAGTCCGACAGCCTCCACCACATGTTCGACACCGTTGCCGTCGGTGAGCTCGAGTACCTGCTGGTCCCAGTCCGGCGTGGCATTGCGGTCGATGGTCTCGTCCGCGCCGAGTTTGTGCAGCCGCTGCGCCTTCTCCGGGCCGGAGGTAATCGAAATGACCTTGGCACCATGCATCTTCGCGTGCTGTACGGCGAATAACGCAACGGTACCGCTACCGACGGTCAGCACCGTCTGATCCGAAGACACCGGTACCGGTGTGGTCAGCGCCGCCCATGCGACGACTCCCGCGCAGGTCAGCGTGGCCGCCTCGACATCGGTGAGATGTTCGGGCACATGCACCACCGAATCCTCTTCGAGAACCGCATAGGTGGCGAGCATGCCGTTGTAGTTGGCGCCGTACTGTTCGGCGACATGCGCCAGCCGCTGCGGGCCATTGACGAAGCGCACGAAGTACGACGCGGTCACCCGGTCGCCGAGTGTGGTGCGAGTTACATTCGCCCCCACGGCGATAACCTCACCGACACCATCGGACAGCGGGATGATGTCCGGGGTCGCGGGCAGCGGATAGCTGCCATCCATCAACATCAGATCCCGTCGGTTGAGCGAGGCCGCGCGCAGCCTGATGACCACCTGATTCGGCCCCGGCTGCGGCAACTCCTGGTCCCGGACGGTCAAACCGGCGAGGCCATGTAGTGGATCGAGGTGGTAGGCAATGGCGTTCATGATCCGCTTTCTGTGGTAGGCACGAACAGCGCCTCGAACGGCGCTTCTCCGACACCGGTGGTGATGTGGCCGCGGCCGTCGGTGTCCTCGACATGGACGAGGTCGCCTGGGCCGAATCTGCGCTGAACGCCGTCGCTCGTGGTCACTTCGATGACGCCGCGCAGCATCACGACCCATTGGCGCGCCGGAGCGGGGTGCGGTTCGCTGTCGAATCGCGAACTGCGCAAGTAGGTTACGGTCGCCGCCGCCGACATTCCGGCGACCGCCATTGCGGGTACGCCCGCGGCAACGGTTCGACCGGTCAGCGCGAGTTCCGCATCGACGAATCGGGAGCCGCCGTCGGCGGTGCACACTATCCGGCTGAACCGTAAGGTCGTCGCTTCGGTCATCGCACGCCTTCAATGAATTGGTGGTCGGAGGTGATCCGACCATCCGGGTCGAGCCCGATCACCTCGTAACCGCCGCCCGCGACGGACCCGTCGGCGCGCGAGACCATCGACCACGGCAAGCCGATCAGCCCGGTGGGCAGCGGGGTGGCCGCACCCACCTCGAAGATGTATTCGCCGGGAGCCACGAACATCTCGTAGGCGCGCGATACCCGGGCTTCCATGGCGTCGTGGCCGCGCACTTGCAGGGCGGGTACGGCGAAGTTCAGGTTCGCCGCCGCCTCGCGGATCTCCACCGGCGGGTCGACCAGGGTCTGGGCGCCTTCGGGTGCCCAGATCTCGTGGATCAGCTTGCGGCGGATCTCCGGATCGGATTCGTTCCACTGGGACATGTAGCGCTCGGCGAAACGGGTCAGGTCTTGGTTGCTCATGGCACCGAGTTTTGCGGGCGCGGCGTTGTGTCGCGATTCCCTCCAGGGAATGACACCTGATGCGGGTTCGGTGATTCCCTCCAGGGAATGGCGCGGATACCGCGAGTCGGATATCACTGAATTCATGACGACAGTGGTGGAGCCGAATCCGTTTGCTCAGCAGTTGCGGCACTGGCGCTCGCAACGGCATGTGAGCCAGCTCGACCTGGCCATTCGCGCGGACACCAGCCAGCGCTATCTGAGCTTCCTGGAGCAGGGACGCTCGCGCCCGGGACGCACCATGGTGGTGCGGCTGGCCGAATCGCTGGAATTGTCGCTGCGCGAGCGCAATGCCCTGCTGCTCGCTGCGGGTTATGCCCCGATCTTTCCCGAATCCGATTTGAACACACCGGAATTGGGCCCGGTGCGAGTCGCATTGGAGCGCATTCTGGAAGGGCACCTACCCTACCCCGCTGTGGTCACCCGCCCTTACGGCCAACTGGTCGCCGCCAATGCCGCCTTCGACATCCTCACCGAGGGCGCCGCGGCGGACCTGATCACCGCGCCGATCAACGTCCTTCGCCTCGCCCTACACCCCGACGGTCTGGCACGACGCGTGCTGAACCTTCCCGAGTGGGGCCGCCACGTCACCGAAAGCCTGCGCGCCAAGGCCCTACGCAGCCCCGACCCCAGCCTCGACGACTTCATAGCCGAACTCGAAAGCTACCTCCCCGCCACCGCCCCGGGCCCCGACCACCTCGGCTTCGCCGTTCCCCTGCGCCTGACCGCCCCCGACGGCGAACTCCGCCTCATCACCACCATCACCAGCTTCGCCACCGCCGTAGACATAACCCTCTCCGAACTCCATCTGGAAGCCTTCCTGCCCGCCGACGACCGAACCGCCGAATACCTCCGCCGCCGCTCCGCACAGCGTCGGACGCAAGCCAACTGACGTTTTCGCCCAGCATCAACGCGGCCGCACAGCCGCAAGAACTTCTCGTCCACGGGCGGACAACCGTTCTTCGGCGAGACGTGCACCGAGCACAGCTCCGGTGATCCCGATCGCGATCCCGACCGGCAGGGCCAGCCACAGTACGGCGGTGAGGTCGAGGGCAAGGCCGATGATCAGCACGATCAGGACCGGGAGCAGCGCGACCAGTTGGCCCAAGCTGATGGCGACTTGAACCAAAGCCTTTGAGCAGCCAGGGTTTCCGGAGGAAGCGAAGGGGTTTCCGGTGCGCGGTGGCAGCGGGTACGGCGCGTCAGCAGCAACCGCATCCGAATCAGGACGCCAACCACGACAGCCCGGTACGGACGAACCGGCTCCGGGTTCGAAATAATGCCGCCTGCCCAGGAAGAGGCAGGCAGCATCAGCACTACGCCTTCGCAGTCACCAACTCCTGCTGTACCGGTGCATCCCAATCGATCCGATACCGCTGCTCGACACCCATGGTCTTCTCCGGGTTCATGCCCTTGATCAGCAGCGGCATCAGCATGGACATCATCCGGCGCGCCACGGGTCCTGGCGTCTTTGTGTGGTTGATCTTGCGCGCCCGAGCCGCGACACTCTCCACCCGCGGCCGTCGCACCCCTTCATAGGCGGCGAAGGCCGAGGTGTGATCCGGCAGGTCCCGCAGACAGCGCGCCAACTGCACCGCACTCTCGATGGCCAGCGACGCCCCCTGACCCGAGCTGTTGGACGGCGCGTGCACCGAATCCCCGACCAACACCATGCGTCCCCGATACCAAGTCGGCACCGGCGGCATAATATGCAGGGCCCCAGTCGTTTCCAGGTTTTCGGCGGTAGTTCTGCGAGCGAATTCACCGCCCGGGGTGTCCTCGGCATAGGTCTCCCGCAGGATGGCCAACCATTGCTCGGCCGGAATCGCGCGTGCCTCGGTCAGCGACAGATACTCCTTGTGCGGCAGATTGGCACCCCACATGACCTTGTTGTCGTCGACGGTTCCGTAGAGGTAGTACGCCTTCTTTCCGAATGCGAAAACCATTGTCTCCGGGGCAATTCCGTAATCATTGTCGAGCATCGCGCCGAATCCGATCATCCCGGTGTACTCCGGTCCCGGATTATTCGGGTCGATGAGGCCGCGCACCGTCGAGCGAATACCGTCCGCGCCGATCAATACATCGGCGGTTGCGCTACTGCCATCGGCGAAGTGCGCGGTGATACCGTCCGCGTCCTCCTCGACGCGCACGAGTCGCTTGTTGTACTCGAAGGGAACGCCCGTGGCGACCGCGTGATCGTGCAGCGTCCGGTGCAATTCGTTGCGGTCGACCATTTTCAACGACGGCACGTCGGGCATTTCCGGCATCTGCAACACTTTGCCGCCGACCGACATCTGCATATGCGATACCGGACTCGCGATCTCGCGAATGCGGTCACCCGCACCGACAATATCAAGGGCAGCAACACCATTCGGTGCCAATGCCAGCCCGCTGCCGATCCCGTACGTCGGACCCGGATAGGCCTCGTAGACGCGAGCGGCGATGCCCGCCTTGTGCAATGCGGTCGCGGTGACGGGTCCGGCGATGCCGCCGCCGATAACAATGGCCGTTTCTGTTGTGGACATGGGTGTACTCCAATTATGTGCGATACGGGTTTCTTCGAAGCCCGAACCGACCGTCCCATCGCACACCCAGTTATCCTGTGGTTGCCAGCCTTGTAGCCGGGTGCGCGCATGCGGACGCGGTTCGAGACGGTTACATCGGACTCGGCGGCGGTGTTGCCGCACCCCGCCGGGCCCGGTCTCGGCAATTCACTCCGCCCGGTACAGACCGGGTCGAGCGCGGGACGTTATTCCGTCATCCCCCTTTCCACCAGCTCGGTGACCTCAGCGGGCGTCATGCCGACGGCATGCATATGCCGCCAGAGATCGACGCCGGGGAAGGTGCCCGCGCCGATCTCGTCACGCAGCGATGCGGCCCACGCCACCTCGGCCTCCAGCATCGCCACGCCATATTCGGCTTCGACAATGAAGAGTCGGGGCAGATTAGCGGCCGCGAGTTGATCGAGTTCTCGGCGCGCAGCCTCGATGATGCGACCCAGCGCGTCGATGCGCCGGCCGAGCAACTCGACGACTTCATCCGGCGGCAGTGCCGCCACGACGGAGAGTCCGGCCGTGAACCGGTGGTGTTCCGGCTCCGGCTCGGCAATCAATTCCCTTGTCCAGTCCGCCATTTCGGCGCGACCGGCATCGGTGATCGCATAGATCGTGCGTTCCGGCCGAGCACCGTCACGCTCACTGCCGACTACCTCGAGGAAGCCCGCCTTCTCCATGTTCTGCACGACGGTATACAGCGAGCCCCATTTGATGTCCATATCGCGGTCCTTGCCGCGCTCACGCATCTGCGAGGCGATTTCGTAGCGATGCATCGGCCGTTCGATGACAGTCGCGAGGACTGCCAGCGCCAGCAGATTGTTCACCTTGCGCTTCGTGGCCATGGACATCTCCTTACTCGCATACGAATATACGTGGGCGAGTATTCGGGCACAAGTATTAGGCGGTGATCGGCTCTTGTCTCTTCGTCGAGCAGCTTGGTCCAGCTCGCGTGTCGCTCTTCCACTGGAACTTACTCCGAAGTAAGGTCGGCTCATGGCGTGGAACCCCAAAGATATGCCCGACCAGAGCGGGCGCACCTTCATTGTCACCGGAGCCAATGGCGGTCTCGGTGTCGAGACGACCTCGGCGCTGGCAAGCAAGGGCGGCACCGTGATCATGGCCTGCCGCGATGTCGCCAAGGCGCAGCCGATCGCCGACCGTATCGATGGTGACGTCCGGGTGGCGCAGCTGGATTTGGCCGATCTGGCATCGGTGCGCGCATTCGTCGACAAGACCGACGAATTCGATGTGCTCATCAATAACGCCGGGCTGATGAACATCCCGTTCTCGCGCACCAAGGACGGGTTCGAAACCCAGTTCGGCGTCAACCACCTCGGACATTTCGCGCTGACCGGACTGCTGCTGGATCGCCTTCGGGATCGGGTGGTGAGCTTGGCGAGCATCGCGCACAAGCAGACCCCGAAGCTGCGGATCGACGATCTCAACTACGAGAACCGCCGCTACCAGCGCAACCTCGCTTACGCCCAGTCCAAGCTGGCCAACCTCATGTTCGCTCGCGAACTACAACGGCGGCTGACCGAAGCCGGCTCCGATAAGCGCTCCTACGCGGTCCACCCGGGCGTCTCGGCAACCGACCTGTTCGCCAGGACCGAAACCCCACTCGACCGGATCAGCAAGCCCTTCATCCGCATCATCGGCCACGCCCCCGCCAAGGCCGCCCATTCCACCCTGTTCGCGGCCACCATGCCCGATGCCGATCCCACTACCTACTGGGGTCCGAACCGGCTGTTCCAGAGCCAGGGTCCGGTCGAGCCCTCGCCGTCGAGCAAGCTGTCGAACAATCCGGAACTGCTGCGCCGCCTGTGGGAGGAATCCGAGCGCATGACCGGAATCACCTACAAGTTCTGAGTCCCGACCTCCTCCTACGTACCGTGTAGTAGACGGGTACCGTGGTATGCGTGTCCGCTCCACCTCGCCGCTCGGCACACAATCGCCCGGCCCTCATCGTGCTGGTGATCGTGGCCGCCCTCGCCTGCTTGGCATTGGGGTGGTGGCAGTGGGAGCGGTTCGAATCCGCGAGCGGCACCGGCCAGAATCTCGGCTACGCATTGCAGTGGCCGCTGTTCGCCGGATTCGCGGTGTTCGCCTACTTCCGGTTCGTGCGGCTGGAATCCGAAGCGGATAAGGAGCCGGAAGCTGATTCGGCTCCAGCGAAGACACGCCGAAGCGCGAAAGTCATTGCGCCGCGCGAGATTCCGGCCGGACTACTGCCCGAGCGGCCCAAGGCTGCCCACGACGATGACCCGGTGCTCGCCGAATACAACAAATATCTGGCCGAGCTGCACGCACAAGATATCGACCAACACGTCCGGGACGCGGGCCTCGCCCACGACACACAGAGGAGCGCCGGTTGACCACCAGCGAGAACTCGACCGAATCCGCCACGACGCTCACCCCCGAGCCGACGGCCACCAACGTCGCGAAGATCAAGCCCGCACTGCTGCGCTACCGGGTACTCGCCTGGACGACGGGTCTGTGGCTGCTGCTGCTCACCGGCGAAATGATCGCCAAATATGGCTTCGACGTGCACACTCCCAACTGGATCGCGGTCGTGCACGGCTGGGTCTACTTCGTCTACCTACTGGTCACCGCCGACCTCGCGGTAAAGGTGCGCTGGCCGATCCCGCGCACCGTCGGCACCCTCATCGCAGGCACCATCCCCCTGCTGTCCTTCTTCGTCGAACACGTCAACGCGAACAAGGTCAAACAGGACTTCAACCTCTGACCCACCCTGCGCCCGCGAACTCCGGCCCATCCCAGGGTCCGAACCCGTCGAGGGCTCCGGACCGGTCCCAGGTTTCGCACCCATCGCGGGCTCCACACCATGGGCTCCGCACCCAACCGAAGTTCCGCACCGTCGCGGGCCCCGGACCCGACCCAGCTTCCACACCGATGCGGGCCCCGAACCCGTCCCAGGTTCCACACCATGCGGACTCCGCACCATCCGAGGTTCCACACCCGTCGCTGGTCCGAACCCGTCCCAGGTTCCGCACGGTGCGGACTCCGCACCCTCGTGGACTCCCCATCCGAGTTCCGCACCCAGCGCGGACACAGCGCCCGTCCCAGATTCCACACCCCCGTGCGGACTCCGCCCATCCGAGGTTCCGCACCCAGCGCGGACACAGCGCCATCTCAGGTTCCACACCCGTGCGGACTCCGACCCCGTCCGAGGTTCCACACCCGGCGCGGAACAGCGCCCATCTCAGCTTCCACACCCATCTCGGGACTCGCACCATTGCCGGATCAGCACCCTCGCACTGCCGCTGCACATTCCCGAGTCCGATAATGACACCTGCACCAGCACCCCTCCTCAGGAATGCGGCGAATCAGCCCTGGCGCGCCGCCCAAGGGGAATCGACACCGTCTCGCGGCGGCACACATGCGTCGCCGGGATCCGCGCAGGTTGCGGCGCCTCGAGCGATGCGCTGATTCAGGACTCGGCGAGGGCCGCCAGGGCAGGGAGAAGCTGGGTGAGCGCGCGACCGCGATGGGATACGGCGTCCTTCTCTGCGGGCGTCAGCTGAGCAGCAGTGATATCGCTGCCGGTCGGGATGAACAGCGGGTCATAGCCGAATCCACCGTCGCCTGCCGGTTTCCGGCCGATCGTGCCCGGCCATTCACCGCGCACCACGATTTCGGTGCCACCAGGCACCACCAGCGCGCAGGTGGAGACGAACCGCGCGCCGCGCCACTCGTCCGGTACATCGCCGAGTTGGGCGAGCAATAGGGCGTTATTGGCCGCGTCATCACCGTGCACCCCGGACCAGCGCGCGGACAGCACGCCGGGCATACCGTTCAGTGCGTCCACCGCGATCCCGGAATCGTCTGCGACACAGGGCAATCCGGTGGCGGCGGCGCCATCGCGCGCCTTCGCCAGCGCATTCTCCTCGAAGGTCGCGCCGGTCTCGGGCGCCTCGTCGTAGGCCGGCACATCGCCGAGCCCGACGATCTCGATGCCCGCGATACCCGCGTCGGCGAGAATCCGCCGCAGCTCGTTCAACTTCTTGGCATTGCGACTGGCGACCAGAACGCGGCGCGACATCACTTCTTCTTCGACTCGGCAGGCTGCGGCAGCACCCCCGGATATGGCAGTGCCAGCGCCTCTTTCTGGATAGCGAACAGCCGCTCACATCCGGCGAGTGCGGAGTCGAGCAGCTTGTCCAAGGTGGAACGCGGGAAGGTGGCGCCCTCACCGGTGCCCTGGATCTCCACCAGGGTGCCGGTATCGGTGGCGACCACATTCATATCGACCTCGGCGCGCGAATCCTCTTCATACGGCAAGTCCAATCGCACCCGGCCGTCGACGACACCGACGCTCACCGCGGCGATCGCACACGAGATCGGCTGCGGGTCGGCCAATCCGCCCGCCGCACCGAGGTAGGTGACCGCATCCGAGAGCGCGACATACGCGCCGGTGATTGCCGCGGTCCGGGTGCCACCGTCGGCCTGCAGCACATCGCAGTCGATGGCAATAGTGTTCTCGCCGATGGCCGCCAGGTCGATGCATGCCCGCAGCGACCGGCCGACCAACCGGCTGATCTCCTGGGTGCGGCCGCCGACCTTGCCCTTCACCGATTCCCGCCCGCTGCGGGTATGCGTCGCCGCAGGCAGCATCGCGTATTCGGCGGTGAGCCAGCCGAGGCCGGAATCGCGCCGCCACGGGGGCACGCCCTCGGTGACGCTCGCGGTGCACATCACCCGGGTCTGCCCGAACTCCACCAGCACCGAACCGGCTGGATGCGTGGTGAAGCCACGGGTGATCCGTACCTCGCGGAGCTCATCGTCCGCCCTGCCATCGGCTCGTCTCGACACGCGCCAAGCCTAGTCACATGGCCTACCGCGCTCGGCAGCCGGTCAGATGTCGAAGGTTTCGCCCGGTGCGACGGCGTGCACCGGTCCGGAGAACTGCGCCTTCGCCTCGGCGATCACATCCTCGCGCGAGGTCCACGGCGGAATGTGGGTGAGCAGCAGCTCTTTTACACCCGCGCGCGCGGCGATAATGCCCGCCTCGGCGCCGGAAAGATGAATGCCCGGCGGTCGGTTGGCCGGATCGTGCGTCCACGACGCCTCCGACATGAGAATGTCGGCGCCCTGTGCGAGTTCGAGTACCGCATCGCACATCGCGGTGTCGCCGGTGTAGACGAAGGTCCGCCCGGCCGCCGTGTCGATACGCAGCCCGTACGACTCGGGCGGATGATACATCCGGCGCGCGAGCACCGTATGGCCCGGCCCGAATTCGACCGCCTCACCTTCCACCCACGTCTGGTGATCGATGACGTCGGACCAATCGTCGCATTCGCCGCCGATCTCGGCGGAGGCATTGCCGATGCGCGCCGCGCTATCGGAGGGGCCGCGTACGATCGCCTGCCCCACGGGGGGTGTCGGATGGTAGCGCCGCCAGACCAGCAGCCCGGGCAGATCCAGGCAGTGATCGGCATGCAGATGCGTGAGGAAGATATCGACTTCACCGGGATCGGCGTAGCGCTGCAATGCGCCCAAGACGCCGGGTCCGAAATCGATGACCACCGGCGACATATCCGGCCCGGTCAGTAGGTACCCCGACGCTGGGGAGTCCGGGCCGGACACACTGCCCGAGCACCCGAGGACGGTAAGGCGCATTCCCCCATGCTCCCACGACGAATTCGCGCTCATGACATCGCCTCGCTAACGCGCGGCGCTGTCACGAGCGAGAGCCCGGCAGTGCCTATTACTCGCTCGCTCAAGAGCCGATCCCCCACACTCCGCTGCGAACCGCGCGATTACCGCGGTTACGCACTGACTCCGGCTCGATCCCCGCGACGGTGTCGACGTTCATCACCAGAGAGTACCCAGCCGGCCAGCACTCCACCCATTGCCCCGAAAAGATGCCCCTGCCAAGAGATTCCGGGCTGTCCGGGCAGCACACCCAACAGCACCGAGCCGTAAATCGCCAGTACAACCAGGCCGATGCCGATCTGCACCAGATTGCGGGCGAACCAACCGCGCGAGATCAGGAAGGTCAACCAGCCGAAGATCAGCGAGGACGCGCCGAGATGCACCGATCCGGTGGCGCCGGTGAGCCAGACGCCGACTCCGGCCACGATCCAGATGATCGCGGTGGCGGTGAGTCCGCGGGCGATGCCCGCGAGCAGCGTGATGAAGCCGAGGACGATCACCGGAAGCGTATTGGCGAACAGATGGTCCCAGCCGTGGTGCAGGACCGGCGCCCAGAGAATGCCCCACAGGCCGTCCGCATCGCGCGGTTCGATGCCGTTGTCATCGAGTTGGTTGTGGTCGAGGTTGTCGACACCTTCGACTCCGTAGAGCAGAGCGACGAAGGCGGTGATGATGACGCCCGCGCGCATCCAGAGCTGTTTGAGGCTGTTCGGTTCGGCGGACGGACCGGAAGACACTCTCGACTGCCCGAGTTGGGCGCGTAGTGCGGCGATCCGTTCCGGATCGAACGACGAACCGATTCCCGAACCACCGGTCATCGCAACCTCCTCGTCGAGCGAGGGCCCGAACGCCGACGATATGCGACAAGGGACTCGCTCTTTCGAGGATACCGGGACGAATCGCGACCAAACGGCCAGTGAAAATTCAGGCCCAGAGCTGGCCGTCGAGGCGTTCCTCGGCCTCTTCGAGCGTCCCGTCGTACGCGCCGGTGGACAGGTACTTCCACCCGCCATCGGCAACCACGAATGCGATATCCGCCCGGGTATCGGCGCGCACGCATTTGCGCGCGACACCGAGCGCCGCATGCAGAATCGCACCGGTCGAAATACCCGCGAAAATGCCCTCTTCCAACACCAGCTCACGCGTGCGCTTCACCGCGTCGAATGGACCGACCGAAAAACGAGTGGTCAGCACCGACTCGTCGTAGAGCTCGGGAATGAAGCCCTCATCGATATTGCGCAGTCCGTACACGAGTTCGCCGTAGCGCGGTTCGGCCGCGACGATTTCGATGCCGGGCACCTGCTCACGCAGGAAACGGCCCGTCCCCATGAGCGTGCCGGTGGTGCCGAGACCTGCGACGAAATGGGTGATCTCGGGCAGGTCGGCGAGGATTTCCGGACCGGTGGTCTCGTAGTGCGCCAAGGCATTGGCCGGATTGCCGTACTGGTACAGCATCACCCAGTCCGGATTCTGCGCGGCGATCTGCTTAGCCAGCGCGACCGCCTGATTCGAACCGCCCGCGGCCGGGGAATCGATGATCTCCGCACCGAACATGGTCAGCAGCTGACGGCGCTCGACCGAGGTGTTCTCCGGCATCACGCAGACCAGCCGGTAGCCCTTGAGTTTGGCCGCCATCGCCAGCGATATGCCGGTATTTCCGCTGGTCGGCTCCAGGATCATGCAGCCGGGGGTCAGCAGGCCGTCGGCCTCGGCCTGTTCGATCATCCGCAGAGCGGGCCGGTCCTTGATGGAACCGGTCGGGTTGCGGTCCTCGAGCTTGGCCCATAACCGCACCGGATTTTCGCCGTCCCACTGCGGGGAGAGGTTGCGCAGACCGACCAGCGGGGTGTTTCCGAGGGTCGCGATCAGCGATTCATAGCGTGCCACGGGGTCGATCAGCCTCCGGCGACGGCGGGCAGGATGGTGACGCTCGCGCCCTCGGGCACATCCGCGTCGAGCCCGCCCGCGAAGCGCACATCCTCGTCGTCGACGTAGATGTTGACGTAGCGGTTCAGCTTGCCGTCCTTGAGCAGCCGCTCGGCGAGGCCGGGATGGTTGGCGTCGAGGTTCTCGATCAGCGCGGACAGGGTCGAGCCCTGCGCGTCGACGCGCTTCTCGCCTCCGGTAAGGCCACGCATGATGGTCGGGATGGACACGGTTACCGGCATGGGGACTCCTCGAATTCGACGAACATGGGGGTACTAAACGGTCTCGTACGCATCAACGATCCGGACCGGCTCCTCGGTGACCGCACCGTCCACGATCCGGTAGCTGCGCAGCTCGTGCTGCTCGGGATCGCGGGTGGAGATCAACACGTAATGCGCGAACGGCTCGGACGCATAGGAGATATCGGTGCGGCTCGGATAGGCCTCGGTGGCGGTATGGGAGTGGTAAATCACGACCGGGGTCTCGTCGGCATCATCCATCGCCCGCCACACCTTGAGCTGTTCACCGGAATCGAACCGGTAGAAGGTCGGCGAGCGCTCGGCATTGACCATGGCGATGAACCGCTCGGGTCGATCCGAACCCTCCGGACCGGCGATGACGCCGCAGGCCTCGTCCGGGTGATCGGCGCGCGCATGCGCCACCATCGCCTGCACCAGGTCGGTCCTGATCACCAGCACGAGTCACCCTTCCGCATTCGGCACATCCGCCGCCGACATATCGCACCCGACAACGACCCAGAATATTCGGCTATTCCCACCCGCCTCTCGGCCGGTACCCTCCCCGACGCTGTTGCCATGGCTGCCGCACACTTTCGCGAAACCCGCCCAGCAGGTCGAGCGGCGAGTCGATGTGCGAGGCCGCCCGAAACTCTGCGGCACCCGCCCCGAGCGCGACAAGCCGATGACCGAGACTGGCCGAAGCTATGCGGACTCGCTAGGAGCGCGAGAAGAGGTCGGAGTACGCGGGGATGCCCGCCACGGAGTGGGCGGACAGGATCGCGTCGACGATGGCGCGCTCGACGCAGACGGCCGCCGCTGTACAGATCTCGTCGAGGGCCAGGAGGTCGGAGGGGAACGCAGGCGGCAGCGGGGCCTCGGTGATTTCGGCGGTGCCGGTGGACAGGGCGAAGAGGGTATCGCCGTCGAGGGGTGAGTGGGCGGGCCGGATCGCGCGAGCGAGCCCGTCGTGGGCTGTGGTCGCTAGGCGCTGACAGCTGGCCGGGTCCAGGGGTGCGTCAGTGGCGACCACGCCGATGGTCGTGTTGAGGACGGTGCCCTTGACCGGGAGGGTGTTGGCCACGGCCAGTTGCTCGGTCGTAGCGGGAGACAGGCCGAATGCGTCGGGTCCCTCGGTGCCGATGCCCCATGGCAGGCCGGTGCGCGGGTCGAAAACAGAGCCGACCGGGTTGGCGACCACCAGCGCCGCCACGGTGACGCCCGCGGCGGCACCCGCGCCGAGCAAAACGCTGGCCGTTCCCACCCCACCCTTGATCGAACCCGCCCGCGCACCGACGCCAGCGCCGACGCATCCACGCTCGAACTCCTCCGCGGCGGCCTCGGCCGCAAGGAAGCCGAAATCAGCGGTCGGTCGAATTCGCCAGTCCCCCACCGGAAGATCGAAGATCACCGCGGCGGGAACGATGGGCACCACTCGACTCGGATCGGCCGGATCCATCGGTATGCCCTCGTGATGTTCCTCGAGCCAACGCATTACGCCGTCCGCTGCCGCGAGTCCGTAAGCGCTGCCGCCGGTGAGTAAGATCGAATTCACTTGGCGCACAGTGTTACCCGGGTCGAGCAGATCGGTTTCCCTGGTGCCCGGCCCGCCGCCGCGCACATCGACCGCGGCGATCGCACCGCCGGGCACGCGCACGACGGTGCAGCCGGTCGCCGCACCGGAACCCAGCGTGGCGTCCGGATCGAGCATATGGTGGTGCCCGACGAGCAGGCTGGGGACATCGGTGAGCGAATTCCGTGGTCCCGCTTGCGCATTCACAGCACACACTCCTCGAGCATCATGGCCCGACGCCGTCAGGGCGCGAGGGCTTGCAGCAGCGAATCCTGCATCCACGTCAGCCAGTGGTACACATCCAGATGCGGCCCGCGCGGATCATCCGGTTCGAGGTGATCCGGTGTCTCGGCATCGATTCCGAGCACCGTGCCCAAAGCCAGCCGCACATCGGTCAGGGCGGTCAACCACGCGTCGGCCTGCTCGGGTGTCAGCACAATCTTCCCGCCGTCGGTCGGCACCGTATTCAGCACCACCGATCCGGCGGCCAACTTGGCGTCGATGATCTCCGGTTCGTGCAGGCCGCGAAGCGCGCTGTTGAGGTCGGCGCGATCGGCGTCGGGCGAGCCCGGTTCGCTCCGGTGGAAGTCCGGCAGTAGCCGGTGCAGCC
Organism: Nocardia sp. NPDC050630; assembly: GCF_044457245.1. Lineage (NCBI taxonomy): Bacteria > Bacillati > Actinomycetota > Actinomycetes > Mycobacteriales > Nocardiaceae > Nocardia > Nocardia sp. NPDC050630. The sequence goes on from NZ_JBITGN010000009.1 coordinate 290,207, forward strand.
GGGGATCGTCGGGCGGTGTCGTATTGCCGCTGCGCAGCCCGGTGAGCTCGGCGAGCTCATCGTCGGGTGCGGATTCGGCCCGCTCGGTCAGCAGGCCGGAAACGGCGCCGACCAGGGAACGCAGCACGCTCGCCTCACGCGCGTCCATTTCGGATCGCAGTTTGAGGCCGCTCAGCGAGTTCTTCCGGCTCCACTTACGCACTGACGTCAGGGTAGTCGTACCGGTCAGTCGTCCCGCTGCATGGTCGCCCAGAGCCCTGCGGCGTGCAGCCGTCGTACGTCCTGTTCCATTTTGTCCCGCGAGCCCGACGACACCACTGCCTTGCCCTCGTTGTGCACCTTGAGCATCAATTCGGTCGCCTTCGCTTTGCTGTAGCCGAACAGCTTCTGGAAGATGTAGGCGACGTAGTGCATGAGGTTGACCGGGTCATCCCAGACGACCGTCACCCACGGACGGTCCTCGGCCTCCAGGATCTCGGTGTATTCGACCGCCTCCGGAGTCGCCTGTGCCGCCGACAGTGTCGCGTTCACTTCGCACAAGGCCATAACACTCAGGGTACGACGCGACTCCGGATACACAACACCCGCGCACCACGAATTGACAGACACCCCGGCCACACCGGCCTATCATGCCTCCACGCCTGTCTACAGTGGCTTGGGTGGACATGCGCAGCACCGCACTGCTGACCGATCAGTACGAACTGACCATGCTCGCGGCCGCCCTCGGCGACGGCTCGGCGCACCGCCGCTGCACCTTCGAGGTGTTTGCGCGGCGCTTGCCGAATGGTCGCCGCTACGGCGTGGTCGCGGGTACCGGCCGACTGATCGAAGCGCTGGCGCATTTCCGTTTCGAGGAGCCCGAGCTCGATATCGCGGCCGGTTTCCTGGACTCGAAGACCATCGATTGGCTGCGCGAATACCGCTTCACCGGCGATATCGACGGCTATCCGGAGGGCGAACTGTATTTCCCGGGCTCCCCGATTCTTTCGGTGCGCGGCAGCTTCGCCGAATGCGTCCTGCTGGAGACCCTCGCCCTGTCGATCCTCAATCACGACAGCGCGATCGCCTCGGCCGCCGCCCGCATGGTGAGCGCCGCAGACGGCCGTCGGATCATCGAGATGGGCTCGCGCCGCGCCCACGAACTCGCGGCGCCGTCCTGCGCGCGCGCGGCGTATCTGGCGGGCTTCGACGCCACCTCCAATCTGGAGGCCGTGCGCCGCTTCGGCGTGCCCGGTGCGGGCACCAGCGCGCATGCGTTCACTCTCTTGCACAGCGCCGCGGACGGGGCGCATGAGGCGGCGGCGTTTCGTAGTCAGATCGAGGCGCTCGGCATCGGCACCACACTGCTGGTCGACACTTTCGATATCACCCAGGGGGTGGCGACCGCCATCGAGGTCGCTGGACCCGAATTGGGCGGTGTACGTATTGATTCGGGTGATCTCGGCGTACTGGCCAGGCAGGTGCGCGAGCAACTCGACGGACTCGGCGCGACCAAGACCCGCATCGTGGTCTCCGGCGATCTGGACGAGTACGCGATCGCCGCATTGCGCGCCGAACCAGTGGACGCCTATGGGGTCGGGACGTCGCTCGTCACCGGGTCCGGCGCGCCCACGGCCGGAATGGTCTACAAATTGGTCGAGGTGGACGGGCTGCCGGTCGCCAAACGCAGCAGCCACAAGGAGTCGCGCGGCGGCACCAAGAAGGCGATTCGGCTGTCACGCCGGACCGGTACCGTGGTCGAGGAGATCATCTATCCGGCCGCCGGAACCCGGCCCGCCGCAAACGGATTCGAGGTTCACGAGCTGCTGACACCGCTGGTTCGCGACGGCGAACCGGTGGATGAGCTGCCCACGCTGGCGGACAGCCGCAAGTTGGTGGCGCGCGGTTTGGTCAGCCTGCCGTGGGAGGGCCTGAAACTGTCGGCTGGGGAACCTGCGATTCCGACGACATTTGTGACCTGACCCGGACGGCTTCGGCGTGTCCTCGCTTGGCCAGCCATTCCACGAAGGAGATCGCTACCAGCACGATCAGGAAGCCTTTGATCAGCAGCGGCACCCAGTCACCGACCCCATCGGGTCGATCGCCGAGCAGAACAGCGGTGACGAGATAGGCCGTGTAACCGATCAAGAGTGCGATCGGAATTCTGACGGTACTGCGCACGTGGACCTCCGTGTGTTCGTGGCCCGCCCGATCGATCAGGCGGCACAATGTAATCCACAGACAGGGGCCCGAGTGTTTACACCTTCGGTCTTAGATCCTGGGAAAGTGAGGTCGACATGAACCGAGCCTTGATCATCGTCGACGTGCAGAACGATTTCTGCGAGGGCGGATCACTTGCCGTCACCGGCGGGGCGACGGTCGCCCGGCGCATCACCGGCTACCTGGACTCCGCGCATTACAGTGCGGTCGTCGCCACCCGCGACTACCACATTGATCCAGGCGGCCATTTCTCCGAACATCCGGATTACGTGGACACCTGGCCGCCGCACTGCCGGGTCGGCACATCCGGCGCGGATTTCCACCCCGCCCTGAATACCGAACAGATCCAGGAGATCTTCTCCAAGGGCCAATACAGCGCCGCCTATTCGGGTTTCGAGGGCGCCACCGAGGACGGCACCACCCTGGCGGACTGGCTGCGTGAGCGCGCCATCGATGAACTCGACATCGTCGGAATCGCCACCGACCACTGCGTCCGCGCCACCGCGCTGGACGCCCGCATCGAAGGGTTCGACACCCGAGTACTACTGGACTTCACCGCGGGCGTAGCCCCCCACACCACCACCGCCGCACTAGATCGCATGCGTGCGGCAGGCGTGGACATCGAAGGTTCGGTCGTTCGCTAGCGCAGAGCGTCCACCCCGACCTGCCGCAGGACACGCCGGGTGCGCGTTTGGAAGGTGTGCGAAGCAGGGCGTGGATCCGATCGGGCGGTGATTGGTGTCGGTACGAAGCAGTAGGCTCGTCGGGTGCCTGAACTGCCGCCCGTCTCCGAGCTTTTGGCCACCGCCGTGCGCGCGCTCGGTGGGAAGGAGCGCGTCGGGCAGGTGACGATGGCGGCTGCGGTGGATCACGCCATCGATACCAAGGAGCACCTCGCGGTGCAGGCGGGCACCGGGACCGGGAAGTCGCTGGCATATCTGGTGCCGAGTCTGCGTCATGCGGTGCGCACCGGCCGGACCGTGGTGGTGTCGACCGCGACGATCGCGCTGCAGCGTCAGCTCGTCGACCGGGACCTGCCGCGACTGGCCAAAGCGCTGAGCAAACCGCTCGGCCGGGAAGCGAAGTTCGCGATCCTCAAGGGGCGCAACAACTATCTGTGCCTGAACAAGATCAACAGCGTGATTCCGGACGAACCCGCGGAGGCCGAACTCTTCGACGCATTCGCCATCTCACGCTTGGGCCGGGAGGTGCAGCGGCTCAATGAATGGGCCTCGAATACCGAAACCGGCGATCGGGACGAGCTCGCTCCCGGCGTCACCGATCGGGCCTGGCGGCAGGTCAGCGTGTCGTCGCGGGAATGCCTCGGCAAGTCGCGCTGCCCGTTCGGCCAGGACTGCTTCGCCGAACTGGCCAGGGCCGAATCGGCGCAGGCCGATGTGGTGGTGACCAATCACGCCCTGCTCGCCATCGACGCGATCAGCGGCATCCAGGTGCTGCCCGAACACGATGTGGTCGTCATCGATGAGGCGCACGAATTGGTCGATAGGGTCACCGGCGTTGCCACCGCCGAACTGGCCGCATCGGCGATCAGCGCCGCGGCCCGGCGCTGCGCCAAACTCATCGATCAGCAGGAAGTTGACCGGTTAGAGGAGGCCGCAGAGGCCTGGCACACCGTGCTCGACGAGCTGCCCACGGCCCGCTGGGACGCACTGCCCGATGGCATCGCGCCGGTGCTCGCACTGGTCCGCGACGCCGCCTGGAATGCCCGCACTGCGCTCGCGCCACAGGGCGGCACCACCGCACCGGGCGATCCCGAGAGCGCCGCCGCTCGCACCCAGGCGCTGGCCGCCATCGATGAGGTGCACGACAGCGCGGTGCGCGCGTTGACCGCATTCGACGAATCCGATCCCGCCAAGCGTCACGATGTCATCTGGCTCGCGGCCGACGAGATCCGCGGCGTCACCCGGCGCACGCTGCGCATGGCGCCGCTGTCGGTGGGCGGACTACTGCGCAGCCGACTTTTCGGCACCGCCACCGTTGTGCTGACCTCGGCCACACTGCAGATCGGCGGCTCCTTCGACGGCCTCGCTATCACCTGGGGGTTGCCCGCACAATCGACCAACCGCAGCGATACCGCGACCGCCAACGGCGCCGAAGCGCCCTCGGACACGGAGACCGTGCGCTGGAGTTCGCTCGATGTCGGCTCGCCGTTCGATCATGCCAAGTCGGGAATCCTGTACGTCGCGAAGCATCTGCCCGCCCCCGGCCGCGACGGTCTGGCACCGGCCTACCTCGATGAGATCGAGCGGCTGATCAGTGCCGCTGGTGGGCGCACGCTCGGGCTGTTCTCCTCGATGCGCGCCGCACGCGCGGCCACCGACGCGCTGCGCGAGCGGCTCGATACGCCAGTTCTGTGTCAGGGTGACGATGCGACCGGCGCGCTGGTGCGCAAGTTCGCCGACGACCCGGAGACCTCACTTTTCGGCACACTGTCGCTGTGGCAGGGCGTCGATGTGCCGGGCCCGTCGCTGAGTCTGGTGATCCTGGATCGGATCCCGTTCCCACGCCCCGACGATCCGCTGCTGACCGCGCGACAGCGAGCCGTCGAGTCGCGCGGTGGCAATGGCTTCATGACCGTCGCGGCCAATCACGCCGCACTGCTGCTGGCCCAGGGCACCGGCAGGCTCTTGCGCAGCGTCGATGACCGCGGTGTCGTCGCGATCCTGGATTCCCGTTTGGCGACCGCGCGCTACGGCGGCTATCTGCGGGCCTCACTCCCGCCGTACTGGGAGACCGCCGATCCCGAAGTCGTCACCAAAGCGCTGCGGCGACTCGCCGCCGCAAGCGCCTGAGCTGCACCAACTGTGAAGACACTCACAAAGGCTGCCGATATTTCCAGGCAGAAGTAAATTGAGAATCGATACTTCGGTGCAACCCCAATTCCCGCACCGGATGTATCGGCGGTCCCCGCGCTAAGCCCTGCACGCGGCGCGGGGACACCGCGCATCCCTGTCACGGCTTGTCCACACCTGAGACCGTTCCCCAATGGCGCACTAGCCAGATATCGACACCCTCGGCGAATTCTTGAGCAGCGCAAGTTCTTTGGATGATTGCCGGGCGATCTTCGCACGCGCCGAAGCCGACCTCAGCGGACGCATCCTCGACCACCCGGGCGGCGCAGCAGGTCTTACCGCAGAGCGAGTCAGCCGAGATGATCTGATCGCACCTGCGAATAGACCTGCACGCCAAGGTCATCCGCTCATAGCGGCGGGAAACCGTCTCCGCGGCGCAACGCCCCTGCTCGGTCACCGCGCCGCGACCTGTTACGAGCTCAGAGCGTCCACTTGAGGATCAAGGTGATGACAGCAGCGACCACGGCCACCGCGATGGCGGCCCCACCCCACACAACGCCCTGACGCTGCCACGGACGGCCGTGATCGAGGGCGAACTTGCCGGGGCCGGTGAAAGCGACAGCCGCACCGACGGCGGCGAACAGCACAGGCATTTCGTAGCCCTTACCGGTCAGCAGGCCGCCACCCCAGGTGGCATTTATCGCATTGATCATGGTGCCGAGCACAATTGCCGAGGCCAGCGGCGTCAGCAGGCCGAGCAGCAGCAGAATGCCACCGGTGAATTCGCTGAGTCCGGCGAGGGTGCCGAACACTTTTCCGGGGTTGTAGCCCATGGAATCGAAGGCGGCGGCGTTGGCGCTCCAACCCATGCCGCTGAACCAGCCGAATAGTTTCTGAGCACCGTGGGCCGCGAGCAGGCCGCCGAAGACGACGCGCAGCACCAGGAGGCCGATATCGGCGGCGGAGTTGTCGAGGGTCGTGGCACTCGGATCGGTGGGGCGTCCGAGCGTGCGGTTGGTATTCATGCTGGTCCTCATCCGTGCATCGGTTATGAACACATGACTTACTTAGCCTCGGCAATGAATCGGACTGCGGTCCGATTATCGCACAGAGCGACCCAACCGCGCGATAGGTGCGACTTATTCCGCGAGAAAGAAGAAATACCCGAGGAACATCCCCATCAGCGCCCACATCGCCGGATGCACCTCTTTGACGCGTCCCTTCGCGACCATGACGATCGGATAGAACAACATGCCCATCGCGAGTCCATTCGCGATCGAGTAGGTCAACGGCATCATGACTACGGTGATGAAAGCCGGAATCGAGTACTCCAGCCGATTCCAGTCGATCTCGCCGAGCGCGCGGGCCATCAGCACGCCGACCACGATCAACGCGGGTGCGGTAATGGCCGCCGAACCGGCGACCACGGCAAAGATCGGGTAGCAGAACATGGCGACCAGGAACCAGCCCGCGGTAGTCACGGCGGTCATGCCGGTCCGTCCGCCAGCGGAGACGCCTGCGGTCGATTCGACATAGGCGGTGGTGGTCGAGGTGCCGATGACCGCGCCCGCCATGGTGCCCACCGAGTCCGCGGCAAGTGCGCTGGCCGCGCGCGGCAGTTTGCCGTCCTTGTCGAGCAGTCCGGCCTGGTTCGCGACGCCGATCAGGGTGCCGGAACAGTCGAAGAAGTCGACGAAGAGCATGGTGAGAATTACGACCGCCATCTGGCCGGTGAACGCATCGGGCAGGTGGATGATCGCTTGGCCGAAGGTGTGCTCGAGCCCCTTCGGCATCGCGACGACGCCCGTGGGCAGATCGACCAGACCGCTGATGACGCCCACGATGGCCGTGAGCACGATGCCGTAGAGCACCGCCCCGTGCCAACCGATGACCAGAAACACCACAGTCATCACGAGACCGAACAGCGCCAACAGCGTGGTGCCCTTGGTGAAGTCGCCGAGCGTGACAAGAGTGGCCTCGCTATTGACCACGATGCCGGCGTTCTTCAGGCCGAGGAATGCCACGAACATGCCGATGCCCGCACCGACCGCCAGCTTCATCTGCATCGGAATCGCATTGAGGATGCGTTCACGCACCTTGGTGATCGCGAGTACGAAGAAGATCACCCCGGACAGGAAGGTCCCCGATAGCGCCACCTGCCACGGGATCCCCATTCCGAGCACGACCGAATAGGCGAAGAAGGCATTCAGGCCCATACCCGGTGCGAGCGCGATCGGATATTTGGCCCACACCCCCATGACCAATGTGCCGAAGACCGCGGCGACGGCCGTCGCGGTGAAGACCGCCTGCATGGGAATGCCTCTGGCGCCGAGCGCGCCCTCGTCGCCGAGGACCGATGGATTCACGGCGAGCACATAGGACATGGCGAGGAAGGTGATGGTTCCGGCCATCAGCTCGCGTTTCATGGTCGAACCGTTCGAACTGATGCCGAAGTACGCGTCCAGGCGTCCTCGGGTTCGCGTCAGCACGTCGGTGACCATAGGGCTCTCCAGTCGAAAAGAGTACGGGGTGCCAGGGCACGGTAGCCGACAATTCACTGGTCACCCATGGTCAGGTGTCAGTTTCCGTGAGCTGAGTCACGGTAGCCATCTCGGAAAGATCGATTGCCGCGCACCGAACTGACAGTCCTGGTAGCGAACGACTCCACCATGAAAGTCGAGCAATTCTCCGACCACACCGGCGGCACGCTCAGTACTCGCAGCTTCGTCGCCGAAAGCCCGCTCGGGCCCCGATAGTCCTGGTTCAACCCGAACTCAGCGTAGGTCCCGGCCTCGCGTCACCCGTTCGGAGCGATTACCAGGCCCAGTTCGGAATCGCTGGCAAGCAATTCGTTGTGCGGGAGGACGCGGACCGTGTAGCCGACGGCACCGGACAGGGGGACCGGGGTTTCGACGGTGAAAAGGTCTACGCCGGACTCGGATCCGGTGTGCCTCATCGGGAAGGTGGCGGTGTCAGAGAGGTCGTCGGTCGGTGAGACTCGGCCGAGTACCGCTTGGACGGACACGTCGGAGGGGGTCAGGCCACCGAGATCGATGCGGGCGGCGAGGGAGAGTTCGGCGCCGATGATCGGGGTGTCGGGCAGGCCCGCACTGTCGACCTGGATGATCTTGACCGAGGACCAAGCCGCCTCGACTCGACGGCGGTACTCCGAAACCGCTCGGGCACCAGCGAATTCGTCGGCGGCCGCACGTCGACCGGCGGATGCGGCGGGGGCGTAGTACCCGACGGCATAGTCGCGAACCATGCGCGAGGCCAGCACCTTCGGGCCGAGTGTTTGCAACGTGTGACGCACCATCTCGACCCAGCGCACCGGCATATCCGAGCCATCGCGATCGTAGAAGCGCGGCGCGACGGTGCGTTCGAACAGATCGTAGAGGGCGGCGGCCTCGAGGTCGTCGCGGCGACGTTCATCGGAGACGCCGTCGGCCGTCGGTATAGCCCAACCGTTTTCGCCGTCGTACATCTCATCCCACCAGCCGTCGCGGATGGAGAGGTTGAGTCCGCCGTTGAGCGCGGACTTCATACCCGAGGTGCCGCAGGCTTCCAGCGGACGCAGCGGGTTGTTCAGCCAGACATCACAGCCCCAGTACAGGTAGCGGGCCATGGAGATGTCGTAGTCGGGCAGGAAGACGATGCGATGACGCACTTCCGGATCGTCGGAGAACCGCACGACCTGCTGGATCAGTGTCTTGCCGCCATCGTCGGCAGGGTGACTCTTACCCGCGACGACCAATTGCATCGGCCGATCGGGGTCCAGCAGTAGCGCACGCAAGCGCTGCGGATCACGCAACATCAGGGTCAGCCGCTTGTAGGTCGGCACCCGGCGCGCAAAACCAACGGTCAATACATTCGGATCGAAAACGCTGTCGACCCAACCCAACTCAGCCGAGGCCGCACCGCGCGCCAGCCAGGACGCGCGCACTCGGCCGCGCACCTCGGCAACGAGGGTGGCGCGCAGGGTATTCCGGGTCGACCACAGTTCACCCAGGTCGAAGTCGCGCAGCTTCTCCCAGCCACGCGCCTCCTCGACCAGCTCGGGTCCGATGTGTTCGCGTGCCTTGTCGAACCATTCACGCGCGGCCCAGGTCGGGGCGTGCACACCGTTGGTGACCGAACCGATCGGTACCTCGGTCGCGTCGAAGCCCGGCCACAGCGGCGCGAACATGGCGCGACTCACCTCGCCGTGCAATTTGGAAACACCATTGGCGCGCTGGGCGAGTCGCAAGCCCATATGCGCCATATTGAATACCGATGGATCGGCTTCACGACCGAGTGCGACAATGCGGTCGACGGAAAGCCCTGGCAGCATGGCGGATTCGGATTCGCCGTGACCACCGCCGAAATACCTGCGCACCAACGGCATCGGGAACCGGTCGATACCAGCTGGCACCGGCGTATGCGTGGTGAACACGGTCGCCGCCCGCACCGCGGTGAGCGCGGTATCGAAATCCAATCCGGCTGAGACGAATTCACGGATCCGCTCGACACCGAGGAATCCGGCGTGGCCCTCGTTCATATGGAACACATCGGGATCCGGCACCCCGGCGGCTCGTGTATAGGCGCGCACCGCCCGCACCCCACCGATACCGGCGAGGATCTCCTGCTTGATTCGATGGTCCTGATCACCGCCGTAGAGCCGGTCGGTGACCGCGCGCAGTTCCGGACCGTTTTCGGCGATATCGGAATCCAGCAGCAGCAAAGGCACCCGCCCGACCTGCGCGATCCATACCCGCGCCCGCAGCACCCGCTGATCGGGCATGGCCACATGGATCAGCACCGGCGAACCTTCGGTGGTCAGCAGCCGCAATGGCAGCCCCTGCGGATCCAGCGCCGGATAGTGCTCGGCCTGCCAACCGTCCGCGGTCAGCGACTGCCGGAAGTAGCCGGACCGGTAGAGCAATCCGACGCCGATCAGCGGCAGCCCCAGATCCGATGCGGACTTCAGGTGATCACCGGCGAGGATCCCGAGACCACCCGAATAGTTCGGCAGGACCTCGGTGACTCCGAATTCCATCGAGAAATAGGCGATACCGCGCACGGGCTCGTCGGTCTGCCGCTGGAACCAGCCCGGCCGCGTCAGGTAATCGCGCAGATCCGCGGCCGCGGCATCCACTCGCCCGACGTAGTCCGCATCGGCGGCGAGCTCGTCCAGCCGTGCCGCGGGCACCTCGCCCAGCATCCGCACCGGATCGTGGCCGAGCTCGCGCCACAGCGCAGGATCGAGCTCCGCGAACAGATCCTGGGTAGGCCAATGCCACGACCAACGCAGATTCGTGGAAAGTTCACCCAGGGCCGCCAAACGCTCGGGCAGATGGGCACGGACGGTGAAACGACGGAGTGCCTTCACGTGCCGAACCCTACCGAATGCCGCGACCCCCGGTCGCTCCAGCCGCCCAGGTCACTTGACCAAATGCGTCGCCTCCGCGATCAGGGTCAATGGGAGGGCGGCAGACCCCGACCATCAGACCACATGCAGCCGCACCGCAGGGTCGAGGGCGGCGAGGTCGTCGGGGTCGGAGGTGACGACCATGATCGACTGCACAGCACGAGCAAGCACGATCGCGTGTGCATCGACCACATCAGCGGTGCCAGTGGCGGCCAGCAAGGCGCCGACCGCGATACCGCCTGGTGCATCGGCATCGTGGTTGCCGCGGATCGTGCTGGGACCTGGCTGCGACGAACCGGAAATTCCGCCAGCGCGTGGAGCGCGCGCTCGGCGCGATCTTGGTCGCACTCGGTCTCGGTCTGGCGGCCGACGCACGCTGATCCCGTCCAACCGCCCCGCACCCGGTAGGTTGGTCGACGTGACCGGCCGCATCGCAATCGATGACACCGCCCCCGCGATATGGCTGCGCGACAGCTCGGCCAAGGCCGTGGTCGGCGAGGTCTTTCCGGTGCGCACCGTGGTCTGGCGCGAGGGCCATGACGCCGTCTCCGCCACGCTCGCGGTGCGCGGCCCCGGCTCGTCGCGGATCACCCGCATTCGCATGACGCCGGACTATGAACCGGATGTCTTCAACGCCACCTTCGTGCCCAACCTGCCCGGCACGTGGACCTACCGCATCGAGGGCTGGAGCGATCCGATCGCCACGTGGCGGGCGGCGGTGGAAGCCAAGCTGGCAGTCGGACAGAGCGCCGCCGACCTCGCCAACGACCTCGAACTCGGCGCCCGGCTGTTCGAGCGGGCCGCGCAGGCGGTGCCCAAGAAGCAGTTCGAGCGCTTGCGCGCGGCCGCGACGGCATTGCGCGCCGATGCACAGCTACCCGCTCGGGTCGCCCCCGCCTTCAGCGCTGAGGTCGCCCAGATTCTGCGCGATACGCCCTTGCGGGACTTTGTCACTCGCGGCCCGCAGCATTCGGTGCTGGTGGAACGTCAACGCGCGCTGTACGGCTCGTGGTACGAATTCTTCCCGCGCTCGACCGGCGGCCGCGATGCCGAGGGCAACCCGATCCACGGTAACTTCGCCACCGCCGCAAAAGAATTGCCGCGTATCGCGGGCATGGGCTTCGATGTGGTCTATCTGCCGCCGATCCACCCGATCGGTGAGATCAACCGCAAGGGCCGCAATAACGCGCTCGCCGCCGAACCCGGTGACGTCGGATCGCCGTGGGCGATCGGGTCGAGGCAGGGCGGGCACGACGCAATCCATCCCGAACTCGGCAGCACCGCCGACTTCGCCGAATTCGTCGCCACCGCAACCGAACTCGGCCTGGAGGTCGCCCTCGACCTGGCGCTGCAGTGCGCACCGGATCATCCGTGGGTCGCCGCGCATCCGGAGTGGTTCACCACCCTCCCGGACGGCACCATCGCCTACGCCGAGAATCCGCCGAAGAAGTACCAGGACATCTACCCGGTCAACTTCGACAACGATCCGGACGGGCTGTACGCGGAAGTGCTTCGCGTCGTCCGGCACTGGATCAGCTTGGGCGTCAAGATCTTCCGTGTCGACAACCCGCACACCAAGCCAGCCGATTTCTGGGAATGGCTGATCGCGACGGTGCGGCGCACCGATCCGGACGTGATCTTCCTGTCCGAGGCATTCACCCGACCGGCCCGGCTCTACGGACTGGCCCGCCGCGGATTCAGCCAGTCCTATACGTATTTCACCTGGCGCGTCGCCAAATGGGAGCTGACCGAATTCGGCAACGAACTGGCCGCCAAGGCCGACGAGGCCAGACCGAACCTGTTCGTCAACACTCCCGACATCCTGCACGAAAGCCTGCAGCACGGCGGGCCCGGGATGTTCGCCATCCGCGCGGTGCTGGCCGCGACGATGGGCCCGACCTGGGGTGTCTACTCCGGATTCGAACTCTTCGAGCATCAGGCGGTGCGCCCGGGCAGCGAGGAATACCTGGACTCGGAGAAGTACGAGCTGCGCCCGCGCCCGTTCGCCGAGGCGCTCGCGCGCGGAGAATCCTTGGAGCCGTGGATTACTCGACTCAACGAGATCCGCCGTGCGCATCCGGCACTGCAGCAGTTGCGCTGCATCCACTTCCATCACGTCGACAACGACGCACTGCTGGCCTATTCCAAGGTCGATCCGGTCAGTGGTGACGCAGTGCTGGTCGTGGTGAATCTGAATCCCTATGGGGCCGAATGGGGCATGATCTCGCTCGACCTGCCCGCCATCGGCCGCGAATGGCACGACCATCCGGTGGTATTCGACGAGGTCAGCGGCGAGGAATACCACTGGGCGCAGACCAATTACGTGCGCCTGGATCCGGCACGCGCGGTAGCCCACATTCTCACGCTGCCCGCGGTACCACAGCAGGCGCGCGCGGAATTGGCCTTCCGGAGGACATTTCGATGAAACGTCGCGATCTCATGCTGCTCGCGGCGGGCACCCACACCGATCCGCATACCGTGCTCGGCGCGCATCCGCATCCCGACGGCACGATCGTCCGGGTATTGCGCCCGCATGCCGATACGGTGTTCGCCAGGGTCGGTGGCGTCGACCATCCGCTGAAGTCCTTGGGGCACGGCATTTTCGCCGGTGTCGTACCGCATCCGGACCTGATGGACTACCGCATCGTCACCAATTACCAAGGCGGACAGACGATCATCAGCGCGGACGGCTACCGATTTCTGCCCACGGTCGGTGAGTTGGATCTGCATCTCATCGGCGAGGGCCGCCACGAACACCTGTGGGCGGTGCTCGGCGCGCACCCGCGCCACTACACCACGCTAGACGGCGAGGTGGACGGGACATCGTTCGCCGTCTGGGCACCGAATGCCCGGGGTGTCACCGTGATCGGCGATTTCGACGAGTGGAGCGGGAATACCGCACCGATGCGTTCGCTCGGATCCTCGGGGGTCTGGGAAGTTTTCGTGCCGGGGGTCGGTGTCGGCACCAAGTACAAGTTTCGGGTGCACGGCGCGGACGGACGCACCGTCGATCATGCCGATCCGCTGGCCTTCGCGACGGAGTTGCCCCCGGCGACGGCATCGGTGGTCACCGAAAGCAACTACGTCTGGTCCGACGGTGATTGGGTCGCGACTCGCGAACGCACCGACCCGGCCCGCGCCCCGATGAGTGTCTACGAAGTGCACCTGGGCTCCTGGCGTCCCGGCCTCGGCTACCGCGAATTGGCCGAGCAGCTCGCGGATTACGTGCGCGCGGCCGGATTCACCCATATCGAACTGCTGCCGATCGCCGAGCACCCGTTCGGCGGCTCCTGGGGCTACCAGGTCACCTCGTATTACGCGCCCACCGCCCGCTTCGGCACCCCCGACGATTTCCGGGCCTTCGTCGACCGCATGCACGCGGCAGGCATCGGCGTTCTGCTCGACTGGGTGCCCGCCCACTTCCCCCGTGACGAATGGGCGCTCGCACGGTTCGACGGCACCGCGCTCTACGAGCACGCCGATCCGCGCCGCGGCGAGCAACTCGACTGGGGGACCTATATTTTCGATTTCGGCCGCAATGAGGTGCGCAACTTTCTAGTGGCCAATGCGCGGTACTGGATCGAAGAATTCCATATCGACGGACTGCGCGTCGACGCGGTCGCGTCCATGCTGTACCTGGATTACTCACGCGCCGAAGGCGAATGGGAACCCAATGTGCACGGCGGCCGAGAGAATCTGGAGGCCGTCGACTTCCTCCAGGACCTCAACGAAACCGTGCACCGCCACCATCCCGGCGTCGTCACCATCGCCGAGGAATCCACCACCTGGCCCAGTGTCACCCGCGGTGCCGATGTCGGCGGTCTCGGCTTCACCATGAAGTGGAATATGGGCTGGATGCACGACACCCTGGGCTATCTGGGACGCGATCCGATCCACCGATCCTGGCACCACAACGAGATCACCTTCTCGCTGGTGTACGCGTGGAGCGAGAACTATGTGCTGCCGATCAGCCACGACGAGGTCGTGCACGGTAAGGGCACGCTCTGGACCAGAATGCCCGGCGACGATTTCGCCAAGGCGGCGGGAGTGCGCGCACTGCTGGCCTATATGTGGTCGCACCCCGGTAAGCAATTGCTGTTCATGGGCCAGGATTTCGGTCAGTTCCGGGAATGGTCACACGATCGTGGCCTGGACTGGCACGAACTGGAAAACCCGCTGCACCAAGGAATTACCGCCGCTGTCCGGGATCTGAACGCGGTCTACCGCACCCGTCCCGCGCTATGGAGCCAGGACACCAGCCCCGGCGGCTACTCCTGGGTCCAGGCCGACGATCGCGAAAACAATGTGATCGCCTTCCTGCGCTACGGCTCCGACGGTTCGGTCATCGCCTGCATCTTCAACTTCTCCGGCTCGGTGCACGGCGAATACCGCGTCGGCCTGCCGACGGCGGGCACCTGGCGCGAAATCCTCAATACCGACGCCGCCGAATACGGCGGCTCCGGCATCGGAAACCTGGGCGGCGTCAAGGCGACCGATGAGCCATGGCACGACCGACCCGCTTCGGCCACCGTGGCGCTGGCCCCGAACACCGCAATCTGGCTCGCACCAGAGCCATAAGCCACCGCGCGGCTAAGGCGGCAGGCGGGTGGGTTGAGGAGGCCGAGCCGCACCGTCAGCGCGGGCTTCGACCCCGTCGCGAGCCCCCGAACATCGGAATCCAGCCCGCACCAGAGCCATAAGCCACCACACGGGTAGGTCGAGCAAGCCGAGCCGCAGCGCTCAGCCCGACTTCGGCCCCAGTGGCGCTGCCCCGAACCACGATTTGGGCCGAGCCGAAGACAGACACCGCTACGCGGGTAGGTCGAGCAAGAGAACACCCCGCGGCGCTCTAGCCCGGCTTCGGCCACCATGGCGGCCACAAACACCGATCTGGCCCGCGCCCGAGATACCAGCCATCAGCAGGACCCAGCCATCAGCAGGACGAGCCGCAGGCCACCCGCAGTGTTCAGCTGCGCCGGTCCCACAGCGCTCGGTACTCAGCTGCGCCATTGCGTTGCCAATTACCGCGCCCGGCAATAGACCGTGCCTGTGATCGGCGGATAGGACCCGGCGATCGCATCGGCGCACGCTATCCGCCCATGCCATGCGCGCCGCAGCGGCCGGTCAGTACAGCGCAGCAGCCAACTTGCGGCGGGCCGCAATCACGAAGGGCTCTGCCGGGTCGAACAATTCGAAGAGTTCGAGCAGCCGAGTGCGCGCCCTGGTGCGATCATCGCCCGCCGTCTTCTTGATCACGGCGATCAACCGGTCGAACGAGGCTTCCGGCTGCTGGCTCAACATTTCGACATCGGCGGCGTCCAGGGCCGCGTCGACATTGGCAGGATCGGCATCGGCAGTGGCGATCGCGGAATCCGAAATGGCCTGGGCACGGGACAGGAAGCGCAATTGACGCAGCGCGCTCTTAGCCTCCTCATTGCCCGGCTCCGCCGCGATGATGGCCTCATAGGCCGCTTCGGCACCGGCTATATCGCCGCGCTCTAGCGCGGCCTCCGCGGCCGTGAAACGCGGGTCCTCGACCGCCTGAGGCTGCTCACCGCCCTCGAGCTGGCCGCCGACCGCCTCGACGACCGCGCTCAGCCACTGCCGGACCTGTGGCTCCGGCTGGGCGCCCTCGAAATCGGCGAGCGGTCGGCCACCGGCTACCGCGATCACCGTCGGGATGCCCTTCACACCGAACGCCTGCGCGATCCGCATATTGGCCTCGGCCTCGACTGTCGCCAGATCCCACGCGCCCGCGCCCTCCTGGACGAGCCGCTCCAGCGTCCGGACGAGTTCGACGCTGCCCGGGCTGCGCTGCGAATACAGCGCGACGACCACCGGCACCTGGGTGGACCGGCGCAGCACCTTGGTTTCGAAATCCGCCTCGGAGACGGCGTAGTCGCCGCCTCCCGCACCCGACGCACCGGCCGGGGGCTGCTTCAGGCTGGACAAATCCACCGCACCGGACATGGCGGCGGCGACGGCTGGCGAAGGGCGGCGGGCAGCAGGTCGAGTCACGGTTTCCAGTTTGTCACGGCGTGACCGACGCCGGGGCTCCGGAGTCGGCGGAACCGACCTCGCTCAGCTCACCGAGCTTGCCCGCGCGCACCGCCCACACCTCGAAGAGCACGGTGAAGAACGGCGGAATGCTGGACAGCAGCGCGAGCACCGTGGTCTTGGTGTTCCAGGCCAACTCGCGAGCCGCGAGAATCGCGGTTATGACGAACAGGATGAAGATGATGCCGTGCGTCATCCCGAACACCTTGACCGGCCACAGCACCGGTTCGGGGAGTCGTTTGAACACCATGCCGACGATCAGGAAGACCCAGGAGATCGCCTCCAGCACGGCGATGAAGCGGAACCGCTTGGCCACGGTGCTCAAGTCGAAGAAATTGCCCATGGCCACCATTGTGCCGGACTGCTACGACGGGCCGTAGTTGAACCGGTCACACCTGACCTCCGCCGACCCGGTATACGCCGGGCCGACGGAGGCGAGAATTACACCTTGATGATCAGCGCGTCACCCTGACCGCCACCGCCACAGAGCGCGGCCGCACCGATACCGCCGCCGCGCCGCTTCAACTCCAGCGCCAGATGCAGCAGGATGCGTGCACCGGACATGCCGAGCGGGTGCCCGATGGCGATCGCGCCACCGTTGACATTCACCTTCTCCGGGTCGATGCCCAGCTTGCGGGTGGATGCGATGCCGACCGCCGCGAACGCCTCGTTGATCTCCACCAGATCCAGCTCGGCGGGCGAAATGCCTTCGCGCGCGCAGGCCTTGGCGATCGCATTGGCGGGCTGATCCTGCAGCGTCGAATCCGGACCCGCCACCACGCCAGCGGCGCCGATCTCGGCGATCCAGCTCAGGCCGAGCGACTGCGCCTTCTCCTTGCTCATCACGACCACCGCGGCCGCGCCGTCGGAAATCTGCGAGGCGGTACCGGCGGTAATGCTGCCGTCCTTGCGGAAGGCCGGACGCAGCTTGGCCAGTGACTCGACGGTGGTGTCGGCGCGGATGCCCTCATCGGCGCTCACCACGATTGGATCGCCCTTGCGCTGCGGCACCGAGACCGGGACCACCTCGTCATCGAAGACGCCGTTCTTCCACGCCGCCGCCGCACGCTGGTGCGAGGCCGCCGCGAACGCGTCCTGATCCTCCCGGCTGACCGGCTCGGCGTCATTGCGCTGTTCGGTCAGCGCACCCATCGGCTGGTCGGTGAAGATGTCGTGCAGACCGTCGTATGCCATGCTGTCGCGCAGCGTCACATCGCCGTATTTGTAACCCTCCCTGCTCTTTTCGAGCAGATGCGGGGCCTGGCTCATGGATTCCTGACCGCCAGCGACGACGATCTCGTACTCACCCGCGCGGATGAGCTGATCCGCGAGCGCGATCGCATTGATACCGGACAGGCACACCTTGTTCACCGTCAGTGCGGGCACATCCATCGGAATGCCCGCGGCCACGGCCGCCTGCCGGGCCGGGATCTGTCCCGCGCCCGCGGTCAGCACCTGGCCCATGATCACGTAGTCGACCTGTTCCGGTGCGACGCCGCCCTTGTCCAGCGCGGCCTTGATAGCGAAACCGCCCAGCTCGGAACCAGTGAAGTCCTTGAGACCTCCGAGCAGCCGACCGACCGGGGTACGCGCACCGGAAACGATCACGGTTGTGGTCACGACGAGCCTCGCATTCATTGATTCGGAACAGCGTCGCGCACCTGACACCCGCGACGTCAACCTCTGTACTCAAAGGTAGCTTGTCCTAGTCGAACGCCCTCTACCAGGTACGCGCTACGTTCGAAGGGTGAGCAACGTTATCGACCCGTCGAACTTCATCCCCGGTGACTACGTCATCGCCGTCGACCATGTCGGCATCGCCGTACCCGACCTGGATGCCGCGATTGCCTGGTATGCCGACAATCTCGGCATGATCGAGACCCATCGCGAGGTGAACGAGGCCCAAGGTGTGCACGAGGCGATGCTGTCTTTGCCCGGTGCACCGGACAGCGCGACTGCCCTGCAGTTGCTGGCGCCGCTCAACGCGGAGTCCACGATCGCGAAATTCATCGACCGCAGTGGTCCGGGCCTGCAGCAACTCGCGTATCGTGTCACCGATATCGAGGCCGTTTCCACATACCTTCGTGATCGAGGTCTGCGTTTGCTGTACGACGGCCCCCGTCACGGAACCGCCGATTCTCGCATCAATTTCATTCACCCGAAGGATGCTGGCGGTGTGCTGATCGAGTTGGTCGAGCCGAACGCGAATGTTACGCACTAGTATCAAGATCGGGCCTGAAAAACTCGTCTGGATCACATTCGCGGTCGAGTCACCATGAGGTGCAAGTAGGCTGTAGTTTGTGTGCCATGTCGTCACCTGAGTCCGATCGCAATCGCTTCGTTGCACTGCCCTTCACCGTTGTGCGCAAGGGTTATGCGCAAGACGAGGTACGCAACTACTTCGACCGTTTCGATGCCGAGTTAAGGGTCACCGCCACAGATCGGGATGCCGCTGCGGCGCAAGCCCGTAACCTCGCCAGCCAGCTGGAGGACGCGCGGGACGAGATCGACGAACTTCGTAAGGAAGTCGATCGCCTTTCGGTTCCGCCAACCACTGCGGAAGGCATGTCCGACCGCATCTCTCGGATGCTGCGACTGGCTTCCGACGAGGCTTCCGAGGTCCGCGCGCTCGCGCAGGCCGAGGCGGCGGAAATGGTGTCGATCGCCGAGCAGCAGGCCACCGAAATGCGTGGCAAGTACGAATCGCTGCTCGCCGAGACCAAGGAGAAGCGCGAGGCGCTCGAGATCGAATTCGAGCAGACCCTGGCGAATGCGCGTACCGAGTCCGCCAAGATCATCGAGGCCGCTCAGGCCGAGGCCGACCGCCTCGGCAAGGAAGCCGATGCCAAGCGCAAGGCGACCCAGCAGGACTTCGAGGCCACCATGGCGGAGCGTCGCACCAAGCTCACCCGCGCCATGGAGGAGCTCGAGGCCACCAGCCGCGCCGAGGCCGCCCAGCGGATCAAGGACGCGACCGACGAGTCCAACCGCCTCATCACCTCCGCCACCCAGACCTCCGAGCGCAAGATCGCGCACGCCAAGGAACTCGCCGAGGAAATGCGCGTACTGCGCGGCCGGGTGCTCGCCCAGCTGCTCGGCATCCGCGGCCAGCTCGACTCGGTGCCCGCCATGCTCGCGGCCGTCAACCGGGAAAGCGAACTGCTGGACGGTGTTCCGGATCAGCGCAAGTCCATCGGCGGTGGCACCAAGTCGGTGACCGGCGGTTCACGCGCCAAGGCAATCCCCGAGGTCTCGGCCGAGGAAGACGACATCGACGCCGACGAGCGCGAGAACGCCGAAATCAGCAACTGACAACGGCGGGCTGAGCGGCGACAAACGCAACACCCCAACCGAATTCATACCAAGGCCGCCCCACACCTGGGGCGGCCTTCCTAATGTCCGGACATCGCCCGTATTGGGACATACGCCGCCACAACAATATTCCGCCCCACCGAAACACCCAGCGTCCCTGGCGCATTCGTCACGAACTTGCGTCTACCCCAGAGATCCGCAGCCGCAGAGGAACCGATAGATCCTGCGCCCAATACCTCTCGACGTCGGAGCGTTTGGACCTCCGCACTTCCGTTTTGGTCCCGCCCGCTGTCTGTTAGGCGCACCCTTGATCCATCAGTGGCCGGCCTGAAACGCACCGTATGCGGTAGCCGCACACCGTCTACACGAGCGTGTACCGGCGGGGCGGTGGTAGGGCAAGGTTGCTCAGGGCTGCAGGGATTCAGGACCAGCGGCGGGTGATTCGCCGGGTGCGACGACCGTTCCAGCAGCCGCGGTGCCAGTGTCTGCGATCGTCTTCGCCATCGTCGACCGCCCATGCGACGATATGGGCAACCCCTGGCAGGATTTCGTGATCGCAGCCGGGGCAGCGATACATTTTGGTCGCCCGGCTACCCGGGATGGGTCGCACGATATACATATCGTCGCTGTCCGGCCCGGCCTCCCGCCGACCGAAGACATCGCCGATCGGCACAGCACCCTCCTGCGAGCCGCCCACCTGGCGTCCCATCCGCGGTTTCCGTCGAGGCATCCCATGAGCCTAGGTCGTAGCGGAGTTCACGCCGCGCCTGCGGTCCATCCCATCCGCACCGCACACGTTTGCCAGCCGAACCCATCCGCCACCAGCAAACCCATGCCCGACCAGCCAAACCTGAGCCCCTAAAGTGGAACAGGTTATCGCGCTTCGATTGCACAGAGAAACGAGTAGTCCGCTACGCGCGAAGTTTGGCGCTGTCCGGAGCCACTCTTTACCCATGTATCGGGTGTTCATGAGCCATTCCAGCCAGGACAAGGTGTCCGCGGTGGCCATCACCCGGTGGCTGACCGAGAATGAACCGAGTCTGAGCGGGGAGATCTTTCTCGATGTCGACCCTGAAACCGGTATTGTGCCAGGGATCCGCTGGAAGTCCGAACTCGTTCGTGCGGTTGATCGCTGCGAAGCTGTCATCTGCCTGATCTCTCCGGAATGGGAAAAATCGACCGAGTGCCTCGCCGAATTTCGGCATGCGGAATCTCTCAACAAACGAATCTTCTGCGCTCGGATCGACCCGCGGGCCCGCGGTGAGAAAGCGCGCGAGTGGCAGTTCTGTGATCTGTTCTCCGACGGGCGCAGCCCGGTCATCACGGTCACATCCGAGACCGGTAGCGCACCGGTCGTTTTCGCCACCGACGGCCTACACAGATTGCTCCGCGGTTTACGCGAGGCCGGAATCGGCGCCGAACACTTCGCGTGGCCCCCTCCGGGCGACTGTAGACGCGCGCCGTACCGGGGCTGGCAATCGATGGAGGATGTCGACGCGGCAATCTTCTTCGGTCGCGACCCCCAAATCCTGCGTGGCCTGGACGCGATTCGCGGCATGCGCACGACGGGCGTCGAGGGCTTGTTCGTTGTGCTCGGTCCATCCGGTGTCGGGAAGTCGTCATTCCTGCGCGCCGGTCTGCTTCCCAGGCTGCGTCGTGACCGCGAGAACTTCATGGTGGGTGAGATTGTCCGCCCCGAACGCGCCCCCGTGACGGGCGACCGCGGCCTGGCGTGCGCCATGCACCAACTCAGATCGCTTGCGGGCCTGACCAGTCCGACGCTCGGTGCCATCAAGGCCGCATGCCTTGCCAACGACCTCAGCCAGCTGACGAAATGGCTGCGCGAGACGCAGCGTAATGAGGTCGACCAGGGTGTAGCTCCGACTCTGGTGCTGCCGATAGACCAAGCCGAGGAACTGTTCACCGCCGACGCCGGGCCCGAGGCAGCCCGATGCCTCGGTCTGCTCGGCGGTCTGCTGCGCTCTGCCGCACTGGCCGAATTGCCGATGATCGCGGTGGTGACCATTCGAGCCGACCGCTATGAGGCGCTACAGACCGCGCCGGAATTGGTCGGCGTGCGTGCCAGGGAATTCGGTGACCTGAAGCCGATGCCGGTTACCGAATTCAAAGAGGTGATCACTGGTCCGGCCGCTCGCGCTACCACCGCGGGACTGCGCTTGAGTCTCGATCCCGCGCTCGTGGCCCGGCTGCTGACCGACGCCACCGGCGGTGCGGATAGTCTGCCGTTGCTCGCGCTGACGCTGTCGCGCCTCTACCTCGATTACGCTGGTACCGAGCAACTCACCCTCGCTAACTATCACGCGATGGGCGGCATGCGGCACATCGTTGACGCCGAGATCGATTCGTTGCTCGCCGCGGATCCCAACATGCGAGCACAGCAGCTCGACACGCTGCGTGCGGCATTCATTCCGTGGCTTGCCACCATCGATCCGAACACCGACCAGCCGTCACGGCGAGTCGCGCGCTGGTGCGAGCTTCCGCCGTCGAGCCATGACCTGATCAATGCCATGGTCGATCGGCGACTGCTCGTCAAGGATGAGCGTGGCGGCGAGACTGTGATCGAGGTAGCGCTGGAAAGCCTGTTTCGGCAATGGGACCCGCTGGCGCGGTGGCTGCGTGAACAGGCGAAGGATCTGAAGGAGGCGGATAACCTCGATCGCGCGGCTGCGGACTGGGAGCGCAACGGGCGCAGCCCAGAGTGGCTGATCGAAGGCGTGCGACTCGCCGCGGCAGAGGAGTTGGCGGAATCCCCGGTGTTCGGGGACCGGGTACGTCACTCGACAGAATTCCTGCGGGCTTCGCGGGCGCGCGAGGACGCCGAAGCGGACGCCGAGAGGCAACGTCGAGAGGCCGAACTGCAGAACGCGAAGCAACGTCGAGATGAGGCGCAAGCACACGCGGCTGTATTGCACAGACGGACGAAGGTCCTGCGCGCCGTGCTAGTCCTGACGCTGGTAGTGGCACTGGTCGCGGTGACCGGACTCGTACTGGCGGTCGTCGCTCGCAACGATGCCAATGTGAAACGTCGGGAGGCCGACGAGCGCAGCCGTGCGGCACTCTCCGAACGGCTGACCTCGCAAGCACAGGCGATGCTGGTCGGCGGCCAGCCCGGCAGCGAACTACAGGCAATCGACAAACTGCTAGCAGCGCAACATATCTCGGCGAATCCGAACATCGGCGCGTTGCTCACCGCTTTGAGCAACAAGGCGCAACTGCACAAGATCGTCGACCTGCCGTCGGGCGGTTACCTCAGTGCCGACGGTCAACGGATCTCAACGGAAACCCAATCGGGAACTCAGCTGCTCGACACCGAGACCGGGCAGCCGATCGGAGAGCCCTTCGCAGATCCCGAAACCCACGCCGGAGGGGTGAGCTCGGACGGGCGATTTGTCGCGATGGTCAGCAGGGACAACACGATCCGCGTCTGGGACTCCGCCACCCGCCAGCCCATCGGTCAGCCGATGAAGGGCAGTGTCGGTTGGGGCGGCAGTAACGCGGCGGTCAGTTCGGACGGGCGCCGGGTCGCTGCGGCAGATCGTGAGGACACCTTGCGCTTGTGGGACGCCCAGACCGGGCTGCAGATCGGGAGTCCGCTGACCGGCCACGAAGGATCCGTGGCTGCACTGGCCTTCAGCCCGGACGGGCACCGCCTGGCTTCGGCCGGTTGGGACAACACCGTTCGGCTGTGGGACGCGAGTAATGCGGCACGGCTCGGCGATCCGTTACGGGGCGGCGACCCACGCATGCGCGAGGCAGACGCGGTCCATAGCGTCGCCTTCAGCCCCGATGGCCACACCGTCGCCGCTGGCGGATCGACCGTGGGCCTGGGTACATTCCTGAGCGCCGGGTCGCCGCTACGGTTATGGAACGCCGATACCGGCGCGGCGATCGGCACACCGGTCTTCGGAAACTACGGAGATATCTTGTCGGTGACATTCAGCCCGGACGGGGGCCGGATCGCCACTGGTGGCACCGACAAGACCGTACGACTATGGGACGCGCTCACCGGTCAGCCGATCGGCAATCCACTCAGGTTTCAGGAACCAGTGCTGGGCGTCGCTTTCACCCGCCCAGGAAATCGGATCATTTCCGTATCCGGCGACACCATCCAGGTATTGAATGCCGATCTCGATTCCGGACTGACCACACAGTTGGGTGGCAGCAAGGTGGCTCAGCCACCCTACGCGTTGGAGAGCGCGAAGGATGGTCCGCGAGTCGTCGTGGTCAGAGACGGCACCTTCCGACGGTTCGATGCCGACACCGGTGAACAGGTCGGTCAGGCCATCGTTTCCGAGGCACTCCGAGGAATCAGCCAGTACGACTTCAGCCCGGACAACCGCTGGCTCGCAGTCCCAGGATCCGACAAAGACATACGCGTCGTGGACACCTCGAACGGTCAGCCGCACGGCGACCCGATCAAAGGGCATGACGGCAATGTGAACACGGTGGAATTCAGCCCAGATGGGCAGACGCTGGCAACGGCAGGCGACGACAAGACGGTTCGGCTCTGGGACTGGCGCAGCGGCCGACAGATCGGCAAGCCGATTACCGGTCACAAATATAGCGTCGACTTGGTCACCTTCAGCGAGGACGGCCGTCGCCTGTACTCCCGCAGCACGGACTCGATTCGGATCTGGGACACTAGGACGAGGCAAGCGATCGGCAAGCCAATCGGCGGCTCCGACACTCATTACAACTTCACGGCCATGGAGATCAGTCCGGACGGTCGGCGCATCGCAGCGGCAAACAGGGGCACACTTCAGCAATGGGACGCTGAGAGCGGCGAGGCCGTCGGCCCGCCGATGAAAGGCCATGACAAACAGATCCTGGACATCGCCTACAGCCCCGACGGTCGCTATCTGGTCTCGGTTAGCTCGGACTACACGCTGCGGTTCTGGGAGACCACCGACGGACGCCAGATCGGCGAACCTGTCGACACCACACCAGCGGGCACCACCGTACAGGTCAAATTCACCCACGATGGACGCCGCGTCCTCGTTGCTTCCGTCGAGACGTCCCTCAGCGGCGAACCGCCCTTTATCGGCGGCGGCGCTTGGCAGCTTCCCGCGCCTGCCGCCTGGGCGGACGTGCTGTGCGACAAGCTGGCCGCGAATCCGAGCCGCGAGCAGTGGAACGACTGGATCTCACCCGATATCGCCTACATCGAGCAGCTGTGCCCGGGCAAACCCGTCTCGTCCGTGTCGGGCCGGTGACGTTGGTCTTGGGCTCGCTGCTGTCTCCCATCACCAAACCCACGCCGACAGATGAGGAACTCTGCGCGTGTTCGGCTCGAGATCGCTAGGGCTGTCGACAAGCGTCCGGTAATCGGCTACTACCTGGACAGTCGCCCGCCGCTGCAATGGTCGCTCCGCATAAACGGATGTGGAACATGTTCTCTCAGCGGACCACTTGTTGTCGGTGGTCCCACGATCTGCAACCGGGTGGTCCCACAACAACAACGGTGGCAAACGACAGCGAACGAACCACGCGCAGCCAACGATGCGCAGCGACGACCTGCGCAACGAACCACGCGCAGCCAACGAACCACGCGCAGCCAACGAACCACGCGCAGCCAACGAACCACGCGCAGGCCAACGAACCGCGCAGCCAACGACGCCACACCATGGAGCCGCACAATGACTCGCCCCGGCCAGATCCGTCGCGCCACCCCTGCCGATGTACCCGCCATGGTGGGCCTGTCGAAGATCTCGCCGAGTACGAGAAGTCCCGCGCGCAGTGCACGCTCACGGCCGGGCAGCTGGGCGCCGCGCTGTTCGGGCCGTCGCCCGCGGTTTTCGCCCATGTCGTCGAGGACGAGACCGGTGTGGTCGGCTGTGCGATCTGGTTCCTGAACTACTCCACCTGGACCGGCGTACCCGACAACCATGCGCGGCGAACGAACGGTGCGCGGCGAACGAACGATGCGCAGCGAACGAACGATGCGCAGCGAACGAACGATGCGCAGCGAACGAACGATGCGCAGCGAACGAACGATGCGCGGCGAACGAATTCATGTGCAGAGACGAAACCATTCGCCATGGCAGCGGGCAGATGATGCTAGAAGAGACGGAATTCGTTGCTCTCGGTGCCGCGTAGGGCGTCGTAATCGAGGGTCAGGCAGCGGATGCCGCGGTCCTCGGCGAGAGTGCGGGCTTGGGGCTTGATCTGTTGGGCGGCGAAGACGCCGGCGACCGGGGCGAGGAGTGGGTCGCGGTTCAGGAGTTCGAGGTAGCGGGTGAGCTGTTCGACGCCGTCGATTTCGCCGCGACGCTTGATCTCCACGGCCACGGTTGCGCCGTCTGCGTTGCGGCAGAGCAGATCTACCGGGCCGATAGCGGTCATGTACTCGCGGCGGATCAGCGTGTAGCCGGGGCCGAGGGTCTGTACGTGTTCGGCGAGCAGTTCCTGAAGATGGGCTTCAACACCGTCTTTCACCAGCCCCGGGTCCACGCCCAGCTCGTGCGAGGAGTCGTGTTCGATCTCCTCGATGGTGATGCGCAGTTCCTCACCCGCCTTATTGGTGACCACCCAGAAGGCCTTTGCGCCCTCGGGCACCGCATCACCGTCGCGCTCCTCTAACCAACACGGCGGACTCATCCAGTTCAGCGGCTTATACGAGCCGCCATCGGAATGTACGAGAACCGAACCGTCCGCTTTGATCAGCAGTAACCGGCGGGCCATTGCGAGATGGGCGGTGAGTCGCCCTACGTAGTCGACCTGACAGCGAGCAATCACTAGGCGCACCCAAGCACTGTAGGTGAGCGCCCGGTCCCGCCCGGCGTCGCCCCTGCCGCGTCTGCGTTCAGCCCATGAGCAGAATTGCCGCGAGGAACGCGCTCATGGCGAGCAGGCCGGATTCGACGCGGGTGAGTCGACGGGTAGACGCCGCTTTCGCACGCAGCATGCCGAAGCCGACCGCGGTTCCGATGACGAACGCCAACAGGTGACCGACATTGGTGAAGGTTCGTTCGATCAGCACACCCTCGGCGGCGACGATGAACCACACAGTGGACCAAGCGATTCGCCAACGGTGTGGAATGGCGACCACGATCGCCCCGACCAACGCCATGGCGCCGTAGCTGACGCCGACGTCCTGGGCCCAGCGGATGCTGGCGGGCAACCAGTCGGCCTCGATCGCGATCCACAGCCCGGCCGCGACAAGCAGCGTGGCGCCGATATGGCCGGCCATGAACACGCGCACCATATGCACCGCACCGAAACGCAGCTCGGCAAGTGCCAGCAGACAACCGAGCAACGGAATCAGCACCCAGGCTGCACTGACATCGCCGATCACCAGTGCACTCGACAGCATCGTGCCCACTCGGCCATTCAGCAGATTGTGCAGATTCGTGCTCGCATGCAGTACCACCCGCGCCTGCGCCGACTCGCTCAGCGCCGAGAAGACCGCGGTAACAGCGACAAGAGCCGCCAGATATCCGAACGTCGCAGGGAGCCTCAGCTCCGACCAGCGCGAGTCGAGCGGCCTGAGGGGTTCGACCGGCGCGCGGTCGGCGGTTGTCGTCGCTGCGACCATCAACACCTCCATACGCATCGACAGCTCCACGCGGAAGTCTGCCGATGCTGATTACTACATTCTGTCCTTCTCCATCATGGCCACCGGAGCGCCGCTTAGGGTAGCTGTTCCCTGTGAGGTTGCTACGAAACCTCTCGCCTACGACGGGTAGCCCGGTCTCTTCGCTCGACAGCCGCCGGTCTGCACAATGGCCGAGTCGCTTCGGCGGCACGAACTATCTGTAGCTCACTCTGATTTTTGACGAAGTCGAGCTACGAGCTCCGACATAGTCTATCTCGGCATCATAATCATCAGGCGCCGCGGTGTCGCTTACCTTCGCATCCCGCTACCCCAGAAAGGCCTCGATCGAATTGGGCATCATCTCCGTACACCTCGGATCATATTTCGGTGCCGGGAGGTCAAGAGGAAAAGATTAGCGTTCTTCGGACGCGAAGCTATAGCGGGGCGCCCTTCGTGTAACAGTTGCTCACGATCAGGTTGGGCGCGACATAGAGTGCGCGACCGAAATCACCATTGTGCGAACTTGATCTATTACCAGAACCAACGTGGCGGTGCGGTCGCTCTGTTGTGGGTTGAGTGGAATTCACCGATCCCGCGTGGCCGGGGGGTGGTGGTGGAACGCAGAAAGGCCCCCAACACTGTTGGGGGCCTTCCGCAAGGATGTTCCGGCGGTGTCCTACTCTCCCACACCCTGTCGAGTGCAGTACCATCGGCGCTGGTGGCCTTAGCTTCCGGGTTCGGAATGGGACCG